>NZ_JABWQX020000001.1:2504630-3122840 GCF_014268655.2 Pseudomonas marvdashtae
GTACTCGATTGACCGCTAATTCCCCCAACATGATGACCCGCTGCAGCACCAGCATCGTTTGGCGTCGTGGGCCGTCCGTGATGTCGGTGAGTTCGCTGACCAGCACGCTGGCGGATGCCAGGTTTTCGCACGCCTCAACGAGCAACGTTTCGTCATCCACCGTTGGGTCGATGGTGAAGATCGTGCCGCGCCTGTAGGGCCGTATCTGCGTTTTCGGCGCCCCGGGGTTGAGGTAGATCTTGAGCGCGCGGTCTGCCGCCTCTTTCAATTTTTCGGGGTCGAGAGAGTCGTCGTAGAGTACCGAATAGATATCCGGGGGATTGGGCGTTACTTTGAACATAATTGACATTCCTACATTGGGGCTGCAACCGTTCTCGACTAAAAGAAGGGTGGCGGCTGTGCGCAGGTTAGTCGACCGGTAGGAATGGCAAAAACCCGGCGCGCCCGAGGACGCCCTGCGCACAACCACCATTTAGTGCAGGCATATAAATGACCTGACTGAACGGTGCTCAAGCACCTTACCAAACCTGATGGGCGACTAAACCCGACCACTGATGAGCAGTGGCAGGTCAACGATAGAGTCCAGGGGCAAAGTGCACAAGCCAGCGGATTCTGAAGCATGCGTAAGGAAGTCCGCAAGGTCTCGTAGCCTTTAAGGCGTAATGTGGAGTGTATTTAAACGTGTCGCGCTGGATATGTTTACAGCCATTAAACACGGCGACTTTACTTCGTTATTTTTTGGGGCTGTATTGCTGAAAATACAGCGTCTTATGGGAGGCTTCGGGCTCATCGATATTAAACGGGATCATGCCTTATATAATACGCTGGTGATGCTTTGAGGAATTTTCCTACATTTGACCGCAGCAATGATGTGCATTCTCGGCAGAGGGTTTGAGGTTGGAGGCGATCTTTGGTGATTGGCTTCGGCCTTCGATCGCACATGAAGGGCTTTGAAGGATGCTTGGCGGAGGGAGGCAGCTGTACGAGGTCACCGGCTGAAAGATCGCACTCAATGCAGTGGGTTGAACCTCGCACAGCTACCAGAAAGCTCTGGCGGTTAAAAGATGGCACTGTACGCCGGTGTGGACCGGGGATTTGCAATGCCGGAGTGCCCAGGGGGCCCGGCGTACAGCGCTATCAAACATCGGGCGGAGCGGCCTGTTCATTCATGAGAGGTACCTAAGTACAACCGCAGGCTGCTCCGCCCGGTCACCGCGAGCGGTGACGAGGGATAAGATACCGGGGGGGCTATGGATGCGCTGCCGGGGGATTCTGTGGTGGTTGTAGGGAATGGCGCTGGGGGTTGTAGCCCGTCGAAAGACTCCTATCCCTAGAAGGCATAGTCTTCGACATTGCGTACGGACTCACCGCTAAATGGCTGCTAATCTTCAGCGTCCCTCTGTCTAGCGTAATGAGGCTCAGATTTGGCTCAGCTCCCAGTTGCGAATGACATCCAAGCCAGCGTCGATTCCATCAATGCTGAGATATTTGAAGTCTTACGCGATGCGAAAGTACTTGCCCGGCGCTACTACCGGTTAACGGGCAAGCCGTTAGGTATTACCGGTGAGGTGGCTGAATACGAAGCCGCGACCAAGCTTGGCCTGGATCTACATTGCGCCAGAAAGGCCGGTTACGATGCCACCGAAATCAGAAATGGCTGCCCTGTACATATCCAGATCAAAGGCCGGTGCGTGGTGAACCCGGCCAGGATCGTCGGCCGATTGGGCTCGATTGATTTGGCGCAGCCCTTCGACGCGGTGCTGTTGGTGTTGCTTGACTCTGATTTCAACGCTTTTGCTATGTACGAGGCCAGTCGTTATGCGGTGGTTGCCGCCCTGACTAAACCGGGTTCAAGAGCTCGCAATGAACGGGGTTCGTTAGGGATTCGGCAGTTTATGGCAATAAGCTCGCAGCGTTGGCTGCGTCAATAGATGCATCCTACGAAGAGTTGTTGTAGGCACCGCATGGCGCAATATGATGATACTTTCTCCATGATTGGAGACTTTCAGCTCATCATTTTTTCGTAGTGCCCTCCAAAGCCGGTCTTTAGAAAAACCTGCTTGAAGCGCGCTATATAATTGTCTGGAGACATTTCCCCGAAATCAGTTAGGTTGACTGCGTCGGAGTGAGACTCTCTATTTACGTATCGATAGAGAGCACGAAATTCAGTGTCTTCTTCCTCCAGCTCCAGCAAGGCTTGTTGCAACTGATCTTGCCGATGAACAAAGGCAAAGTAATACTCAAGAATGTTTCGCATCATGTTTGGGATCACATTTACGGACGTACGCCCTTCCTGTGCATCCTTGATGGTCTGCCAGAAGGATTGATAGTCATTTTGTATTTCATTGGGCTTCATTGGTATGATAGTGCTATAGATAGCTTTAGTGATCCGAAATAGCGAAAACTCGTCCGATTTTTTCAGATGCTTCAGCATTTCGTGAAAGAAAAACAGATTGTGCGTGAGAATAAAGACCTGTTTAAAACGGTCTTTGGGGTTGAGCACGCGACGATAAATTAGTGAAGCTATATCATAGATATAGTTGTGCGAAAGGCTCGATATAGGATCGTCGATGACGATGACGCGATTGCTTTTTAGCTTGCCGCCTTTGCTGTCCAACTCTCCATTGCAGACTTCCAAAAAATATAGAAAGGAAATCAGAGTTTTCTCGCCCTCACTGAGGGTCTTGAAGACCCCTGTCGCTTGATTGGGGCGTTGAAGCTTGTACTGAGGAAGCTCGCCATCTTCCTTGACGACGGTGAACCCCTTAAGCCCTAGCATATTGAGTGAGACGTTGATGCTGTCGATGGACTGGTCAATATTTGTAATTTTTGCTTTGCTTGCGATGATGATGTCCCGGTGAACTTGTGCTTTTTGGCGAATATCTTCGATCACCTTACGCTTTTCATCGCTTTTCTTTTCGTGCTCCTCGTAGGCCTTTTTTGCAGAGACTATCAGGGGGTCGCAGTTGACTCTAAAACAGTTCCAGAACTGTACCTTTATTTTCTCTAAGTGGGTTTTTTTGTCTTTTACTTTGAGGTTGAACGCATCAATTTTAGCTTGTTCTGCCGCGACCAAGGTATTGAGCTTAGCTAGAATATCGCTTGTAGGATGAAGGGTAATAGATACGGAGGGACTCGCTAATTTGGCTGAGAGGCTTTGGATATTTTGTTGCAGATTAACTTCCAGCTCCGCGATGGGGGCTTGAAAAGTAGGTAGCTGGTATTCCGGTCGACGATATTGAAGCTGGAGGCGTCCAGCCCCTGTTTCATATCGCGCCTTCAATGCAGTCAGTAGTTTTATCCTATCATCATAGGTCTTATCAAAAACCTTGCTGATCTCATTGTAAAATCCCTCCGGAAGCGTTTGCTGACAAAATGGGCAGCGTTGGTCTTCCTTGTTCACGAGCCCTAACGCTTGCTTGACCCAATCTGAATTACCCAATTCGCGAATCAGCGCTGAAAGATAAGAGTCGCCGGAGCCGGTAATGACTTCCTGTAGCACCGCATCTTGCTCAATGTCGCCCTCCGAAAATCGGAAAACCGAGATGCCCGGCAATTCAATGTCACTCGCAGATTGCAGCTGCGCAGCCTCAGCCATCAGAGTTTCAACTGTGTTGGATGCTGGTAAGAGCTTCAGTTGGAGGACTTTTTCGGCCAGCTTTTCTTTAGTATGGAAAGAGGTAAAACAATACTTCAATGCGGAGTTGTCGAACGGTTTCTTAAGGGCCCAAAGCTGCTCTCGCAATTTTTCCTCATTCGCTTTGTGAGCCGCTGCGAGTGCAAGTCCCGCGTTCACTTCGATCTGTCGTTCTTCTGCGAGCTTCTTGAGCGCAGCCTCCGCAGCCTCCAGTGCTTTCTCAGCCTCAATGTTGCCTTCGTTCAGCGTGAACACGCCAGGTTGAGAGCTCGCGTGAAAATTTTTCTCCGTGAAGGTGTGGTTGTACACCAGGACTTCACGTTCTGCGTCAGCAGGCTGAGTGCTGCACTGGTAATAGATCACATCCGCCGGATCCTGCAAAAAATTACCAATCGTGGTCTTCCCGGTTCCGTTGTGCCCGTAGAACACGTTCACCTTGGTAAGCGGCCCAATCGTTGAGCTCTTGTCGGGGGAGTAGCTGGAAACACCGCGCAGAATGATATTTTTTATCACGAGGCTATCCTTGGCAAATGGAGCGAGGACGGAGGTGAGCGTTATGCTGTGCCTCAAGCATAGAGCTGAATGGCCATCATCGTGGCTCTTCGTGCGCTATCCCATGCTTAAAGCGTAATTTTCATCAAATGTACCCACTCGTCCCATAGCAACACCGCACCATTTACTCGCAACAGATGGCAGTTGATGCTGAATAGATAAGGCTGCGTCACTATTGGCCTTATCAGTTGGGGCTATCAGGAAATCCCAAGATTCTTGTTATATCTCCCCAACTGATCCTCCCCACCCACCCGAAAAATATTCGCCAGATAATCCAGCAACACCACCTCATCCCCGTTAATCATCTGCCGCACATAGGTCGCCGAAAACGGCGTCTCATACTTGGTCGGATCACGCGGTTTATGCGTACCCAACTGATACTCCTTCCCGGTAATGGTCATGGTCGTGACCAGCGGAATCTCGTTCACCAGCCCGCCGTTGTTGAACACCTGGACGTTGGAGCGGCATTGCAACTGCACGCTCTTGAACGGTGTGACCAGCTTCTTGGCCGCCTCAACGTACAGGCTGTTCCAAGTGATTTTGCCTTCGAGCTTGTCGATGCCATCCGGCAGTTCGATCAGCCCGACCATGCCCAGCCCCTGAAAGTCGCTCGACACGGTTTTGATGCTGCCCAGGTCTATCTCTTCGCACTTGCCAAAGAAGCTGGTGCCATCGAGGTAGACGTTGGCGTTGGAGATACGGTGTGCGCTAAAGCCTGCCATTTATGCAGCTCCCAAGTTGACCAGGTATTGCCCGGTGATTTCGGTTTCGAAGGTGCCGCGTTCAAAGGGCGGCGGTACGGTGAGTTTGTAGTTGAACAGTGCGTGGCCTTGTTCAAGTTCGGTTTGGGGATTGCGGGCCGGGTCGTACCAACATTCGCCGCCGAGCAAGGCGCCGTCGCCGATGAGTTTGCGCAGGAAAAGGTTGACGCTTTCGGTGATGCTGGTGATGAGCGAGGTGGTGAGTGGTTGGTCGACGAACTGCAGCGCGCTGTAGCGGATGGATTCGTCGACGACGTCTTTGGTGCGGCGCACGTTTTCGAAGTTGCGCATGTGGGTGACGCTGGGCCAGGCCGCGGTGCGGTTGCCCCACAGGCGCAGGCCGGTGCCGAAGGCGTTGAAGACGGTGGTGATGCCGTTCTCGTTGAGCAGGTTGACTTCGCTGTGTGAGTCATCGACCCGCGCGGTTAGCGGCCGCTCCAGGCCGATGACGCCGATCAATTCCTGATTGGAACTGCTCCACCAATAGCCGTGGTCGTTGTCGACTTTGGCGCGCAGGCCGGCGGCGCGGATGGACAACGGTTGCAGGCGCTCGCCCTTGGCGGCGTCGTGGACTTTGATATGCGGATAGCACAACCGAACACGGTCGCTGCTGGTGTTGAAGTTGATGGCGCCCGCTGGCCCGCGCCCGGCCAGTACCTGTTGCACGGTGGTGCCGATGGGCGCGTCGATGTAGGCGATGCCGCCAACTTGGCCCGCCGCGGCGCCCAGTTCGGCGGTCACTTCTTTCAAGGTGCTGAAGCCTGGGGCAATGAAGATCTTAGGGAAGAAGCCCAGTTGGTTGTAGCTGTCTTGGAAGGCTTTCAGGCCGGTGCGCCGCCCAGCAGCGTTGACGGCGCCGATGATGTCTGTCGCGGTGACTTTGCTGGGATCGGCGTGGGTGTAGTCCACTTTGATCTGGGCATTGGCGGCGATATTGCCCGCCGGCAACCGCCTGATGTGGCCCGAGAGCATGTCCACGTTGTAATCGGTGTTTTCTATATGTGTGACCAATCCGTCGGCGGACTTCATTTGCAGCGTTTGCAGTCCGCCGTGTTCCAGTTGCAATAGATCGTTGGGGGCGAACTGTTGGTCTTGCTCTTCCACGGTGGCGCTGTGGATGGCGGGATCGAGCACGTTGACGACCAGTACGGTGCCGACGCCGAAGTCGAAGACGCCTTGCAGGGCTTCGGGGATGGAGAAGCCTGTGATGTGCGGGCCGAACTGTGCGGCATGGATGTCGTTAAGGCATAGGGTCAGTTCGTTGATGGGGCCGGTGGGCGCGGTGCCGACAACGGCGATGACGGCGGATTTGAC
Organism: Pseudomonas marvdashtae; assembly: GCF_014268655.2. NCBI lineage: Bacteria > Pseudomonadati > Pseudomonadota > Gammaproteobacteria > Pseudomonadales > Pseudomonadaceae > Pseudomonas > Pseudomonas marvdashtae. The sequence continues at coordinate 2,510,895 of NZ_JABWQX020000001.1, forward strand.
CACGCGGATGGACCTGGGGCCGCGTTCGACTTCGGTGGTTTCGATGCCGTGTAGGTAGTTGGCGGGCATGGGTTATTCCTTAAGGGCGGATATTGATGGTGCTTGTATTGCCTTTGCGGATGAGCCCGCTGGCAGGGGGTTGGCGTGGAACGGTTGCAGGTGTTTGAGGGCCAATAGGACGCGGGTGTATTCGTGATCGGCGGGCATGCTGACCGGTTGGCCTGGGTGCAGGAGGACTTCGAGGCGTTCGCCGGTTTTGCCGACGCGTAGAGAGGCGCAACTGGGTGGCCCGGCGTAGCGGTAGGTGGTGAGTTTCATGGGTGCTCCTGAAGCTGGACGGAGGTCAGTTTTGGCCCGCTTTCGGGGGCCTGGGTTTGCAGGTGTGGGATGCCGGCGGCGAAATCTTGGGCGTACTGCCAGAGGCCGTTGTGATGCCCAATAAAGTGTTCGGAAACAGGACGGCAGGCCTGGTTGGCGTGCGGCGGATACCAGCCGGTGAGGCAGGTGCGGATGCGGTCAAGGTGACTGACGACGCCGTCTTTGCCGTTGAGTTGGCGGAACACCAACGTGAGGCGCAGCACCAGGTGACGCGCTTGGAAACAGGCGTCGGTGCTTTCTGAATGGCCGAAGGTGGATTTGCCGTAGGCGAGCAAGACGGCGCCGCGAGGATGGTTGAGCCGGTATTGCAACGGGTTTTCGGGGAACAGCTCGATCATCAGTTCGCGGCCGAGGTCGGCTTGAAGCCGGGCGAGCATGGCGTCGAGCAGTTGTTCGGTTTGGGTTTTGGCCGGCGTCATTAATAGCGGTCCCACTGCTGGGCACCGAACTGTTGAGGGCGTGCGCGCACGCGGATCTCGCCCGGCTCTGGCACGGCCTGGCCGGTGGGTGTGCCGAGGGTGATGACGCCATCGCGGATGTTTTCCAACAGTTTGAGGGTGTCGTTGCGGCTGTCTTTGACGGCGTCGGGCAAGGCGCCCTCGGGGCGGCGTTGGTAGAGCCAATGGCGGGCCAGGTAGACCACGGCGTCGCGCAGGATGGTGGGCACCGGGTGGAGTGGCAGTTGATAGCGGCCGCGTAGGTAGCCGTCGACCAGTTCCTCGGCCTGACGCACGCCGTCGTCGATGACGCTTTCGTTGGGTGCGGTGGCGGCCGGGTCGTCGTTGGAGAGCTGGGTAAGCGTCATCATCGGGATGGCCGTGCTGAGGTCGGCGCGGGTGCAGTAGCGCATGGCTCAGCCCACCTTCAATTCGACAAGGGCTTCGGGAAACAGGCACATGGCCAAGGGGTTGGCTTGGGCTTCCAGGTCCCAGCCTTTGCCCATCTTGCGTGGCTCAGCCTTGCTGTAGAACGCCTGGCCGAGGGTGTTGACGGTCTCGTTGTAGTTGGCCGGTGCGTTGAACAGACGGAACGCGCCGCGGGCCACAGGAAAGACCTGGGCGATGTCGGCCGGAATGAAGCGTTGGCCGCTGACGGTGACGTCGTATTCGATGTATTCGATGCCGCCGAAGGTGAAGCCCGAGCGCATGTCGCCACCTAGACGATCTTGGGCCGCCTGGTAGTGGGCAAAAGCTTCTTTGACGTTGGCATGGTCGGTGAAGGCGTCAAACCAGTCTGGCCCGCACAAGGCGCGAAAGCCGGTGACCATGACGCCGCCGAGTTTGGATTCGGCGTGGCGCTTGGCGTCGAGACAGGCTTTGCGCACGTTGGTGTCGGGGTTGCTGAGGGCGACGGTGACCTTCTTTTGTTTGACGTTGAATTCATCAAAGAGGTCGGTCAACAGCGAGCCGTCGGCGTCCAGCAGCTGGCCACGCAGTGCGCCTACGCGTTGGAATTCGCGGGTGGCTTCGATGCTGTTTTTGAGTTCTTGCAGGTGGTCGTTGACGACGGTGACGACGGGCGCGGTGGCGCTTTCCTGGCCGAAGGCGGCGATGCCTTGTAGCTGGCTGGGCAGGATGGAACTGCTGACCGGTAGGTGCAGGGTTTCGAAGGTGCGACGTTTGCGTTTTCGGTCTTCGAGCGGCGCCGGGTCGTCGTTGCGTGAAGTGTTGGGCACGAGCACCAGGCGGCCTTCGCGCTCGTCGATGATGACGCTGGTGCTGGTGACGCCTTTTTCGTCGAACAGGCCCATGGCGCCAACCTTACCGGGGATGGCCGGGAGTTTGTTTATGGCGGCGGTGAGGTTGGCGACGCTGAACAGGTCTGGCAGGTTCATGGCGGGCTCCGGTTAGAGGGTTGCGCGGGCGACGATGCCCAGGGCATTGAGTTCGTCGAGGGCGGCGGCTTGCTGGGCTGGGGTGATGCCGGAGGGCCAGACCAGGTGCGCTATGGCGAGGACGGCGCCGCGGGCGATGACCACGCCGGGTTGATCGCCAGCCGTGGCGTCTACGCGCTCGGCCAGGACGGCGGCGGCTTTTTTGGCGGTGCCGCTGCCGGCGGGGTCGAAGGCTTGGTATTTGCCGGCGACTTTGGCGAGCACTTGACCGAGTGGGTAGTCGGTGCCGGCGAGCAAGGTGACGTTGCTTTTGGTCCAGCCGGGGCTGACTTGGAGCAGCAGTAAGTCGCCCAGGTCTTTGGGTTGGTTGAAGGTGGCCATGGGGGTTCCTAGCGTTGGGCGCGGGCGGCGGCATCGGCGAGTAAAGGATTGGTGAGTGCGACATCGGGTTGGCCGGTGCGCGCCTTGGTGGCGACTTCGGTGAAGCTGACGGTGTTGGTCAGGTCTTTGAACAGGGTCTTGAGGCCAGCGCTTAGGGGCTGGCGCTGGTCGCCTTCGCCGAATGCCAAGGGGGTTGTGCCGGATTGCACGGCGTCGAGGGCGGCTATGACGACTGGGGCGTGCAGCGGCTTCATGCCGGCGGCGACGAGTTGTTCGGCGTACGCGACGCTGGCGCTGTGGAGGGTTTGTTGGGCGGCGATACGGGCGGCGTTTTCGCGTTGGGCGAGTTCGGCTTTTAGGCGTTTGTTCTCTGCTTCTAATGCACTGGCGCAGGACACGAGTTGGGGGCCGCCTTCGCTGAATTCGATAACGCCGGGTTCACCTTCGGCCAGTTCGATGGGGCGCAGGCCTTTTACGGCAGGTGGTTGGGCGCCGAGGAAGCCGACGTGGCGCAGGTAGTAGACGCCGGGCACGGGGTTGTTGGCGGCGGTTGGGTGGTAGAAGGACGCGGAGATTTTCTTGTAGCTGCCCTTGGCGATTTGCTCGGCGAAGGAGGCGTCGATTTGTTGGGGTTCGGCGATGAGGCCGTGGGCGGTGGCGGATAGGGACTTGACCCAGCCGGCGGCTGGGGCGTCGTGTTGGGGGTGACCGATGACCAGCGGGGCTTCGTGGAGCGACGGGTTGTAGGCGGCGACGGTGGCGGTTAGGTCGGCTTCGGTGAAGTTGTAGGTGGTGCCGCATTGGGCGGTGTGGGTGCCGGGTTTGAAGATGTGGAGTGGGGTCATGGGGCTGCGCTTTGGTGGAGATGGTGTGCGCAGCTTGGGATGAGGTATGTGGTTAGGCTTTTAATCGGGTTTAAGGAGTCGATGTAGCAGCGAGAGATCGCTTGGGGGTGGGCCAAAATTGCATAGTAAAAGGAGTGGCTCTATCCAGGCCACTCCCCTCGGATCGACTAGCGACGCCAAACCGCGTGGTTTTTTGGTTAAACGCTATGGTCTACCGGTGCGAATTCCGCTCTCACGAAGTATGTTTTTTCTTCAGTTTCGAGATTCGAAATACCAGCCTGTGCGCCGACTTTGGCTAGTTTCGCTTTGACTGACAGTTCGAAGTTTTTGTCTGTCGAGAAGGAGGTGCTCTCTTTAATTTCTAGAGACGCTGTCAGACAGCTACCCACTTCGCGGGCGAACACGACCGCTTTCCAGGATGGCTCATAAGAAAGCCAAAAAAAGTTTTCACGATCGACTTTGCTATCTGCTTTCCAAGGCCGGCCAGTTAACGAGAACTCACGAGTATCCAATGTGTCAGTATCGCGTTCGGTTTTACCCTTATAACTGACGTCGCCACTACCCATAGGGCCACCTTGTACCGATGCTCCTGCGGTGACGGAGCTGCGGGTTTTATCCGAGGCTTTCTTGGTGATGCTGATTTTGGTCGCTCCGAGATGGACCAATAGCTTGATTAGTTCCGACTCGCGCTCCTCCAGTAGGATTGCGTCGTAGCTATCACTCGGGATGTAGAGATTTCCGTTATCTGGGGTCGAGTAGTCAGACAGGGGGTGTTTACGGTAAGCCTTACCAACGACGGGGTGCCCGGGCTGGAAGCGGTAGCCAGCCTCTTTCGCTTGGCTGCGGGACAATGAGTGATGTTGTATGTAGGCGGTGAGTAAACGTGTTTCTTCTGGTATAGCTGCGCCTGATTCTTCGGGTGTGGCGCTGCGATCTTTATCGGCGAACGATTCGCTAACGCTGGCCACACCCAAGATTAATGGTAGTAAAGGAGTGAACAACGACGCCGCAGCTATAGCCGCTGCTGAGTACGCTGGTCTCGCTGCAGATAGTGATGTGTCTTGACCCGAGATTGTGAAGTTTGGGGTGTAGCCCGTGCCATCTTTTGGGGTGGAGGCTGATGCGAATTGGTCTTCAACGATGTAGATAAGATCTAGCATTGGACACACTCCTTGTAGGCCAAACGCTTGTTGGCCAAGCCGTAATTTTGTGGCCGCTTCCTAGCAAGGGAAGTTTTTTTATCCCTCTGTGTCGGCCTAACTCCACGAATCTTGATGGGCTGTCAGCCAGGTCGCCGTATGCGCAGTTCTGGTTGTATTGGGGCTGTTGCAAGCTTAGTGAGATGACCAAATTATTGCTCAAATGAGATAGGCTTGGCATCGCGATGGGATCTATTGGTGCGCAATGCCGCTGTCAGGCTTTATAAAGCGTTTACGACTCGCTGATAGTTTCAGCGCGACTCGACGTGAGGGCAACCGGTGAACGTAGCGAGGTAGAGCTCCTACGAATAGCGCTCTATGCATGAAAATTTGGAGCAAAAAGCGTATGAATTTGGGAAGCCCTGACGCGTACATCAGTTTGGTTTCAGGCCTTGTAGGGGCATTTGTTGGCGGATTCTTTACGTTGAAGGGGGCGACTAATGCTCATAAATTGGCGCTGAAGAAAGAGGAAACTGCGGACAGAGAGAGGATGATTACGACGTTAATGCTTCTGCGTACCGAGATTGCCGGTGCTTGGGAGTTATTCATGGAAGAATGCGGCGATGAACTGTCGAAGCCCGCTGGGGGCGCACCTTTTTTGAATATATTACCAGTTGGGAAAAATCCGTTTCCTATTTTCGACTCGGGACCGCCAGCCCTGAACCTTCTACCGCGAGAGCTGGCAAAGGATGTCGTTCACTTCTATATGCGCGCAAAAGGATTAATCGCTACGATCGAAATGAACAACCACGATTATGAGCAAGCTCTCCAATATGCTCGAGTACTTTTGATCAACCATGCAGAGCGTGCTCAGAAGGACGGCGAAGAATTCCCTGATGAGAAACATGACCAACTGTTTAACGGCGGCGTAGATTTCATGGCCGGCCAGCTAGGCATGGGCGATACCGCTGAAGCAATTCGATCGCTTGCGCAAGAGCTGACGCCTATTGTGAAACGCATCACTACAGAAGTAGATGAGCTTTTTTTCTCGCTTTCCGACAACCAGAAACGGACGAACTGATGGCTCTGCCTTCTTTTGATAGGGCTTGGCCTGAGCGAAAAGGCATGAAGCCCCGCATTTTGGTGCTGGAGATCAGAGATAAAGATCGCGTTGAAGCGTCGCCACTTTGCTGGATTGTAGTCGAGCGCGAAGAAAAGTACGAACGTGATTCTAACGGTGAAATCTGCAGTGCCTCAATCCGCTTGTCGTATCGAAGAATCACGGGTAAGCACCCTTCTTACGAGAGTGGACATGGCCAATTTGACAGCAGCTATTCGCGCTTTTTCAATACAGTCTCTCTTACGTCTTCTTCAATAGCCACTGGTTCGGTATACCTCGGACTGCCAGAATTGCATGGACAACGGATTGGCACTTATTTGATGAACGTCATCGTTGAATGGGTGCAGCAGTGGCCTGACGCCGCCGTTAATCCGGTTGAACTGCGGATGGGACAGGCACGCGCCGATAATAAGGCGCGACGTAACCGGTTTTACGAGCAGTTTGGCTTGGAATTTGATTACGTTGATTCGGGAAAGCGCGAAGGCCTGTCACGTCCGATGCAGGTTCGGGCGCTAAACGTGGTTGAAACATGGAAGAAGAATATCTTCGAACACACGATGTTCGACCACTTGGCGGAGCGTTTGGACGCAGTGGAATCTGCACAGGCGAAGTTGGCAGCACTCAACCGTGCCTTTGTGTGTTTGCGCGAGGAACAGAAAAATGCGGAAGCGCGGCCGTTTCGCTGGGCCATAAAAAGGCTGTATAACCAGAGCCGCGGGCTGGTGACGGCCGGGCTAATCCTAGCGGTTTGCATCAGTCTGTTCTGGTTCAAAACGAGGTAGCAGTTGCGCCTCTGGTTCGGCTCCGCAGTGAACAGTGCGGAGGCTTGAGCATATAAAGGCAGGGAACCATGCAAGTCTTGTGGCATCAAGCCAACCCTTTACAGTCGCTATCTGTACCGTATGGATGGTGTGTAGAGCGGTAAATTGCCGCTCTGGAGAGGCGCTCCCGGCTCAGCGGAAGCTGATGTTTCTAACAACAACACAGTATTCGTTAGCTCGCTTGTAGTTTTTGCCTTAGTGAAAAGCTATTTTTTATTACCCTATTTATTTCTTTCTCAGTAAATCCAATGACTTTTAAAAAGTGCAAGTTAAACATTGACTCCATTTTTTCACAGAGAACCCATAGATCTTTTCCCTTTGCGGATCCCTTTTTCAGCTCCTCATTGTAATGAGTTAGGTAGTTCCTTGTATCTACAATTGTCCTTAGCATCTTACTTCTTTCTCCGCTCGTTCCAAGGTGATTCTTGAATGGCTCAATAATTCGCTTTAATCTCTTGCCGAGGTTAATTTCATTTCCGTGCTTCAATCTGCCTTGTAGCCATTCGACATGTTCTTCGGGGCATCCGCTAAGAATTTCCGCAATCATCGCGTCAAAAAATTCTGGCTTCATTAGTGTTTCACGACTGATTCTCCTATGGTAAGTCTCCAATCCTTGAGCCAAAGCCAAAAATTTACCTTCAAGATATTTTTGAGCTCCAGTTTTTGTGGAGAAATACAAGTTCAATGCAGGGTATAAATATTCATAAGCATTTAGCCAGTTGTTGAGCACTTGCTGGGTGTTGGTTGCAATAACGCCGAAGTTAAACAGCATTGAGTGTCGATCTTTTTTTGGCTTTTTTTCGGAGTATGGAATGCTCTGATAGTAGATGGAAATTGGAATGGGGTATTGGTTATTATCCACGCAGCGCTGCTTCTCAGACGAGGTTGCAGAAACATTTTGCAGGGTAACAACCTCATCTATGGCAAAGCACATTAGGTTTGTGATTTTAAAGGCAACAGTCCTAAACTCACTTAATTCGCGCAACTCCTCCGAGACGAGCCTAAAATAAGCTCGCTGAGCAATCTTAGCCTCCGTAATGTTTGGAAATCCAGGGAGCGTATATGCGAAGCAAATTTCCAGCTTCATTCCATTATCGAGGAAGAAGACTTTTTCTTCGGGTGGAGAATAACTAATTGATGCAGTACCAGCGATCCAGTCGCTATCTACGTTAATGCCGCTGATGCCAACCCATTCATCTAAGCAATCCACCGAGAACGAGAAAGCATTGAAGGTTGCAATCTCATCCTTACCCCAGTGAGCCCCACTGAAAACCGTATTTGCGCGAATGCTTGACTTAGAGATACCACCAAATGATATGTTCTTTTTTATATAAAAGCAGTCATCAAGAGTGATTAGGCCATCTTTTTCGACATGGCCAATTATTCGGCTTAGGCCATCGTCGTTATTGAGCAAGTCAGCGCCATCGCTAAAATGCCCAATGATTTCCAGTTCAATTTTTCCGCCATCATTGATTGATAGCACTCCGGGGATTTTATTCTCTTCCTTTTCAAGTAGCCAGAAGTAGCCTGTTTTTTTGTATTCTTCTTCAATTCTCATGTTATTCCTCTCGAGTCTTAACTACCTGGCCAATTTAGAGGGGCCTCCGGAGAGAATGCTGGGCGGGCCGTTACGTTTTTTAACTCATCGCAGTGCGGTTTTGATCGCCTCGCAGAGGTCATCGAATTCTTCACCGAATATCCTACACACCACCCCACAGGTGAGGACCAAGCAGCGCTCAGCATCTAAATTGACCTGCTCACCCATTTCGGCGAACTCTTCATGTTTCCCCGCCTGTAATGAGTACTCGATAATCTCACTGGCTCGATCCGCGTCTACGCCAAGAACGCTGCCAAGCTCCTGAGGAACCTCTGAACATTTTTGAAGAAGCCAAGCCTCGGGCCAGACATTGCCGGGCAAATAATTCATCCGATCGATGATCCAGTTCTCAATGACGTTGTCATTGATTTCAGTCATGTTCTTCGCGTAATCAACATTCTTTTTCTGCAGCACACGCTGATCGCCATCAAAAATGGCCATGATGTTCGACTTCATATCCCGAACATAGTGCGCCGCCAATTGACGTGCAACTGCCCCAGCCGAACCTACGCGAGTAACATTGATTCTGCTTCTTGTATTTCCGTCAAGCATGCTTTCGATGATAACTTTCGCGACTGGGTCTTCAACAAAAATATCCAGTTCCTTCTCGCCCAGCGCCCCCATTTTTGAAAAAGCAAATTCAGCTGAAATTCCTGGGGTGACTTTAGTTTTACCCCCGGAGCTCTCTATGAAGAACCGAGCGTCATCAGGTAAGCATTGGAAAATCTGCTTTGAATGCGTTGTGCAGATGACCTGAGTACCAGTCTTCATACACACCTCTTTGAGGGTCTCAATGAAAAGGCGCTGAGCTTTAGCGTGCAAACCAAGCTCAATCTCATCCAACACCAGAAGCGAGTTCTGCCCGCATGCATAAATAGTGGAGAAAATCTCAAAGAGAGCATTTTCACCCGCTCCCATATTGAACCCCGAATAAATAACATCGCCTACCTTGACAATAGGCAAGCTATATTTACGGTATTCAAGTTGGCGATAATCGTCATATTTCTTGCCGAGAATATACCCTACGGCATCTTTGACGCTATCTTCCCATCCATGAACCTGAATACTTTTAAACGAGCGCGAGTATGAACGCGACTGGCTCCTTTCAGCATGAGGAACTATTCGCTCGATCCCGAGAAACACAACTACCTTTTTCAGCCGTAAATCATAGTCATTCCATCGACCTTTAGCCTTCTTTCTGCGTACTTGGTATGCCACGCCCTCAGGAAGATTCTTCCATCTGTTGTGCGCGATGAAATATCTGATCTCCACCCCGGGCGGCGGTATTTCCTCAGCATGCTGAACAAAAAAGTCCGAGAAAGTATAGTAACTTCGCGTCCTTTTCGAAAGTTTGAAGCCTTTGCTTGTATTGTGATAGGCACAGGCAGCAATAGCCAACATTGTCGACTTGCCTGAGCCATTAATGCCTGCAAAGGCAGTAATTGGATATTCGAGCTTGACGCTAAATTTTGTCAGCCCTCGAAACCCTCCCTGGGCTACCTCAATCCCCCGCAACAGGCCTTTGGTATTGTCATTGACAAACCAATTCCTCAATTTTTTATCAAGATTGCTTTCTCTATACTTCATGAAACTCCACCGCCTCTCCCTGACGAACAGATTTCAATGTAGCACAATGATGGCACTTGATATCCGTCTGACTCATCCAGTTGACCTTCATTTCTGCGTCACCCATGCCTAAAAAACCTGACCTCGTTGCATAGCACGACGCTCATTGCGGGTTTCTGAAGAGCTTGTTCGGAGTTTCCCTAGCGTGCTATTTCGCAAATACATACTTCTTTGGTGGGGGCTGTTGTCGTCAGGCAAGGCACCGCGACGAGTCATAGATGACACCCGCCCCAGTCTCCAAGCCACCGCCGACCGAATCAAGGGCAAACTTTGCGGGCTAAAACCATCGGCCGAAGCACTCCAAGGGGGTCATCTGCCTGAAGTCCTACAGAAACATACTCCGTAATACTGAGAGCCAGTCCAGAGGCTACATCACCTTGCGCCTTTGCCTACAACTAAGCCAGAATCCGCCCGCTTGTGCGCCTTGGTCCGTATCGGTAGCTTGGTTCCCGTCACTGCTCATCAGTGATCGGGTTTAGCGACCCGAATCGGTATGGATGCAACAGCGCTCCTGATTTCGTTGCGGACATTGATGTCTGCAATCGTCGCAATGGCGGCTGTGCGCGGGAGACCTTCGGGTCTGCCGGGCTCCTGTACCCCCGGTTCGCTAACCCGCGTCCAGCCGCCACCCTTACTTGCTTAGCGACAAGTCATGGTGGCCCAATCAGGTCAGGAGATACACCATGTTCAAGGTCACACCCAATCCTCCGGAATCGGACCCCACCTCTTCCCACTCAAGCCTCGGCCCGGAAAAATTCCACGAAGCCACTGAGCGGGCACTCAATTATTATTTGAAGCCGAAACAGGTCAAACCCAAGAGAGATCCGTCAGCGGATCAGCTCTTCACTGTCTTGGAGAGCGTCGACACTGAAACCCTGCTCGCCAACCTCAGCGAAAACCTGGCCTCTGCCAATGCCATGATCAGCGACTTGGCATTCGATCTCAAAGGTTCTCGCCGGCATGTAGCGCTGGGTATCCAGCAAGTCATTGAAGTGAGTGAATTGCTGGTGAATCGGGCACTGGATATCGCCGAGCCGCGCTAGCGCCCTGTTCGCAAATACGTTTCTTTTTTGGCTGGGAATGTTGTCGTCAGGCAAGGCGCCACGACGAGTCAAAGCTCGCTATGGCGAGGAGTGGCAACGCAGCATGACGACAACAGACGCCGCCGAAAGAGATTCGTAACACAGGACGCCAGAGGGAAAGTTGAGCAACTGACCTACTCATTTGCATCACTGATTGTTGACCGAAAGCCGGTGCACCATCCCAGGCACGTGACGCGTTTATAAGGTAGCACTCTCGGATTAGGATTTTCTGCCATTTGGCACTATAGTTAATGCCATATGACATGGTTCCGGAGATCGCTATGAGCGCTAAGAAAAAAGATGTCGTACTCAAAGATGATGTCAAAACTGTCAGCCGAAAAACGGCTGTCAAACCACGCACAGCTAATGCTGCTGTAACCGCCCTGAGCCCTGTTGAATATGGGCCGAAGACAGCACTGCCAGGCTCAAGCCGTGTGCTTCCCATGGTTGCTGTCTTGCTTGCAGGGAAGACTAGCGATGACCGCATGGAGATCTACCGAGCAGTTAGGCGCGGGTTCCCGCTGCAGTCAGTGCTCAACATGATCGAAAACAGCAATGTCTATAAGCAATCCGGTGTGTTGTCGAAAATCGTCGGTGCCTCTGATCGCACGCTTGCGCGGCGCTTGAAAACGCCTGAAGAAGCTCTGACTCCAGAACAGAGCACGCGCGCACTGAACTACGCTGAGGTCTTGGAAAAGGCAACGGATGTGCTGGGTTCGCGTGAGCTTGCCGAGCAATGGATGGTTAAGCCTGCACGGGGTCTGGATGGGGAGATTCCCATCGACTTGATTTCCAACTCGGTCGGGTATGAGTTGGTGACTGACTTTCTGACGCGCATCGAATACGGGGTCTATTGATGGCTAAGGACCCTTTGAGCAGTGAGATTCATTTCTGGCGCCTTGATCCTGCTGAGTATGCCGCCACTTGGAATTCGGGCGTGGGGGCTGAAAAAGTAGGTGGGCGCTGGAACCCCAAGGGAATGGCCACGGTTTACGCGGCGCTGGATGCCTCTACGGCCATTCTTGAAGTGGCCGTGCATAAGGATTTCGATGCGCTGGACAGTAAACCTCATTGCCTGACGCAAGCGCGGGTACTTGATCCGTCTGGCATTCATGTTGTGCAGCCCGAGACCATTGCCAACCCCAACTGGCTGGTGCCGGGTACGCCGAGCCGAAGTCAGCAACAATTTGGCGCCGATCTGTTGAGCAAGCACGCTTTTGTGTTGGTCCCTTCCAGTGTTTCGCGGCATAGCTGGAATTTGTTGATGAACCCGCATCTGGCCGATGGGTTGTACGAGTTGGTGTTGCAAGAGCCTTTTGCGCTGGATGGGCGGTTGAATAGGCCCTTGCTCTGAAGTGGTTCTTACCCCCTCTAGCGCCGTTCGCGTCTAACCGTGGTGTCACCGGCGCAATCTGCTTTTCAGTCTGTTAGGCACCCACATTCTGTTCAAGATGAGACAGCGCTAGTTTCAGTAGGGCTTGCTCCGTCTCGGGTTGCAGATTCCCTCCGGCATCCATAGGCAAGTACGGCCGCCCCGGAATATCCCCCCACAGCTGCGGAAAATCCGCCTGATCCCCACCAAACTGCATCATCGCTGCATAAGGCTTGTTGCTACCCACCAACGCCGAGCTATCCGTAGCTTGGGTTGTGATCGAGGCAGCCAGCCCCGCAGCACTGACTTGCAACATCTTGCCAGGCCAGTGGCCGGTTTCGGCTCGGCGTCCTGTGGTGACGTCGGAAAGCTCAGACCACTGGGGGCGGCCCTCATGTTCGAAATTTTCCTCGGTTTGGCTGGCGAGCTCGGCGGCCAGGCTGTGCATCAACGGCGTTAGGTCGCCGATGGTCTGTTCCACTTTGCTTAGGGTTTGCTGCAGGTGTTGGTGGTCTAGTTCGATGATGAACATGGGATGCCTTCCATATTGGTTTGCGGTGGGTCAGGAAATATTGGTGGGGCTGGATTTGGGGCTGCTGTGCAGCCCAGCGGGAGCAAGCTCCCTCGCCACGGGGGGACGTTTCTTAGCTCAGGCCGGGGGCGTGGTTGAAGCCTGGGTCGGTGCGGAATGCGATCGTGTGTCCTTGGGCGTTGGTGAGTCGGAGGCCGGTGACGGTTGCCGTTCTGATTTCCCCGGTGCGTTTGTCGGTGCCGGTCTCGACGGTTTCGGTGAAGGTCTTTCCCTGGCTGGAGATTACGGTGAGCCCACGGCGCTTGACGGCGGCTTCGCTCAGGGCGATGACGCGGCAGCGGCAGTTGAAGCCGTTGGGCGGGAAGATGGTTGACCAGATGGGGTCGTCGTGGTGAAAGACCTGGCCGTGCATGGCGCGGTGGCTGCTGCGGGTTTTGCCGTCGAGTATGGCGATGTACATCCAGTACGGGTGGGTCTCGGTGGTCTGTTCCATGGCGGCTTTGCGGCCAGCCATGTAGGCGCTTTGCAGGTTGGTTTGGTAGATGGTTTTGAGCCGACGCGCACTGCCGAGCTGGACGGGTTCGGCGGTTCCTTGGCTGTCGACGATGACTTGCAGGCCCCACCAGCCTTGGGCTTGTAGGACGGGTTTGAGGTTGGCGGTGAATTGCCGGAGGGTTTGGCCCTGTTGGAGCGCGATTTCGAGGGCGGCGCGAATGTCGGTGAGCAGGTCCAGGCGCATGGCTTTGGCGACGGTGAATGCGTGGTCGTGGGCCTGGTCGAGGATGTCTTGCCAATGCCAGGTGATGGTGTAGCCCTTGGCTTTCAGGTAGGCGATGGCGTTGGCGGGTTCGAGGCCGAAGATGACTTTGAGGTCCGCAGGGTTGAGCTGTTTTGCGGGGCTGGACATGTCAGTCTTCCCGGTCTGCAGTTGCGCTTAGGCGGCCCCATGTATCGGCCATGAACATGAGGTTGGCGAGGTTTTCAGTGAGTTGCTTTAAGGGCTCGGATGGCAGGCTATCGATAGCTTGGTCGAGGGCTGCTTGATCCGGCGCCCGCTGTTGTGTGGTCTCGGCGAATGCGAGTTTGTCGCCCTGGATCGGTGCTTGTTGTAAGTCACCGTCCTGCAGGTTGTAGGTGCGCTTCCAATAAGCGTCGGTGAACCTTACACCGGACTCTGTTAGGGCCTTGTCGCGCTGGGCCAGGGATTTGTCGATTTCTTCTTGTTGCCACAGCGCATAGCGCGGTGCGACGACGTGTGGGCCGAAGTTGAGGTCGACGACGTGGCGGATGCAGGCGTTGAGCGCGGTGGCGACGATGGCGGCGTCGCCGTCGCGGATGTCTTGGGTGACTTCGGCACCGGCGGTGGCGCTGGCGTGGTTGGTGTCTTTTTCGGTGGTCTGGTTTTGCCCGAGCATGGCGACGTTGATTTCGCTGCGGCAGTATTCGAGCAGTTGGCGGTAGACGTCGGCGCTGCCGGCTTTGCCCGCGGCTTCGATGATTTGCACGCTGGCGTCGTCGGGGATGGCGGCGACGGCGTCTTGGACCATGGCTTCGAGGCTGTCGAGCAGCAGTTCGGTTTCGCTGTCGGTGGCGCCGCGTGGGTGTTGGCCGATGACCCAGGGGCTGCCGTACTTTTCGGTGAATTGAACCCAGAACTTGAGGCCGCCTTTCATGAAGGTGGCCGGCCAGAAGCACATGCTCAGGTCGGGGAAACCGTAGGGGTTGGCGTAGGTCGCGTCTTGGCGGGCGACGATGAAGCGTTGCGGGTCGCAGGGCTCGCCGTCGGGGCCGGCGTCTTTGGCGCGAAAACGCAGCGCGTTGTCTTTGTCGTAGAAGAACCATTCAGCTGGTTTGCCGAGCAGGTCTTGCGGTACCCAGTACCTGCCCACGGGCTGCCATAGTAGTTCGATGGGTTGGTAGCCGAACAAGGGCGCGTCGAGCAGTTCGCGGATGATGCGGTCCAGGTCGAGGTCGGTGAGCCAGTCGGTGATGAAGCGTTCAACGTGACGGGCGGTGTGTTCGCGTTGAAGTCCCCGCTCCAGTGACAGGACGGCGGCCTTGCGGCGGCGGATATTGCCGCCGACCAGGGCTGAGCTGCGCAGGTCGCGGTAGATGGCGATGTCGTTGCCTTGGGCTTTGAGGATGGGATCGGGGTTGGGCAAGTGGCGGCTGAAGTCGCTGGGCTGTGCGCGGCCACGGGTGGCTATGTGCTGTTTGAGCGAGGGTCTGCGTTGGGTCTCTGCAAAGCTTACGAATTCGGTGGGGCTGACCCACACACCTGTTTTGTTCATGTGTAGCCCTGGGTGAGGCGCTGGCCCTGGCGTGGGCGGCGTGATTTGACGGTGACCGGGCCACTGGCGACTTCCAGGGTGGCGAAGTTGGCCAGCGCGCCGGCGCCGGCAAAGTCGCCGTGGCGGTAGAGGTCGGGGTCTTTGAGGTCTTGTTTGCGGGCTTTGACGATCATAGGGATGCCGTCGACGGTTTCGATGGCGCGGATGTCCTGGTGCAGCGAGTCGTCTTTGGGCAGCGTGAGGGTCGCGTCTTCGAACAGTTGCACGAATTTGGGCATCCAGGCGCCGTACCAGGCGCGGGTGATTTTGACTTGTTGGATGCGGTTGTGGCCGAACGCGTCGGCGGTGTCTTCGGCGAGTGTTTCGCCGCTGCCGGTGGCGTCCAGGGCTGCACCGACGAAACGCGGCAGACGGCGCAGGATGTAGAAGAGGATTTGCTGTTGTTGCCGGGTGGGCACTTTGTGCATTTCGACCACGAACGGCACGTCGCGATGCCGGGTTTGATCAACGGACATGGGGCAGATAATGGAGAAGTCGCGGTGCCGGGCGTAGTCCATGCCGAGGAAGTGGCGCCATTCGGGGTTGAGCGGTTTTAGCAATGACGCCAGGTAGCGCTCGATCCAGTCGTCGACGTAGGCCTCGCGCCGGTAGACCGGCTGTTGGGTAAAGTCGTCATCAAGGGCCAGGCGTAGGACCGTGCGACCGGGGCGCATGGCTTCGTCGATCCAGACGCCTGGGATGCAGACGCCGTTGCCGTCGCGGGGGATGGCGTCGAGTTCTTCGCGCATTTGTGCTTTGCGCGGGCCGTAGGCGTTGCGAATTTGTTTGTACCAGGCTTCTTTGTCTTCGGCGGTGGCGACCTTGCCGGCCATGAAGCACACGCGCTCAAACAGGCCGTTGGCGACGGCGTCATCGAAGGTGGCGCGAAAGACGTGGGCACTGCTGCCGTAGCGCTGGTCGCGAATGTCGCTGACCATTTGGTTGAAGGCGTTGGCTTTGCCGTTGTGGGTGCTGATGATGACGATGCGGCCGCCCCAGATGAGCAGCGCGGTGGCGGCGCCGAGCACGGCGGAGACGTCACGGTGAAAGGCGGCCTCGTCGATGATGACTTTGCCTTGCAGGCCGCGAACGCCGGCCGGGTTGCTGGAGAGCGCGACGATTTTGAAGCCTGAGGCGTAGCGGATGCGGTAGGCGTTGATGTGGCGGGTGTTGCCTGCATCGTCTTGGTCCTGGAAGAGGAATTCTTCGATTTGGCTGACGCCGGAGGCTTGGGCTTCGGCGATGACGCGGCTGAATTTGGCGCAGTAGCCGATGAATTCCAGGCCCTTTTCTTTGGTGTCGCCGATGTAGAAGCAGTCCATGCCGCCGGCCACTTTTTGCGAGGCGGCGGTGATGACGCTGTCCAGTGCTTCGGCGAAGGTAATGCCTGTGCGGCGGCCTTTTTCACAGAGTTTGATGTGGGCGTCGATGGCCAGCCATTGGGATTGGTGGGCCATGAGGATGCCTTCGGCCAGCGGGTCGTAGCCCTCGGGGATCTGGCGGACGCTGGGCGGCAGTTCGTCCCATTCGATGACGCGCAATGTGCTGGAGGACGGTTTCATGGTTTGACGCCGAGGAATTTCTGGCGCCAGAACAGGGCTTGGTCTTCGGTCATGCCTTGGGCTTTGACGGCGTTGTCGAGTTCGGCGGCTTGCTCTTGGAGCAGGCGTTCGCGGGTGGCTTTTTCGATGGTCTGGCGTTCTTTGACGCTGAGGGTGCGGGCTTCCATGGTGGCTTTGGCGGCGCGGGCCAGTGCGGATACTTCGGCAATGGTGACGTCGTCTTTTTCATGGGCGCCCATGGCGGCTTGGTAGGTCAGGGTTGAGATGGCTTCGACGAGTAAGGCGCCGGTTTTGTCGGTGGCGTCTTCACCGAAGGCGCCGACGAAGGCTTCGGCCATTTCACGTTGCTGGCGGGCTTTGTCGATGAGTTCGTCGAAGCCGACTTTGAAGCGGCCCAGGGCGCTGCGGCTGGGGGGCTTTTCGTTGGGGAAGCGCCGTTGGATGTCGGCGAGCATGTCGTCGAGGGTCAGACGGTCTTCGCGCAGGAGCTTTTGTATGTAGGCCTTGACGATGGGCGGCAGGCGGTTGATGGAGGATCTACCGGCCATGGTCAGGCTCCCGGGCGTTTGATGCCGGGCACGCGGGCGCGGCCGGCGGCGATGTCTTGGCCGCGTTCGGTGAGGGCTGCAACCAGTACCGGGCCGATATCGTCAAGGGTGACGGCGCCTTGTTCGGCGAGCCAGTGCAGTTCGGTTTTGACCTGGTCACGGCTGGCGGTGTGGCCGAAGTTGTCGAGGGCGGTGTTGAGCACGGAGCTGTTGGCGCGGTAGCCGGGCATTTCTACCAGCAGCCGCAGGATGACCAGACGCATGTCGTGGCGCAGGTAGTCGGCGTAGGGGGTCATGTTTTTTCTCGCAGCAGGTAGTCGTTGATGCGGTCCAGCGACCGGGCCAAGGGGCTGAGGGCGTCTTTGACGCCGGAGAGTT
The DNA here is from genome assembly GCF_014268655.2 of Pseudomonas marvdashtae. Classification (NCBI taxonomy): domain Bacteria; kingdom Pseudomonadati; phylum Pseudomonadota; class Gammaproteobacteria; order Pseudomonadales; family Pseudomonadaceae; genus Pseudomonas; species Pseudomonas marvdashtae. Next base: position 2,528,440 of record NZ_JABWQX020000001.1, read on the forward strand.
CGGCACGGATGGCTTTCATGTCGCCCAAAAGGTCAGCGATGGCCGACGGGTCTGGCAGGTGCCGGACGTGTTCTTCTAGGGCGACGATGCGGGTGCGCAGTTCGAGCAGTTCTTGGGTACTGGCGGTTTGGCGTTTGGTGATCCAGGTGTAGAGGGCGAGCACGGTGAGGACCAGCCACTGGACGGTTTGGAAGCCGAAGTTGAGTTCGTTGAGGTTCATTCGACGCTCCGGGTCTGGGACGGTGGCTTAGCGCTGTGGGCCTTGTTTGATTAGGCGTGCGACGAACAGGAGGATGGCCAGTGCGCTGTTGAGGGTGGCGTAGGCTTTGGGTGACAGCTGGGGTTGCCAGAGCGGCAATAGGTCCAGTTGGGCGAACGCTACTAGGGCGATGACCACGCTGATTTGGAGGCTGTAGAGCCGGTAGCCTTGGCGCCAATCGGTGATCAGTGTCACGCCGCCGCCCCCTTGAACTGGCCGTGGACGATGCCGCGTTCGATGCCCGCCAGTGATAACCCGTCGGCGATGATGGCGTCGCCGTACCAGCGGCCGCCCGGCAAGGGGCCCGCGCCGTTTTCGTGGCGAATGATGACGGTGACCAGGGCGCGCATGATTTCGAAGTCGTAGACGTCGACGCTGGCGACATCGGGATCGAGGCCCAGGGCGCGCGCGACGCTGATGACGTAGGCGTCGGTGTTGTTTTCTGTGGGTGGCGCCCAGCGTTCGATGATTTCGCGCACGGTGTCGATGGGGCTGCCGTCGGCGGCGCGGCGTTTGTCTTGGTAGGTGATGAGGACGCGGGCGATGGCGCGGACGCCCCAGCGTGGGTTGATGAATTGGGTGAATTGGCTGTCGGTCTGGTTGAGGGCTGTGCCTTGCCAGCGGATGCCTCGGGTGTGGCGGATGTTGCCGGGGTTGTAGTTGCGGATGCCGCGGGGTTGTTCGGGTCGCATGGGGGTTGCCTCCAGTCGTGGCGCCTGGGTTTGAGGCGCTGAAATGCACACGCCGCTATGGTGGGCGGCGTGGGCTGGAGGGGCTTTTAATCGGGTTTAAGGAGATTCTGCAGTAGGTTTTTTGCGTTTTGGATTTTGGATACTGCTTTCGCAGACATCAAAAAACTGAGACATCAAAGCTTGGAACCGGCCTATGGCGGGCAAATCCTCTTTATGAGATCCCATGGCCCGCATCAATTCGTTATGGCACATGGCGTTCAGAACATGCATGACAGGAGGCTCTTCTGCTTCAATGCTCAGCCGAGCAGTCGCTACTTCAAGATATAGCTCTTCGGATGCCTTACCGAGCATGCGCTTTTCCAATTCGACATATTTGCGCATCAAATCCGTGTGATCGCGACCGCGTTGCGCGCTGCCGATGACCAGATTGATAGAGGAAACGACGGTCACTGTGGCGGATGCTACAAGCGCTACTGTCTTTGCATTCTCCTGAAGGACGCCGTAAATCGCTACGGATCCAAAGATCAGGGACAGCATGTTGGATGTTTTATCCAGCCTGTCATAGAACGCACGACGTCGTTGATGGTATCGAATCGAGCGACGCACGCTGAAAAGCGTGTTGTGCCAACGATCCTCGAGATCAGCTATTGTCGCTCCCATCCTGATCCCCTCTGCCAGGCCGTGGTGGTGGAGAAAGGGTATCTACCACTTCATCGCTCCTGCGCCCGTGCCCTGAGTCCTCAAACCGATCACGATGGCCTCCGTGGCCCTTATCACTGTTATTGGTAAGGTCCTCCCGGCTGCGATCACGGTGGTCATCTCTATCTCTTCTCATGCGCTTGCTTCCTGCTTTGTGGTTATGGTGGCCTGTTTGCTAAGTCAATATTTCATCAGGTACTGATGTAAATGTCTGGTGATCATAAGCCAGTTCAGATGGTTCAAGGTCTGAGTATGCGCGTACCTTCGGTAATAGCGCTATCGAGCTGCGACAGGTTGGGGCTCTTCATTCAGGACTTTTTTACTGCCATGGGTGGTGAGGACCATCAATTCGCATTTGTTCAGTCGGAGCCCATACGTAAGCGCTGCAATTACGCATCAGCCTACAATCAGTGCGGCTTCTTTGGCAGTGGGCTTAGCCTTCCACAGCCTGTTCGGTTCCTTCTCGGTCATTAGAACCTCCTTTTAGTTTGGCTTTGGTCGTCCCTGACCGTTACTGCTAGTAAGTTCGTTGTTGCTTGTCAGCTTTTTTTGCTTGCTGTCGTGAGCATGAACGCAAAGAGCCCAAGGACGCCTGTCAACGTGACGGCCCAAGGTTTTAACGTGACAGGTAGATAATCGCTGGCAATAAAAATCAGCACGGCAATCGCTACGCAACTGATACAAATTTTCAACGTTTGCAGATTGAGGCGTTCCTTACGTGCTTGTTCCTTTGCGTGCTCAGTGACTTCGTCGTGGCGCTGTAGGTTGTAGTCGCAGTGCATGCACAGTTGGGTGTAGCGCCAGGTGCAGCGGCGGCATTGTGGGCATTCTCGAGCGCGGTCACTGCCGGCAGGTGGGGGTTCTTTGGCGGTCTTTATGTCAAAGGTTTGGTGGCCGAGGTTGATGTGCCCTCGGTTGCCTTTGATTTTGATGGTGAGTTCGTGATCCTTTCCATCCCTGGGGAGATTTTCGATTTCCTCAGAAAGCCTGGCTGATAATTTGTTGACCAGATCTGCTTCCTCGCTTCGCATACAACTCCTTTGTTTTTAGCGATTTATTACCAACTTCAATATTCGTTCAACGCGTGGTTCATCAAACCCTTGATCGTCACCTAACGCGTTGTAGACCTCTGCGGCCACTTCGGCCAATTTTTTGGCTGGCCAGCGCCGACCGGCTTGTTTGGCGGCTGCCTCTAGCATTTCGATGATCCGGCCGAGTTTTTCACTGTCGATGGGCGCCCATGCGCTGGGCAACGTGGCGGTGTGTTTTTGGCCGGTGATGATGAGGGTGATGTCTGCCCCCGCATCGGCGATGGCGGCCAAGTAGCTGGCGTCGGGCACGCGTTCGCCTGCTTCGTAGAGCATTTGCGTTTTTTTCGTCACGCCGGCCAGTGCCGCGAAGTCGGTCTGGTTGAGGCCAAGCCGCGTTCGTTCTGCGCGCAGTCGTTCACAAAAGGAAACCATTCGGTTTTCAAAAAGCCTTTAAATGGGAACCGATTGGTTCCATTATCAGTTCACACCGTCCAACCACGAACGGCAACTTAATCGGCACCCAAGTGGCGCCATCAGCCCCCCGGAGTGTACCCATGGAGCTACGTACTGCAGATCAGGCCCGAGCGGAGCTTAAGGCCAAAGGTGTTTCGATTACCCAATGGGCAATCGCGAATCGTTTTTCACCCAACCTGGTGTTCGAGGTATTGGGTGGGCGCAAAAAGTGCGTGCGGGGTCAGGCCCATCAGATCGCGATCAAGCTGGGGCTTAAGGCCGGAGAGATTTGTACCGATCCGGCGGCGGCCCTCGAGCTCAACCGTTTTGTGGCGTGAGGCTCGCGATGAAAAATCATATCGGTTATTTGGAATCTACCGCTTTAAATCCTTCGCGGTGTGGGCGCGCGAGGCAAAAAAAGAAACTTCCTACAAAAAAGCCACGCATTCACACCATGTCCCCCTCTTTCATTTCCTACATAGCCCCACCGTTTATCCGGGCTAAGGCCGCTGACGTTGTCAATTTACCTGAAATGTTTAGGTCGGAGGCGAGGTTATGAATCGCTCGGTGTCGGCGGCAGCACGTGTTTTGCGTGCGCTGAAGGCGTTAAAGGGCCACACGGTGACGGGGTTGAGTAATGCGGAGTTGGCCCATCTGACGCAGGACAGTCCGAGCAATATTACGCGGGCCATGCAAACGCTGATTGAGGAAGGCTTGGCGGTGAAGTTGGATAACGGCCGCTTTGCTCACTCTGTGGGCGTGTTGCAGATCGCGCAGGCGCATGCCGAGCACATGGCTCGTTTGACGGGCCGCATGCAGGAAATCAATCAGCGTATTGCCGCTGGGTCGATTGTTTAAGGAGGGTGGTATGGCACGGAGCAAGAGCATACCCGTGGAGACACTGGCGTTGCCGGTGTTGGATGGGGTGACGTTGACGGCTGATCAGAATGCGATGGCTGCGCTGCATGCCGCGCACGGTGATGAGCGCGACACGGTGAGTCAGTTGTTGGGCCAGGCGCAGATGGCCGGGGTGTTTGAGGCTTTTTCCCGCACGGTGCGGACGTCGAAGTTGGCGTTTGTGAAGGAGAACAAGCTGTATCGAGGGTTGGCCGGGCGCAAGAGTCCGCACGGTGCGGGGACGTTGGGCGGTACGTGGGATGAGTTTTGTGGGTTGTTGGGACGCTCGGTTGATCAGGTGGATCGGGATATTGCGAATTTACGGGCGTTCGGTGAGGAGGCGCTGGATTCGATGTCGCGGATGGGGATTGGTTATCGTGAGTTGCGCCAGTATCGGAAGTTGCCCCAGGACCAGCAGGCGGCATTGGTTGAGGTGGCTAAAGGCGGTGACAAAGAGGCGTTTGTTGATCTTGCTGAGGAGATGATTGCCAAGCACACAGCGGAGAAAGAGACGCTAGGCCGGCGCCTTGATGAGGCGAAGGCCGATTACGCCGCGCAAAGCGAGGTGATGGCAAAGAAAACGGGTGAGTTGGATAAGGCTCGGCGGGAGTTGGAGTTGTCTCGTAAGCGGGTTCAGGCGATGCCGGTTGATGAGGCTGCAAAGGCTTTGCGTGCGGAGGTGTCGGCGATCGCTTATGAGGCCGAAGCGAATGTTTTGGGGCCGCTGCGCGAGGGGTTTTCGAAGCTTGAGGCGTTGGCGGTAGGTGGCGAGGACCACCGCGCCTTTAGGGCAGGTCTAATTCGGCAGCTGGAGATTACGCTGGGGTCGGTTCGCAGTGAGTTCAATTTGCTTGATCACGCTGATGGCGTGGCCTGGATGTCGCCTGCGGAGTCTGTTTTATGAATCCGGTGCACATTGAGCATTTGATGCAGGTAGCCCAGCGCGCTGACGCGGCCGCGCATGGCGAGCGTACGGCTATTTACGAAGCTGGGGCGCTGGCGTTGGGGGTTTCGATTTCTACCCTGCAACGCCAGTTGAAGGCGGTGCGTTTGGCGAAGCCGCGTAAGCGGCGCAGTGATGCTGGGTGCAGTGCGTTGCCGCTTGAGGAAGCGCGGTTGATTTCGGCGGTGTTGTTGGAATCCATTCGGGCGAACAATAAGCAATTGTCGACGATTGTGCGGGCCGTTGAGCGCTTGCGCAGTAATAACCTGGTGATGGCTGGCAGGTTGGATGAGGCCACGGGTGAGTTTCGACCTTTGAGTCGCAGTGCGATTAGCCGGGCGTTGCGCGCTTATAAGTTGCATCCCGAACAGCTTTTGCAGGACGCGCCGGCGGTGTCGTTGGCGAGCCAGCATCCCAATCACGTCTGGCAGATCGATGCTTCGATTTCGACGCAGTTTTATCTGGCCGATGATGGGGCTCGGGTGATGAACAAGGCCGAGTTCTATGACGGCAAGCCCGCGAACCTGAAGAAGATCGAACGACAGCGGCTATGGCGGTACGTGATTACCGATCATACGAGTGGCACGCTGTATGTGGAGTATGTGCTGGGGGCGGAGTCGGCTGAGAATCTGTGCAGTGTGTTGATTAATGCAATGCAGAAGCGCAGTGAGTCGGACCCTTTTCATGGGGTGCCTTGGGTGCTGATGACGGACCCTGGGGCAGCGATGACGAGTGGTATTTTTCGCAATCTTTGCCGTGTTCTGTCTGTTGATTTGATGATTCATAGACCCGGTAATGCGCGGGCCAAGGGTCAGGTTGAGCAGGCCCACAATATTGTCGAGCGTGAGTTTGAGAGCGCTCTGAAGTTTCAGGCCGCCACGAGTTTGGAGCAGATCAATACGTGGGCCGGTCGGTGGATGCGGTATTTCAATGGAACGTCGATTCATACCCGCACGCGGCGTACCCGGTATGGCGTTTGGCAGTTGATTAAGCCGGAGCAGTTGCGCTTGGCGCCCAGTGTTGAGGTGTGCCGGGAGCTGGCGGTGAGTACGCCGGAAAATCGCAAGGTGAGCAATTTGCTGAGGGTTTCGTTTCGGGGCTCGCAGTTTGATGTGAGTTCAGTGCCGGATGTGATGGTGGGTGATCAGCTGCTGATCACTCGCAATTGCTGGCGCGATAAGGACTCGGCGATTGCGGTGCGGGTGGGCGATGACGGGCGTGAGTGTTATCACGTGATTGAGCGCGTTGGGGTGGATGCGTTTGGGTTTGCCGAGTCGGCTGCGATGATCGGTGAGCAATATAAGCGCCACGCTGAGTCGCCAGCCCAGGTGTCGCGCAAGGTGTTGGAGCAGATTGCGACGGGTACCAGCAATCAGGCCGATGCACAGGCCGCCCGCAAATCAAAGGCCGTGCCGTTTGGTGGGCTGATCGATCCGCATAAGCATGTCAATGACACCGTGCTGCCGGCTTATCTGCCGCGGCGTGGTACGCATCTGGATTTCAACGCTCCCGCTGTTGAGATTGCCCCGCTGAGTCATGTCGAGGCGGCGAAGCTTCTGCGTCCGCGTTTGGGCAATCTTTGGTCGACTCAGACGTTTGGTTGGTTGCTGAAGCGGTTTCCGGAGGGTGTTCCCCAAGATCAGATTGAGGCGGTTGAGGCTGAGTTGAAACGGCCCGCTGAGGTCATGCGCCATTCGATTGGAGTTGAGTGATGTTGAAGCTGAAAAGGATTTTGCAGGAGATGGGGCAGCCTCAGGCGGCGCTGGCCCAGTCGCTGAACTTGAGTAGCGCCACGATTGCGCAGTTGGTGAACCACAACCTTTGGCCTCGCCGTCTTGACGGTGAGGTTTTGCGGGGGCGTATTCGGGGGTTCTTGACGGAGTCCGGTGCCAATGACGCCGCTATTGCTAACGCTTTTGATGTAGTGGACCCGCCGTGCGCCAACACGGCAGGTCCGGCCCTTGTGAAAGAGCCGTCCGGGGAGGACGAACCGATGTTACTGCCAAAACAAACGCTACAACCAGCTACTCGTAAGGCGTTTGGTTTATTCCGTGATCCGTTTGATGAGTTGCAGTGTGCGCAGGATATGTGGGTGAGCCCAGAGATTCGCTATGTTCGCGAGGCGATGTATCAGACAGCCCGGCACGGTGGGTTTCTGGCCGTTGAGGGGGAATCGGGGGCCGGTAAAAGTACGCTTCGCCGGGATCTGGTGAACCGCATTGCCGAGAATAGTGATCCGGTGATGATCATTGAGCCATATGTGCTGGCTTCCGAGGATAACGACGCCAAGGGCAAGTCGTTGAAGAGTACGCATATTGCTGAGTCGATGATGGCGGCTATTGCACCGTTATCGAAACCCAAAAGCAGCCCTGAGGCGCGCTTCGCTCAGTTGCATAAGGCGTTGAAGGAGTCGCATGCGGCCGGGTATCGCCATTGCCTGGTGATTGAGGAGGCGCACAGCTTGCCGGTTCCGACGTTGAAGCATCTTAAGCGCATTCTGGAGTTGGAGGTCGGGTTCACTAAGTTGGTGAGCATCATCATGATCGGTCAGCCTGAGCTGGGGGTGAAACTGAGTGAGCGCAATGCAGATGTGCGTGAGGTGGTGCAGCGTTGTGAGCGGGTCAAGTTGATGCCTGTTGAGCATTCTCGGTTGGGGGAGTTTTTGACATTTCGCTTTGATCGGGTGGGCAAGGTGCTTGGGGACGTCATCGATGAGGGGGCCATTGAGGCGACTGCGGTGCGGTTGTCTCAGCCGACTCGCCATGGGGGGCGTGATGGGACTGTTTCGCTGCTCTATCCGTTGGCGATTGGCAATTTGGTGATTGCGGCAATGAACCTGGCCGCTCAGCTGGGTGTGCCGAAGGTGACCGCCGATGTCGTTAAGGGGGTTTGAGATGGATTCTCTGGATTTGGTGAGGCGTTCGGCGCCGGTTAAGCCGTTGAGTATCCTTGCGGAGGCGTTTGCGGTGCAGTTGTCCGCGTTCAATGAGCTGACTCGTGAGATTCGTGAGGCTGGGGTTTCAATCAAACTTTTGGTGTTTTTGGACAATAGGATTTTTATCGAGCTGAGCAGCTTGGAGCTGTTCATACGCCGATTCGGCTCTCAAATGCGGGGCATCCGCTATTCCCCGGCGGGACCTTTGACTTGTAACACCGTGACGGTCCAGGGCGTTGATGTGGCTTGGTTTACGTCGGTTAAGGAGCAGGATCTATGACTCTGGCCCTCGATGCTACGGGGCGACTGTATGAGTGATTTCCGAAGCAAGGGGCCGGAACTGCTGGTTGACCTGACTGAACACGTCGCGGCTGCGCTTGGCGAGTTGGTGTCGATGGATGATGAGGCTGCCCGCCACGTGGCTAATGAGGTTGCCGATCGGATGGCGGCGCATTGGGGTGGGCAAAATGTCTATTTTCCCATGGGACTGGCGGGCAAGTTGAGCCGGCGGGATCGGCAGATCTACGAGGAATTCAACGGCACTAATCAAAGCGACCTGGCACGCAAGTGGGGGGTGTCGCTTCAGTGGATCTATAAGATCGTTAAGGCAGTTCGAAAGGATGAAATCGCACGCCGCCAAGCCGATATGTTCGCCCCGCCAGTCGATGACTGAGCGGGGCGTTTTCATTGCACTGGTTGCAACGGTATTGCATAGGCTGTCCCAGTTTGTGCCAGCCGATGCCGGAATAGCCCGGATTTATCTCGCTTGTGCGGTAGGATTTATCTCAACCCCCAACAACCTGTAAGTTCTGACAGTAGCCCCCCCCTGACAAGGCGCGATCCAATACTCGTTCACTTTTCACGAGAAGGAACAGAAACATGGCCAGCACAATCAGAACCAGTTCCACTCGTCAACCGGGTGAGCTCGATCCAGGCTTCGGTGTGAACGGCGTCGTCGTTCCGATCCTTCGCACCGGCAGGGTAAGTGGGATTGCATGGGACGAAGGCGAACGACGGTTGACCTATGTGGCCTGGCAGGGAGATGAATTTCGGCTGTACCGAACGCTGATGGACGGTGCGACGGACACCACCTTTGGCGAGAACGGAGCCGGATACGTCGTGGGAAACTTCAGGGGACAGGAAAACTCCAGGCCAACAAAGTTACTCTTGCAACGCGACGGCAAAAGCGTGGTGGTGGGAGACCTACGAACCTCGTTCTTTGAGGGACTGCCGGCGGTTGCTCGTTTCGAAAGGAACGGCGATCCAGACTCGAGCTTCGGAGTCGGTGGAAAAGTCGTCCTGGACGTCATACCCAGCGATGGCCTTAGGCTCGGGTACCCCAGTGGAGCCTTGCAGCGGGATGGCAAAGTACTCGTAAGCTTGCACTACACCCGACCAGATCGAGAAAACGTCGATTTTCGCAATATTCCTACATTGCAGTCTTCCAAGGGGCTGTTGGTTCGTCTGAACCAAGACGGCACGCTGGATGGCAGCTTCGGGGAAAACGGCGTCATCACGATAGACCATCCCAGTTGGGAGAATAACCAGCTCAGATGCGTTGTAGTTCAGCGCGACGATAAAATTGTTGTTGGAGGCATTGTTCAACGAACTGAAGACGGAACCAGTTACGATCGGATGCTCCTGGTGCGCTTTACTCCTGAGGGGGCGCACGACCTAACATTCGGTGAGGCTGGCTATGTGCTGTTTGGCGACAAAGGCGCAAGTTATGCGCTTAACCAGGTGATCCAAGATGAGGACGGCAAGCTTGTCTGCTCGGGACGTATCTTCAGAGAAGGAGCGGCGGGCGGCCTTTTGATGCGGTTTGATATCAACGGCGGTCCCGATAGTGCCTTTCACGGTGGACTTCCGGTCATCGTCAGCCCACCGTCGCAACCATGGGGCGGTTTATGGGAGGCTGCGGGCTTGCAGCCGGATGGCAAGATTGTCGCGGCTGGCAGAAATGTTCCGCAAGGTGGCAGTACCAAGATTTTCTTTGGGCGACTCCATCCGGACGGCACTCTGGACAAAGATATCGGTGGCACAGGATTCATCCTGGGACCGGACGGACAATGCTGGGGTCTGGTCATACAAGACGCTGCTCGACGCATCGTTGTAGCAGGCGCCTGGGAAGGAAGCGCCGCTGTCTTCGGCTTCCAGGCGTAGCGACCCACTTCCCAACAAGCTCGGGGATGGGAAAGGGGTAAAAAGGGGGACGCATCTATTTACCAACGCAGCGTTTCGCCAAACGGGCATGAGTCTCGGATTGCAACTGATCAATGTGGTGAAGGAGAGAACTCCTTCACCACATTGAATTTACTGCACCTATTGCCTCACCGAACCTTGAACCGCCCCATAATCGCATTCACCCGACTATTGGCATCCAGCAGTTGCCGAGTGTTGTTCTCGCTGGCGAGGCCGCTTTCCACCAGTTCTTCGACCATGTGGCGGATCTGCACCATGCTGCGGTTGATTTCCTCGGTCACCGCGCTCTGTTGTTCGGCGGCGGTGGCGATCTGGGTGCTCAGGCTGTTGATCTGGCTGACGGAGCCGGCCATTTCGTCCAGCCCGGAGTTGACCCTTGAGGTGGCGTCGGCGGCCGATTGGCAACTGGCCTGGGTGTTTTCCATGGCCGCGACCGACGAACTGACGCCTTGGGTCAGACGGGTGAGCATCTCGTTGATTTCCGAGGTACTGGCCTGGGTCCGGGCGGCGAGGGCGCGAACTTCGTCGGCCACCACCGCGAAGCCACGGCCTTGTTCACCGGCCCGGGCGGCTTCGATGGCGGCGTTAAGAGCCAACAGGTTGGTTTGCCCGGCGATGGCCCCGATCACGCCGAGGATCTCGGTGATGCGTTGCGCGTCCTGTTGCATGCTTTCCACCTTGCGGGTGGCGCTGGCCACTTCGTCGATCAACGCCACGACGCTGTTCGACGCCTCACCGACCACAACCCGGGAGCGATCGGCATGCTCGTTGGCGCGCTGGGTGAACGCGGCCGTCTCGGCGGCGTTCTGCGCCACGCTTTCAGCCGTGGAGCTCATTTCAGTAATGGCGGTCACCGTCTGGTCGGTTTCCGAGGCATGGCGCATGAGGATTTCGCTGGTGTGGGCCGAAGTCCGCTGCAGGTTGTCCAGGCTCGAAGCCATGGCGCCGGTGGCCTGGGTGACTTCGCCGATCATGTCCTGCAGATAGGCAATGAACTTGTTGACCGAATGGCCGATGGCGCCGAGTTCGTCGTCGGCACGGATGGTGATGCGGCGGGTCAGGTCGGCGTCGCCGGTCGACAGCGCATCGATGTTGCCCTTGAGGATTTTCATGCGGTGGGTCAACTGGCGGATTGCATACAGCTGCATCAGTACCAGCAGGATCACCATCGGAATCTGAAGCAGGCTCAGGGTGTTTAATACGTCGTCACGTTGGGCAGTGATCAGGCGGGTCGGCAATGCGGTGGCGAGGAACCACGGCGAGCCTTCGATCGGCCGCATGAAGAACGTGCTGGCTTCGCCTTTGTTGTCGAACTCGACGCGCTGCAACGGTTGGTCGCGGTGGGCCAGGCCAGCCTTGACCTGGGCGGCGAAGGGTGAATCCGCCGCCAGTTCGCTGATGTTTTTCAGCACGATCGGGCCGCTGATCCGCGAGCTGTTGCTGATGATCTTGCCGTCGCCTTCGACGATCAGCATCTCGGCGCTCAGTTCGGCTTCCTTGCGTGCAATCAGGTCGTTGAAAAACCCCAAGGTCACGTCAATGGTGGAGACGCCATAAGGCGCTCCATTCTTTTGGATCGCCATGGCGCAGTTGGTGCGAGGCTCGGCGCTGGCGTCGTCCTTGTAGGCTGCCGCCCAGGCGCATTTGCCCGGCGGAGTGGCCATGCCACCCTTGTGCCACGGTTGTTCGTAATAGTTCGGCGCGGCGTCGCTGTTCCAGAACGTATTGACTGCCAGCTTGCCGGAGGCGTCACGGTGCCAGAAAGTGCTGAATTTGCTGCGGCCCTCTGCGCGCTGGTTGGGCAATGGCCATATCCCGCCGCCGAAGACTTTCAGCTCGCCGTACTGGTCCACCAGGCCCGGCAATACCTTGTCGATGGCATCGCTGTCGAGCAGCGGGATGGTCTGGGTGATGCTGCGTTGTTGCGCCTGTACCTTGTTCAGTTCGCCTTGGATCTGTTCGGCGACCTCGGCAATGCGGTTCAGTGCCACTTGCTCCTCGGTGTGGCGCAGCTTGGGTGCGACCAGATAGCTGATGCCCAGCACGGTGAGGATGGACAATACCAGCATGAAGACAATCAGAAATAGCGTGTAGCGGGCCTGAATGGTGCGCAATGAGGGCATGTGGGTGTTCCTTGCACGAAGGCGTCTTTCGGAAACAAGTGGAATGGGCATGCCTGCTTATCGGCCTGTTTCGCGGCAGCTTGAGCAGCGGACACGCCCGCCCATCAGGCCGCCGAGCTGGCCTGCGCGTTCCTCCAGGCCAGGGCATGAGCCTGCAGTTCATCATGAAGCCGTTGCATGGGCGTCGAATGCAGGGTGAGCTGGCGCGCCTGGGCGACCCGATGGAACAGGGCTTGCCAGCCTGGCGCGGACTCGGCGGGAATGATGCCGGCGAAGATGAGGCCGGCGCCCATCAACAGGCGGTAGTCGGTGCCGAAGTGCTCGCCGAGGCCGAGGCGTACCGAAAGCGGCCAGTGGATCGGCAAGCGCCGCAACTGCCCGACGAGGCAGGCATCCATACGCTCGGCCACGACGTCGACGCGTCCCGGCAGATGCCTGAGTTGCAAAGGGTGTATCCCCGCTGGGGGCTTGTCGTGGGTGGTTCCGAATTGCACCGCCAGGGGCTCTAGCAACCATCGATGTTGCGAGGGCCATTGAATAGACGGCAAGGGGCGATGAGCGGAGCTTATCGTTTGGCAGCCGACCACAATGGTTTCGGCTTGCCCCGTGGCGAACGGAGAAGGGACATAGTCCGGCAGCAAACCGGTGTCATGAAAACCGAGGCGTTGTGCCAGTTGCTGGCTGTAAGGATGGCTGGTGACTTGTTTGATCGACAGCCGGGTGAGGCCCAGGTCAGGGCATCGGTCCACTAACTGTTGGCCGAGCCGCGTAGCGATCTGCCCGCCCTGCAGGCCAGGCTCCACCGCTACCAGCGCCAGCTCCGCCTCCTCGGCCGAACCTGCCGGGCGGCACAGCGCGGCATGCCCGACCACGCGGTCGCCGATCACGGCGACCAACGATTGCCAGCGCTTCTGTTGGTTGTGCTGGCAAATCATGTGGGGCATGTAAACGTCTGGCGAAACGTAATGATCGCCGTACACCTGGCGGAACAACTCGCAGGCACTGGCGCTGTCGGTGGGCCTGAAGGGCCTTATGAGCGTCTGGTTCATGCGAGGTCCCCCGCGGTCAGCGGGCCGTAGGCCCGACGATCGATGATCGTCAGGTGCTTGCCGGAGCGGGGATGGCGTTCCATTTCCCGCGCGTTGCACGCCTGGATGTCAAGGCTGAGTTGAACGAGGCCCGGATACTGCTCGATCAAGGCGGCTTTCAACGCGTCGGAGTTTGTCTGGGAGACCTTCGCTTCTACGTCGGCTACCCACCTGAGTAACAGGCGATCATGACCCCGGATATGCTCGATCACCAGTTGCCAATGAAGACTGCCTGCGGTGCGCTGAATGATTTCGCTGATTTCCTCGGGAAACAGCGACACTACGCCAACCCGCACCCGACGGCTCTCTGTGCTGCGGCCCTGAAGGGCGAACTTGCGCTGTGGACTGCCGGCAGGTTCGCACCAACTGGCCTGGTCACCCACCGGGTATCTGATAATCGGCATCAAGGTCCGGGTGAGGTTGGTCACCACCAGGTTTCCGGTGCGCCCACATGCCTGGATGACCTCGCCGCTCAGATCATCGATGATCTCTACCCGAGTCAGCTCGTCGAATACGCGGTGCTCGCCCAGGCCGCAATCAAGCGTGCTGGCACCCACCAGGCCGGCGTCGACACTGGCGTAGCCGATCGACGCGAAGCGTGCGCTCGGAAAGGCACGCTTCAATGTCGGCAGCTGGCTCTCGAACAGGTTCTCGCCGCCAAACAACACGGTGGTGATCTGCGGCAGCGTTCGCCCCCGTTCATTGATATGGCTGGCGAATGCCAGTAGGTGCGCCGGTACGCCGGCTAGCACATTGATCGTGTGTTGGGTCACGGCGTCGGCCAATGGGGCAAGGTCCACTGACCCGGTGAAAGGGAATTCGGTGATGGCGATCTCAACCCGACACAGAGCGCCATGGATAAACAGGAAGCTGGCGTACAGGTCCCCGGAAAAAAACAGGTTCGCGATTCGGTCCCCAGCGACCAATTGGGCGGAGAGGCTGTGACCGAAGCAGTCCAGCATCAGTTGCCACTCGGCGTGGGTGTAAACCGACAGTTTGCCTTGGCTGGTCGTGCCACCGGTCTTGAAGATCAATGCATCCTTCACTTTATCGGTCAGCACCCGCCAGTTATCCAAGTCGTGGCTGCCTCTCCAATATTCGTCAACGTTGACGATGGGCAACTGTTCCAAGTCGCATTCCCCAAGGGGGAGGTGGCTTGTTTGAGTGTTATAAAACGTTGAGTGTTTACGGATATGGGCGAGCCATTGCTCGTAGGGTAAAGAGGCGCTCATTGGGCTTTTCTCAATTCTTATAGTCTGCTTATTGATGACGGGCGAAACGGCTAGCCGGGTAGCCTGCGGTCGATCACCAATGGGATTTTGCCGCTGTGTTTTTTATGTTCGAAACGTTGCGCCGGACAACTTTCGACTTCCAGGATCAGCAGTGCGGCATCGACAGCCGTGCGCAGCGGTGCGAGGCCGAGTACGTTGCGGCGCACCGTTTCGGTGTCGCCATTGGTGCGAATCAGCAAGCGTTCACAACCGCCACTCTCGTGGTCGAGCACGATCTGAATGGCCGCTTGTGCCTGCTCGACCAGTTCCCGACTATTGATAAATTCGGTCGCAACGCGCAGCAGATGGCCGTGGCGCTCGCGCAATTGGAATCTCGGCGATTCCAGGCCACACGCGCAGCGACCGGGTAGCCAGCGCCCCAGGTCGCCAACTTCGTAGCGTTGCAGAGGACGCGCCTGACGTATGCGCGACGTGAACAGCAAGCGTCCGGTTTCGCCCGCGGCGACCGGACTGTCGATGTCCGGCTGGACGATCTCCAGGTATTGAATGTCGTCCATGAGATGGAATACGCCGTCATCGCTGGCCAGGCACGCATGACCGAGGGGCCCCGCGTCCACGGTGCCGTAGATGGCTGAGCAGATCCGGGTGGCGCCGCACTGCTGGAATAACGTGCGGCTGTCTGGCCCCACGTGCTCGCCGCCAAGCAATACTTTATGAACGCCGCCGTAGCGTTGGAGCACTCGCTGTTGGCTTGCGAACAGACGATGCAGGGTACTGGGCATGCCAACCACGGTGTTGATCCGATGATCGACAATCAACTGCGCGATCTCGGGGAAATCCTCATCGGCTGGCGCGCTCATGGGGTAATGCACGACCTTCATCTGTTCCAGGATTTTCGTGAAACTGAGGAATCCACCGTACAGGCTGCCGCCATAAAACAGATTCATGACGCGATCCTCCGACGGATCCAGGCCCGCCGCGCGCAGCCCGTCGGCGGCGGCACGCATGTGGCTATCAAAGTCGCGATAACTGTAGGGCGACAGCACGGGGGCGCCGCTGCTGCCGCCAGAGCGGAAGAACAGTTGGGCTTGAGGGGTGGGGGGCAGTGCAATGAATGCGGCCTTGTCCATGATTGGCGTCGAGGGATGGAGCCGCACCGCCGCGGCAACGGCATCCAGCGTGACACGATGACTGGCGACATCCGGTGCAAGTCCGACGGATACCCGACGGCTCAATCGCTGCAGCGCATAGACGCCGTCGTGTGGCTCGCCGTCATAGCCCTGTTGGATCGCGGCGGTCGACGCCACGCGGGTGACGCCGGCTATGAGCAGGTGGCGCGTCAACCCGGCCGCCTGCTCCGGTGCACAGATCAGGGCGCAGCTCTGCAGCACGTTCCGCCAGGGCAGTAACGTTTCACAGAGCAGCTCTTCAGGCACTGGCCGCAGCAACAGCGTGCGGAACAATGGCGAGGGCAGCAGTTCGCGGTGGTGCTCCCACAGAATGCGCCAGCCATCACCCGCCCAGACCTCGCCGATTGCTCCGGCGAAACTGTAATCGAGTCGGGCCAATGCGGTTCGGGTGGTGATTTCACACGCTTCAGCCGCGGTGGCTTCCAGGGCGGGCCAGTGTCCGCTCCGCCGTTCGAAAGCGGCAGCCAGGGCGTTGCCCAATGCTTGCAGCTGCGCCGGCTCGTTGCTGTCGACCAACAGCCATTGCGGGCTGGAGCACGCCTGTTGATCGAGGCGGCAGATTTCATCCACCAGGCTGTCCAGCGCTTGATCGCTGGCGGCGGCAGGGGTGATATAGGCGAAGCTGACCCGATGACCCCAGTCGATCCAGCGGCAACCGCTCGGAATCTGCTCGCGCAGCGCCGTCAGCGCGGTGTTGCCACCCCAGGCGCTGACGCCTTGCGCCAGTGCAAAAAGACGCCCGCTCTCCTTGGCTGGTACAGGCAGTACCGCCACGTAACCGTGCAGCCGTCCGCTCGGATCACCGCTCAAGAATGCCGCCAGCAGGCGGGCCGTGAGGTCGCCATCGCGAGCGCTGGGTCGCAGCCAGTTCACGTTCCCCGCCAACAGGCCTTCCAACGCCGCGCAGAATCCCAGCAAGGCTGAGTTACCCGGGGTGACGTGCACCACGAGGCCAAGGGGCTGCCAGCTTTCGAAGGGGCCGTCGCCGTAATCGATTCGCCGCAACGAGCGTGGACTCGCTCCCAGTTCCCGCTCAAGCTTGAGGCTCAAGTGCTTGCGGTCACAGAATGTAATCAGCGCCTGGCGCTGACCCTCATCGAGCATGAGCTGCTGGCCGGGCGTGCGTAGCCTCGCTACGAACGCCTCTGCGCAATCGAGTACCTCTTCGCTGCGGGGCGGGACGTCCAGCAGTGCGGGGAGTTGCGCTTGCAGGCATTCAAGCGCGGTTTCGAGCGTCAGGTCGGCGCTCAGTTGGCCGTTAATGAGGTACATGTCAGTTTTCCTTGATCAATTCGGCGGCGGCCATGGCGCAGCTTCGGCTGGCACTGGTGCCGGCCCGACCGTGCAGTTCGAACCAGTGGGTCTTCAGGCCGCACTCGCAGGTGGCGGGGTGCAAGGTCGCCAGATCGCTCATCACCACGGCATGGGCCGGACTGGATGAGATGTAAGGCGATACGAACGACAGCAGTCCTGCCTCGCCGAACGGCTGGACGCTGAAGCTCGCGGGGTGGCGCACGAAGACTTTCGAATAGACCGGTACGTGGAACCGGTGATGTTCACATTCGATGTAGGGCACCGCGTGCTCGACGGCGCCGTAACCGTCACGGCAGCGATGGGGCTCGATGCCCAATTGTCGGGTGATACGTTCGTAGACCTGCTGGCGGGGGATTTCCTCGGCAGCCTGTTTCTTCCAGCCCCCGCCCAGGAAAACCAGAGACGCGGGGTGTAGCTTGAGGTCCAGTTGGCCGGTGTCAGTCATGCGCTCAAGCACGTGCCACAGCAACGCCGGAAAGCCGAAAATGCGCACCGGCAGTCCTTCTTCGGCGAACGATTGCAAGGCGGCGATCACCCCGAAAACGTCGAACTCGTGGCTTTTTCCGGTACGCCTCAGGGCATAGGCGAAGCGATTGGCTGGTGCGAAGCGGCAGAGGAGTTGGTCGGTATACGCGGTGCCGAGCCGATTGGCTGCTTCGGGTTCATGGCTGAACAGCAGGTAGTTGCAGGGTGAATCCGGTGTGTTCCAGCGATAGTGGTCAAAGATGTTTGCCACCATCCCTTGGGCCGCCGCCATGCTGCGTTCGTCATAACGCATGCGGCTTTTCTGGCCGCTGGTGCCCGAAGACGTGAGCTCCAACGCATCTTCGGCGGTGGGGCTGAGCAGCAGTCGCTGTTTGAAGTAATTCGCATAAATAGGCGGCAGGCGCGACCAGTCGGTAAGGTGCTCCAAGTCGCCCACCGTAAGGCCATTGGCGTTGAGCCAGTTTTCGTAGCCGGGGGTGTGGTGGCAATGAAACAGGCTGATTTCAGCCATCGCCTTATCGAACAACCCGGCGGGCACCAAATCGCAGCCATACGGTTGCGGCAATGCGCAAAGCGCATCGGCGTAGGGAAAGTGAATCATCAGGTTTTCCTCAGAGAGGGGGAGAATTCAAACGTGAGCGGACGGTTGCGTCATGAACAGACGCAACGCGACAAGACAGCTGAGCCCGGCGATGCCGGCCATCAACGCAAAGGACTGCAGGCTCGCCCCGGCACCCAGCAAGGCCAACAGCGAGCCTGCCGCGCTCATCACCGCGATGGAAATCATCCCGACCATGGCCGAGACCAGCCCCTTGCTGTCGTCGCTGGCGAACAGCGCCAGTCGATACAACGCGGCATTGCCCATGCCGAGTCCGACGGCATACAGCGACAGGCTGCTGACCAATACGGTGAGGGGCAGATCGAATTGGCTGGCTACGACCAAGGCGACCAGTCCAGCGCAGAAAGGCCACAGGCTGTAGTAGACCACCCGGCGTACGCCGACCCGCTCCACCAAGACGTTGAGCAGGAAATTTCCGAGGATCACCGCCGAGAAAACCGGAATCTGCCAAACCCCATATTCCAGTGGCGACAAGCCCTGGCCCTGGATCAACAGCAAGGGCGACAAGCCGATCCAGGCAATCAGCGGCAGGCTCATCAAACCCAGCGCGACGCTGGCCGACATGAACTCCATGTGGCCCAGCAGCGCGCTATATCGCCTGACAAGCGAACGCAGGTCGAATGGCTCGACGATCGACTCTTTACCCATAAGGTGCGCCGCTCGGGTGTTTCGCGGCATGAACCACCACAAGGCCAGCCAGCTCACCATTCCGAGGCCGGCCAGCAGCATGAACAGCTCGCGCCAGGATAGCCATTGCAGCAGCAATCCTCCCGCCAACGGTCCGAGCAAGGGTGAGAGCAGGGCGAGATTGCCCAATAACGCCATGACTTTCACGGCGTCGGATTCGCAGAATACTTCTTGTATGGCGGGATAGCTGACCGCAATCACGAACCCCAGCCCCATGCCCTGGATCAGACGGAGCCCATTGAACCCATGCATGTCGGTGACCTGGGTGATTGCCACGCAGGCCACCACAAACCCGCCACAACCGGCGAGCATGAAAGGACGCCGGCCATGGCGGTCCGACAACGGACCGATCAGCCAAGGCAGCAGGATGCCGCCCAGCAGGTACAAGTTGAACGCATAAGGGATTTGATCAGCAGGCGCGTCCAGGTCCTGGGTCACCTTGAGCATGGCGGGCATGATCAGGTCGCTGGCCATATAGGTGAGGCATTCGAACAACGCGATTGCCAGGCAGAACCCCGTCAGGCGTAACGGCGAAAAAAATGTCGGCTGTTTTTGCATGGTTCCCAATGTCCTTATTGGTAAGAAGGGGCACTTCTTTTCCGAGAGTACGTTGGTGACATCCATGCTAGAAAGGCGTCTTTTGCCGCAGTGAGTAGCGGAAAGCGGACCGATATCTGTAGGAAGTGTCCTCGCAGGAATGCGCGCGGGCGGTTTACCATACGACCCTGCGCATCTCGCCATGCAGAGGGTATGACAGACGCCTGGGCAAGCAGGCGAGATGCAGAACGGAACACTTCAGGAAGCTGGCAAATGACTCATTCGCAACGATTGAAATACTCGATTCTGGTGGTGCTCGTCGTCCTGGCGATCATGCTGGGACTGTCCTGGATGCAAGGCAAAGGCATGATCAGCGAGCAGCTGTTCCAATACATCGCCATTGCCGTGGCGGTCATCGTGGTGGTGATCAACGGTGTGATGCGGCGTAAGGTCAAGCCTTGAGCGCCGGTCACTCCCCAGGGTTGAGCAAGGCCACGGCGCTGTGGTGCAAGCTGTAGCTTTTATCGGGATTGAGTGTCACCACGCCCTCGCTGCACAGGCGCTTCAAAACCTCACGCACGCTCAGGAAGGACAATGGAATGTCCAATCCCAGCAATTGGCTGTGAACACCCCGTACGCCCAAGCGGCGATTTTCCTCCGCGGCCTTGAGTAACGCATCGATGACTTTGAGACGGATCAGGCTGGTCCTGAGCCCGTAGCTCTTGAGCAGCCGCTTGATCTGTTCGTTACCGCCTCGTTCCGTTGGCCCCGGAAATTCGCGGTGGGTGTTTGTCATCGCGACGCGGGCCGATCCTGGCTTACCCTCCATGGGGACTTGCGTGTTATGCATGTAGAGACTCCTTATCAGCCTGACAGAAACAATCACGAATGCTCTCCTGTATAGGACGAACGAAAGTGACCAATCATGAGAGCCCTGATGTGAAAAATTTGCCTGGACCTGGCCGAAGCCCCGTAAAAGCGGGTTGCGAGACCGTTAATTTTTTTTCATCCGGTTCGTTCTCAAGGTAGGCACATCCGCGTTCAGCACGCGGCATGTGGATTTCCAGGCCGGACCGGATGTTGTCCGTGGACGTACCGGTGACCGTCCTGGTTCTTGAAAGCTATCGAGCGGGAGTGCATGTGGGAATGTCCGGGCAGTTATCGAGGTATTGCTTTGCCGGTGCGTTGCTGGGGATGACCCTGGGCCTGAGTACCGTGGTCAGCGCGCGAGGCGAGGCTGAGCAGGCCACTGCGGAGATTCGTCGCACCAGTTTTGGCGTGCCGCATATTCGGGCCCAGGACGAGCGGGGGCTGGGGTACGGCATCGGCTACGCTTACGCGCAGGATAATTTGTGTTTGCTGGCCAATGAAATCGTGACGGTCAATGGTCAACGCTCGCGTTATTTTGGCCCGCAACAGGTCACGGTCGAGCAACGAGAGAACCGAGCCAGCGACCTGTTTTTCACCTGGCTCAATACACCGCAGGCTGTCTCCGGTTTCTGGCAGGCCCAGGCGCCCGAGATCCAACAGTTGGTGGAAGGCTATGTGGGCGGTTACAACCGTGCGTTGGCTGAGCGCAGGGCGAAAGGCCTGCCCGAACAATGCGCGAGCGAATGGGTGCGACCGATCACCACGCAGGACTTGGTGAAGCTGACCCGGCGTCTGCTGGTAGAGGGCGGCGTTGGCCAGTTCGCCGAGGCCTTGGCCGGTGCGCAGCCACCCAAGGCAACCGCGCAAGCCGACCTATCGACGTCCGGCTTCGCTGTCGCGGCGGCCCGCCAGCAGCGTTTCGCCCTTGAACGCGGGAGCAATGCCTTGGCCATCGGCAGCGAACGCTCCTTCAACGGGCGCGGCATGCTGCTGGCGAACCCGCATTTCCCATGGTTGGGTGGCATGCGTTTTTACCAGATGCACTTGACCATACCTGGCAAACTTGACGTGATGGGTGCGGCCCTCCCAGGCTTGCCGATGATCAATATCGGCTTCAGCCAGCACCTGGCCTGGACCCACACCGTCGATACGTCAAAACACTTCACACTGTACCGCCTGCAATTGGACCCCAAAGACCCGACCCGCTACCTGTTCGATGGCAAGTCAGTGCCTATGAGTCAGCAAACGGTCACGGTGGATATCAAGCAAGCCGATGGGCAGGTCAAGCCCGTTTCGCGGGTGGTCTATAGCTCCAGGTTCGGGCCGATCGTGCAATGGCCGGGCAAGCTGGACTGGGATAACCGGTTCGCCTACAGCTTGCGCGATGCCAACCTGGAAAATGATCGGGTACTGGCGCAGTGGTACGCGATGAACCGCGCCGTCACGCTCAAGGATCTGCAGGACACTGTCCAGCGCATCCAAGGGATTCCGTGGGTCAATACGCTGGCGGTGGACGATCAAGGTCACAGCCTGTACATGAACGTCTCGGTGGTGCCCAACGTCGACGCCCACAAGCTTGCCCGCTGCAGCGATCCCAGGGCCGGCCAGAAGCTGATCGTGCTGGATGGTTCACGCAGTGAATGTGATTGGAACATCGACCCCAACGCCGTGCAAAAAGGTATTTACGCGGCCGACAAGCTCCCACAGTTGTCGCGCCGAGATTACGTGCAGAACTCCAATGATTCCGCCTGGATGGTCAACCCCTCGCAGCCCTTGTCCGGCTATTCGCCCGTTATCAGTCAGCAAGACCTGCCGCTGGGCCTGCGCGCCCGGTTTGCCCTGGATCGACTGGGCCAGTTGGCCAAGAGCGGGCCAGTGACGGCCAATGATCTGCAGCGCATGGTCATGGACGATCAGGTCTATCTGGCCGATCAGGTCATGCCCGACCTGTTGGCGTTTTGTGCCGGCGACCTGGGAGCCGATGCATCGGCGTTGGCCGAGGCGTGCACTCGCCTGAAGAACTGGGATCGCACCGCGAGCCTGGACAGCGGCGTGGGCTTCGTCCATTTCCAGCACATCATGCAGGCGCTGCAGGCCGTGCCTGGTATCTGGCGCGTCGCGTTTGACCCGAAGGATCCGCAACATACCCCTCGCGGCCTGGCGGTCGAGCGGCCTCCGGTGGACGAGGCATTGCGTCAAGCCATGCGTGCATCGGTGGACGCGTTCAAGGCGGCCGGCCTGCCTGCGGACAGTCAATGGCAGGACATACAGGTGGCCAGCAGCGGTGCCCGTCGCACGCCCATTCACGGCGGACCTGGAGAATTGGGAATCTACAACGCGATCCAGAGCGTGCCGGGCGCGAGCGGTAAACGCGAAGTGGTCGGCGGCACCAGCTATCTGCAAGTGGTGACGTTTGACGGCAACGGTCCCAATGCCCAGGGGTTGTTGGCCTTCTCCCTCTCCAGCGATCCCTCATCGCCTTATTCGGCGGATCAGACCCAGGCGTTCTCGAACCGGCAGTGGAGTGTGCTGCCCTTCACCGAACAGCAGATCAAGGCCGACCCGCATTATCAAGCGCTGATTATTCGAGAGACTGATCGCGCGGCAAAGGTGGCGACGCAATAGTCAAGCTGAGCTGAACAGAAAGCCGAGACCCGAATGGGTGGCGGCTTTTTCAGTTTCGTGGTGGGCGGCCGATGGCGTTGAGCACCAGGTTGCCGTCCTTGTTCTGCGTCAGGTAGACCGGCAAGACCTTAGGCAACGTAGGCACGAGGTTCTTCACCTCGTTGAGGTTGTAGATACCGCCGATACGCAGGGTACCCGTGCCGTTGTCGGCCAGCATGACGGGGTGGTCGAGATAGCGATTGATCAAAGGCAGTGCGTCCGAGAGGGCGAGGTTATCCAGCACCAGCTTGCCGTTACGCCACGCCAATGAACTGTCATCGACCCCGACCTCCCGTATTTGCGGTTGGAAATCGCCAGCCTTGTAGCTCGCCTGCATCCCGGGTGACAGCTGTGAACCGCCAGCATTGGACGCCTTGTTGCTGGTCACCCAAACGGAACCCTCCAGCAGCGTGACCCGGACCTGATCCTGATACATCCAGACGTTGAAACGCGTACCCGTCACGCGTACCTGGCCCTGGCCTGCCCGGACAACGAACGGATGCCGGGTATCATGGCTTACGTCGAAAAAAGCCTCGCCTTTTTTCAGCGTGACCCGACGCTCGTCCCTGTAGTTGGCGAACACCAACTCGCTGCCCAGGTTGAGTTCTACCTGGCTGCCGTCGTCCAGGATGATCTGACGCACGCTCGTGCCAGCCTCGAATCGCTGATAGGCGTTGGGCAGCCAGCCCAGGTTCCAACCGGTGAACGCGGCCAGGGGCAAGCCTAGCGCGAGCACCGTGGCCGCGATGGCCAGCCGGACCCAGCCCGACCGAGGACGTCCGATGCAAGCGCCTGGTGCTGCTTCGACACGCGGCAAATGTTCGGCGACACCCCAAATTTCCAACATGGCTTCGTATTCAAAAGCGTGCAGGGGATCGGCGTCGTGCCATTGCTTGAACGCCAGCCGTTCAGCCTCTGTGCAATCTTCAGCGTGCAGACGCATACACCAATGGGCTGCCGCATCGGTAATGGCGTCGTATTCGGCTTCCGAGAGTGTTCGTTCGGTCATTGGCTCTTCCTGGTTTGCTGCATTCTAACCTTGGGTAGCCGTTGCCGAGAACAGCGATGATGGCGTTTGCACAGCGAAGAATTTGTTTTACGCCCCAGAGGTTCGAGCATTCGTCAACGTATCGTACCGCCTTGCAGCTCACCGCACCGCGGTTGAACCGGGAGGGAGCCGGTCAAGCTGGCGTCCCATCTCACAAATCAGCAGCGTAACGGAGTCGGCGTTGCTGAGTATGACGTCGATGCGCTTGTCCGGCAAAATCGGGTCCAGAAATGCATCACGTGCCTCGTTCATGTTCTTGGTGCCGGTTAACGTGAGGATCCTGCGAGTGATGTCCTTGTAGCCAGGCAACAGTTCGATGTTCTTGTGGGTATTGTCCACGCTGTCCCATTGCGTAAACAGTTCTGATTTGGGGGTGGTCAGCGAAAGTCCGTGGCGTTGCAGTGCTTCTTGCTGGTCGTGGTGTGATTGACTCAAATGAGTGGCTGTCGAAATCAAGTCCAGGAATGGCCGCGCCGCGTCCAGATAGACAATATCGATCGTATCGAGAAGCTGGTGGGAAATTTCATGGATAAAAGTCGCGCCCTGGGCATGAGCATCGACATTGAACGCATCCGGTACGACGGATTTATACCAATCCAACCCAAGGTCGAAAAAAAACTGGGTTAAATAAATTCTTCCAACCGCTGCGGGTTCAAGCACAAAGGCCGTTGCTCTGTCTTCCAGGTATTTTAGCGCGCCGACTACGATGCGGTCCGCATTCTGCTGCTCCCAGGTGGGATCGGCCAATGCCTGGCATATGGGAGAAATTGCTGCTTCTATTTTGGCGATCAGACTGGCATCTACGCTGCTCACGCCGAAAACCAAACGCAGATAAGTATCCAGCCGGGAGCCCGGAAGTACTTGTCGTTTGAGTTGTTCAAGATTAGTCAGGGCATTGACTGAATAGAACCTCGCCATCTCCAGCGCCTGCATGATTGCATGGGCGCGAAAGGGGTATTTCCTGCGTATCTCAGCCATTCCCCGTGCCTCGATGTTCAACGACCCTTTGGCTCGTAAGTCGCTATAGGTGATGGCCATTTTCGAACCGGCCTTACCAAAGCGAATGGCCTGGCGTTGCGGATCGATCCGCCATGTCCGCTGGTCCGGCGAATATTTAAGTAATGGGCCCTCGCTGTCGTCATGAATGATTCGCCAGGCTTGGTTGGCTTTTGCAACTTGATAGACTTTGCCGGCGACAGGCACATATAGCTTGTTGTCGTCCGCCGCCTTGTAGGTTCCGTCGGTCAGATTCTGCCGAAGGTCCGCGAGGCTTACATCCAGGTTTTCAAAGAGCTGCAGGTCGGTACGGGCTGGTGCGGTGCTGGAAATATCTTTCCAGCTGGGCGCTGGCGGGTTGCTTTGCGGAGTCGGCTCGATGGGGGCGAGTAGACCGAATGTATCGTCGCGATTCAAAAAGCCGAGCGAGACCATTTCCGCAGCGCCGGCAATGAAGTTGTGCAGGCCAACCTTCCAGGCGTCCTGCTGAAAGGCTTCAGATGAGTCCTTGAAGTCCTGGTAACTTTCCCAAAGCGTTTGCAGGAACGTCAGTTTGGCCGGCAACTCTCTTCGTACCAACTTGAAGCCTTCGCTGAAAACATGCAGGACCGTTGTCCAGTCAAAATGACGGGGGTGACTGGTTTGCGTGGTCAACATATCCGTCAGCAACGTCGCGTTGTCGTCATACAGCGTGTGCAGGATATTGGTGTTGATGGGGCTGAAGCCCAGGGTAATTTCCGACGCTTGCCCAAGCGTGGACGCGAAAAGATTCTTGAACGTGGCCTGTTGATCTTTGGGAAGCCGTCGTATCAACAGATCCTGGAGCGCGCCGGGGGTATTGAACGCAGCGACGATGCTTGCTTCGTCCTTGAACTCCTTTAGTTGTTGTCCGTCGTGGTACGGCGAATACAGGACGTGGGGACTTGATGCGTCGGTCACTGAACTGAACACGTAAAGCCCCAATGCCTTGATCGCGGAGCCGCCGTCGGTCTTGATCAGCTCCAAGGGGCGGAAATATGCACTGGCGCCTTTCACCGCTTGCCGCGCGATGGCGTCCGGCATGTCCAATACTTGGTGGACCAGATCGAATGCTGTCGGCGAAAGATGTTGCTGCAGATACTGGGCGTGAGCGTAATGCAACAATTGCCAGGGCAACTGTTGGCGGAAACGCCGCTTTCTTGGCTGAACGTTTGCGATTGTTCCAGAGAGCGCTTGCTGCACTTGGTTTTTATAGGTGGTTGCGATATCCAGCGACGATAACAGTTGCCGCACAGCCGCCTCGTTCAAACCGTCTGGCAATGTTTGCGTGGAGGTCGAAGACACCTTGAAACCCTTTTCGGTGACGTCGATGTGCTGCAAGGCAAAGTCGGTCAATGACCTGGCCGGCCCGACAATCGCCAGGTTTGGCGTAATTTGCAGAGTTTCGGGGTTCAGGTGCTTGTCTGGGAAGCGGGCGTCCAGCAATGTTTTCAGCTTGTTGCGCACGTAGGTGCGCAGTGGCTCGAATCCGTCGAGATAGTCCTTGCCATCGTCCACGCTGTTTTTATATTGCTCAAGCAGTTCAATATGCCGACGTTGGTCCTCAAGGGGAGCAGTGCCTAACCAGGCGGGAAGTTTCTGCTTGAGGCTGTTCGCCTTGGCGATAGACGTGGCGCGTTTAAGATTGGTGGGAGCCCCTTTGCCAAATAGCGCTTTCAGACTTTTGGTCAGTGCCGCCCCGGTCAGTTGCCAACTTCCAACCCTCAATGTGCTCAAGTAACCCTGTTCAGCCTCAAAAAGGTTCGTGAACGAATTCATCCGGTTTACGAGCACATTGTCTTCGATCAGTTCATAAGCCTCGAGTTGATAGCGTCGGTGGGGCTTGCGTTGAAGCGGGGTCAGGTTGGCGAGCAAGCCAAAGCGCCGTTGGGCGTCGAGCAGTTGTCGATTCAACTGGCGGGTGGCGAGGTCGACAGATGTGAATGCCTGCAATCCATCGACCGGTGTCCAGAGAATTGCCATGCCCGAATGGGGGGTGTCCAGCCCGCCACGCTCGGTCAACAGAAAACAGTTGGCGAGGGGCGCGGAGACGGTTTCGCTTTCTGAGGTACAGGCGAGCTTTAACGAATAGACATCAGGCCGAAACCCCCTGACCGCAGCACGTTGTTCGCGATCGGGATATTCGGCGTCATAGGCAAAAACCGTTTCAATCAGCTTGTGCGCTATCAAGGGAAGCGTTGCGTTAAGCGCTCTGAGTTCGGCTTCCGCGCGGATCCCCAATGAGAAAACGTTCGTCAGTTCAGCAAGCAAGCGCTTGAGTCCGTTGCGCAGTGCAGTCCTGTCCAGTGAAGGCAACCGAGCGAACAGGGCGCTGAAAGCTTCGTCGACATCGATGTAGGTCTTGGCCTTGCGCTCCATTTGGTCGGCCACCAGGTTCGAAGAGCGCTGCTTCCCGTAAAACGTGGGTTGGGTTCCCCAGTGGCCGGCGGATTTCTGGTTCAGCAGGTTTTTATGGATGAACGTTCGTATGTCGAGTGCCTTGTCGACGAGCGCTTTAATATCCACCTCGCCCTGGCGGGACATTTCCAATGCGTAACGAAGGTTCAGCAACTGTTTGTCGACAGTGGCGTCGGCCAGGGAGTCGGACACCGGCATGCTGATGGGATTGCCTGAAACCTGCGGCGCGTCAAAGCGCAATAAACGGTTGCGTTCTTCAAGATCGAGAAGGTTGTAGATCGCCTCTTTTTGTTCGGGCGTATTGAATAGCGCTTCCTTGAATGCGAGGAAAGTGCTCACCTTCTGAAGGCCTTGGGTAGGGGTAAAAAGATAGTGTCCTTGGCCGCTGATCATCAAGGAACCGGCAAGCTCGACGAAGTTCGGTTCATATTCCCAGAGTCGGACCGTCTCGATGAACAGCAATGTTTCGTCTCGGCGAGACGGCCTGAACAATCGAAGAAGCTCACGGCTTTGCGCTTCCGTCAGGTGTCCTTTTTCCCGTTCCAGCAGGATGGTCGCCCACAGTGAATCGTGGATGAACTGGGACAGCAGCTGGCGACGGGAAGTGTAGAAGGGGCCGTTGGCGTCCCAAAAGGCCGTGATGCAGCCTGAGAGTTTTGGAATCAACGTCGTGGCAATGCCCTTGATGATTGTCTCCCACTGTTGTCCGGTGTAGGAGGATGCGGATGTACCGGGGTGAGTCAGATCGACGCCCTGTCCGGCGGGCCAGCCTTGGTGATGGAAATAAACCAGTACCGCGTCGCTCAGCGGGATGCTCGAGGTGACCTGGAACGGGCTAGGCGCCGGTGAATCCGAATCATGGGACAGGGCTATGCGCACCTGCCTCGGATCCAGCCCTGGCAGCGCTTCGCCCAGCAACTGGTCCAACATCGAGGTAAGCGAGGGCAGTTTGATCAGTTCCTCGACCATGACCAAGGCATTGACGTCCTGGGCATCTTCAATCGATTCGCGCTGTGTCTCGAATACATCGCCGTCGATGATTTGCCGGGTCCGGCTGATGTCGGTTGTGCTGTTCAGTGCGCTGCGCTGGGAAATCGACAGGAGACGAAACAGACGATTTCGCTCCTCGGTGTTTTTCAGCGTCTGCTCAATGTTCCTGTCGAGTGCTTGGGGATTGTCGAATTTCCTGATGCCACCCCACGGCGTGTAAAAAAAAGCCGGCTCGTTTCCAGAAGCGCCGGTCCCTTGCGTGGACTGGAGGGAAAAACATCCGGCGAGCGGGATGGGTGGTTTGTCCTCCGGGGCCAGTAAAATCTTTTCGGCGAACATCGGTGGCGTTTGCGCGACGCGTTGCGTGTGGCTGGGCAAGGAAACGTTCTGCAGCCAGTCGAGGTCCGCCTGAGTGAGGCCATGGACCGCGTCCAGCTCCTCCAAGTCCTTGACGTTCAATATCTGGGGAAATAATAAAAGCGGGATTTCTGCGTGCATCGTTGCGTCTCGGTCAGGGCGCCGGCAATGCAGCGCCTGAGTGTGTGGAGCGGCCAGACTAGGCAACGATGAGTGACCCGAGGTGGTACATAGTTACCGCCCGTACGCCGCGCAGGTCTGTCGGGTTCACGCAAGAAAGATCAACGCAATCGCTCTGCAGAAAAGTTGACAGTCCGCGCTCGCTGCGGTGTTTAATCAGCGCACGTTGCCTTCCGTGCTGTTGCTACCTCCAACAATCATTCAGGAGCTTCAGATGTCCGCGCTATCCGATCATGCCGGTGCTTGCACTCTGTCCTTTGACGCCTTGGCAAGTCTGCTGGAGCAGATTTTCCTGCGTCATGGCACCTCGTCCGAGGTCGCTCGCACATTGGCCGAAAACTGCGCCGCCGCTGAGCGCGATGGAGCCCACAGTCATGGGGTGTTCCGTATTCCCGGCTACGTCTCGACGCTGAAGAGCGGCTGGGTCGATGGCCAGGCGGTGCCGGTGGTCGAGGACGTTGCCTCCGGGTTTCTACGGGTGGATGCCTGCAACGGGTTTGCCCAGCCGGCGTTGGCTGCCGCTCGTCCGTTACTGATAGAGAAGGCCCGCAGCGCCGGGATTGCGGTGCTGGCGATACGCAACTCCCATCACTTTGCGGCCCTGTGGCCGGATGTCGAACCGTTTGCCTATGAGGGGCTGGTAGCCCTGAGCGTGGTGAACAGCATGACCTGCGTAGTGCCCCACGGCGCGGACCGGCCTCTGTTTGGCACCAACCCGATTGCCTTCGCTGCGCCCCGGGCCGATGGCGAGCCGATTGTCTTCGACCTGGCCACCAGCGCCATCGCCCATGGCGATGTCCAGATTGCCGCGGGCAAAGGCGAGCTGCTGCCGCCAGGCATGGGCGTGGACAGCCTCGGCCAGCCGACCCGTGATCCCAAAGCCATCCTCGAAGGTGGGGCGCTCCTGCCATTTGGCGGGCACAAGGGCTCGGCGTTGTCGATGATGGTCGAGTTGCTGGCCGCTGCCCTGACGGGCGGTAATTTTTCGTTCGAGTTCGACTGGAGCAATCATCCAGGTGCGAAGACGCCGTGGACCGGGCAGTTACTGATCGTGATCGATCCGAGCAAGGCCGCCGGGCAAAGTTTTGCCGAGCGCAGCCAGGAGCTGGTCAGGCAGATGCATGGCGTTGGATTGCGGCGACTGCCGGGGGATCGACGCCACCGTGAGCGGAGCAAGTCCAATGAGCGCGGGATTACGCTGGATGAGCAGACGATCGCGCAGCTGCGGGCGTTGGCGGGACAGTGAGTGCTTAAGGATTACAAGAGCGTTTATATGGCGAGGAAGTTCGCTTCCTCGCCATGGGCCCGTTTTCAGCGCCGTCCGAGCAGCAATCCCACCACCAGCCCGAAACCCGCGGAAATCGCCACGGTCTGCCACGGATGCCCGCCGATATAGACCTCAGTGGCATCGACCATCGGACGGGTGCGCTCCCGGGCGTTGGCGACCGCATCCAGTGCTTGTTGCAGCTTCTGCGCGATTTGGCCCCGAAGGTTTTCGGCATCTTCGCCAACCAGGGATGCACCGCTCTTGAGTAGTTTCTCCGACTCTTCGATCAGCGCTTTCAGTTCACTGAAGGCTTGATCCTTGATTTGTTCTCCGTTGGATTGTGCGGCGCTTTTACGGGCCATTGAGGTGCTCCTTGAGGATGATGGCAATGATCAGTGGAGTGCTTCGCTTGCTTGAAAGTTGCAGCATCTACGATGGGGCCGGGCAGGACATCTAAAATCATGGTTAAGACGTTTCAGCGCAAGGTGTAAGATGACGCCTATTTACGCGACAGGAAATTCCCCATGAGCTTCAATCTCGCTGATAAGCCCCTGGCCGAGCGCGCGGCGCTGGAAGATGAAAAATCCCGGCTCTTCGAGCTGTGGCAGAACAATCTGGGCAAGGCCAAGGGCGACGCTGCCCGGCTGTTCGGTGAACGTTCCAAGCGCAAGGGCAAGTGGTCAGAGTGGGTGCGCGCCGAGCTGGACGGCATGTCGCCACCGGAATACGCCAACATGGTGCGCAGCGAAGTCAATCGCCTGATGGCCGCCAATAAATAAACTTCAGGTGAAGGTTGCGACGATAGCTTCGCGTACCTTGCCCACTGCCGGGTCCATTTGCGCGTGGGTCCGCCAGCCCAGCTCGATAGGGTAGCGGGGCAGTGCCAGCGGGCAGGGCAGCAATGCCAGGCCGCTAAGCGCCGCGATGGCCTTGGCGGCATGCTCGGGAATAGTCGCCACGGCCTGGCTGCCCTTGAGCAGGAACGGCAGCGCGGCAAAGTGGGTGGTCGAGGCGCACACCCTGCGACGCAGGCCCAGCCCGGCCAGTCCTTCATCGGTGATGCCGATGAAGCCGCCGGACGACACCAGCAGATGTTCGCGCGCGACGAAGGCTTGCAAGGTCAGGCTATATGGGCCCTCTGTCAGGCTGGCCGGGTCGACGAGGCAGGCATAGTCGCCTTCGCCCAAGACCTGGCGGCTCAGCAGCCGCTCGGTAAATCCTCCCGCTGTTATCGCCAGGTCCAGGCTGCGTTCCATCAAGGCCCGACCAACGATCTGGCTGTGGGTCTGGCGAAAAATCAAGCGCAGCCCTGGTGCCCGCCGCGCCACTTCCTCGATCAAGCGCCGTCCATGGGCGATTTCAAAATCATCGGACAACCCGACGATGACTGAGCGGCCTTCGTAGTTATTCGCGCCGGGATCAACCATTGCCAGGCTCTGGCGACATTTGTCCAGGGCATCGCTGATCACCGGTTTCAGTTGATTGGCCCGCAACGTCGGCGCCAGGCCACGGCCGGTGCGCACGAACAATGGGTCGTCATACAAACCGCGAAGCCTGCGCAGGGCCGCACTGACAGCCGACTGGGTCACGCCCAGGCGCAGCGCGGCGCGGCTGGCGCTGGATTCATCGTGCAAGGCTTCGAAGGCTTTGAGCAGGTTCAGGTCGACATCGGCGATATTCATTTGATTCATATCTTTTAGCAGTGATCAGGGCTTTATTCATGATCGGCTTGCACTGGAGAATCGGCAACACCTGAAATCACGGAGTTGAAGACCATGCCAAAATCCATCGTCGCTGCCTTGCAGATTGGCTCGCTGCCCTCCGGCAAAGGCGAAACCCTGGCGCAGATCCTTTACTACGAAGACGCCATCCGCCAAGCGGGAGCTCGCTTAGTGGTGATGCCCGAGGCGCTGCTGGGGGGTTATCCCAAGGGCGAGACGTTCGGCACGCAGTTGGGGTATCGATTGCCGGAAGGACGCGAAGCGTTTGCTCGCTATTTTGCCAACGCCATCGATGTGCCCGGCGCGGAAACCGAGGCGCTGGCGGGTCTTTCGGCGCGGACCGGGGCGAGCCTGGTGCTGGGTGTCATCGAGCGCGCCGGCAACACCTTGTACTGCACCGCCCTGTATTTCGAGCCTGATGCGGGCCTCGTGGCCAAGCATCGTAAATTGATGCCTACCGGCACCGAGCGCCTGATCTGGGGCAAGGGCGACGGCTCGACGCTGCCGGTGATTGAAAGCCAGGTCGGTCGTGTGGGAGCGGCGGTGTGTTGGGAAAACATGATGCCGCTGCTGCGTACGGCGATGTATGCCAAAGGCGTTGACGTCTGGTGCGCGCCGACGGTGGATGAGCGGGACATGTGGCAGGTGAGCATGCGCCATATCGCTCATGAAGGGCGATGCTTTGTGGTCAGCGCCTGCCAGGTCCAGGCGTCGCCGGCGGAGTTGGGCATCGAAGTCGCGAACTGGCCGGCGGAGCGCCCGTTGATTGCCGGTGGCAGCGTGATCGTCGGGCCCATGGGCGATGTGCTCGCCGGACCGTTGAAAGGCTCCGCCGGGCTGTTGACCGCTGAAATCGATACCGACGAGTTGGTGCGGGCGCGCTACGATTATGACGTGGTGGGACACTACGCCCGGCCGGATGTTTTCGAACTGGTGGTGGACGAGCGGGCGAAACCGGGCGTGCGCTTCATGGCGTGATTCACCAAGTGGCCGAGGACCCCGGTAGATCGAGGGTACCGCGGTCGACGAAACGCATCGTGCCGAACAATCCGCCAGCGAGTTTGCCCTTCAGTACGTAGGGCAAGTTGTCCAGGCTCTGGGTCTGGCTCAGGCCCAGCGTCTGACGCAGGACTGAAAAGGCCGAGATGCTCACGGGCACGCTCAACAGGCCTTCCGAGAAGCGGGGTATCGAGCCGGCCTGGTCGCTGACCCCTGTCGCCAGCGTATGGCCGTTGACCTCCAGGTCCAGCGCCACGCCGTCATAGGCGATGGGGGTTTCGTTGGGGTTCTGCAGGCGCAGCTTTACGGCAAAGCGCATTTCCAAGCCCTGGCTGGGCAGCGGCTCGATCCCGACCACATTGATATTCAGCGGGTCACGGTGGGGGAAGAGCGCGCAGGCGCTGAGGCCGAGCAGCATCAGGATGAGGGAAAAGCCGAGGATTCTGCGCATGAATATGCTCTCTCGTGTAAGAAACGTGTTGGCACCATAACTCAAGGCATATCCTTGGAAACTTGCAAATTTTGTGGCGAGGTCTTTGCTTTTTCTACTGACAGTTTCTGACACCAGCGTCTGCTAATCTGCTGCAACTTTCCCCTGCGGACCCTTTTATTGTGTCGCGAACCACTCGGCTGCTCACTTTGCTGCAAGTCTTGCGGGGCAAGCGATGCCCGGTTACTGCCGCGACATTGGCGGCCGAGCTGAAGGTGTCCGAACGCACGCTCTATCGCGATATCGCCGAACTCACGGCCTTGGGCGCACCGATCCAGGGCGAGGCGGGCATCGGTTATGTGTTGCGCAGCGGCCTGTTCCTGCCACCCTTGATGTTCACCGCCGACGAAATCGAGGCCATCGTGCTGGGCTTGCGCTACGTCGACCAACGCGGCGACGAAGTGCTCGGCAAGGCCGCCGCCGATGCCTTGGCGAAAGTCGAGGCGGTGCTGGCTCCGGGCTTGCGCGACGCCTTGCACAACCCCACGGTGTTGCCCGGTCCGCCGGGCTATGGCTACCCGAGCAACACCGTGGAACTGAATGTCTACCGCCAGGCCATTCGCACTCAAGCCAAGCTGCATATTGATTACGCCGACGTCAACAAGACCCCGAGCCAACGGTTGATCTGGCCCCTGGCGCTGGGTTTTTTCAACGAGGCTCGGGTGGTGGTGGCCTGGTGTGAGTTGCGCGGTGCCTATCGGACCTTTCGCACTGACCGGATTGCCTGCGCCATTGCCCAGGGCGAGCGCTATCCCGGCAGGCGCAGCGACTTGTTGCGCGCCTGGCTTGCGCTGATGAACCTCGATGAAACCGGGCGCTTCACTCCTGACAAAAACTGACACAACGCTGTTTTAGCATGGCTTCGGATCGATACAACAAGGAGCCATGACATGTCCCATTCCGTCTCTTCCCTAGCCCCGGCCATCGCCGGTTATCTTGCCGCCGCGAATGCCCGCGACAGCTCGGCGGCGACGCGTTTTTTCGCGGAGAATGCCAGCGTGTTCGATGAAGGCAACCATCAGGTCGGCACACGGGCCATCGCCCAATGGATGGAAGACACCGCGCAACGTTTCCAGCCACGGGTCGAAGTCCTCAGCGTGCAGCAACGGACCGGGAAGGTGCTGGTGCAGAATCTGATCTCTGGCACCTTTCCCGGCAGCCCGCTGGAGCTGCGCTATACCTTCCGGCTCGATGAGCAGGGGAAAATCAGTCGGTTGGATATCTCTGTGTAGCGAGCAGCGCTGTTTTTGGGGGATATTCCTGGATCCTGGCCATGGCATACTCCCCACCTTCGCTTTACGGACCTGGCCTGCATGACTTTCAATTCCCCCTTGAGCGCTTGGCAGCATGCCATCGAACATCACGGTTTCGTCCAGGACGAAGCCCAGGAACTGGCGATCATGGCGCTGGAGCAATGTCACAAGGCGTTGCATGAAGGCGGCAAGTCGATCAAAGGTGTCTATCTGTGGGGGCCGGTCGGGCGGGGCAAGACGTGGCTCATGGATCGTTTCTA
This sequence comes from Pseudomonas marvdashtae, assembly GCF_014268655.2. NCBI lineage: Bacteria > Pseudomonadati > Pseudomonadota > Gammaproteobacteria > Pseudomonadales > Pseudomonadaceae > Pseudomonas > Pseudomonas marvdashtae. The sequence continues at coordinate 2,563,358 of NZ_JABWQX020000001.1, forward strand.
CGAAAGCCTCAAGGTTCCGGCTCGCAGACAGCACTTCCATCACTTCATGGCCTGGGTGCACCAACGCTCGTTCCAGCTCACCGGCACCCCGGACCCGCTGCAAGCCTTGGCCCGTGAATTGAGCCAGGAAGTTCGGGTACTGTGCTTTGACGAACTGTTCGTCACGGACATCGGCGATGCGATTATCCTTGGCCGTCTTTTCCAAGTGATGTTCGAGCTGGGCATGGTGGTGGTCAGCACGTCCAACCTGCCGCCGGACGAACTCTATGCCAGCGGGCACAATCGTGAGCGATTCCTGCCGACCATCACGGCCATCAAGCAGCACATGCAGGTGGTGCCGGTGAACGGCTGGCAAGATCACCGCCAGCACCCCGGCACCCTGCAGCAGCGCTATTGGGTGCGCGAGCCGGGCCAACCCGATCCGCTGGCCGATGTCTTCGGCCAGTTGAGCGCGGGGCAGACGTCCGGCAACCAAGCGATCGAGGTCGGTCATCGACAGGTCGTTCCAGTCCAGGCCAGCGACACGGTGCTCTGGAGCCGTTACCCGGACCTTTGCGACCAACCGTTTTCAGCCGTGGATTTCATGGCCCTGTGTGACCGTTTCAGGGCCATCCTCCTCAGTGATGTGCCTGCCCTGAGCGCCGAGCAACGGGAAGGGCGTATTGCCCGCGGCACCGAAGACGGGGTCGAGCGGGTCGAGGCCGGTGATCGTGAACTGCCGCAGCTGTCGATTCACGACGATGGCGTCCGGCGTTTCATTGCCCTGGTCGATGAGTGTTACGACCGCAAGGTGCCGTTGTATCTGTCGGCACAGGTGCCGATGGACCAGTTGTACACCGAGGGCTATCTGCAATTTCCGTTTCGCCGTACTCTCAGTCGCCTCCAGGAAATGCAATTGCAGCGTTTCGGCCAGCCCGCCTGAATTCAACCCTGCCGACGGCAAGCCGCCGGCCTTATCGAACGAGATCCAAGATCATGGAAGAAGCCAACGACATCCTTGTACTGCAAGCCAGCTACACCAACCCGATCCACGCGGAAGCGATCTGCCATGTGCTCAATGGTTATGCCGAGGATCCGATGGGGGGCGGCCATTCGCTGCCGGCCGAGGTGCTGTCGCATCTGCCTGAAGAATTGGCCAAGCGGCCGCACGCCTTCAGCGTGCTGGCGTTCGTCAACGGCGAACCGGCGGGGTTGGTCAACTGCTTCGAAGGGTTCTCGACCTTTGCCTGCCGTCCCTTGGTGAACGTCCATGACGTTGCCGTGATGCCAGCGTTTCGCGGGCTGGGGTTGAGCCAGAAGATGTTGCAGAAAGTCGAAGACATTGCCCGCCAGCGCGGGTGCTGCAAGATCACCCTGGAAGTACTGGAAGGCAACGCCGTGGCCCAGGCCAGTTACGCCAAGTTCGGCTTCGCCGCGGGCATGTTCGACCCCGCCCACGGCCGCATGCTGTTCTGGATAAAGCCTCTATAGCGGACGAACGAGCCTACGCTCATTTCTGTACAACCTGGCCCGCCGGCCCCTTGGGCTGCATCAGGCTGAAATCGATCAGCGCCTTGTGCTGGCTCTGGTAAGGGTTGCCGATCAGCAACGGCCGGGGCTTGAAGGCATCGCTGACCAGGCTTTTGCTGCGGTCGAGCTCATCAAAGTTCAAGCCTGCCATGTCCGCCCAGGTGTGAATCAGGTGCGAGCTGCTGTAGGGGCGTGACAGATCGCCCGCGAAATTCCAGTCATGGGTTTCGCGCCACTTGGGCGAGGCCCAGGCCATGAACGGGATGGTGTACATCGGCGCCGTCGGCTTGCCTTCGTTGCGCCCCAGTGTGCCGTGCCCTGGCGAGTCGAAAACGTCCTCGCCGTGATCCGACAGGTACAGCAGGAAGCCGTTGGGGTCGGTCTTGGCGTAGTCCTTGATCAGGCTGGACACCACGAAGTCGTTGTACAGCACGGCGTTGTCATAGCTGTTGTAGGTCGGGACCTGATCGTCGCGCACCCCGGCGGGTACGCCCTGGCGGTCGGTGAATTTGTTGAACGTCGGCGGATAGCGGTACTGATAGCTCATGTGGGTGCCGAGCAGGTGCACCACGATCAGCTTGCGCGGCGCGGTGTCGGCCAGGGCCTTGCTGAACGGCTCGATCACGTCGCCATCGTATTGCGCGGCGTTCTGGTTGCGATTGTTGTTCAGGTAGACCTGCTCATCGGCTTGTTGAGAAAACGTCGTGAGCATGGTGTTGCGCTTGGTCATGGTCTGCTGGTTGGTGATCCAGAAGGTCTTGTAGCCAGCCTGTTTCATCATGCTCACCAGCGACGGCGTGCTCAGGTAGAGGTCCGGATTTTCCTCGTCGGCGAAGGTCAGCACCTGCTGCAGCGCTTCAATGGTGTAGGGGCGCGGGGTGATGACGTTGTCGAAGACCGATAACTGGTCCTTGAGCTTGTCCAGCTCCGGCGTGGTTTCTCTCGGATAACCGTACACGCTCATGCGCTGGCGGTTGGTGGACTCGCCGATGACCAGCACCAAGGTTGCGGGCTGGTCGGCCATGGTGTCCTTGAGGTTGCGCAACGGGGCGATCTTGCTGGTGCTGTGAAGCATGCCTTGCATGTTTTCCAGCTGTTCACCGTAACGACGATACGCCACCAGCATTTGCCATGGCACGGCCGGCTCGATGCGGTCCTCGAATTTCTCCAGGCCGCCGGCGAGCGTGCCGGTGCGCAGGGTCTGCTTGACCAGGGGATAACCGACCACGGCGACCAGGATCAGGGCGGCGGCGACCATCGCCTGGCCCCGGGGCAGGTACACCGGGCGCAGGCGCGTCCAGAGGAAATAGCCAACCAGGGTATGTGCCAGGAACGCCGGCACCATCCACCAGGCAAAATACTGGGTCATGTATTCGCCCGCTTCGGACACGTTCGACTCGAACATGATGAAGATGACGCTTTGGGAAAATTCCTGCTGGTAAATGAAGAAATAGCCCAGGCTGGCCATGGAGCAGGCCCACAGCACGACACCAATCACTGCGGCAAGCAGGCGGGTGCGGGCGGGGAACAGCAGCAAGGGTGCCAGCCACACCGCACTCATGACGAAGGCTTGGCGAAACCCGGTGAAGCCGGAGGTGTCGCTTAACAGGATAAGCAGTTGGGTGATGCCGGAAAAATACCAGAAGAACAAAAACAGCCAGCCGAACCCGGCCCAGTCGAAACCTTTCGCAGTCGTTTTGCTGCGTTTGAACACACTCATCAAGCGCTCCAGCCTTCACCGACGAAGCTGCTGGCACCGGATTGATGCTCACAGGCAAGCGTCGTAACTATTTGTAAGGGCGGGAGTATTGCGGGGAGGGTGTGAAAACTTTGTGAGTTTTCCGGTTACAAAAAATCTTCAGGCCGAACGCCGTCGTGGCAGTGACACCGGCTTGCCCGGCGTCACTTCAAGTACCAAAACTCTCTGGCGTTGGATCAGCGAGCCAACGCCTGGCCCTGGTAGGAGAGTTGTGCGTGTTGCAACTGCATGCGCAGCTGCGCCACTTCATCGAGCAGCAGATCACGCTCTTCTTTCAGCAGGCGTAATTCGTCGCGACGAATGGTCACGTAAAGGGTCTGAGGAGGACGTGCGGTAACGACAGGGCCCATTGCTCACCTCGCAAATGGCTACATCAACTAGAGAGATGTCGTCAGTTTCTTGGCGACAATTCTTTATCGGCACCAATTCTGAATACTTTTGCCCGTTGATGGAACTTTTTTATTTTTCATGGTCGGCGTGTCTTCCGCCGGTTTTTGAACGTTATCCTTTGTGATCGGGCGATTTAACCCGGAAACTATGCGGCAATGCTCTGGACTAACCTCCACTAGTCGATTGCGTTTCATCTTTGACACACCTTTATTTGTAGTAGGGAGCATCAGCACATGCAACTCGGGATCATTGGACTGGGCCGCATGGGCGGCAATATTGCGCGGCGCCTGATGCTCAATGGGCACACCACCGTCGTGTATGACCGCAATGCCGCTTTTGTCGAAAACCTGAGCCAGGAAGGCGCAACGGGCGTCGCGGATTTGCCGGCGCTGGTCGCCGGCCTGGAAAAACCGCGAGCGGTCTGGGTCATGCTGCCCGCCGGCGCACCCACCGAAGACACCATCACCGCGCTGAGCGAGTTGCTGGAACCGGGCGACGTCATCATCGATGGCGGCAACACGTACTACAAGGACGACATCCGTCGCGCCCAGGCGCTCTCGGAACAAGGCTTGGGCTACATCGACGTCGGCACCTCCGGCGGCGTCTGGGGCCTTGAGCGCGGCTATTGCATGATGATCGGCGGTGACGCCGAAGTCGTGAAGCGCCTGGACCCGTTGTTCGCCAGCCTGGCGCCGGGCATGGGCGATATCCCACGCACCCGCGACCGCAAGTCCGACGACGACCGCGCCGAACGTGGCTACATCCATGCGGGCCCGGCCGGTTCCGGTCATTTCGTCAAGATGATCCACAACGGCATCGAATACGGAATGATGCAGGCCTTTGCCGAAGGCTTCGATATCCTCAAGACCAAATCCAGCGAGAGCCTGCCGCCAGAGCAGCGTTTCGACCTGAACCTGGCCGATATCGCCGAAGTCTGGCGCCGTGGCAGCGTGGTGTCGTCCTGGCTGCTGGACCTGACCGCCGACGCGTTGGCCAGTGATCCGAAGCTGGACGGGTTTTCCGGTGAAGTCGCCGACAGCGGTGAAGGGCGTTGGACCATCGAAGCCGCCATCGAGCAAGCGGTGCCGGTGCCGGTACTGTCCAGTTCGCTGTTCGCGCGTTTCCGCTCCCGCCAGCAAGCCACCTATGGTGACAAGATGCTCTCAGCCATGCGTTTCGGCTTCGGCGGCCATGTGGAGACGCCGAAAAAATGACCTCGATCGGCAGGAAATCCAAGGCAGAACCCGCGCCACCGACCACGCTGTTCCTGTTCGGTGCCCATGGTGACTTGGTCAAGCGCCTGCTGATGCCGGCGCTTTACCACCTCAGTCGTGACGGGCTGTTGGGTGATGGCCTGCAGATCGTCGGTGTCGACCACAACGCTATCAGCGATGTGGACTTTGCAAAAAAACTCGAGGATTTCATCCGTAACGAAGCGGCGAGCAAGGGCGGCGATGCCGACCGCGCACTCGATCCGGCGCTGTGGTCCAAGCTGGCCCGGGGCATCAGTTATGTCCAGGGTGATTTTCTCGATGACAGCACCTACCAAGCGCTGGCGGCGAAAATCGCCGCCAGCGGCACCGGCAATGCGGTCTTCTACCTGGCGACCGCGCCACGTTTTTTCAGTGAAGTGGTTCGTCGCCTCGGCGCGGCCGGGCTGCTTCAGGAGCAGGATGAGGCGTTCCGGCGTGTGGTGATCGAGAAGCCGTTCGGCTCCGACCTGCAAACCGCCGAGGCGCTCAATGCCTGCCTGCTCAAGGTCATGAGCGAGAAACAGATCTATCGGATCGACCATTACCTGGGCAAGGAGACGGTACAGAACATTCTCGTCAGCCGCTTCTCCAACAGCCTGTTCGAGGCGTTCTGGAACAACCACTACATCGACCACGTACAGATTACCGCTGCCGAAACGGTCGGCGTGGAGACCCGGGGCAGTTTCTACGAGCACACCGGCGCGCTGCGGGACATGGTCCCTAACCATTTGTTCCAGTTGCTGGCGATGGTGGCGATGGAGCCGCCGGCCGCGTTCGGCGCCGATGCCGTGCGTGGCGAGAAGGCCAAGGTGGTGGGGGCGATCCGGCCCTGGTCGGTGGAGCAGGCCCGGGCCAACTCGGTGCGTGGCCAGTACACCGCAGGCCAGGTAAATGGCCAGTCTGTCAGTGGTTACCGGGAGGAAACCAACGTAGCGCCCGATAGCAACACCGAAACCTACGTCGCCCTTAAGGTCATGATCGATAACTGGCGCTGGGTAGGCGTGCCGTTCTACCTGCGCACCGGCAAGCGCATGAGCGTGCGCGACACCGAAATCGTCATCTGCTTCAAACCGGCGCCTTATGCGCAGTTTCGCGACACCGAAGTCGACGAATTGCAACCCACGTACTTGAGAATCCAGATTCAGCCCAACGAAGGCATGTGGTTCGACCTGCTGGCCAAACGGCCAGGGCCGGCACTCGACATGGCCAATATCGAGTTGGGCTTTGCCTATAAGGACTTCTTTGAAATGCAGCCGTCAACGGGTTACGAGACCTTGATCTACGATTGCCTGACGGGCGACCAGACGCTGTTCCAGCGTGCCGACAATATTGAGAACGGCTGGCGTGCGGTGCAGCCGTTCCTCGATGCCTGGCGTGAGGACGCCGCTGTCCAGCCGTACCAGGCCGGGGAAGACGGTCCGACCGCCGCCCACGATCTGCTGACTCGCGACGGTCGCGTCTGGCATGGCCTCGGATGAGTGGCCAGCCGAAACACCCCATCCGTTTTTTGCTCAGCGACATGGACGGCACGCTGCTGCTGCCCGACCACAGCCTGAACCAGCGCACCGTCGAAGCGGTCCGCTCATTACGCGAGGCTGGTGTGCTGTTCAGCCTGGCCACCGGGCGTCCGCCCCGGGCCATGTTGCAGCAGATCGAAACCCTGGGCGTCGATTTGCCGACCGCAGCCTTCAACGGCGGCACGCTGGTGCATCCGGACGGCAGTTTTCTCGCCGTGCACTATCTGCCACCCGAGGCGGCACTGAGCACGCTGGCCCTGTACGCCGATCAGCCGGGTATCGAGGTATGGGTATTTGCCGACGGCGATTGGTTGGTACGCGATGCCAACGGCCCCATGGTGCCAGTGGAAACGCGTGGGCTAGGTTATCCGCCCGTGGAAGTGCAGAGCTTCGAGCCTTACCTGGAGCGCATCGACAAGATCGTCGCGACCAGCGCCAACACCGATCTGCTGGTGGAACTCGAGGCGCGGCTGCATCCGCTGCTCAAGGGCCAGGCCCAAGTGTCCCGTTCACAACCGATCTATCTCGACGTGACAGCCATGAAGGCCAACAAAGGGCAAGCCTTGTCGACCCTGGCTGACTTCCTGGGCGTGCCGCTGGAACAGACGGCTGCGATGGGGGACGGCGGCAACGACCCGGCGATGTTCCACCGGGCGGGCTTCTCGATTGCGATGGGTCAGGCGGAGGAGGCGATCAAGCGCCAGGCTGACGTGATTACCGCAGCCAACACCGAGGATGGCGCGGCATTGGCGATCGAACGGTACATCCTGCCCAAATAACGTCACAGGTCTCCATGGGAGGAGCGTGCAGGCTCGTTCCACCCATGGGACGTCATTCCAGCCGCCACGCCCGTTTTTACCTGCCCTGATTTTGTTTCCATGAAGTTGTAAGACAACTGCCCGGCACGCCTGAGTATTGGGTAGAATCCGGTGCTGATCGGACAACAGGAGGAAATAATGGGGAACAGCTCAACTCAGGGCGGTGATTCGCGCGCGGCCACGCCACTCGAACGCTTCATGCAATCGGAATCCTCAGGCGGCATCGTGCTCATGCTTTCGGCGCTCGCCGCGCTGATCGTGGCTAACAGCCCGCTGTTCGCAAGTTATACCAAAGCACTGCATGCTTCTTTTCTGGGCATGTCCGTCGAGCATTGGGTCAATGATGCGTTGATGGCAGTGTTCTTTCTTCTGGTAGGCCTCGAAATCAAGCGCGAGATGCAGGTTGGGGAGCTGGCCAAATGGAGCCAGAGAGCGCTGCCGGGTTTCGCAGCGCTGGGGGGCATGATTGTGCCTGCCCTTATCTACGCCTGGGTCAACAGGAGTTCTGCTGAAACGTTGGCGGGTTGGGCCATCCCGGCCGCCACCGACATCGCGTTTGCGCTAGGCGTGCTCTCGCTGTTGGGCAACCGAGTGCCAATGTCCCTGAAGGTCTTTCTCTCCGCCCTCGCCATTCTGGATGACCTGGGCGCGGTCGCCATCATCGCCGTCTTCTATAGCGCCGGCCTGGATGTGACCATGCTTGCGGCATCCGCCGCGGTGATCGCCGTGCTGCTGATCATGAACAAGGCCGGGGTCATCCGGCTGTTGCCCTATCTGGTGCTAGGGGCGGTGCTGTGGGTGCTGGTGCTCAAATCTGGCGTACACGCCACGCTGGCGGGTGTCGCACTTGCCTTTTGCATCCCGCTGAACAAAGACGCCGATGAAGCGAAGTCTCCGTCGCTCAGGCTTGAGCGGCGGTTATCGCCGTGGGTTGCTTTCGTCGTGATGCCCATTTTTGGCTTTGCCAATGCGGGCGTTTCTCTGGCCGGCGTGTCTTTGAGCAGCCTGCTTGATCCCGTGCCATTGGGCGTCGCTGCAGGACTGTTGCTGGGTAAGCAGATAGGTGTCTTCACCTTCGCGCTGGTGGCGATCAAGAGCGGGCTGGCGCAAATGCCGACCCACAGTTCGTGGCGGCAGGTATATGGGGTGGCGTTGTTGTGCGGGATCGGGTTCACGATGAGCTTGTTTATAGGAAACCTGGCGTTCCCAGGCTCCCAGCTGCTCATTGATGAGGTCAAGGTTGGCGTATTGGCCGGTTCTACCCTGGCTGCACTCGCAGGCATCCTGGTGCTGCGTTTCTTCGCCTCTTCGAAGGCATGAGTAATGCCCGCCTGATGGCGGGCCGGAAATTGGAGGCGGTGCTTAGGCCCAATATCGCATCACGACGGCCTTTGGGCTGCCATGCAACGAGTAACCGCCTACCAGTATTTTCCCATCGGCTTGTGCGGCCACGGACGTAGCGGTATCGAGACTGTAGCCGAGCCGAGTGCGGACCCAGCCCTGGCCCTGGCCAAAATTCGGGTCGAGATGGCCGTCCGACAGATGTCGGGCCAGGACGAAATCGGCCTCGATACCCCCGATGGTTGCACCGGCGGTCAGTACCTTTGCGTCCGGCTGGATCTGGGCTGCCATCCATTGACTGGCAGTGTTGCCAAACGCCAAGAGGCGGCACGGGTCCTCGTTGGCCCCATGGGCCGGTTGGCCATCCTGTCGAATCTTCAGCGACAGGCAATGCATCGGGTCTCGGCTGCTGCCGAACGCCTGCAAATCACCGTTCCCGTGCTGGACGACTTGGCTGATCATTACGCTGCGGCCCTGGGCCCCGATGGACAGGAAGCCGTCCTCAGCAAAGCTGTCATCGAGCTTGCCGGTGGAATCGTAGCGCACCACCAATCCGCGCTGGGGCAAGTCGATGACACCCCCTGCGATGACGCTGCCGTCTGCTTGCAGGTTCAGGCAGCCCAACCAGGTATTCTTCAGCAGCCGCCGGACCATCACGAAACCGCGACTGTTGAACGAGCTGTCCAGCGAGCCGTCGGGCAATAGGCGGATCAGCACCCCGACATGATCGGACATCTGGAAATGGTGGTTGGCCAGCAAGAGTATCCCGCCATCGGCCTGCACTCGGATGTCGCAAGCCTCCATCCCAGGCACGCCGGGCGGCAGCCAGGGATCACGCAACCCTTGGGAAAGATTGCCGCACAGCCGGACGACCTGTTTCCCGGCCTCGCCGAAGCCTGGGACGGCACGGCCATGCGGGTCGAACAATGCCAGGGCGGGAAGGGTATGGTTGGTCTCTTCGTAGTGCAGGCCCGACAACAGGATATTTCCGTCGGGCAGTTCAATGACTTTGCCCGCTGTGGCTTCGCAACCCTTTTCAAACGACCCGACGATATAGCCGTGGGCCGCAAAGCTCGTGTCGATCGAGCCGTCAGCAGTGAGTCGCGTCAGGCCGAAGCGGCAACCCTGGGGCGTATTGACGCGGGCTGCGAGCAAGATCCGGCCAGCCTGGTCAATGGTCAGTCCGGTGGTGAGGCTTGAAGTGTCGTCGGCGAAACGAACCCAGGCTTTGCCGGCGTCGGCAAAGCCTGAATCGAGTTGACCGGGATAGGTCGCGGGTGTCGCAAGCATGAGTGCGGATTGATCGAACATGCAGGCCTCTCCTTGCGCATCGACCGTCCCGAAGAGGGAGGTGATTGCATGACGCCAGACATTCAATCCGCGAATCTGATAATGCACAACTGTCAGCTCTTCAGTTGTGAGGACAATTCGTGCCGAAACAGTGGCTTTTCAATCCAGTACCAAGCCGGCAAATCATTACCGGCTGGCAGGAAGTGTTTATTCAGGCATGGACCAGGATTGCAGTTTGTAACCCTCCTGGCTCAATTCAGCGCGCGCCTGTTTCAACAGGTCGGCCAGTTGGGCCGGGTCGGTGTAGGCGCTGCTTGGAATCTGGGTGCGACCAATGTGCGTATTGGTGCGGTCGATGACGGTCAGGCTCAGTTCGCCGTTACCGTCTTGTGGAGCCCAGGCCACGCATTGGAAAGGACGGAATGCGCGGTCGGCAATCAAAAGAGCTTCGTTGATACGGAGCGGGGCGTTCATGGCGTTATCTCTCAAAAGTGCCCATTCAAATGATGTGCCGTCGGTTGGGCGTACCGTGCGGCTGGTTACTTGTACTGATGCCCCGAACCGGGGCACAGGTCACACAATCTACAAATAAATTTCGATTTTCTTTCAGACCTGGGTTTTGCGCTTTTGTTTGAAAGCTTCCTGAAAGATTCAAGTAAGCGGCAACTAACGAAACCCCGCCTTATAACCACTTTCAGCGCTCTTCAATAATCAATTGATACAAGCCGCCGTCAACTTCTTGCTACTGTTACATGCAGGTTTGCCAAACGCCTGTTTCTACTCATATTTCTTATTTTTGGCGCCAAGGATCAGTCATGATCGAAGCCAGTACGTCACGTCGTCTGCTCGTGGTTGATCCCTGCGATGATTGTCATCGCTTATTGCCCGGTCTGCGGACGGTGGGCTGGGACGTCGAGAGTTGCACCCTTGAGCATGCCGCGGACCGGACATGCGACGTCGGCCTGTTGCGCTTGCAACCGGCACATCTGGAGCGACCCGAAGCGGTCAAGGAACTGATCAGCCGCAGCGGCACCGAATGGATCGCCGTGCTCAACCAGGAAGTGCTGCGCCTGAAGAATGTCGGCGATTTTGTCTGCGAGTGGTTTTTCGATTTCCATACCTTGCCGTTCGACGTGTCTCGGGTCCAGGTGACGCTGGGCCGCGCATTCGGCATGGCGCGCCTGCGGGGGCAGGGCTCGATTCACATTGATGAGCCTGAACACGAACTGCTGGGCGACAGCAAACCCATCCGCGAACTGCGAAAGTTATTGGCCAAGCTGGCGCCCGCCGAATCACCGGTATTGATTCGTGGTGAAAGCGGCACCGGCAAGGAACTGGTCGCCCACACGTTGCATCGCCAGTCCCATCGGCGTAACAAGCCGTTCATTGCGATCAATTGCGGAGCGATCCCCGAGCACCTGATCCAGTCTGAATTGTTTGGCCACGAGAAGGGTGCTTTCACCGGCGCCCACCAGCGCAAGATCGGGCGAATCGAAGCAGCTCATGGCGGCACGCTGTTTCTCGACGAAGTCGGCGATCTGCCGCTGGAGCTGCAAGCCAATCTGCTGCGTTTCCTCCAGGAAAAACATATTGAGCGAGTCGGCGGCAGCCAGCCTATTCCGGTCGACGTGCGCATACTGGCCGCGACTCATGTGGATCTGGAAGCTGCGATCGAGCACAGGCGTTTTCGCGAGGATTTGTACTATCGCTTGAACGTCCTGCAAGTGGTCATGGCGCCATTGCGTGAACGCCATGGCGACCTGGCGATGCTGGCCAGCCATTTTTCGCATTTCTACAGCCATGAAACCGGTCGCCGTTCTCGCAGCTTCAGCGAAGATGCGTTGGTGGCGATGGGCATGCACGACTGGCCCGGCAATGTGCGAGAGCTGGCCAACCGAGTTCGACGCGGCCTGGTGCTGGCGGAGGGGCGGCAGATCGAAGCCCGGGACCTGGGCCTGGCCAGCCGTCAAGGCGTGACGGCCCCGATGGGCACACTGGAAGACTACAAGACCCGCGCCGAGCGCCAGGCGCTGAGCGATGTGCTCAACCGCCACAGCGACAACTTGAGTGTGGCGGCCAAGGTGCTAGGCGTGTCACGACCGACTTTTTATCGGTTGTTGCACAAGCATCAGATCCGCTAGAGCGTTCAATCAAACCTTGTGGCAGCGCGCTTGCCGGCCCCACAAGGTTTTTTTGCAAGATCATCCGCCGCGTTAGAAGTAATACGGAAATTTCAGGCTGAAGGTGAAGTCCGGCGCATCGTCGGTCAGCCCGATGGACAGGTTGGGCACGATGGTCAGGTTGTCGCTGGCGGCCACGGTCATGCCGATGTTGAAGTAGCCGGCATTGGCGTCGCTGGACACCACCGATTCCCAATCCCCACCGTCCTGCTTGAGCTTGCTTTTTTTCTGGATCAGGTCAGAGACCGAGAACGACATGCTCATCTTTTCGTTCAAGGCAAACGCAATGCCCGCGCCGATCTGGAAGCTGTCGCCGATCCGCACCTTGCCCGGCACTTCCTGGTTGACCGTGGAGCTGATGTCGTCGAAGGATTCTTCCAGGTTATGGGTGTAGGAAAGGCTGCCGAACAGCACCGCCGGATCAAAGGTCTTGACCAGGGAAATCCCGGGTGTGATCGACCAGACGCCGTTGCCGGTGGGCAGGTCTTCAGGCACGAACAGGTTGGTATTGACCTGGGACTGGCGCAGCTTGATGCCGAACGGGTCCTTGCCGGTGGGGGCCTTGACCCGCAGGGTCAACACCGCATCGGGGGAGTTGATCGATTCATCCATGAACTTGTAGGCGATGCCGAAATTGACGTCGCCGATGGTGGGGTCGCGGGTCACGGTTTCTTCGCTGGTGACGCCGGCCGCGCCGTTGTTCGCGCCACCGGACTGGTACGTGGATTCGCGGTAGATCACCGGCACGTTGAGGTCGAACTGCCAGCGGTTGTCGAAGTTGTAGCGGCCGGTCAGGTCCAGCGTCCAGGTGTCGGCCTTGATCCGGTCGAGATTGATGTTGCCCAGGAAAATCGAATCCAGCGCCAGGAAGCCGTTGAGGATCAACTGCCGGGTGTCATAGCGTGAGTAGGTCACGCCGGTTTCGAAGCTGAACTTGCCGCCGCCGAAAAAGCCGCTGGCCTCGTCGTAGAGGTTGGAGACGCTCTGCGCCGGTTGCGAGTCGTCGGCGAGCGATTGCCCGTAGCCGCTGCCGCCGGCCGTTGCGGTGCCGCTGCCGGCCACGCCCTGGTTGCCCTTCATGTCGGCCGGGGACTTGGCCAGGCGCTTGGGCGGCGGTGCGGCGGGTTGATCTTCTACCTGGCGGACCCGTTGTTCGAGTACCGCCAGGGCTTTTTGCTGGACCTCGTAGCGTTGCCTGAGCTCGAGAAGTTCTTGTTTCAAGGCTTCGATGTCCGCGTCCGGTGCCGCTTGCAACACGGTTGCCGGGAACATCGAGGTCAAACACATCACAGCGCGCAACGATACGGATCGATACATGAAATATGCCGTCCCTATTTGCTCAATGATCGGAGATCAGCGTAGATCAATATCCGAGGTTGCGAAGCCCGCGCAGTTGCGTGAGGTTGCAGTCCAACGCTCCGGCGCTGGGGCCGTTGCTGTTCAGCACCACGTTGAGCTGGGTCATGTTGTTGACCAGGTTGCTGTTGCCCAGCAGGCGAGTGTTTTGCAGCAAGCCGCCTTGGGCCACCTGGTGCAGTGTGCCGCCCTGGTTGTGGCTGGCCTGGATCGCCATCTGCACGCCGCTGCCTGTGGCCGTGACCGCGACACTGCCGGCGGCGTTGCTGCCGCTGATGGTCTGGCCTTTGCCAAGCAGTTGGCCTTGGGAGGGCGCCAACGCAGGTGCCTGGCTGCTTTCCTTCACGTTGATGCTGACGTTGTTGTAAGCGGTATTACCGTCGCCCGCGGCGCGCACGCTCTGGGTCACACCCTGGCCTGAGCCAAGGCCGGCACCGCCGGTAATCGTGCCATTGCCCTGCTGCGGGGCGCTGCCGTTACCGGTCTGTTTGATGGTGGAGACATAGAACTCGGGTTTGACCGTGGAGGCCTGGATCTGCATGGCACTGGAGGCGCCGATCAAGTCGCCACTGGCGTTGCGCCAAGTGCTGGTCATGACGATGCCAAAGCTGATCACCCGTCCGGGCATGACGTAACGACCGCGCAGCTCGGCGAGCTCCTGGTCCTTGACTTCGATGGGTTTGAAACCGGCGTGGGCAAGACCCGACGTCGTTGCGGCCAGGCAGGCCAGCGTGAGCCAGTATGAGCTTTTCATGTGTTGCTCCCGGAGCATCCTGCTCCTTTTGTATTTTTATTGGCAGTTGTTCGGCGATTAGAAAAAGTCGCTCTGGATGAAGCCGAAATCCATCAGTTCCGCGTCCTTGACCGGGTTGAAACCGTCCAGCTTGTTACGCGCCGTCAGCGGTTGCGGTGGGCTGCGCAAGGCGTTGGTCTTGTCGTAACCGGGGCCGACGATGGCAAAGACGATGCCGTTCCAGCCCTTGATGAACTCATCATGGGCGTAGCGTTTGTGCCCCAGCACCGGGTCAGCGATGTAGACCCATTGCTTGTCGGCCCGCTGCAGCACCACGAAATGCTTGTAGCCGCGTATCTCCATCAGGACCACGACCGGGATCGTCACCGCGGCGAGTTTTTCCGGCGGTATCCGATAGCCTCGAGCGCGCATGCCGATGGTTTCCACGTAGCGCTTCATGTCCAGCATGGAAAAACCCTGGGTGCGGACCAGGTCTTGGTCGGCATTTACCAGCATGCCCTTGATGACGTGCTCTTCATCGACGTCAAGCCAGTAGGCCTGGCGCAATACGGTGGCCAGTGCGGCGGCACCGCAACTGAAATCGGTTTTCTGCTCGACGATGTCGCTGAACTTGCGTTCGCGCACGCTTTGCACCGGTTTGTAGACCAGCATGCCGCCAGGCAGGGCAGCGACAGGCATCTGCGCGGCTTCGGTCGCGCAGGCAAAGCAAATGCACAGGCAAAGGGCTGTCGCACGCATGATCGATACGCCTTGGATAAACCCAGGAAATGAAGCCCCGTTGCCGGGGCTTCGTTTCGTGCGCGCTTACATGCAGGCCTTGCAGCCGGCCGCAATGGACAGCGAATTGCTCTGCTGGTTGCCCACGCCCGCCGACACGTTGGCGCCGCCGTTACCGGAGAAGCCATTCATGGAGTTGGTCATGGTGGCGTTGTTATAGACAGGGTTTTTCCAGCCGTCGCGCGTCAGCACTTGCTGGGTGTTGCTGCCGGCCAGTTCGAAGGTCCCCACGGCGGAGAACTTGAACTTGTCGTCATCGTGACCACCACCGTAGCCGCCTTTGTTGCCCCAGCCACCGTCGTCTTCGACGGTACCGTTGCCTTTGGCCTTGAAAGTGCCGGAAGCCTCGTAGCTGTTGGTAAGCGTAACGACCTTATCGGTCTTCACGCCTTTGTTGTCGACAACCAGGCCGGTGGAGGACTGGTCAGCCGCGGCAGAAGCCTGGGCGACACGGCCGCCCGATACAGCGATGGCCAGGTTGTTTTTCTGCTGGTTGAAATTGCCGGCGGTCACGTTGATGCCGATGTTGCCGGAGCCGTCGTTGCCTGCATTGGTGAGAGAAGCGTTGTTTTGCGTGGAGTTGTTCTTCACGTAGTTGTTGTTATTGACCTGCGTGGCGCTAGAAGCCGCGACTGCCGAGCCAAAGATGAAGCTTTCATCGGCGGTGGCCAATGCGGCGGCGTTGTCTTGCTGGTTGCCGTCACCGGCGGCGATGTTGGCGCCCATGTTGCCGTTGCTGCCATTGAGCGAGTCAGTGGCTTCGGCGGTGTTGCGGGTTGCCTGGTTGGTCACGACGTTGCCGTCGCTGTTTTGCTCATCCAGCACCGTAGCCCCAGCGCCGGCACTGATAGAGAGCAATTGTTCCAGCGTCGGCCCCTTGGGACCCTGGTTGCCATGGCCATGGCCATGGCCATTGCCATGACCGTTGCCGTTTCCTCCAGCCTGTGCAGCCATTGCCATGACAGCGGCGAGAGCGAAAACCAATGGTTTGAGCGCCATTGTAGGTTTCATGGTGTTTCTCCTTGCGTGTCGTTGGTTAAGTGTCAGTACTTTCTTATGTGCTGCGCCGGGTCAGTCAGCGACCCGGATGCTCAGGGTGTTAGCCATGCGGTTGCCCACCCCGGCACTCTGGTTCACCTGGATCACCCCTCGGCTGCCGGTGAAGGCCTGGTCGCCGATGGCGACCTGGCGACTGCCGGTTGGGGTGTCAGTTGCTCCTGAGTTCGGTACCAGCGCCACGTTCTGTTGG
Source organism: Pseudomonas marvdashtae (assembly GCF_014268655.2). Lineage (NCBI taxonomy): Bacteria > Pseudomonadati > Pseudomonadota > Gammaproteobacteria > Pseudomonadales > Pseudomonadaceae > Pseudomonas > Pseudomonas marvdashtae. The sequence goes on from NZ_JABWQX020000001.1 coordinate 2,579,551, forward strand.
GAAAGGGCGCTGTCGTCCATGCCTTGCGGACCGGCACTGATGCCTACCCGCATGACATTGGCCATCTGGTTGTTGGCCCCGGCGGACTGGTTGACACCCAGCACACCGTTACCGTTGCTGAAGGAGGTGCCGCCGATGCGCGCGCTTGCGTTCATCGACCGGCTGGCCGCCGTGTCGAGGCGTTGGCGCACGACAGTGGTGGCCTGGGCGCTGGTGCCGATGGCGATGGCGCGGGTATTGGTCTGCTGGATCTGGTCACCAGCGGCCTGGTTGACGTTGAAATTGCCGGTATAGCGGCCACCGGAATTCTGCAGGTCGGCATGGCTGGTGACCGCCACGCCGGGATCGGCGAGCACGGTGGATGAGCCGAGCAGGGCGATCGCGAGCCAGGTCGGATTCATCTCACTGACCTCCCGCCAGCCGACCCAATGGGGCCAGGCCGGAACTCAGCGAGCGATTGATGGTGCCCGAGATCGCGCCGCCGCTTCCGCCACCATGACCGGCATTCATGCCGGGCATGCCGTTGGGGTTGGTCACGACATTGAGGCCTTGCACACCGGTATTCGGATTGACGGTGTTGCGGATCGTCGAACCGCTGGCGACCCCGGCGAAATCGCCATCGCTCAGCTCGGTGCTGGCAGTCGCCTGGTTGATTCGATCGGATGGATTGGCATTGACGGTGGTCGGGTAGGGGTCTTTACCGCCGTTACGCCCGATATGAACCGGTTGCACGTCGCGGTCGAGTACGATGACGCCGTTGCCCTCGGCCTGCACCGGTAAGCTGAGCGTCGCACCGGCGGCGCAGCCAATCACTAACAGACAGGTCAAGCTTCTGTTGAAAGTCCCCATGACATCATTTCCTTCTTCACTGGACGCTGGCCCTAGTCAGCGTTGCGAAGGGAAAGAGCAGGTGTTGTGCCGGATTCTGGAAAACCAATGGATTCAATGGCTTGGCTGATGGGTAAGGTTTCCATCGCGAAACCTGTTTCATCGTTGAGACAGGCTCATGGGCTGCAAAGGGCCATCTGCTGTCGTTTGGCTATGATTTGAGCCCTGGGGCAGGGTGTTTCAGTGACTTGACAGTCAGGGCTGGAACGCCGCGAGGTGGCCCTGGATCCGGGTTTGAGGCAGTCGTGATGTTTCAGGGATGAAACATCATCGAGCCTGGAGGAGCTGCGACACCGCTGCAAACACCTGCTCGCGTCGCTGCGCCCAGTCGCCCTCGACTTTGAGGAACGCTTGCCGATGGCGCATCAGCCAGTGCTCTATCGCCTCGAAAAACGCCAGCCGTTCCGTCAGCGCTGGCTGGCAGCGCAGGCCATCGCCGACCCATTCGACCTGCTCGGGGCTGAGCAGCAGGTGCAGGTCGTATTGGCGCGCCAGCAAGGCCGGTTCGAGCCAGTCCGGGCAGTCGCCAAAGAGGGTCTGGCTCCAGAGAATATTGCTCAGCAGGTGGGTGTCGAGGATCAGCAATGCCGGCTGCCGGGCGCGGGCCGAGTCTTCCCAGGCCAGTTGCCCGGTGGCGATGTCGGTGATGTCGGCCAGGCAGGTATCACGCTGGGTTCGTTGCATGAAATGGCGCACGTACTCATCCACCCGCACGCCACCGAAGTGCGCCTCCAACTGCCCCGCCAACCAACTCTTGCCGCTGGATTCCGGGCCGGTCAGCACCACCACTTTCATGTGCGCAGTGCCGGGTCGGCGCGCCATTCCCGCCAGCCTTGCACGGCCAGCAGGGTGAACAGGGCATAGAGCGCGGCGGTAAGGTGCAGGCCCTTGTAGATGAACAGGCCGACAAAAATCACATCCAGGACGATCCACAGCGGCCAGCACTGCACGCGTTTGCGCGCCATCCACCATTGGGCGACCAGGCTGAAACCGGTGAGCGCCGCGTCGAGCCAGGGTTGGGCGGCATCGGTCCAGTGCGCCATGGCGCCCCCCAGCAGCAAGCTGCCCGCCGCACCGATGGCCAGGCCGAGCAACACCGAGGGTCCGCCGAGGCGCGTCACCTGCCGCCCGTGATGGTTGCCGCCAGCGCGGGTCCACTGCCACCAGCCGTACAGTTGCAGCACGGCATAGACCCCTTGCAACAGCATGTCGGAGTACAACTTCACCTCGAAGAAAATCCAGCTGTACAGCAGCACCATGACCAGGCCGATCGGCCAGCACCAGGGATTCTGCTTGACGGTCAACCAGACAGCGATCACGCCGAGGGCCGCGGCAAACAGTTCAAGCCCGGACATGGTTGTTCCTTGGGGAAGTCGGAGAGGGCGGGGATTGTAAACGTAATGGCGCGGACAGCTCCAATACCAATGTTGAATGGGCTGCCGCTATGGCGAGCAAGGGATTACGATCGTTCCCACGCTCCTGCGTGGGAATGTCGCCAGGGGCGCTCCGCGTTCCGCTTCTGATCAATGCGGGCCCAAATAGTCCTTAGACCCGAAACTGCTTGAGCAGCCCGTTGAGCTGTTCGCTCAGCCCTTTTAGGCGCGCGCTGGCCAGGCTTGACTGTTCCGCCGCCATCGCGGTGCTGTGGGACAGGCCGGCGGCTTGGGTGACGTTCTGGTTGATGTCTTCCACGACGTGGGCCTGTTGCAGGGTGGCACTGGCGATGGAGGCGTTCAGGCTGTTGAGGTTGCGCAGGGCCTGGCCGATGGCGTTAAGGCTCGCGCCCGCAAGGCCGGCCTGCTCGATGGTCAGTTGCGAGGCGCGGCTGCTGTCACTGATGACTTTCACGGCGGCTTCGGAGTGATTTTGCAGGCGTTCGATCATGGCCTGGATTTCGGCGGTGGATTTTTGTGTGCGCTGGGCCAGCAGGCGCACTTCATCGGCCACCACGGCAAACCCGCGGCCCTGTTCACCGGCACGAGCGGCTTCGATGGCCGCGTTGAGCGCCAACAGGTTGGTCTGCTCGGCAATCGAGCGGATCACTTCCAGCACGCTGCCGATCTGGGTGCTTTCGCTGGCCAGGGTGCGGATCACTTCCACCGCCTGATCGATGGTCTGGGAGAGGCGGTCGATCTGCTGCAAGCTGCCATCGATATTGACCTGGCCTTGCTGGGCCTGGGATTCGGCGTCGCGCATTTCGCTGGCGGCGTGTTCGGCGTTTTTCGCCACGTCCTGCACGCCGTAGGTCACTTCGTTGATGGCGGTCGCCACCAGTTCCATTTGTTGCGACTGTTGTTGGCTGCGCTGCTGGGCTTGCGCGGCGTCGTTGCCCAGTTCGTTGGACGATTGCCCCAATTCACTGGCCGAAACCTGCAACTGGCTCACCACTTGGCGCAACTTGGCGGTAAAGGCATTGAAGTGCCGCGCCAGTTGGGTGACTTCGTCCTGGCCGTGAGTGTCGAGGGTGCGGGTCAGGTCGCTCTCGCCGCTGGCGATGTTGGCCATGGCGTTTACGGTTTCCTGTAGGGGCCGGACGATGCTGCGCACGATCAAGGTCAGGAACAGGCCCATGATCAGCGTGATTGCCAGGCCGATCAACGAGGCCTTGATCAACTGGGACTGGAACTCGACCTGCACGTCATCCACGTAGACACCCGAGCCGATGATCCAGCCCCAGGGCTCGAACAATTTGACGTAGGAAGTCTTGCCGACCGGCGCTTCGGCACCCGGTTTCGGCCAGAGGTAGTTGATCATGCCGGCGCCCTTGGCCTTGGCGATGGCGACCATTTCATTGAACAGCGCATAACCGTTCGGGTCACGGATCGCCGAGAGGTTCTGGCCTTCGAGTTTCGGGTTGGTCGGGTGCATGACCATGACTGGCGTCAGGTCGTTGATCCAGAAGTAGTCGCTCTGGTCATAACGCAGGCCGCGCACCGCGCTGAGGGCTTGCTTCTGTGCCGCCTCGCGGGTCAGGGTGCCGGCGGTTTCCAGCCCATGGTAATAGGTCAACACGCCACTGGCGGTCTGGACCACGTGCTCGGTTTTCTCATACTTGGCCTGATACAGATCCGTGTGGATCTGCTTGAGCATGAACGCGCCCAGCGTGAACAACATCACGATGGACACGATCAGGATGAGCCACAAGCGTCGGCTGATCGATACACTGCGCAAGCTATTCATACGCTGTCACTCCGGTTTCTTATTCTTGTCATTATCGACGACGGCACTCTAACGCTCGGCGCCTGGACATGGTTGACCTGGGTCATGACGCGGCAGCGTTAGCAGGGCTTGTCTGATAGGATTTCGGCCCCGCAGCGCAAAACCTGAGCCCGTTCTGATTTTTCATTGGTTTTTTTTGAAAGGTCGCGGTTATCGTGCAGCCGCTGCGTGCACCTGCGTACCGCTTAAATATTGATAAGGCCCGAACGAACGGGTCTTTTTTGGGGGATGAATGGATTTGTGGACTGCCTTTTCGGCACTGATTCTTGGCGTGGTCGAGGGCCTGACGGAGTTCTTGCCGATTTCCAGCACGGGGCACCAGATCGTTGTCGCTGACTTGCTGGAGTTTGGTGGCGAGCGTTCGATGGCGTTCAATATCATCATCCAGCTCGGGGCGATCCTGGCGGTGGTCTGGGAATTCCGGCGCAAGATCTTCGAGGTGGTGCTGGGCTTGCCGACCCAGCCCAGCGCCCGCCGGTTTACCGTCAATCTGCTGATCGCGTTTTTCCCCGCCGTGATACTCGGCGTACTGCTTGCCGACTGGATCCACCATTACCTGTTCAACCCGATCACCGTCGCCGCGGCGCTGGTGCTGGGTGGCTTCGTGATGCTCTGGGCCGAGAAGCGCCAACACCGCGTGCACGCCGAAACCGTGGACGACATGACATGGAAGGATGCCCTGAAAGTCGGCCTGGCCCAGTGCATCGCGATGATTCCCGGCACTTCCCGCTCCGGGGCAACCATCATCGGCGGCCTGCTGTTCGGCCTGTCGCGCAAGACGGCTACCGAGTTTTCGTTCTTCCTGGCGATGCCGACCATGGTCGGTGCCGCGGTTTATTCGGGCTACAAATACCGCGAACTGTTCGTCCCGGCGGACTTCCCGGTGTTCGCGATTGGCTTCGTCACGGCGTTCATCTTTGCCATGATCGCGGTCAAGGGGTTGCTGCGCTTCATCGCCAGCCACAGCTACGCGGTGTTCGCCTGGTATCGGATCGCGTTCGGCCTGTTGATCCTGGCGACCTGGCAATTTGGCTGGGTGGATTGGACATCGGTCAAGCCATGAACGATTCAGGCAGGCGCGCCGCGCGTCAAGCCGGCGGGCCCGTGCAGAACCTGCGATTGAAACTGGCTGTGTTTGCGTTGCTCTGCGCCTTGCCATTGTCCGGCTCGCTCTTGCTCGGGCTGCAAGGCGAATCGTGGGTGCCGATGGTCGCTTATGGCATCGTCAGTGTGGTGGCATTTTTGTTGTACTGGAGCGACAAGCGCAAGGCGCGTTCCGACGCCTGGCGCACGCCGGAGAACGTGCTGCATGCCGTGGAACTGGCGGGCGGCTGGCCCGGCGCGCTGCTCGCCCAGCAGCTGTTTCGCCACAAGACCCGCAAGGTGTCGTTCCAGGTGGTGTTCTGGTTCATTGTGTTGCTGCACCAGGGATTCTGGATCGACCAATTGTTTTTGGGTGGTCATCTGTTGGCATGGGTCTAGGCCTCAAAAAAAGGGCCGGCTGCCCAGTTATTGCTGGTAATCCACCAGTTCATCCTCAGCCAGAATGCGAATATTACGTCGCTCCATGGCAATCAACCCGCCATCGACCAGACGATGGAGGATCCGTGAAAAGGTCTCCGGCTGGATGCCCAGCTTGGAGGCCACCAGGCGCTTGGACACTTGCAGCACCACCTGGCCGTCCCGTGGGTCGCGCTCCTGCAACAGGAAATTGATGACCCGTCGGCTGGCGCTGGCCAGGGTCAGGTTGTCGATGTCCTTGAGGCGTTGGTGCAAGTGGATGCTCATGCTGGCCAGGATTGCCAGGCAGACCTTGGGCTGGTCCTCCAGGGCCTTGCGGTAATGGGTGCCTTCGATGCTCACCAGCACGCTGTCCTTGATCGCCGACGCGCTGACCGGGTAACAACGGGCCTGGCTGAACAGCAGGGCCTCGGCAAAGGTCTGGCCGGGCTGGATGATTTCCACCAGGTTTTCCTGGCCTTCGCCCGTGACACGGAACAATTTGATCTGGCCGCTGACCAGCAGGAAGAACCGCTTGGCCGGGTCGCCCTGATGCATGAGCGTGCTGTTGCAGGGCAGCCGCTTGAGTACGGCCAAGTTGCACACGTCTTCGAAAACCCGTTCTGGCAACTGGCTGAACAGGTGATGACGGCGCAACAGTAGAACGATGGAAGGGTGGGTCAGCATGGCGTACCTCCGCGTGCCGTCATGGTAGGGCCCTGGGCCTCGCCGGCCTATGCCTCGGCAGGCTTACCTCGGAAGAGGGATGGGGTGTCACTGCCGACGCAATTCCCGTGGCGAGGGAGGTGCCTATCCATCAACCTCGGTTCAGCCCGCCCCACGCAAATGCTCCATCGCCCACACCGCCGCTTCGACCCGTGAGCGCAGGCCGAGCTTGTGCAGCAGGTTCTTGACGTGGACCTTGACCGTGCCTTCGGTGATGCCGAGTTTGTGGCCGATGACCTTGTTGCTGTAGCCGCTGGCGATGGTCCTGAGGACCTGGCGCTCGCGTTCGGTCAATTCCACGTCGGCTTGGCGCGGCGGCGAGCGCAGGGCCTGGGCCATGACGCGGGTCAGGCCGGGACTGATCACCAGGGCGCCGCCGAGCGCGTCGCGGATGTACTGGATCAGCAGTTCGGGTTCCATGTCCTTGAGCAGGTAGCCGTTGGCGTCCAGGCGCAGGGCGTCGCGGATATCGTCTTCGGCGTCCGATACGGTGAACAGCAGCACCTTGCCGGTGTAGTTCATGGCCCGCAGGCGGCGCAGGGTCTCGATGCCATTCATCTGCGGCATGTTGTTGTCCAGCAACACCAGGTCGGGCTTGAGCGGTTCGATCAGTGCCAGGGCTTCTTCGCCGTGGCTGGCCTCGCCGACGATCTGCAGATCGTCTTCGAGTTCGAGCATCTGGCGGATGCCGCGGCGCATCATCGGATGGTCGTCGACCAGCAGCAAGGTGTGACGCAGGGGGGCGTTCATGTTGCGATGCCTTCGGGGTGGTGGCCCAGGAATTCCGGTTGGAAGCACACCTGGATACGGGTGCCCTGGGGCGTTCGGGAGAGAATTTGCAGTTCGCCGCGCAGGCTGCGGGCGCGTTCGTTCATGATGTTCAGGCCGTGGTGTTCGCGTTGGTCGACTTCGCCACTGAAGCCACGGCCATCGTCTTCGATGGACAGCCTCACGGTTTCGCCGTCCTGGCGCAGTTCGAGCCAGGCGTTTTCGGCGTGGGCGTGGCGCAGGCAGTTGGACAGCGCCTCGCGGGTGATCTGCAAGACGTGGATCTGCTCGCTGGCCGCCAACTCGAAGGCCAGGGTGTCGATGAACAGGTGGACTGTGAAATCGCCCCGGCTGGAGAATTCCTCGGCAGTGTCCTTGAGCTCCTGGACCAGCCCGTCGTCGCGAATCTGCAAGCGAAAGGTGGTCAGCAACTCCCGCAACTGGCGATAGGCGTTATTGAGGCCCTCGCGCAGCTCGCCAGTGACAGCCTCCAGGGTCTGCACCGGTTCGCCGCGACGCATCAGCGTCTGCATGCGGCTGACTTGCAGCTTCATGTACGACAGGGCCTGGGCGAGGGAGTCATGCAGTTCCCGGGCGATGATCGTGCGCTCGTCGAGCAGCAACAGGCGATGGTCCTGCTCACGCTGGCGCTTGAGCGACAGCGTGGTGCCGATCAGGTTGGCCAGGGCCTGGATCAATGCGGTTTCCCAGGGTTGCGCCGCATGACCGTCGACAAAATGCGCCTTGAGCTCACCCAGCTCGTTGCCCTGGTTGCTGATGCTGAAGGCCTGCGGACGCGCGGCGTTATGTTTATGGCAACTGGCGCAATCGCTGCTGGCGCACACCTGGCGGCTGGCGGCGCCATGCAGGGCCAACAGGTGCTTGGCCGGGGCCTGCAATTGCCCTTGCAGGCACAGCGTCAGGCGCAACCCCGGCAAGCGCTGCTGGAAGCGCCGGATCAATTCATCCAAGCCTTCGGCATTGGCCTGGCGCGTCGCCAGGCTGCGACTGCTCTGGTAGAGCAATTCGAGGGCGGCATTGGCCTGTTGCAGGTTCAGGGTCTTTTGTTGCACCTGGGCTTCCAGGGTGCGGTGGGATTGCTCGATGGTCTCGGCCATGGTGTTGAAACTGGTCGCCAACTGGCCCAGCTCATCCTCGGACTGATGGTTGACCCGCACCTGGAATTCGCCACGGCGAAAGCGCTGGGTGGCGTCCACCAGTTCCTGCAAGGGCGTGACCACCCCGTACTGCAATTCATACAGGCCGATCAGCAGGATGATCATGGTGCTGAACAACGCCATGCCCTGGATCGTCTGCTGCCAGCCTTGTTTGTGTTCGCTCTGACGTTGCAGCAGGGTGACGAACCGGTCCAACTGGTTGACGAAGGCGTTGGCATTGGCCTGGAAAAACGCCGAGTCACCGCCCTCGATGGCCGGGCGCAAGGTCTGGTTCCAGCGTTGCACAAGGTCGCGATAGCTCTTGTGCAGGGACGTTTCAGGTCCGTCTTCAAGCACCGCCCGCAGCGACGGGCTGTCGAGGCGCTGCTGCAGGCTGTCGATAATCGCCGGGATATCGTCGCTTGCCCCCGCCGCCAGTTTCCAGCTCAGGTGGTAGGTCTCCATGCGCACGGAACCGGCGGTGTTGATGGCGGCAGCGTCGCCCTGGCTGAACCAGGCGATCAAGCCGGCGCTCAAGGAACTGGCCAGGGCCAGGATGGCGATCAGGATCACCGCCAGCCCGGCGCGAGCGGGCAGGGAGCTGCGCAGCCAGCCCATCATTGAGGCTGACTGCGCATGAAAATCTGCAACACGAACATGAGCGACGCCTGGACCTGGGGCGTAGTCGCCGATCCTGGGCGCACTACCTCTAAAGAGTTGTCGGCCGCTCCGTTTCGATAAAAGCTTCGGCAGACGTGTTCAATGCATTGATAAATAAGGGGTCTTATCAAATTCAGGCTCTACCCCCTTAGAGGTAGACGGCCCCAGCATAGGCCAGTACCACCGGGGCGCACGTTGACCCAGGTCAAGTTTTAGCGGGGTTCGCGTCACTAGTCTGCGCTCAACGAATTGACTGGAGTGCAGCGTGATGCGAGCGCAAGTGCAACAAGGGCTGGTGCTGGGGATGAGTACCCTGGCCTTCACCGTGTGCTTCATGGTCTGGATGATGTTTGCCGTGCTCGGCGTTCCGATCAAGGAACTGCTGGCCCTCAACGAAACCCAGTTCGGACTGTTGGCCGCCACGCCGGTGCTCACCGGTTCGCTGGTGCGCCTGCCCTTGGGTTTGCTCACCGATCGCTTCGGCGGGCGCATCGTGTTTTTCCTGCTGATGCTGTCCTGCGTGTTGCCGCTCTACCTGATCACCCTCGCCACGGCCTATTGGCAGTTCCTGGTGCTGGGCCTGTTCGTCGGCCTGGCCGGCGGGTCGTTCTCGGTGGGCATTGCCTACGTCGCCAAGTGGTTCGACAAGCAGAACCAGGGTTTCGCCATGGGCGTGTTCGGCGCCGGCAACGCTGGTGCCGCCGTGACCAAGTTCCTCGCCCCCGCGCTGATCGCGCTCGGCACTTGGCACCTGGTGCCGAAGGTGTTCAGCGCCATCCTGTTCATCACTGCGCTGCTGTTCTGGTTTCTCACCAGCGAGAAAAAGGAACACAGCGGTACTGGCGGCGCCACGTTGCGTGAGCAACTGAAATCCCTGAAAGACCCGGCCGTGTGGCGCTACTGCCAGTACTACTCGATCGTCTTCGGTGGCTACGTCGCCTTGGCCCTGTGGATGACCAAATACTACGTGCAGGAATACGGCTTCAGCCTGCAAAGCGCGGCGCTGCTGGCGGCGTGTTTCTCCCTGCCCGGCGGCGTGTTGCGGGCCGTCGGTGGCTGGATGTCTGACCGTTGGGGCGCCCAGAGCGTGACTTGGTGGGTGTTGTGGGTGAGCTGGATCTGCCTGTTCCTGCTGTCCTATCCCCAGACCCAACTGCAGGTGCAAACCGTCAACGGCATCGTCGATTTTCACATCGGTCTCAACGCCACGCTGTTCACCGTGCTGCTGTTCGTGATGGGCATCGCCTTCGCGTTCGGCAAGGCCTCGGTCTTCAAATACATCGCCAATGACTACCCGCAGAACATGGGCGCGGTGTCCGGCATCGTCGGCCTGGCCGGCGGCCTGGGTGGTTTCGTGCTGCCGATCATGTTCGGCGCTCTGGTGGACCTCACCGGCGTGCGCTCGTCCTGCTTCATGTTGCTCTACGGCGTGGTCTGGGTCTCGTTGATCTGGATGTACCTCAGCGAAGTGCGCAAGCGCCCGCTGCTGGGTAAACAACCGCCGGCCGGCCAATCCCCGTTTTCCAGCATTGCCCAAGGAGAAGAACATGTCCGTTCTGCAAACGCCTGAAAAGGGCCCGGTCATTCATGACTGGCGCCCGGAAGACCCTGCATTCTGGGGGCGCAGCGGCAAACTGACGGCCCGGCGCAACCTGTGGATTTCGATCCCGGCGCTGCTGTTGGCCTTCGCCGTGTGGATGGTCTGGAGCACGGTGATCGTGCGCCTGAACGCCATCGGCTTCAGTTTCACCACCGACCAACTGTTCTGGCTCGCGGCGTTGCCGGGGTTGTCCGGCGCCACCTTGCGCATCTTCTATTCGTTCATGGTGCCGATCTTCGGCGGCCGTCGCTGGACCGCGCTGAGCACCGCGTCGTTGCTGATACCGGCGTTGTGGATGGGCTTCGCCGTGCAGGATTCGAGCACGCCCTACAGCGTGTTCGTACTGATCGCATTGCTCTGCGGTTTCGGTGGCGGCAACTTCGCCTCAAGCATGTCCAACATCAGTTTTTTCTATCCCAAGTCCCAGCAAGGCACCGCCCTGGGCCTGAACGCCGGGCTGGGTAACCTGGGCGTATCGGTGATGCAATTCAGCGTGCCGCTGGTGATTTCCTTCGGTGTGTTCGGCTTCATGGGCGGCCAACCCCAAGTGTTGGCCGATGGCAGCTCGCTGTGGTTGCAGAACGCCGGTTTCATCTGGGTGCCATTCATCCTCGCCGTGACCCTGATTGCCTGGTTCGGCATGAACGATCTGTCCAGCGCCCGGGCTTCGTTCAGCGAACAGGCGGTGATCTTCAAACGCAAGCACAACTGGCTGATGTGCTGGTTGTACCTGGCGACCTTCGGTTCATTCATCGGTTTCTCCGCCGCGTTCCCGCTGCTGATCAAGACCTCGTTCCCGGAAGTCATTGCCCTGAAATTCGCCTTCCTTGGCCCGCTGGTGGGCGCGCTGGTACGGCCGCTGGGCGGCTGGCTGGCGGACAAGCTTGGCGGCGCGAAAGTCACCCTGTGGAACTTCGTGCTGATGATCGTGATGGTGTTCGGCGTGTTGCACTTTCTACCCAAAGGCGGCGAGGGCGGCAGCTTCTACGGCTTCCTGGGCATGTTCATGTTGCTGTTCATCACCACTGGCGTGGGCAACGGTTCGACCTTCCGCATGATTCCGGTGATCTTCCGCACCCTGCACGAAAAATCCGCCCTGGGCAAAAAGCCCGAGGTGCGTGAGCAAGCACTCAAGAACGCCGGCAAGGAATCGGCCGCCGTGCTGGGTTTCAGCTCGGCCATGGGCGCCTTCGGAGCCTTCTTCATTCCCAAATCCTTCGGCACTTCGATGGCCCTGACCGGCGGCCCGGAGATGGCCTTCTACATGTTCGTCGGCTTCTACCTGAGCTGCATCGTGGTGACCTGGTGGTGGTACGCCCGCAAAGGCGCGGCGACACCCTGCTAAGACGAATTCAACTATTGCGTGGGCGGGGCGAAGACCCCGGAGCAAGCCTGAGAGGAAGACACTGTGAGTCATTTACTGGATCAACTGCGGTTTTTCAACCGCAAGCAAGGCGAGTTTTCAGACGGCCACGGCGAGACCCGCAAGGAGTCCCGCGACTGGGAGAACGTCTACCGTTCGCGCTGGCAGTACGACAAGATCGTGCGGTCCACCCATGGGGTGAACTGCACCGGTTCGTGCTCGTGGAAAATCTACGTCAAGAACGGCCTGATCACCTGGGAAACCCAGCAGACCGACTACCCGCGCACCCGCAACGACCTGCCCAACCACGAACCACGCGGCTGCCCTCGCGGCGCGAGCTACAGCTGGTACATCTACAGCGCCAACCGGCTCAAGTACCCGAAGATCCGCAAGCCGCTGCTCAAACTGTGGCGTGAAGCCCGGCGGACCCTGGCGCCTGTCGAGGCCTGGGCCAGCATCGTCGAGGACAAGGCCAAGGCCGACTCGTACAAGAGCAAGCGCGGCATGGGCGGCTTCATCCGTTCCAACTGGGAAGAAGTCAACGAGATTATCGCCGCGGCCAACGTCTACACCATCAAGGAACACGGCCCGGACCGGGTGGTGGGCTTTTCGCCGATCCCGGCCATGTCGATGGTCAGCTACGCCGCCGGCTCGCGTTACCTGTCGCTGATCGGTGGCGTGTGCCTGAGCTTCTACGACTGGTACTGCGACTTGCCGCCAGCTTCGCCGATGGTCTGGGGCGAGCAGACCGACGTGCCGGAATCGGCCGACTGGTACAACTCCAACTACATCATTGCCTGGGGTTCCAACGTCCCGCAGACCCGCACCCCCGACGCGCACTTCTTCACCGAGGTGCGCTACAAGGGCACCAAGACCGTGGCGATCACCCCGGACTACTCGGAAGTCGCCAAGCTCACCGACCTGTGGCTCAACCCCAAGCAGGGCACCGACGCCGCGCTGGCCCAGGCCTTCAACCATGTGATCTTCAAAGAATTCCACCTGGACAAGCCGAGCGCCTATTTCACCGAATACGCCAAGCGCTACACCGACCTGCCGGTGCTGGTGATGCTCAAGCCGATGCTCGGCGCGGCCCCGGGCGCGGGTTATCAGCCGGACCGTTTCCTGCGGGCCAGCGACCTCACCGATAACCTCGGCCAGGAAAACAACCCGGAATGGAAAACCATTGCCCTGGACGCCAACGGCGAGCTGGTTTCGCCCCAAGGCTCCATCGGATATCGCTGGGGTGAGAAGGGCAAGTGGAACATCCTGCCTCGTGAAGGCGGCGAGGGGCGCGAGATCGACCTCAAGCTGAGCCTGATCGGTGGCGACGTCGCCGAGGTGGCATTCCCTTACTTCGCCGGCGAAGCCCAGGAATACTTCCAGCATGTGGCCGGTGACGCGGTGCAGTTCCGCCGCGTGCCGGTGCACAGTGTGGTGCTGGCCGATGGCAGCGTGGCGAAAGTCGCCACCGTGTTCGACCTGTCGGCGGCCAACCTGGCGATCGACCGTGGCCTGGGCGGCGCCAACGTTGCCAAGGACTATGACGACGCCTCGGTGCCCGGCACTCCGGCCTGGCAGGAGCAGATTACCGGTGTGAGCCGCGAGAAGGCGATCCAGATCGCCCGCGAATTCGCCGACAACGCCGACAAGACCCGTGGACGCTCGATGATCATCGTCGGTGCGGCGATGAACCACTGGTACCACATGGACATGAACTACCGTGGGCTGATCAACATGCTCATGCTCTGCGGTTGCGTCGGCCAGACCGGCGGCGGCTGGGCTCACTACGTTGGTCAGGAAAAACTTCGCCCGCAATGCGGCTGGCTGCCCCTGGCCTTTGGCCTGGACTGGAACCGTCCGCCACGGCAGATGAACGGCACCAGCTTCTTCTACGGCCACAGTTCCCAATGGCGCCACGAGAAGATGAGCATGCACGACGTGCTCTCGCCACTGGCCGACAAGTCGCAGTTCCCCGAGCACGCCCTGGACTACAACATCCGCGCCGAACGGGCCGGTTGGTTGCCGAGCGCGCCGCAGCTCAACACCAACCCGCTGCACATCTGCCGCGATGCCGCCGCCGCGGGCCTTGACCCCAAGGACTACGTGGTCAAATCGCTGCAGGACGGTTCCCTGCGCTTTGCCTGCGAGCAACCGGACAGCCCGGTGAACTTCCCGCGCAACATGTTCATCTGGCGTTCCAACCTGCTGGGCTCCTCGGGCAAGGGCCACGAGTACATGCTCAAGTACCTGCTCGGCACCAAGAACGGCGTGATGAACGAAGACATCGGCCACAGCACCGAGTGCAAGCCCACGGAAGCCGAATGGGTCGATGAGGGTGCCATTGGCAAGCTCGACCTGGTGACCACCCTGGACTTCCGCATGTCCTCGACCTGCGTGTACTCCGACATCGTCTTGCCGACCGCCACCTGGTACGAAAAAGACGACATGAACACCTCGGACATGCACCCGTTCATTCACCCATTGTCCGCGGCCATCGATCCGGCCTGGGAATCGCGTTCGGACTGGGAAATCTACAAGGGCATCGCCAAGGCGTTTTCCGCCATGTCGGTCGGCCACCTGGGCGTCGAGAAAGATCTGGTCACGGTACCGTTGCTGCACGACAGCGTCGGCGAACTGGCCCAGCCGTTTGGCGGGACCGATTGGAAAAGTGCCGGGGTGGCACCGGTGCCGGGCAAGAACGCACCGAACCTGCACGTGGTGGAGCGCGACTACCCGAACATCTACAAGCAGTTCACCTCCCTGGGCCCGATGCTGGAAAAACTCGGCAACGGCGGCAAGGGCATCAACTGGAACACCGACACCGAAGTGAAATTCCTCGGTGAGCTGAACCACAAGGAAGTCGAAGCGGGCATCAGCCAAGGCCGGCCAAAAATCGACAGCGCCATCGACGCCGCCGAAGTGATCCTGTCCCTGGCCCCGGAAACCAACGGCCATGTCGCGGTGAAGGCCTGGGCGGCGCTATCGGAATTCACCGGCATCGACCACAGCCACCTGGCGGTCTCGAAGGAGCACGAGGCGATTCGCTTCCGCGACATCCAGGCCCAGCCACGCAAGATCATCTCCAGCCCGACCTGGTCCGGCCTGGAAGACGATCACGTGAGCTACAACGCCGGCTACACCAACGTCCATGAGTCGATCCCATGGCGCACCATCACCGGTCGCCAGCAGTTCTACCAGGATCACCCGTGGATGCAGGCGTTCGGCGAGCAGCTGATGAGTTATCGGCCGCCGGTCAACACCCGCACCATCGAAGGCGTGAAGGGCAAGCGCAGCAACGGCGAGACCGAGATCGTCCTGAACTGGATCACCCCGCACCAGAAATGGGGCATCCACAGCACCTACAGCGACAACCTGCTGATGCTCACCTTGAGCCGTGGCGGGCCGATTGTCTGGCTCTCGGAAATCGACGCCAAGCGCGCCGGTATCGAAGACAACGACTGGATCGAGTGCTTCAACGTCAATGGCGCGCTGACCGCCCGTGCGGTGGTCAGCCAACGGGTCAAGGAAGGCATGGTGATGATGTACCACGCCCAGGAACGGATCGTGAACGTGCCCGGTTCGGAAACCACCAAGACCCGTGGCGGCCACCACAACTCGGTGACCCGCGTGGTGCTCAAGCCTACCCACATGATTGGCGGCTACGCGCAACAGGCGTATGGCTTCAACTATTACGGCACGGTCGGTTGCAACCGCGACGAATTCGTCGTGGTGCGCAAGATGTCCAAGGTCGATTGGCTCGACGGTTCCAGTGGCGATGATCTGCCGCGTCCACTGCCGACTGATATCGAGGAGAACTGAGATGAAGATCCGCTCACAAATCGGCATGGTCCTGAACCTGGACAAATGCATCGGCTGCCACACCTGCTCGATTACCTGCAAGAACGTCTGGACCAGCCGTGAGGGCATGGAATACGCCTGGTTCAACAACGTCGAATCCAAGCCGGGCATCGGCTATCCCAAGGAGTGGGAAAACCAAGACAAGTGGAAGGGCGGCTGGGTCCGCAACGCCGACGGTTCGATCAACCCGCGCATCGGCGGCAAGTTCCGCGTGCTGGCGAACATCTTCGCCAACCCGGACCTGCCGAGCCTGGACGATTACTACGAACCGTTCGACTTCGACTACCAGCACCTGCACACCGCGCCGCTGGGCGAGCACCAGCCCACCGCGCGACCTCGTTCGCTGGTGTCCGGCAAGCGCATGGAGAAGATCGAGTGGGGCCCGAACTGGGAGGAAATCCTCGGCACCGAGTTCGCCAAGCGCCGCAAGGACAAGAACTTCGACAAGATCCAGGCAGACATCTACGGCGAGTACGAAAACACTTTCATGATGTACCTGCCGCGCCTGTGCGAGCACTGCCTGAACCCGACGTGCGCGGCATCGTGCCCGAGCGGGGCGATCTACAAGCGCGAGGAGGACGGCATTGTCCTGATCGACCAGGAAAAATGCCGCGGCTGGCGCATGTGCATCAGCGGCTGCCCGTACAAGAAGATCTACTTCAACTGGAAGAGCGGCAAGTCGGAAAAATGCATCTTCTGCTACCCGCGCATCGAAGCCGGCATGCCGACCGTGTGTGCCGAAACCTGCGTCGGACGGATTCGTTACCTCGGTGTGCTGCTGTATGACGCCGACCGCATCAGCGAAGTGGCAAGCACCGCCAACGAGCAGGACCTGTACGAGAAGCAACTGGAGATCTTCCTCGACCCGAACGACCCGGCGGTGATTCGCCAGGCGCTGGCCGATGGCGTGCCGCAGTCGGTGATCGATTCGGCCCAACGTTCGCCGGTCTACAAAATGGCCGTGGACTGGAAACTCGCACTGCCGCTGCACCCGGAATACCGCACCTTGCCGATGGTCTGGTACGTGCCGCCACTGTCACCGATCCAGAACGCTGCCACGGCCGGCACCGTGGGCATGAACGGAGTGATCCCGGACGTGGACAGCCTGCGCATCCCGCTGCGCTACCTGGCGAACATGCTCACCGCCGGCGATGAAAAACCGGTCAAGCTTGCGCTGAAACGCCTGCTGGCGATGCGCGCCTACAAGCGTTCCGAGCAAGTCGACGGCGTGCAGGACCTGCAAGTGCTGGCCGACGTCGGCTTGAGCGTGAACCAGGTGGAAGAGATGTACCGCTACCTGGCCATCGCCAACTACGAAGACCGCTTCGTGGTGCCGAGCGCCCACCGTGAAGACGCCATGAGCGATGCGTTCGCCGAACGCTCCGGTTGTGGTTTCAGCTTCGGCAGCGGCTGCAGCGGCAGCTCCGACACCAACATGTTCGGCGGCAAGAAGGCCAACCGCCGCGACGTGATCAAAACCGTGCAGTTGTGGGAGGAATGAACATGCGCATTCTCAAGGTGATTTCGTTGCTCCTCGACTACCCGACCGAGACCCTGGTGGCCGGTCGCGACGAGCTGGAACAGGCGATAGCGCAGGCGCGGGAAATCAGTCCCGCCCAACGCGCCGGGTTGTTCGAGCTGCTGGAGCTGGTTTGCGGCCAGGACCTGATGGACGGCCAGGAACACTACGGCGCGCTGTTCGGCCGCGGCCGGTCGCTGTCGCTGCTGTTGTTCGAACATGTCCATGGCGAGTCCCGCGACCGGGGCCAGGCCATGGTCGACATGATGGCCCAGTACGAAGAGGCCGGTTTCGCCATCGGCGTCAAGGAGCTGCCCGACTACATCCCGCTGTACCTGGAGTTCTTGTCCACCCGCGAAGACCTCGAGGCCCGCGAGGGCCTGGCCGATGTCGCGCACCTGCTGGCCTTGCTCGCGGCGCGCCTGGACGAGCGTGAAAGCGCCTACGCCAGTTGCTTCCGGGCCTTGCTGCAAATCGCCGGGGCCGAGCCCCAGGTGGCGGTAGCCGAGCTGCGTGAGCAAGTGAAGGCCGAACCACGGGATGACTCCCTCGAAGCCCTGGACAAGATCTGGGAAGAAGAGGCGGTGGATTTCATGCAGGCCGAACAGCAGGACCGTTGCAGTTCACTGCCGAGCGCACCGGGCAAGGGCCGAGAGGAAAGTGCGGTGCCGCTGCACTGGGTGGATTTTCAGCATGAAGGGCGGGCCGCAGCGCCGGCCGGGGAGGTGGGCAATGTCTAAATGGGATCTGTTGTTGTTCGGGGTCTACCCCTACGTCGCCCTGGCGATCTGTTTGATTGGCAGTTGGGCGCGGTTCGATCTGGCCCAGTACACCTGGAAGGCCGGTTCCAGCCAGATGCTGAGCAATCGCGGCATGCGCCTGGCCAGCAACCTGTTTCACATCGGTGTGCTGTTCGTGCTGGCCGGGCACTTCGTCGGGCTGTTGACGCCTTCGGCGGTGTATCACCACTTCCTGAGCACCGAGAACAAGCAATTGCTGGCGATGGTTTCCGGTGGTTTCTTCGGCGTGCTCGGCCTGGTCGGTTTGCTGATGCTGCTCAACCGGCGCCTGACCGACCCACGAGTGCGTGCCACCTCCAATGCGTCGGACATCCTGGTGCTGGTGGTGTTGCTGGTGCAACTGGTGCTGGGGCTGATGACCATCGTCGCCTCGACCGCCCACATGGACGGTTCGGTGATGGTGATGCTGGCCGACTGGGCGCAGAACACCGTGATGTTGAAACCGGTGGAAGCTGCCACGGCGATGGCACCGGTGGGCCTGGTCTACAAGCTTCATGTGCTGCTGGGCCTGACCCTGTTCGTGTTGTTCCCCTTCACCCGTCTCGTCCACATCGTCAGTGCGCCGGTCTGGTACCTGGGACGTCGTTATCAAATCGTTCGGCAGAAGTTCTGAGGAGAAGATCATGGCGAGTGGATGCGGATGTGGTGGCGGTAGTGGTGGCGGCGGTTGCGGTTCCTCGGCGAAAGCAGCACCCGTTGTCGATGTGGAACCCGCTGGGGCGGTGCAGTTCGAGCCGGCCCAGGTCGGGACAGCAGCGGAAGATGAAACACCTCAGTTGATCGCCAGCAGCGAGCAGGAGTGGCCGATCATCAGCGTCAACGGGGTGTCGATCTCCCCGCAGGCGATGGCTCAGGAGTTGCAATATCACCCGGCTGACAGCCGCGAGGAGGCGGTCTATCAAGCCGCCCGGGCTTTGGTGATTCGTGAACTGCTCCAGCAACGTATCGCCGAACTGGGCCTGGCGTTGCAGGTCGGTGCCGGTGAAAACGAAGAAGAAGCGGCCACGCGGTTGTTGCTCGAACGCGAGGTGCAGGTGCCGCAGTGCGACGAGGCGACTTGCCTGCGTTATTACGAAAGCAACCGCGCGCGCTTTCACAGCGCGCCGTTGCTGGCGGTGCGGCACATCCTGCTCGAATGCGCGCCGGACGATGCCGAGGCGCGCAGCCTGACCCATGTCCAGGCCGAGTTGCTGCTGGAACGGCTGGACCAGTTCCCGGGCAGTTTCGCCGAGCTGGCGCTGAAGTATTCGGCGTGTCCGTCCAAGGAGCAGGGCGGTTCGCTGGGACAGATCAGCAAGGGCCAGACCGTGCCGGAGCTGGAGCGCCAGTTGTTCACCTTGCCGGCGGGCCTGGCCAGCAAACCGCTGGAAAGTCGCTATGGCTGGCACGTAATCAGCATCGACCAGCGCATCGAGGGTCAGGCGTTGCCTTACGAGGCCGTGGCGACGGCAATTCGCACCCAGTTGCAGCAGGGTGTTTGGCAAAAGGCGCTGGTGCAATACCTGCAAACCCTGATCGGTGCGGCGGACATCCGTGGCATTCATCTTCAGGGCGCCGACTCGCCGCTGGTGCAGTGAGCACGGGCTCAATCGGGAGATCTCCATGAACGCGGTGTTGCAGGACGGGTTTGGGCGCCAGATCGATTATTTGCGGATGTCGGTGACCGATCGTTGTGATTTTCGTTGTGTGTACTGCATGGCGAAAAACATGACCTTCCTGCCGCGTCAGCAAGTGTTGACCCTGGAGGAGTTGCAGCGCCTGGCGCGGTTGTTCGTCGGGCTGGGGGTGAAGAAGATCCGCCTGACCGGTGGCGAGCCGCTGATCCGTCCGGGCATCGTCGGGCTGTGTCGCGACATCGCGGCATTGCCCGGCCTGCGGGAACTGGTGATGACCAGCAACGGTTCGCAGCTGGCGCGGTTGGCCCGGCCGTTGGTGGATGCCGGCGTAAAGCGCATGAACATCAGCCTCGACAGCCTCGACGGCGCGCGGTTTCGGGCCATCACCCGTAACGGTGACCTGGACCGGGTGCTGGACGGGATCGAGGCGGCGAAGGTCGCCGGGTTCGAGCGGATCAAGCTCAACTGCGTGGTGATGAAGGGGCGCAACTTCGATGAAGTCCCGGCGCTGGTGCAATACGCCATTGAGCAACGCATCGACATCAGTTTCATCGAGGAAATGCCCTTGGGGGACGTCGGTCGTTCCCGAGGCGAGTCGTTCTGTTCCAGCGATGAAGTAAGGGCGGCCATCGCCCGCCATCACCGCCTGCTCGACAGTACCGAAAACAGCGGTGGTCCGGCGCGCTACGTGCGCCTGGAACGCCACGCGGATACTCGGATCGGTTTCATTTCACCCAATACCCATAACTTCTGCGCCAGTTGCAACCGCGTGCGCATGACTGTCGAAGGGCGTTTGCTGTTGTGCCTGGGCCAAGAGAATTCCCTCGATTTACGTGGCTTGCTGCGGCGCTATCCGCTGGATGACCAGCCGATCATTCAATCGATCAAACAGGCACTCAAGGGCAAGCCCTTGCAGCATGACTTCAGCCCTGGCGGGGAAGTGCAGATCGTGCGGTTCATGAACATGAGCGGTGGCTGAGGATGGCGGCTTTTGTGGCGAGGGGATTTATCCCCGCTGGGGCGCGCAGCGGCCCTAAATGCAGTCAACCCAGTGTGTCAGGCAGGTTAAAGTTGACTGCTTGGGGGCTGCTGCGCAGCCCAGCGGGGATAAATCCCCTCGCCACGGTTTTCGGTGTTCACGAAACAGCTTTCCGAGCCGTGGTCCTTCTTGACATCGATCAATTTCAATCAGCCTGATGCGACGTACCCTGCCTGCATATTGTGTCTTTAATACTTAAAACACCTATATGTAGTGTCTGGAGCCAAAATGCAGAGCATGTTGATCTCAGTAGGCCGTAACCGCTTGCACAAGCGCGACGGCAGTGTGGTTGCCTTTGATGCGGACAAGATCCGCCAGGCGCTGATTGCCGCCGGCAAGGCCACCGGCGAGTACGCCGAAGCCGAGGCCGAGGTGTTGCTTGAGGCGGTGCTGGCGCGGTTGGAAGGGCAGACGCGGTTGAACGTCGAGCAGATCCAGGACCGGGTCGAGCGGGTGTTGATGGACGCCGGGTATTTCCTGTCCATGCGTGCCTACATCGTCTATCGCGAGCAACACGGACGCCTGCGTCGGGATCGCCGCACGTTGGTGGAAGTCGCCACGTCGATGAACGAATACCTGGACCGTGAAGACTGGCGCGTACAAGCCAACGCCAACCAGGGTTATTCCCTCGGCGGGCTGATCCTCAACGTGTCCGGCAAGGTCACCGCCAACTACTGGCTCGACGAGGTCTACAGCCAAGCCATCGGCCAGGCACACCGCGAGGCTGATCTGCATATCCACGACCTGGACATGCTCGCCGGCTACTGTGCCGGCTGGTCCCTGCGCACGCTGCTGCACGAAGGCCTCAACGGCGTGCCTGGGCGGGTCGAGGCCGGGCCGCCCAAGCATTTGAGCAGTGCCCTGGGACAGATGGTGAATTTCCTCGGCACCCTGCAAAACGAATGGGCCGGCGCCCAGGCGTTCAGCTCGTTCGACACCTACCTGGCGCCCTATGTGCGCAAGGACAATCTCAGCTACGACGAGGTTCGCCAATCGCTGCAGGAGTTCATCTACAACCTCAATGTGCCGTCGCGCTGGGGCACGCAAACGCCGTTCACCAACCTGACCTTCGACTGGGTGTGCCCGGAGGATCTGCGTGAACAGATCCCGGTCATTGGAGGCCAGGAGATGCCGTTCGCCTACGGTGACCTGCAAGTGGAGATGGAGCTGATCAACCGCGCCTACATCGAGGTGATGCAGGCTGGCGACGCGAAAGGCCGGGTCTTCACCTTCCCAATCCCGACCTACAACATTACCCATGACTTTCCGTGGGACAGCGAAAACGCCGACCGTTTGTTCGAAATGACTGCCCGCTACGGCTTGCCGTACTTCCAGAACTTCCTCAATTCGGACATGCAACCCAATCAGGTGCGATCGATGTGCTGTCGCTTGCAACTGGACGTGCGCGAACTGCTCAAGCGCGGTGGTGGCCTGTTCGGCTCGGCGGAGCAAACCGGCTCCCTGGGCGTGGTGACGATCAACTGCGCGCGCCTGGGCTATTTGTACAAGGGCGATACCAGCGCGTTGTTGCAGCGCCTCGACGCCTTGATGGAGCTGGCGATGGAAAGCCTGGAGGTCAAGCGCAAGGTGATCCAGCATCACATGGACGCCGGTTTGTACCCTTACACCAAGCGTTACCTGGGCACCTTGCGCAATCACTTTTCCACCATCGGCGTGAACGGCCTGCACGAGATGCTGCGCAATTTCACGGGTGATAAGGAGGGCTTGCACACCGAGCAGGGCCGGGCATTCGCCTTGAAACTGCTGGACCACGTGCGGGCCACGCTGCTGCGTTTCCAGGAAGAAACCGGCCACCTCTACAACCTCGAAGCGACCCCCGCCGAAGGCACCACGTACCGCTTCGCCAAGGAAGACCTCAAGCGCTACCCGGATATCTTGCAGGCCGGCAGTCCGGTCGCGCCGTACTACACCAACTCGTCACAACTGCCGGTGGGCTTCACTGACGATCCGTTCGAAGCCCTGGAGCTGCAGGACGAACTGCAATGCAAGTACACCGGCGGCACGGTGCTGCACCTGTACATGGCCGAGCAGATTTCCTCCGCCCAGGCCTGCAAGCAGCTGGTGCGCAAGGCCCTGGGGCGCTTCCGCCTGCCGTACCTGACCATCACGCCAACCTTTTCCATCTGTCCGGTGCACGGCTACCTGGCTGGCGAACACGAGTTCTGCCCGAAATGCGACGAGGCCTTGCTGCTGAAACAGCAACTGGCAGGCAGCGTCCACTGATCCGATCCATTGACCGCAAGGAGCTTCACCCATGAATGCATCGCAAAGCCTTCCCCCCGCACAGCGTCAACGTTGCGAAGTCTGGACCCGAGTAATGGGGTACCACCGTCCGGTAGCGGCATTCAACCCGGGCAAGCAGTCCGAGCACCGCGAGCGGGTGCACTTCACCGAAAGCGCGGCCGGGCGTCCATGAGTCGAGTGCTTCGGGTCGGGGGCATGGTGCCCCTGACCACCCTCGATTACCCGGGCCAACTGGCGTGTGTACTGTTTTGCCAGGGTTGCGCCTGGCGTTGCCGTTACTGTCATAACCCGCAGCTGATCCCGCCGCGCGGCAGCGAGGAAGTGGATTGGTGCCGGGTACTGGCGTTCCTGCAACGCCGCCAGGATCTGCTCGACGCCGTGGTGTTCAGCGGCGGCGAACCAACCTTGCAGGACGGCCTGGCGCCAGCCATGGAAGAAGTGCGGCAGATGGGCTTTCGTATCGGCCTGCACAGCGCCGGTATCAAGCCGGCGGCTTTCGCCAAAGTGGTCGGGCTCGCTGACTGGGTGGGCTTCGACGTCAAGGCTCTGCCCGAAGATGCCCTGGAGGTGACCCGCGTCGAAGGCAGTGGCGCAGCGAACTGGCGCAGCCTCGACCATCTGCTGGACAGCGGCGTGGACTACGAATGCCGCACCACCGTCCATTGGCACCTGTTCGACCCCGACCGACTGCTGACCCTGGCCCGACGCCTGAGCGAGCGGGGCGTCAAGCGTTTTGCCGTGCAGCTGGTGCGCACCGCCCGGATGCTCGACCCCCATCTTTCCAGCGTTTCGGCACAGGCCTTGCAGCCAGAGCTGTGGGCCGCGATGCGCGAGTTGTTCCCTTCGTTCGTGTTGCGCAGTTGACCGACCGCAGGGCCCCGTCCTCGACAGCGGCCCGGAATCACCGGGCCACACTTTTTTATGGTTTTCAAATGCGCTGCCAATCGGCAGGTAGTTGAACAGGGAGCATTTGACATGACCAGATTCACCACTGCCCAACGTATCGTGATGGGCTTTGCCATCGCGCCTTTGGCATTGATCGCCCTGGCGCTGTATGCCCTGAACGATTTGGCAACGCTGCGTGACCAGGCGGTGCAGATCGTCCAGCAGGATTGGCCCAGGATCAATCCGATCATGGTCATCGCCACGGGCGTGCGCGACAACGCCAGGAACACCCGCGACCTGTTGATCGACAAGAACAATACGCAGGTCCAGCAGTCCATCGACACTACCCGGCAACGCATCACCCAGGCCTTCGCAACGCTCGAACCGCTGTTCGACCAGCCTGAAGGCAAGGCCGCCTACGCTGAGCTGAAGAAGCGCCGAGAGGCCTACGTGGCGGCGTTTGTCCAGGTCCAGGCGCTGATCCGCCAGGGCGCTACGGATGAGGCGATGACGCAGCTCAAGCAAGGCGTGATTCCGGCGGAGCTTGAGGTGTACAAGAGCCTCGAAACGATGATGGCCCTGCAGGGCAGGATTTTTATCGAGCGTGAGCAACTGGCCCAGGCACGCTACAGCGACGCGCGACGCAACATGCTTGCACTGGTGCTGGCTTGCCTGGCCGTGGTAAGTACCGTCGCGTTGCTGGTGACCCGCAGCGTGACCCGTCCGCTGGGCGGCGAGCCCAACGACGCGGCGCGGGTGCTGAGCCACATCGCCCGGGGCGATTTGACGATCCGGGTGCCCGTCGGCGTCGGTGCGAACGACAGCGTCATGGGCAACATGCACGAGATGCAACAGAGCCTCAACACCATGGTCCGGCAGATTGCGGCTTCGGTGGATCGGGTCGCCAGTTCCTCCGAAGAACTGAGCGCCGTGAGCAGCCAGACCAACAGCACCTTGCAGTTGCAAGGACAGGAAATCGAACAGGCCGCGGCGGCGGTGAACCAGATGACGGCGGCGGTGGATGAAGTGGCGCGCAACGCGGTGAGTGCCAGCGAAGCTTCGCGGTTGTCCGAGCAAACTGCCCAGCGTGGCCGTGATCAGGTGCAGGAAACCGTCGCCTCGATTCACGCACTGGCCGACGGGGTCACAGACACCTCGGGCCGAATCCAGCAACTGGCCGGACGCGTGCAGGACATCAGTTCGGTGCTGGAGGTGATCCGCAGCATTGCCGACCAAACCAACCTGCTGGCATTGAATGCAGCCATCGAAGCCGCCCGGGCCGGCGATGCCGGACGTGGGTTCGCGGTAGTGGCCGACGAGGTGCGGGCCTTGGCCCATCGCACACAGGATTCGACCCGGGAAATCGAAGACATGATCGGCAATATCCGCCAGGACAGCGAACAGGCCGTCACCGCGATGCAAGGCAACAGCGAACGGGTGCGGATCACCCTGTTAGTCGCCCAGCGCTCCGGAGACGCGCTGGATGAAATTGCCCTGTCGATCGGGCAGATCAACGAGCGCAACTTGATGATCGCCAGCGCCACGGAGCAGCAAGCGCTGGTGGCCCGCGAGGTGGACCGCAACCTGGTGGGCATCCGCAACCTGTCCGAGCAGGTATTGCTGGGAGCCCGGCACACCGACACGGCCGGCCAGGACCTGGCGCAGATGGCCGGGGCACTGCATCAGACGGTAGCGCGATTCAAGGTGTAGGTATTAGGGGAAAGCCTGGAGGTCCGGGCTTACCACCCCCAGAACTGCAACCACCAGCCATACCCGACCAAACCGCTGGCCAGGGCCATGCAGGCCATCGCAAGCAGCCGCCGAATCGACGCCGCGCCTTCACGGCCGAGCATTCTCCAGCCCAGCAGCATGCTCCAGCCGATGGCCATCACCAGCAGGATCGCCCGGGCCGGCTGCACCCATTCCAATAACAATCCTTCATAGCGCAGCAGCTTGACCGTGGTGGCCGATAACCCCAGGAACAACCCTGCACCGCCGAGGGGCACGAGAGTGATGGCTAAGGGCCGATATCGTGCAGGCGCACCTGCCAGTCTTGCGGCCAGGCGCACGATGAGCATCAGCGATGTGCCTAACAGCAAAGCGCTGGACCCAAGATAGACAACGATGCAAAACCCATCCAGCCAACTGAAGCTGTCATTGAGTTGCGGATAGTGAGTGAGCAGCCACCACGGGGCGTTATCCTCCAAGGGCCAGGTCACATCATGCACCACCAAGTAGTGGGCCAGTGCCTGTTTCAGGGCGATGAACCAGGGGCTGACGGTCCACTGGAAGGCGCCCATTGCCAACCCGATCACCCCAAAGAGCAACAAGCGAACGTCCCAAGGCGAGACCGTCGTCGGCGTGGATTCAAGGATTTCCTGATTGCTGGAGCGGGCGATCAGGCGCACCGCGTCGCGCTGACCGCTGCAACGGCCACAGGCGTGGCAATCGGCAGCGCCGCGCAGGCGACGGATGTCGAGCAAGGGCGCGCAATTGGGCGGTGGGCGACGTGGCCCGGAGTTTTCCAGCCAGCGTTGCTCGTCGACTCGAAAGTGCACGGGGGCGAGGCGGGCGAGCAGGGCGAAGACGCCGCTGACCGGGCACAGGTAGCGGCACCAGACCCGCTTGCCCCGGGCGAACAGCAACCCGACGGCGACGGCCGCGACGGTCGATCCACCAAGGATCAGCAGCGCGGCCTGGGCGTAATCGTAGACGCTGATCAGTTGGCCATAGAGCGTGGTCAGGCAGAACGCCAGGGTCGGCCAGCCGGCCCAACGCAACCCGCGCGGCACGCCCAGGCCACGGCCGTACTGACTGGCCCATTCGCTCAAGGCGCCCTCGGGGCAAAGTACGCCACACCAGAGCCGGCCGAACAACACGATCGAGAGCAAGACGAAGGGCCACCAGAGCCCCCAGAACAGAAACTGGGCGAACAGCGTCAAGTTGTTCAACAGGCGTGCCTGGCTGTCCGGCAACGGCAGCATGGCCGGTATCACCAACAGCACCGCATAGAACGACACCACCGCCCATTGCACGGCGCGGATGGTCGCGCCATGGCGCCGCAGGCCGTCGCCCAGGCGCTGGAGCCAGGGATTCAGCTCGGGCATGGCAGCTTTTCCGCTTTGGCTGGTCGCAACCAGCCAGCGACCGCCCACCAGTAGCCGAGCCACGCCAGCAGTATCAGCAGGCTTGGGCTGGCTCGGTAACCGGTGAAGTCGGCGATGAAACCGCCGAGCCCGTGACCGTCATCCAGTATTACGCTGCTGTCCCACAGCGCATCGCCGATGCCGCGATACACCGCCTCGGGCCAATCCATTGCCAGCAACTGGCCGGCGATCCGCTCGACGCCACTGACCAGCAGCGCCGCGCCCAAGAGCAGCAGGATCGCTTCGCTGATGGCAAAAAAACGGGTCCACGAGATGAATCGGCGACTGCCGTGCAGCAAGGAAACGGTAAGCAGCGAGAGCACCAACCCGGCTATTGCGCCGACGGCGAACAAACCCAGTGACGGTCCTTGCAGACGGGCCCCGGCGCCATACAGGAACACCACGGTTTCGCTGCCCTCACGGCTGACCGCCAATAACGCCAGCACCAGCAATCCCATGCCGCCCTGACGCCCCAGGCGCTGGTCGGCACGGCGCGTCAGGTCATGCCTGAGGGTGCCGGCGTTGCGATGCATCCAGCCGACCATCTGCACGATCAGCAGGCTGGCGAGCAACGCCAATGAAGCCTGGAACCATTCGTTGGCAGCGCCGCTCATGGCTTCGCCGGCGATCAGGATCAGTCCGGCCAGCACGCCCGAGAGCAGCAAGCCCAGGGCCGCGCCACTCCACACGTAACGGCGCAGCCGTTCGGCCTGTTGCTGGCGGCTCACCCAAGCCTGGAGAATGCCGATCACCAATAGCGCCTCGACGCTTTCGCGCCAGACGATGAACATCGATTGCGTCATGCAAACGCCTCCTGGACGATTACCGGGCGAGAATGCCGCCCTCGGGCAGTTGCGGATTGAATTCATCGAAGAATGGGTACTGGCCGGGGCGCAACGGGTGGATCACCACGAACGTGGTCACTCCGGGAGACAGGACCTTTTCGACGCGCAGGGGCGTGCTTTCAAATTCCGCCGGGCCTTGGCCGACGTTCTTCAGCACGATCTTGAAGCGCTGGCCAGCCGGGACCTCCAGCAGCGGCGGAGTGAAATGCCCATCGCGCATACTCAGCTCGTAGGTAAGCAATTCAGCCCGGGCGATTGATGGCAGTAGCAGGCCGGTCAACATCAGCCAGAAAAATCGGCGGCTCATCTTCAGTACCCGCCTTTTTTCCCGATCCCTGCGTAGACAAATTCGTAATGCAATTCACAGCGCTCGAACCACGGTGCTACGCCGGTTTCCTTGTCGGTATGGCGACCGAGAGACGCGTGGCCACCCGGCGGCAGAACAGTGAAAGTCAATTGGTATTTGCCCGGGCCAAGCAGCTTGACGTTGTCGCCGTAGTGCGGCCCGTCATTGGCGACCATGGCATGGAAATCGCCTTTGAGCTGGGTGTCGTCGCCTTGTTTTTTCAGCTGGAACGATACGTTGAGATAAGGCACGAAACTGCCTTCCTGGAAGCCCTGCCGGTTATCCGCCGTGGCGCGGATGTCAGCTTCCAGGTGCACGTCGGAATCGGCGGTCGCGCGCATCATGCCGGCGGGCGCCATTTCGATCGGTTGCAGATACACCGCGCCGACTTCAAGCCCAGGGCACAGTTGCGGTTCGCCGATCGGATACTCCTTGGCCTGGGCCAGCGGAGCGAGAAAGAGCAGGGCGAGAGGCAGGGGAAAAAGCGCGCGCATGATGACTTCCTGGTTGGCTATTTGATGGCGCCGAGTCTAGGAAGCTTCGCTGCGAATAATAATGATTCTTGTCAATTTTCAGTGCGAATATTTGGGCGGTCCGTACGGCTGGTGTCGGCGGCGCTGTTCTTGATCGGAATCAAGGGGCATCGCGCACAGACACGCTAGGGTGGGGATACACCCATTTGGTCAGCGGGGTCGTCATGGCAAAGCCCTTTCCCATCAGCCCGAAACATCCCGAGCGCATCTGCTGGGGCTGCGACCGCTATTGTGCAGCGACCGCGTTGGCCTGCGGCAACGGCGCCGACCGCACCATGCACCCGGCCGAGATGATCGGCGAAGATTGGTACCTGCATGGGGATTGGGGGGTGGAGCTGGTCGACATTACGGCCAAGCTTATCGATCCAAGTGCAACTCAGCTGAAGGAATAAGGCCACATATCGATCGTTCCCACGCTCCTGCGTGGGAATGTCGCCAGGGACGCTCCGCGTTCCGCTTCTGGGAGGTGACGCAGAGCGTCACGGGATGCATTCCCACGCGGAGCGTGGGAACGATCCAACTTCAAACAGCTTTGCTGGGCAGGAATATCTAGAGCTTCGGCAACTGCCCGATCCGTCCCATCATCTCGGTCACGATCTGCAAATCCAGCAGGAACTGCTCGACCGTCTTGAACTCGTTGTCGTTGTGGCCGGTGTACTTGAGGTTGGGCATGGCCAGGCCGAACTGCACGCCGTTGGGCAAGTCATGGACCGACGTGGCGCCGGCCGAGGTGCCGAACGTGTGTTCCATGCCGAGATTCTCGGTGGCGACGGCCAGCAGCGCCTTGACCCATTCACCTTCGGGGTTGCGGTACATCGGTTCGTCGATGGAAAAATCGAAAGCAACCGCAACCTTGGATTTACGGGTCCAGGCGGCCAGCTTGTCGGTGATTTCAGTCTTCAGCACCTCGGTCGGCTTGCCGACGGGAACCCGCAGGTTGACCGCCAGCTTGAAGACTTTTTCATCCATGCCGACGTAAGTCAGCGACGCGGTCAGCGGGCCCATGAACGCGTCGGAAAAGCCAATGCCCAGGTTCTTGCCCAGGTAATCCAGGCCCCAGTTGTCGGCGGCATAGCGGGCGGCGTCGGTGATGTGGTTGTGCTTGAGCGCGACCTTGCCGTCGAGGCCGTGGATGAAATCCAGCATCCGGGCGACCGGGTTGACGCCTGATTCGGGTTCGGAGGAATGGGCGGAAACGCCGGTGAAGGTCAGCTTGACCGCGTTGTCGACGACCGCGCTGGTCACTTCGAAGTTGCTGCCGTTGGCCTTGGCATAGTCGGTGCCGGCCTTGAGCAGGCTGGCGGCCAGCTCGGCAGGCTTGTCGGCAACGAACGTGGCGACCGAGGTGGAGGGAATCTGGTTGGTCGCCATGCCGCCGGTCAGCGCAGTGACTTGCGCACCCTTGCCTTGGGCCGCGCGCCGGGGAAAGTTGGCCATGACCGTGCCGTAGCCTTTCTCGGCGATCACGACGGGGTAGCTGCCGTCCAGCGCCAGGTTGTAGTTAGGCGTCGGATTGCGTTCGAAATAATAGGGGATGGCGTCGCCGGTGGTTTCCTCGGTCGTGTCGACCAACAGCTTGAAGTCTCTCGCCAACGGCAGTTTTTCTTCCTTGATGATCTTCATGGCATACAGCGCCACGACGATGGCGTTCTTGTCATCCTCGGTGCCGCGGCCATACATCCGGTCGCCAATCAGGGTGACCTTGAATGGATCGAGCTTGGTGCCGTCCTTGAGCACCCAGTTCTCCGGCGTGACTGGCACTACATCGGCGTGAGCGTGAATACCCACGACTTCGTCGCCGCTGCCGTCGAGGGAAATCTCATAGACACGGTTGTCGACGTTACGGAAGTTCAGGTTGAAGCCTTCCGCCAGGTTTTTGATCTTGTCGGCGATTTTCAGGAATTCAGGGTTTTCATGCTGGGCCACCCCGTCCTTGCGATACGTCGGGATTTCAACCAGCTCGCGCAAGGTCTCGGTCGCGGCTTTGCCGTATTTCACCCGGGCATAAATCCCCAACAGTCGATGGATTTCGTTCTGCTGTTCTGCCGACAGGGTTTTGTTGCCCTGGAAGGCGCTGATGGCCGGGCCGAGGTTGGCGCTCTTGGCCAGGTCGCTCTTGGCAACGCTGGCCAGGAACTGCCGGAAATCGCTGACCGATGTATCGGCGAACGTCTTGACGAGGGTCGCGCTCTGTTGCGCGGTGATGTTGGCGTTGGCCGGCATCGAAAATGCCGAGAGGCTGGACAGGACAAGGGTGGCTATAGCAAGACGCTTGAACGGAAAGTTCATGGTGAGAGGCATTCCTTTGCAGGGAAAAAAGTGACGGTATGAAACAATCACTTACAACCTAGCATCATGAACGCGCGGTGGGGGAGCCCTTTGACAGAATCTGTCGCCGGTAAAAGCAAAAACGGCGCAGAAATGAAACTCCCCAGAACGTTATCCCCAATGGGACGACGTTCATGGGGCGCCGGGCTCAATGCGTTCCGCGAGGAATCGTCTTGAGCAGGTCTTCCGCGCTGATGTAGCCGACCACCGGCTGCGCTGTACTGCCGGGCAGCGGCAGGTCAAGAATATGCCCCTTGATCTTGCCGACCACGTGCATCTCGCAGGGCTTGCAGTCGAATTTCAGCGTCAGCACTTCATCGCCGTGGATCAGTTGCATCGGTGCGACTTTGGTGCGCACGCCGGTGACGCCCTTGGCCTGTTTGGGGCAGAGGTTGAACGAGAAACGCAGGCAATGCTTGGTGATCATCACCGGCACCTCGCCGGTTTCCTCGTGGGCCTCGAACGCAGCGTCAATCAGCTTGACCCCGTGGCGGTGGTAGAAGTCGCGGGCCTTCTGGTTGTAGACGTTGGCCAGGAACGACAGGTGCGACTCCGGGTACACCGGCGGCGGGGTGGTTTCTGCCTTGCGCCCGCCCCGCGGATGGGCCTCGACGCGGGCGGCGGTCAGGGCTTCGATGACCTCGCGACGCAACGCCTTGAGCTGGGAGTTGGGGATGAAGTACGCCTGGGGCGCATCCAGCTTGATCGACGTGGCGTGGTATTCGGTGGTGCCCAGTTGGCCAAGCAGGTCTTGCAGTTGCTCCAGGGCCTGCTCCGGTTTGTTCGCCAGGCCGAAGGGACCGTCGAGGGCAACGCTGGCGCTGATGCCTTCTTCGCTGGTGGCGGTCAGCTCCAGACGCTCCTCGCGCAGCCGAGCGACCCAGGCCAGGCCTACACGGCGCTCGGCGGAAGTCTTGAGCAGCGCCTGCTGCCAGTTGTGATCCAGGTTGCGATTGAGCGGATGGTTGGGGCGCAACTGATACATGCCGGCCGGCATCTCGTTGGGCTCGACGCGGTAGCGGTAGCGCTGCTTGCCGTCCTCATCGAGAAATTCGCCCTTGGGCTCGGCGATGTTGGCGCGGAACCCGACGACTTCGCGCTTGACCAGCACGTTGAGACCATCGCCGTTGGACAGCGGATCAAAGGTCACCACCTGCAAGTCGCGCTTGCCGACTTTCTCCACCACGCCCACCGGTACGCCGGTGAAGGTCGGCGAATCGAAGGCGCCGATGTCGATCTTGCGTTCACTGACGAAGTAATCGGTGCTGCCACGGTGGAAGGTCTTGTCCGGGTCCGGCACGAAGAAGTGCGCGGTGCGGCCGCTCGAGGCGCGGGCCAGGTCCGGGCGGTCTTCGAGCACGTCGTCCAGGCGCTGGCGATAGTAGGCAGTGATGTTCTTCACATAGCCCATGTCCTTGTAGCGTCCTTCGATCTTGAAGGAACGTACGCCGGCCTCGACCAGGGCGCGGATGTTGGCGCTCTGGTTGTTGTCCTTCATCGACAGCAGGTGTTTTTCGTAGGCAACGACCCGGCCCTGGTCATCCTTGAGGGTGTACGGCAGGCGACAAGCCTGGGAGCAATCGCCACGGTTGGCGCTGCGCCCGTTTTGCGCGTGGGAGATGTTGCACTGGCCGGAGAACGCCACGCACAACGCACCGTGGATGAAGAACTCGATGGCCGCGTCGGTCTCGTCGGCGATGGCGCGGATTTCCTGCAGGTTCAGCTCGCGAGCCAGGACCAACTGGGAGAAGCCGGCCTGGTCGAGGAATTTCGCCCGGGCCAGGGTGCGAATGTCGGTCTGGGTGCTGGCGTGCAGTTCGATGGGTGGGATGTCCAGTTCCATTACCCCGAGGTCCTGGACGATCAACGCATCGACGCCAGCGTCGTACAGCTGGTGGATCAGCTGGCGGGCCGGCTCCAGCTCGTTGTCGTGCAGGATCGTGTTGATCGTGGTGAACACCCGGGCGTGGTAACGATGGGCGAATTCCACCAGCCCGGCGATATCGCTCACCTCGTTGCAGGCGTTGTGACGCGCGCCGAAACTCGGGCCACCGATGTACACGGCATCGGCGCCATGCAGGATGGCCTCGCGGGCGATGGTCACGTCGCGGGCGGGGCTGAGCAATTCCAGATGATGTTTAGGCAAGGACATGTTTTTTTATTCAGGCTGGTCACGGTCGAAGCGCGCATTGTAGCTGCGTGGCGGCCGGTCGGCACCTGCGCAAGCCCACGCAGGGCGTAATCAACCGATATGCGGTCAATCCGACCGCATCAGCCTTGCGATGCGTCGGCACTGCACCAACGATTGCGCCCGGTGTTCTTCGCCAGGTACAAAAACGCGTCCGCGGCCTTGATCAACATGGCGGGCGTCGCGTCCTCGCTGTTCGGCTGACAGGTGGTGATGCCGGCGCTGATGGTCACGATTCCCAAGGGATGGTCGCCGTGTTCGATGTTCAAGGCCCTGACGGCTTCGAGGATCTGCTGCGCGACCTTGGTGGCACCGGCGCTGTCGGTGTTGGGAAGCAACACGGTGAACTCTTCGCCGCCATAGCGGACCGCGAGGTCGCCCGGTCTCTTGATGGTCTGCCCGATCGCGCCAGCGATCGCCCGCAGGCAATCGTCGCCGGCGGCGTGGCCGTATCTGTCGTTGAAGCGCTTGAAGTAATCGACATCCAGCATGATCAGCGCCAGGGAAGAACCCTGGCGCTTTGCCAGGCGCAGCTCATCGGCCAGGGCGATGTCCAGCCGCCGACGATTGCCAAGGCCGGTCAGGCTGTCGGTCAGCGCCATGTCCCGCATGGCCTGGTGGGCGCTGCGGAGCTGCTTTTCCATGGTCATGCGGTAGCGCAACTGGCTCAGCACGATAAGGCCGAAACCCACCAGTATCGCGATGAGGAAAACCAGCACCAGGCTGGTCTTGAGCAAGTCGCGGCGCCAGGGTGCGATGATCGACTCACGGGACAAGCCGGCTTCCACCACCAGTGGATAAGTGGTCAGGGCTCGAAAACCATAGAGGCGTTCGGTGTCGTCGACGACGGCCCTGGCTTCGGCAACGCCCTGGTTGGATGTGGGCAAATGCTCCCGGAAGATCACGCTGTTGACCAGGCTCTTGCCGATCACCGAAGCGACGAAGGGTCGGCGCACCAGGATCGTTCCGCTGCGCATGGCCAGGACCAGCGCGCCTTTATCGTCGATCTTGAAATCGCCGTAATAGTCGACGAAATAGCTGACCTTGACCGTCCCGAGCATCACCCCGGCAAAGGAGCCGTCGGGATTGTTCAGGCGTCGCGAGACAGGAATGATCAAGTCTTCGGTGGACCGACTCTTGATCACTTCGCCAATGCGTACGCTTCGGTCCTCGTGGCTGCGGTGATATTGGAAATAGTCGCGGTCGGCGTTGTTGGCCATTTCTGGAATGACTTTTTTGTCGGTCGCCAGCCACTGGCCGTCCGGGCCATAGATGAACAAGCCGTGCAGTTGCGGCATGATCGCGGCCTGTTGCGCCAGCAGCTTATGGATGCGCGGGATGTTCATGTTCTGCAGCCCGTCGCCTTCCACGCGTTCGGCGAGGGCCGCGGTGACCACGTCGACCTGGCGGATGGCGTCCTCGGCGTGTTGCGCCGTTGCCCTGGCCAGGTTCGTCACCGAATCCCGGGCAGACGCAAAGGCTGCGCGGTAATCGCGCCAGGTGCGCCAGCCTTCAACGGCCAGGAAGGCGATGACAACCACGAGCATGAAGCTCACGGTCAGCCGAAATGCAGCGCCGGCTCGCACAGTTTGCTGGGAGAACGCGTCATCGGGGCTTTCGATCTTGGGCTCTGGCTGTTTGCGTCCGAGCATTGACATATCCTTTGCGCGACGGGTCAGCGCGTTTCAGCGCGCAGCCTATCCTATTCGATTTCAGTACGTTAGCTAACTGCGACGAGACAGGTACAACCGACGACACACGGTTGGGGAGGAAGGTTTCATGAAAGTTGGCGTTATTTCCGACACCCACGGTTTGCTGCGCCCCGAGGCGCTGGTGGCGCTGCAAGGTTGCGAGCGGATTATTCATGCCGGTGATATTGGCAGTCCTGGCATCCTGGAGGCACTGGCGTCCATCGGCGAACTGCACGTGGTGCGGGGAAACAACGACCTGGACGCCGATTGGGCGGCGGGCATCGCTGATTGCCTTCAGTTCGACCTGGCGGGATGGCAAGTGCTGCTGGTCCATGACATGGCCGATGTGCCCAGCGCCCTCGACCCGCAAGTAAAACTGGTGATCACCGGCCATTCCCACAAACCGCTGATCGACTGGCGCGGGGAACGGCTTTACTTGAACCCCGGCAGCGCCGGCCGGCGACGCTTCAAACTGCCGGTGACGCTGGCGCTGCTCGAGGTCAGCGAGCGGGGAGTCGAGCCGCGGATCGTTCCGCTGCTGCCGTGACGTACGCGGTCATCGGAAGTACTTGTCGACGTAAGCCTGGATTTCCTGACGCATGAACCGCCCCGACTCATCCGCCCGTTCTTCCCAGCCGAACACGCAGGCGGTGACGATGCCGTCGAACCCGGTCTTGGCCAACTCGCCGAAGAACAGGTCCCAGTCGATCTCGCCCTGGTGCATGTCCATGTGCTGGTGCACGGTCACTTTCGCCCCCGGCGGATTGACGATGTAACGCAGGCCGGACGAGGCCTTGTGGTTGTAGGTGTCGGCAATGTGCACATGGGCGATCATCGACCCTGCGTCGGCGATCATGGCTTTCATGTCGTCGCCAAAGTAGAAGGTGTGGGGCGTGCAATAGAGGAACTTGACGTTGTCCGAACCGAGGGTCTTGAGCATGTCCAGGGCCGGGTGCAACGTCTCGCACCAGTCTTCCGGATGAGGCTCGACGTTCAACATGACGCCTTCGGATTCGAGAATCGGCACCAGTTCTTCCATGCTCCGCCACCAGGCCGCTTCGCTGGACTCATGGCTGTGCAAGCCCCCGCAGCAACTGACCTTGTGCCCGCGATCAGGCGACGGCCCGCGACCGAACTCCGAGTTCATCGTCGTGCAGCCCATCTCCACGGCGACCTGGATCGCTTCCTTCCAATAATTCACCGCCGCGCGACGTTCGTCCTCGTGGGGGCTGGCCCAGCGGTACATCGGCAGCAGCGAAGCCAGTTGCAGGTTGTGGTCACGCAGGGCTTTCTTGAATTCGGCGATGCGCGCCTTGTGAGCGCGCGGGCGAACCCACCACGGCAAAAAATCTTCCCGTGGCGACAACTCCAGGTATTCGTAGCCGAGCTCGGCGGTCTTGCGGCACAGGTCCGGCAGGCTCAGGTGGCGGTGCATGTAGGGATCAAGGGCGATTTTCATTGTTGTTCTCCATGGTGCGACACTCATTGCTGTGGGAGGTCAGTAGGCGACCCAGGCTGAATCCTGGTTGGCCGATTCAACGCAGCGCTCGACCCAGCGCACGCCTTCCACGCCAGCATCGATATCCGGAAAGCGCAGGGCGGCCAGGGCCTCGCTGTCGCCACGGTCGGCGGCGTCCATGGCCAGGGCGAAGCGGCGATAAAGGTTGGACCAGGCTTCGAACAAGCCTTCGGGATGACCGCCGCCGATGCGGTCGTCCACCAAGGCCCCTGCGTGCAGGTAACCCATGCCGCGTTCCAGGGTTTGCGCCGGTTGGCCCTGGACCTCGAAAGTGAGTTGGTTGGGGCGCTCGTCCCACCATTCCAGGCTGGCCCGCGAGCCGATCACACGGATTTTCTGGCCGTGCATGGAGCCGGCATTCACCGCGCTCGACCAGACCATGCCCATGGCGCCGCCTTCGTATTCCATCAGCGTGTAGGCGTTGTCCTCGAGCGGGGCGCGGCTGGCGATGAAGCTTTGGCGGCTGCACATCAAGCGCTTGATCTTGAGGTCGGGCAGCATCACTTCGCACAGGTACAACGGATGGGTGCCGACGTCCCCGAGCACGTAACTCGGCCCGGCCTGGCGCGGGTCGACGCGCCACTGGGTCGCCGGGTTCTGCGACTCGACCGGTGCGCTGTGGAAGCCATGGGCGAACTGCATGTGCACCATGCGAATCTCCCCCAGCTCCTGGGCGGCAATCATCGACCGGGCCTGCTCGATCAACTGATGCCCGGCGTAGCCATAGGTGAGGCCGACGATGCGTCCCCTGGATTTGGCCAACGTGCGCAAGGTTTCGGCTTCCTCCAGGGTGAAGCACAGCGGTTTCTCGCAAACCACATGCAAACCGGCCTCCAGGGCGGCGCGGGTGATGGCGTAGTGCGTGCCGTTGGGCGTGGCGATCGACACCGCCTGGATGCCGTCGGGCCGTTGCGCTTCCAGCTCGAACAGGCTGAGGTAGTCCGCGTAGCAGCGCGACGGGTCGATGCCCAGTTGTTCGCCAAAGGCCCGGCCCCGATCCGGGTCGATGTCCAGCGCGGCGGCGACCAGCTCGAAGTTGCGGTCGCGCAGGGCGGCCGAGCGGTGGATGTAGCCGATCTGGCTGTGCTCGCCGCCGCCGACCATGGCCCAGCGGATAGGGTGTGCGAGCGATTTACTGCCGTTGATCATGGGAAAAGTCCTTATGCGGGTCAGAAACCGATGCGGGCGAGGTAGGCGCGACTGGCCGCCACGTCGTCCAGGCTGGCCCCGGCGTTGCGCGGGTCACGTTCCTGTTCGACGGTGATGCAGCCTTGATAACCGAGTTCGTGCACGAGACGGTGCAGCGCCGGGTAATCGATGACCCCACGCCCGATGGGACACATCACGCCCCGGCCGCACGCCGCGAAGAAACGGATGCGCTCGTTCAGCACCTGGTCGAAAACCACCGGGTCGATGTCCTTGAAGTGCAGGTAGTCCAGGCGATGGGCGTAGGTGCGCAGCGACGCGACCGGGTCCATGCCGGCGTAATAGAGATGCCCGGTGTCAAGGCACAACCCGGCGACTTCGTATGGGATGTCGTCGACCAGGCGCGCCAGCTCATCGGCGAATTCGATATAGCCGCCAGCGTGGGGATGGATGACGGCGCGGATGCCGTAGGCGTGCCAGGCGATGTCGGCGATGGCGCGGATGTGCGCCATCATTGCGTTCCAGCGGGCATCGTCCAGGCGTGGCGCGCGGTCCGAGTGGCCAGCGGCGTAGTCGCGCTCCTCGTGGCCCCAGTCGATGATCACCAGATAGGGCCCGGCAAAGCGCTGGCCGGCTTGCTGTTCCATGGGCGGCAATTGTGTGAGCAAGCCGCAGATCGCATGGGTCTGGCGCAGCAGCTCGGCCAGGTTGGCCGGGCTCACCAGGTCGTCGAAAATCGTCCCGGCGACGACCTGCAAGGCGTTGTCCGACAAGGCCGGGTCGAGGACCCCGGCGTCCAGCGGCAAGTACCCGTAAGGCCCCAGCTCGATGCCGCGATAGCCGGCTTCGGCAGCTTCGGCGAGCACGTGCTGCCAGGGTGGCAGGAAAGGGTTCGCGACGTCATCGACGCCCCAGCAGCAGGGCGCGGTACAAATGTGGATCGCCATGGAAGCACTCCGGCTGTGTTGTTGTTATGGCCTGGCTCGATGCTATTGCGTCGGCGCGGAACGGGCCATGGACTAATGGCTTAATGTGTCAAAACCCCTCATGATGCCCGGAGGAGGTGTCAAGACATGTCAGAACAGTCGCGCCGAAAACTTCGTCCCACCATGGCGGACGTCGCCCGGGAAGCGGGCGTCAGCCTGTCGACGGTCGACCGCGTGCTCAACCTGCGCGCGGACGTGCGAGCCGACACGGCTCAGCGGATCGCCGCAGCGGCGGGGCGGTTGGGTTTCCATGCCAAGGGCGTGATCGAACAGCGGGTGCTCAACGACCGTCCCACTTTGCGGCTGGGCTTCCTGTTGCAGAAAAGTGGCGTGCCGTTCTACCAGGGCCTCGCCCACGCCTTGGCAAACGCCGCCGCCACGTGCACGCGGGCACGGATTCGCGTGGTCATCGGTTATTTGGACGACCTCGACCCCGCCAACGTGGCGCAACGCATCCTTGCCCTGCGGGATCAGGTCGATGGCCTGGGCGTGGTGGCAGTCGATCATCCCCGGGTCCGCGAGGCGGTCGCGCAGTTGCGCGCGACCGGTGTTTCGGTGGTGGCGCTGCTGTCGGAATTGTCCAGCGCTGCCGGCACCGGTTACGCCGGCCTCGACAATCGCCTCACGGGACGCACCGCCGGTTGGTTCATCAGTCGCCTCGCCCAGCAGCCCGGGCCTGCGGTGGTCATGCTCAGCAGCCAGCGCTTCCAATGCCAGGAACTCTGTGAACTGAGCTTTCGCAGCTACCTGGCGGAGCATTCGAGCGAGTGGGAACTGCTCGCCTCGCGACTGACCCTGGAAGATGATGAGTTCGCCTATGGCAATACCCTCGACCTGCTTACGGCAGAGCCCGATCTGGCGGGGCTGTACGTGGCGGGTGGCGGCATCGCCGGGGTGCTGAAGGCCTTGAGCAGCCTCAAGGAAAAACAGCTGCGCCTGCCCGTCGTGGTGTGCCACGACCTGACTCCGTTGACGCGTGACGCGTTGAAGAGCGGATTGGTCCAGGCGGTGCTATCCCATCCGATCGTGAACCTGGCCGAGCAGGCCGTCGATGCCTTGGTCGAGGCTGCGATTGCCTCGCCGCCGGGACCTGTGGCGCGGCGAGTGGTGGCGCTTCAGATCGATGTCTCGGAAAGTGTCTAGGGGCGACTGGATCCGTAGAATTTTCCTGAAAAAGCTGTACAAAATAGAATTTCTGTACAATTATCGGATTGCCTTCGGTAATCGGTAATTCGTCCAATGCCCGAATCCCTCGCTGCCCATATCCGCTTGATCGGCGCCCTGATCCTCGCGTTGGTGTTGTACGCCAGCCAGGCCGTTGCGGATTGGCGGGTTGCGTTACCTGGGGCTCACTTGGTGGGTGAGGCAGATTTTCGCTGGTTCGGTTTGGATATCTACCAGGCACGGCTGTGGAGCACCGAGCCCACGCCGAGCCTGGACAGCCCGTTTGCACTTGAATTGAACTACCACCGCAAAATCTCTCGGCAAGCCTTGGTTCAAACCAGTCTCGAAGAAATGCAGCGGGTCGCCGATACCCCTGTTGACGCCGCGCGCCTTGATGCCTGGGCGGCTGAAATGCGCCGTGCCTTCGTTGATGTCAAGCCCGGTACTCAAATTACCGGGGTATACCTCCCTGGCCAGGGCTGTCGCTTCTATGTCGATGGCCGCCTGTCCCACGAAGTCACCGACCCGTTATTTGCCCGACAATTCTTCGCCATCTGGCTCGATCCGCGTACGCGGGAACCGGCGTTGCGGAAGCGATTGCTGGGGCTCGCTGCATCAAGTGAAAGAAGGAGTGCGCCATGACCCGTCTGCTGGTGACGTTGCTGTTGCTGTTAGGCCTGACCAGTTGCGGCAATGTGAATGTCGGTCGTTATGCGGACCAGCAACCGCAGCTCGATCTGGTGCGCTTTTTCAGCCAGCCCGTCAAGGCCTGGGGCATTTATCAGACGCGTTCGGGCGAGGTCATCAAGCGCTTTGAAGTGGATATTTCCAGTCGCCGCGAAGGCGATCGGTTGATTCTCGACGAGCGCTTTCTCTACAGCGACGGCAGTCGGCAGCGGCGGGTCTGGACATTGACGCCGACCGGCCCGGGGCTCTGGAGCGGCCGCGCTGACGACGTGATTGGCGAGGCGCTGGGCGAGGTGGCCGGCAATGCGTTGCGCTGGCGCTATCGATTGAACCTGCCAGTGGATGATTCGACGTACGAGGTGACCTTCGATGACTGGATGTACTTGATGGATGAGGACACGCTGATCAACCGTTCCAGCATGAGTAAGGCCGGCATTGAGCTGGGGCAGGTGACGTTGTTCTTCCGCCGTCAGCCGGTGAGCACGCCATGACCCTGAAAGACCTGGCCGACCTGGCCATCGAGGGACGAATCGTCGGACTGGAACTGCTGTCCCTGGAGGGCGGGATCTACCTGCTGCGGGCGCAACTGGATCGGGGCGTGCGAACGTTGCTTGACGAGTCGGGGCGTACACTCCAAGTGCGTTCCACCACCCACTTGCGCGAGCTGCTGCGTGACGTTCCGAGGTTGCCTTGTGTGCTGGTGCAGCAGGTGGTCCACGACGAGATGTGCGGCCAGCGCGAAGAGCCAATCGAGCCATTGCGCCTGCCGCTGTTCCTGGACGAGCCGTGGTAACGGCCCCGTGCGCCGATCAGCGGGAGTCGGCCAGGCGCGCGGCCAGTGGCAGCCATATCGCCCATAGCGGCGCCAGGACCAGCGCGGTGCCGGCCACACCCAGCGGCAGCGTCACGCCCGCCAGGGGCGCGCCCGCGCAATAGGCGAGGGGGCCGCCGATCATTCCCGCCAGCGCCCCGAGCCACGGACGGCTGCCGGCCCAGGCCATGCTGTGCCGAAAGCCTGTGGCAAAAACCAGCCAGAGCAGGGCCAGCCACAGCGGCAACGGGCTATCGCCGAAGCCGAACAGGCCCAGGGCTCCCAGGCTCCAATCCAATAACATGCCACTCACGCCGACACGCAACACCGCTTGGCACTCGGCCTTCGGTTCGGGGCAGTTCGTCAGGTGCAGCAGTAATCCGCCGACCACCGCTACCAGCCAGGCGGGCTGGTGCGCGCCCAGTACACAGCCCCACCAGCCTAGTTGCAGCCAGAGCGCATTGACGATCAGACCGGTGCGGCCCATCACGCTTGCCGCTGTTCCAGCAAGGGCACGGGACGGGCGCCTGGTGCGGCGAACAACAATTGCGCGACACCGATGGCGCGTTCCTGGAATCCACCCTCGCAATAGCACAAGTAAAACTCCCACAAGCGCTGGAAGGTCTCGTCGTAACCCAGCTCAAGCAACGCCTGGCTCGATTGCCGGAAGTTGTCGTGCCAGTGGCGCAGCGTGCGGGCGTAGTGCGCCCCGAAATCCTCCAGGTGCACCAGGTTGAGTGGCGTCTGGCTGCTGGCGGTCTGCAGCAGCACCGTCAGCGAAGGCAACGCGCCGCCGGGAAAAATGTAGCGTTGGATGAAATCCACCGAGCGTCGGGCCTGATCGTAACGTTGGTCGCGGATGGTGATGGCTTGCAGCAACATCAAGCCGTCATCCTTGAGCAGGGCGGCGCAGCGGCGGAAGTACTCAGGGAGGAAGCGATGGCCGACGGCTTCGATCATCTCGATAGACACCAGCTTGTCGAAGGACCCCTCCAGGTCACGGTAGTCCTTGCGCAGCACTTCGATACGCTGTTGCAGGCCAAGCTCCTCGACACGCCGGCAGGTGTGGGAGTATTGCTCTTCGGACAGCGTCGTGGTGGTGACGCGGCAGCCGAAATGGCTGGCTGCATGGATGGCCAGGCTGCCCCAACCGGTGCCGATCTCCAGCAAATGGTCGCCGGGCCGCAGGTCGAGCTTTTCGCAGATACGTTGCAGCTTATGGACCTGAGCGTCTTCGAGGCTTTGTTCGGCACTGACGAACATCGCCGCCGAATACATCATCGTGGGGTCGAGCAAGCGTTCGAACAGTCTGTTGCCGAGGTCGTAATGGGCCATGATGTTGCGCCGCGAGCCCTTGCGGTTGTTGCGGTTGAGCCAGTGCAATCCCCGCAGCAACGGTCGGCCCAGGCGCGCGAGGCCGCTGTCCATGGCATCGAGCACGTCCAGGTTGGCAACGAAGAGGCGGGTCACGGCGGTCAGGTCGTCGCTGCGCCAGTAGCCTTGGATGTAGGCCTCGCCGGCACCGATCGAGCCATTGCCGGCGATCATGCCCCAGGCGGCGTTGTCGAGTATCTCGACCTCGGCCAAGAGTGAGCTGTCTGCGTCGCCGAAGCTCAAGGAGCCGCCCTCAAGCTTGAGGCGCAGATGGCCGTGACACAGGCGGCGCAATTGCGACAGTACGGCTTGCTTGAAAAGTCCGCCGCTGAACGGACAGAAACCGACGGCCTTAGTGACGCTCAGGGTGGGTTCGGGCATGGACTGGATCCTTTTGAACAGTTTCGCCGACGCTCAGGTCGCTTTGGCTGGCCTGGTGATCGTGCAGGGACGTGCGTTTGAAAAGCAGGCGCAGTGCCTGCCAGTAAATGGCGCTCAAGGTGCGCAGGCTCATCCACGGGAAGGCCAGGAAATAGCGGCGCAACGCCGGCGCG
Source organism: Pseudomonas marvdashtae (assembly GCF_014268655.2). Lineage (NCBI taxonomy): Bacteria > Pseudomonadati > Pseudomonadota > Gammaproteobacteria > Pseudomonadales > Pseudomonadaceae > Pseudomonas > Pseudomonas marvdashtae. Next base: position 2,622,732 of record NZ_JABWQX020000001.1, read on the forward strand.
TCCAAGGGGCGACGTTGCAATGCAAGGTCGGCCTCGAACACTTTGTGACCGGCGCGCCAGTTCTCCATGCGCACGCGGATGTGCGAGTCCTGGATCAGGAAACGCATGTGATAGTCCATGTCCCGTGGCAGGAAGGGCGAAACATGGAACGACTTGGCCACCCGGAATGTGTGGGGCTCGCCGGCAAGCACCGGCAGCACGTAATGGTGGCGCTCACGCCAGGGCGTGTTACGCACTTCGCAGAGGATTGCCGCCAGGCGCCCGTCGAGCTCATGACAGAAATAGAAACTCACCGGATTGAATGAAAGGCCCCAGCTGCGCGGTTGGGTCAGCAGATGGATCGCGCCTTGGGGGGCGGATCCCAGGGCTTGCTGGAGCGTGTCCCGCACCGCTTGAGTCAATGCCATACCCTGGCGTGTCAGGGCCGGCAGGTAATCCCTTTCGCGCCAGCACAACGGCGCCGCGCGCCAGGGCCGCAGCAGGCGCGACAGGCCCAGCACTTGCTCCTGCTCGGCGAGGTCCAGGTAGAACATGCCGATCGGATATCGGAACGCGTGGGCGCGTGGCGCCTGGCGCCGATGATCGATCCAGCCGTAGCACAGGCTGCTGTTCAAAGCGTTTCTCCGAAATGCTTCGCGACGGCAAGCGCGCTCACCACGCCATCCTCGTGGAAACCATTGGCCCAATACGCACCGCAGAAATAGCTGTGCTGGCGTCCTTGCAGATTCTCTTGCCGGGCCTGGGCGGCGATGCCGGCGAGGCTGTATTGCGGATGGGCGTAGTCGAACCGGGCGAGCACCTTGGCCGGGTCGACAAACTCGCTTTGGTTGAGGCTCACGCAGAACGTCACGGGGGCATCCAAACCCTGGAGGATGTTCATGTTGTAGGTCAGTGCGGCCGGCGCCTGGAGCGGGCCGCCCAACCGGTAGTTCCAGCTCGCCCAAGCCTTTTGCCGTTGCGGCAACAACCGGGTATCGGTATGCAGCAGCACCTCGTTATGGGCATAAGCCAGGGCGCCGAGCACGTCGGCTTCAGCGGCACTCGGGGTTTCCAGCAACGCCAGGGCCTGGTCGCTGTGGCAGGCGAACACCACCTTGTCGAACCGCTCGATGCCACGGCGGCTGTGGACGCTGACGCCTTCGTGGTCACGGCTGACGCGCCGCACCGGACAATCGAGATGAATATGCTGGCGGAAATCGGCACACAGCGGGTCGATGTAACCGCGCGAGCCGCCTTCGATCACCCGCCATTGCGGGCGCTGGTTCACCGACAGCAAGCCGTGGTTGTGGCAGAAACGCACGAAGAACTGCAGCGGGAATTCCATCATTCCGGCCGGTGACATCGACCAGATCGCCGACCCCATGGGCACGATGTAATGCTCGGTGAACCGTCGACCGTAACCTCGATCGCGGAGGTAATCCCCGAGCCGGGTCGTGGCATCGATGCGGTGCGCCAGCAGGTCGGCGGTTGCCTGCCGGTTGAACCGGAGAATGTCCAACAGCATGCCCCAGAACCCCGGCGACAGCAGGTTGCGGCGTCGAGCAAACAGGCTGTTCAGGGTGTGGCCCTTGTATTCCTGGCCGCAGGCGGGGTCGTGCACCGAAAAACTCATTTCCGTCGGGCGCGACGCAACGCCCAGCTGGTCCATCAAGCGAATGAAATTCGGATAGGTCCAGTCGTTGTACACGATGAAACCGGTGTCCACGGCGTAGCGCCGGCCCTGCCATTCGACATCCACGGTATGGGTGTGGCCGCCGATCCTGTCGTCGGCTTCGAACAAGGTGATCTGGTGCTGGCGGGACAACAGATAAGCGCACGTCAGTCCCGAGATACCGCTGCCAATGATCGCAATGCGCATGGCTCAAGCCTCCCCGGCGTCGCGTGACAGGCGCCGACCCAGCGCCAGGCGCCAGCGTGCGGGCAGGCGTCCGAGCAGACGCATCACAGCAATGAACAACCAGGGGAAAGCGATCTCCAGCGGTCGCGCCGGCAACCGCCGCGTGATGTGCCGGGCGGCCCGTTGCGCCGACCAGCGCATGGGCATGGGGAAGTCGTTGCGCCGGGTCAGTGGCGTGTCGACGAAACCCGGGCTCACCAGCGTCACGTCGATGCCTTCGGCGGCCAGGTCGATGCGCAGGGATTCGACCAGATAACGCAACGCTGCCTTGGATGCGCCATAGGCACCGGCGCGGGGCAGGGCCAGCCAGGTCACCGCGCTGCAAACCGCCACCAAGTGTGGATTGCGGCCTCGGCGCAACAGCGGCAGAGCTGCTTCCAGGCAATGGCAGGTGCCCAGCAGGTTGATATTCAGGACTCGTTCCACCAGGCGCGTGTCGAAGTGCCCGGGCTCGAGGTATTCACAGGTGCCGGCATTAAGGATCACCTGATCGAGCGCGCCCCATTCGACGTCAATGCGTTCGATGATGGCCGCCACTTGGCCCGGGTCGGTCAGGTCCCCGGGCAACACCAACACTTGGTCCCCATAGCGTTCCGCCCAGACTCGCAGCGGGGTGGCCTGGCGGGCACTCAACGCCAGGCGATGGCCTTGCTCCAGGAGCACCGCCGCCAGCTCAGCGCCGATGCCGCTGCTGGCACCGGTCAACCAGACGCGGCTCATGCCAGCCTCCGCTTCAGCCAGCGGATGACCGGGCCAAACAGCGGCAAGTGCTCGTAGAGCAGGGCGCCGGCGTCGAAAAAGTCGCGGTGCAGGTAGATCCGATCGTTCCAGCGCAGATAGCTGCAACCTTGCACTTCGATCGGCGCGCCGCCGGCCAGGCGCGGGTGCCTGAAACGCAGCGTCCAACGCAGGTAACCCTCGCCGGAGCCAACTTCGTCGTAGCCATGGAAGTCGTAGTGCACGTCGCTGGCATTGGCGTAGAGCTGCGCAAAATAATTGTGCAGCGCGGGCAGGCCTACGACTCGGTGCAGAGGATCCTGAAAGACCACATCGTCGCTGTAAAGCCTGTCCAGCTCAGCCAGGCGATTGGCATCCAGTTCGGCGAACGAGCGGGCGAAACCCTTTAGGAAGGCGGACATGGCAGGCTCCGAAAGCTGTACATTACATTTTTCGTGTACAAGTTTTCGGAGCGTACTGGATGAGTTGTACGAGATAAAGCATTTTGTATAAGTATTTTACAGTTTTGTACAATTCGGCGAGGCGAGCGGGAAGCGGTGATTCATTCCATCAACCTCGCTATGGCAAATCTAGTGCGCGGCAAGCACCGGATAATCCGTATAGCCGCGCTCCTCGCCTTGGTAGAAGGTGGACGGATCAGCCTCATTCAAGGTCTCGCCCAACCTGAAACGCTCCACCAAGTCTGGATTCGCCAGAAACGGCGTACCGAACGCCACCAGGTCCGCAGTCCCCTGGCTGATGGCCGCGCCCGCGCGCGCGGCGCCGTAGCCGCCGTTGGCGATATAGGGCCCGGCAAAGCGGCGCTTGAGCTCCAGGAAGTCGAACGGGCCTTCGCCCAGTTCCACGATGTGCAAATACGCCAGGCCATAGCGGCTGAGCATCCGGGCGGTGTATTCGAAAGTCGCTTGGGGGTTGCTGTCGCTCATCGAGAAGTAGCTGAAGATCGGCGACAGGCGAACACCCACGCGGCTGGCGCCGAAGACTTCAATCACCGACTCGACCACTTCCTTGAGGAAGCGCGCGCGGTTTTCGATCGAGCCGCCATACGCATCGGTGCGTTTGTTGGTGCCGTCGCGCAGGAACTGGTCGATCAGGTAGCCGTTGGCGCCATGGATCTCCACGCCGTCGAAGCCGGCTAGCTTCGCGTTGCGGGCTGCTTGGTGGAAGTCGGCGACCACGCCCTGGATTTCCTCCAGCTCCAACGCCCGTGGCAGCTCGTAGGGCTTGAGCCCCTCGGGGGTGTAGATTTCACCGTCGGCCTTGATCGCCGAAGGCGCCACGGGCAGGGCGCCGTCAACCTGCACCAGGGGATGAGACAAGCGGCCGACATGCCAGAGTTGCAAGTAGACCTGCCCACCCTGGGCGTGAACCGCGTCGGTAACCTGCCTCCAGCCCGCGATCTGTTCAGTGGTAAAGATCCCGGGCGTGCGCAGATACCCCTTGCCCTGGGCCGAGACTTGCGAGCCCTCGGTGACAATCAGGCCGGCGCTGGCCCGCTGGCTGTAGTACTCGGCCATGAGCGGTGTCGCTACGTCGCCGGCACCGGCCCGGCTGCGGGTCATGGGGGCCATGATCATGCGGTTTTTCAGGGACAGCTTGCCGACCTGGGCGCGAGACAGCAGAAGATCGAGACCGATGTGGGGCATGGTTAACCTCTAGACAATGAAAGGATAAAAATGGATGGAATCGAAGGGCGGCTAGGCCAGCCGTCCTTGTTGTTTCAAAAGCGCGCCGATGCGCTGGATTTCCTTTTCGCCTTGTTCCAGCGCCGCCTCGCTGGTGTGCACCGAGTAGTAGCCCATCACCAGATCGTGGGGGTGCTTGATGGCGGAACCGAGCACGAACGAGGTCGCGCCCCGGGCAACAATGTCGATGGACTGGCGGGATTGCTCGAAGATCACCATCTCCCCGGCCTCGACGCTTGCGCCCGCGTCGAGGCGGCCGCTGTTGACGGCCAGCCATGCGACGTCGTGCCCGGCCGGCGGCGTGTAGCGCCAGCGTTCGTTGTCCTTGAGCTGCACGCCCAGGTAGTTCATGCCGGCCGGTGCGGCAACCGGGCTGCGTGCGGCGCCGTATTCGCCGAGCATGACCAGCGCCGGGCCGTCCCGAGGGATGTCCGTTGGGGCGAGGTAGACGCTGGTCGCCGGGGCGTTTTCCTGGTCGGGCGGCAGCGCCACCCACAGCTGGAAGCCACGAATCGGCGATCCGCCGACGGGCTGGCCGGTATGCCAGACGCCGTTGCCGGCTTGCATCCACTCCATGCCGCCGCTGGGCAGCACGCCGGATTTACCGGTGGTGTCTTCGTAGGTCACTTCGCCTTCGATCATGTAGGTCAGCGTCGCGATCCCGGAATGAGGGTGCATGTCGAAGCCGCGTGGCACGGCCTTGGCGTTGAAATCGAACAGATCGAGAAACACGAAGGGCTTGCACAATTGGCCCAGGTCGCCGGGGCTCATCAGCCGCGTGATGGGACCGTGGCTGCTGCCGCGGGTGCGGTGTACGACGGTGCGCGGTGGCGCTGCGACGATGCTGTTCATGGAGATCCTCGGGGTTCTGGAGCGCGGGGGCTTCGATGGGGAAGAGAATAAGCGGCTTCCAATAGATTGATTAGCCGATAGAATCGGATTGAACTCATCCAATAAACGAAGGAATCAAGGCGCTATGCTCGACCTCAATGACGTGGCGCTATTTGTCCAAGTGGTGCGCAGCGGCAGTTTTGCCGAAGCGGCTCGGCGGCTGGGCATGCCTTCGAACACCGTGAGCCGGCGCGTCCAGCAACTGGAGGCGCAGTTGGGAGCACGCCTGCTGCAACGCTCCACCCGCAAGCTGACGCTGACGAATGTGGGCGAGGGGTTCTATGAGCGTTGCGTGGTTGCCGTGGACAGCCTGTTGGACGCCGGCCAGGCACTGATGCAGGGCAGCGACGAGCCCTCGGGCCTCGTGCGGATTGCCGCGATGGCGGACTTCTTCGACTTTTTTCCGATGGAATGGATCGCCGACTTTCTCGCCGCTCACCCGCGGGTGCAACTCGACTTCGTACTCAGCGATGCCCGCGTCGACCTGATCGCCGACCGCATCGATGTGGCCTTTCGGGGCGGCGCATTGCTGGACTCGGGGTACGTCGGTCGCCAACTGCTCGGCAACGTGGGCGACGGCCTGGTCGCCAGTCCCGCCTACATCGCTGCGCGGGGCATGCCGGCGTCGCTGGACGACCTGGCGCATCACCACGCCGTGACCTTTGCGCACCCCAGTGGCTTGAGTCACTGGCGTCTTGTCGGCCCGGACGGCGTCGAAGCGGAGGTGCAGATACCCAGCCGCTTCAACGCCAACACCGCCCAGGCCTTGCGCAAGGCAACAGTGGCGGGCCTGGGCATCGCCGTGCTGCCGTCAGCGCTGAGCCGTATGGATCTGGACGCCGGCCGATTGGTGCGAGTATTGCCGCACTACCAACGCCACGGGTTTGGCCTGAACGTGCTCTATCCAAGTCGGCGACAACTGCCGCTGGCGGTCTCGGCGTTCATCGCGCTGGTGATGGAAAAGCTTGAGCTCAAGGCATTTCCGGCTCAGCCGGCGTAAATTCTCCTACCCATTTTTTGAGCCATAAGCCTGTGGCACCCAGGCCTGGCTGACGCAAATCTGCCACCCAGTTTTTTCCTTCCCAGCCACAACATAAAGCCTCGTTTCGCAAATTCCCGCCTGCCAACACAATCGCCTCGACACCTCCTCTCGATAGTCGCAACCGCAGAACAACAAGAAATCAGAACCCGAGGCGGCACCGCGCCGACCTGAACCAAACCCACTGCCGGAAGTGCCCGATATGCCCGTTGAAACAATACGCATAGATACGCTCGTTATAGGTGCCGGCCAGGCCGGCGTGGCGATGAGTGAACATTTGAGCCGCCAAGGCGTGCCGCACCTTGTGGTGGAGCGCAACCGCATTGCCGAGGCCTGGCGCACGGCGCGCTGGGATTCGCTGGTTGCCAACGGCCCGGCCTGGCATGACCGTTTTCCAGGGCTGGAATTCGAGGGCCTGGACCCCGATGCCTTCGCCTCCAAGGACCAGGTGGCCGATTACTTCGAAGCCTATGCCAACAAGTTCAAGGCGCCGATCCGTACCGGCGTGGACGTGCGCCGCGTCGAGCGCAATACCGGTCGCCCCGGCTTCACCGTCGATACGTCCGAGGGCTTGATCGAGGCCATCAACGTGGTGGTCGCCACCGGCCCGTTTCAGCGCCCGGTGATCCCGCCGATTGCGCCTGACATGGCCACGGTGAGGCAAATTCATTCGGCGCAATATCGCAACCCCGCGCATCTGGCCGACGGCGCGGTGCTGGTGGTGGGCGCCGGGTCGTCGGGGGTGCAGATCGCCGATGAATTGCAGCGCGCCGGCAAGCAGGTCTACCTCTCGGTGGGTGCCCATGACCGGCCGCCGCGAGCGTATCGCAACCGTGATTTCTGCTGGTGGCTGGGGGTGCTGGGCGAGTGGGATGCCGAAGCGGTCAAGCCGGGCAAGGAGCACGTCACCATCGCCGTGAGCGGCGCGCGCGGCGGGCACACCGTGGATTTTCGCCGGCTGGCCCATGAAGGCATCACGCTGGTGGGCCTGACCCGGTCGTTCAACGGCAGCGTGGTGAGTTTTGAATCGAACCTGGCCGAAAACATTGCCAGGGGCGATGAAAACTACCTGGCGTTGTTGGATGCCGCCGACGCCTATATCGAGCGCAACGGCCTGGATCTTCCGCCGGAACCGGAGGCGCGTCGCCTATTGCCGGATCCCGAATGCCTGACCCAACCGATCCTGGAATTGGACCTGGCCGAGGCGGGTGTCAGCAGCATCATCTGGGCGACCGGGTATTCGGTGGATTACAGCTGGCTAAAAGTCGATGCCCTCAATGCCAGCGGCAAACCCCGGCACCAACGCGGCGTGTCCAGCGAGCCAGGGTTGTATTTCGTCGGCCTGCCTTGGCTGTCGCGCCGGGGCTCGGCGTTCATCTGGGGCGTGTGGCACGACGCCCGGCATATCACCGAGCACATCGTCAAACAGCGCACGTACCTCGACTACCGGGACGCCTCCCAGCGCGTTGCCCAATCGCCAGCGCCGGGCAGCACGCAACCTTCGAAAACCAGCCTCATGGGAGTCCGCTGATGCCTACTCACACTCGCATCCGCATGTTCAACACCAAAGACACCTACCCGAACCAGACGCTGGACAACGACCTGTGCCAAGCCGTCCGCGCCGGCAATACCGTCTATGTGCGCGGCCAGGTCGGCACCGATTTCAACGGCCAATTGGTGGGCCTCGGCGATCCGCGTGCCCAGGCCGAGCAGGCCATGCGCAACGTCAAGCAACTGCTGGAAGAAGCCGGCAGCGACCTGAGCCACATCGTCAAGACCACCACCTACCTGATCGACCCGCGTTACCGCGAGCCGGTGTATCAGGAAGTCGGCAAATGGCTCAAAGGCGTATTTCCGATTTCCACCGGGCTGGTGGTCAGCGCCCTGGGCCAGCCGCAGTGGCTGATGGAAATCGACGTGATTGCGGTCATTCCCGAATAAGGAGCACGACATGACGTTTTCCATCGTCGGACGCTGCGCCGAAACCGGCCAGTTGGGCATTGCCATCAGTTCTTCCAGCATCGCCGTCGGCGCCCGATGCCCGTGGCTGCGAGCCGGTGTCGGCGCGGTGTCGAGCCAGAACATCACGCTGCCGGCCCTCGGGCCGCAGATTCTCGATGATTTGTCGTTCGGTTCGAACGCCCAGGCAGCGTTGGACAAGGCCTTGGCGCGTAACGGCTATGGCGAGTATCGCCAGGTGGCGGTGATCGACGCCCAAGGACGCACGGCAGTTTTCAGCGGCCGCCATGCCTTGGGCATCCACGGCGCTCAAGCAGGTGAGCAATGCGTGGCGGCCGGCAATCTGTTGGCGGGTGAGGGCGTCATCGAAGCCATGGTGACGGCTTTCGAGCAGGGCGAAGGCAGCCTCGCGTCCCGCCTGCTGAATGCCCTGCAGGCCGGGCAGACGGCGGGCGGAGAAGCCGGGGCCGTGCACTCGGCGGCGCTGTCGGTGGTGGATGACCTGACCTGGCCCATCGTCGATCTGCGGGTCGACTGGGCGGATGAAAACCCCATCGGCGAACTGGAAAAGCTCTGGCTCGCGTATCAGCCGCAACTGCGCGATTACCTGACCCGTGCCCTCGATCCGACCCAGGCGCCGAGTTACGGAGTGCCGGGCGATGAGTGAGCTGCGCAGTCGCGCACTGCTGGCCGAATTGGTGGGCTTTGCCACGGTGAGCCGCGACTCGAACCTGGCGTTGATCGAGTTCGTGCGCGACTACCTCCATGGGCTGGGCGTCGAGAGTGAGCTGATCTACAACGCCGACCGCACCAAGGCCAACCTGCTGGCGAGCATAGGCCCGGCGGTGCCCGGCGGCGTCGTGTTGTCCGGGCACACCGACGTGGTGCCGGTGGACGGCCAGGCCTGGACGGTCGATCCGTTCCGACTCACCGAAGCGGACGGCAAGCTGTTCGGACGTGGCACGGCGGACATGAAGGGCTACCTCGCTTGCGCGCTGGCGGCGGTGCCGATGTTCCTGTCGAGCCCGCTGCGTCGTCCGCTGCACTTGGCGTTTTCCTATGACGAAGAGGTCGGTTGCCTCGGCGTGCGCAGTCTGCTGGAAGCGTTGCCGCAACGCATTCCCCGACCGGCCCTGTGCTTGATCGGCGAGCCCACCGAGCTGCAGCCGGTGCTGGGCCACAAAGGCAAGTTGGCGATGCGTTGCCACGTCAAAGGCGCGGCTTGCCATTCCGCCTACGCGCCTGACGGAGTGAACGCCATCGAACAGGCGGCGCGCCTGATCGGCCGGTTGGGGGAAATCGGCGCGGCGCTGGCCGAGCCGTCACGGCACGACAAGCGCTTCGACCCGGCGTATTCGACGGTGCAGGTCGGGGTGATCCACGGCGGCACGGCATTGAACATCGTCCCGGCCGATTGTCGTTTTGACTTTGAAGTGCGCGCTCTGCCGGATTTTGTCCCGCAGCGAGTCGTGGACCAGTTGCAGGACTACGCCGAGCATGCGCTGCTGCCCAGGATGCGTGCGGTCAATGCCGACACCGCGATCCGTTTTGAACACGTGTCTGCCTACCCCGGCCTGGCAACGTCGCCGGACAGTGAAGCCGCGCGCCTGATCGCCCGGCTGTGTGGCAGCGACGCCTTCGGCACCGTGGCGTTCGGCACCGAGGGCGGGCTGTTTCACCAGGCCGGCATCCCTTCGGTGGTCTGCGGCCCCGGCAGCATGGACCAGGGGCACAAACCCGACGAATACGTGAGCGTTGAACAAATGGCAGCTTGCGACCGGTTGATGGATCGCCTGGCGATTTACCTCAGCGAAGCCAACGACGTCTGATTCAAGGAATTACCTGTGAACGAATTGAATGATTGGAAGGCGCGGGCCGCTCAATTGCGCCTGCGCGACAGCGCCCTGATTGACGGCGAACCATGCGAGGCTCTCGACGGCGCCCGGCTGGAAGTGATCAACCCGGCCAACGGCAAGTTGCTGGCCAATGTGGTGGCCTGCGCTGGGCCGGAAGTCGACCTCGCCGTACTCAGCGCCCGCAGGGCTTTTGAGCATGGCCCGTGGGCGCGGATGGCGCCGACCGAACGCAAGGCGGTGTTGTTGCGCCTGTCGCAATTGATGCTGGCCCATCGCGAAGAACTGGCGCTGCTTGACTCCCTGAGCATGGGCAAGCCGGTCATGGACGCCTGGAACATTGACGTGCCGGGGGCCGCCCATGTGTTTGCCTGGTACGGCGAAAGCCTCGACAAACTCTACGATCAGGTCGCGCCATCGGCAGCCAACGTCCTTGCCACCATTACCCGTGTTCCGCTCGGGGTGATCGCGGCGGTGGTGCCGTGGAATTTCCCCCTGGACATGGCGGCCTGGAAGCTCGCACCGGCCTTGGCGGCGGGCAACAGTGTGGTGCTCAAACCCGCCGAGCAATCGCCGTTCTCGGCGCTGCGCCTGGCCGAACTCGCCCTGGAAGCGGGCGTGCCACCGGGCGTACTCAACGTTGTGCCGGGCCTGGGCGAGCAGGCGGGAAGGGCGCTCGGCTTGCACCCGGACGTCGATTCACTGGTGTTCACCGGCTCGACCGAGGTCGGCAAGTACTTCATGCAGTACTCGGCCCAATCGAACCTCAAGCAGGTCTGGCTGGAGTGCGGTGGCAAGAGCCCGAACCTGGTGTTCGCCGACTGCCAGGACCTGGACCTGGCGGCGCAGAAGGCCGCGTTCGCAATCTTCTTCAACCAGGGCGAAGTCTGCTCGGCCAACTCGCGGCTGCTGGTGCAGCGTTCGATCCACGACGAATTCGTCGAACGCCTGATCGATCAAGCGCGGCTGTGGCAGCCCGGCAATCCCCTGGAACCGTCGAGCCGGGCCGGGGCCATCGTTGATGCGCGCCAGACCGCACGGATCATGCAGTACATCCAGCAGGCCCAGGCCGAAGGCGCGAGCCTGGTCTGCGGTGGTCGCCAGTTGAGCATCGACGGATCGAACAATTTCATTGAGCCGACGATTTTCACCGATGTGCTTGCGGCCATGCAGTTGGCCCGTGAAGAGGTGTTCGGGCCGGTGTTGGCGGTCAGCGTTTTCGACGACGAAGAACAGGCCATCGCCATGGCCAACGCGCACATCTATGGGCTGGCGGCCTCGTTGTGGACCGACGATTTGAATCGCGCTCACCGGGTGGCGCGGCGGTTGAACGCCGGCACGGTGTCGGTCAACACCGTGGACGCCCTGGACGTCACCGTGCCGTTTGGCGGCGGCAAGCAATCGGGCTTCGGTCGCGATCTGTCGCTGCATGCATTCGACAAATACACGCAACTCAAGACCACCTGGATCCAGCTGCGCGACTGACCGCGGCTCAAGCTTCTACCCGCAATCGTTTTGTTCTTCATAAAACAAGAAAACGGAGCAACCGATGGACAGTTCCTCAAGCGTGCCGCTACAAACCGTTACCCCATCCCGGGCAGGCCCACGTCGACGCCTGGGCCTGAGCGCCCTGTTGGCGGTCGCCGTGGGCCTGGTGGTTTCCCAGGGTGTCATGGTGCTGATGCTGCAAGGCGCCGGGATCGCCGGCATGGGCTTTGTCATACCGCTGGCATTGGCCTGGCTGCTGGCGCTGAGTTACGCCTGTTCGTTCTCAGAACTGGCGCTGATGATTCCTCGCGCCGGCAGCCTGAGCAGCTACACCGAAGTCGCTATCGGCCAGTTCCCGGCGATCCTGGCGACCTTTTCCGGCTATGTCGTGGTGGCGATGTTTGCCTTGTCGGCAGAACTGCTGCTGATGGAATTCATCATCGACAAGGTCTACCCGCACTCGATGCCGCCGCTGAGCGTGGCGCTGGGGGTGCTGTGCCTGTTCACCGTGCTCAACCTGTTCAACATCGACATTTTCTCGCGCCTGCAAACCGTGCTGGCCTTGGTCATGACCGTCATGCTGTTGGTCATGGGCCTCGGTGCCTTGGCCAGCGACGGGGCCAGCAGCGTCTCGACGCTGGTGGCGAGTTCCGGCTGGAATCCCATGGGGCTCGGTGTCATCGCCTTGACCGCGATGGCGGTGTGGGGCTTCGTCGGGGCCGAGTTCGTCTGCCCTCTGGTGGAGGAGACACGGCGCCCGGAGCGCAACATACCGGCCTCGATGATGATTGGCCTGACGGTGATTTTCGTCATCATCTGCCTGTACTGCCTGGGTGCGTTGTTGACCATTCCCCAGGCTGAGCTGGCCAGCAACGGCCTGCCGCATTATCTGTTCGCGACCACGGTGTTCGGTGAAGCCGGGCAGGTGTTCCTGGTGACCGCCGCCATCACCGCGACGTGCAGCACGCTCAACAGTTCGCTTGCGGCCATCCCGCGCATGTTGCTGGGCATGGCCCGCAGCGGCCAGGCGTTCGGCATCTTCAAGCGCCAGGGCAAGCGCAGCGGCGCGCCGTGGGTCGCGGTGCTGTTCGTGGCGCTGGTCACCGGCCTGCCGTTGTTGCTGATGCACGACAGCCCCGACGCTATCAACCTCTTGCTGCTGGCGGCTGCGCTGGCCTGGTTGCTGGCCTACATCATCACCCACATCAACGTGATTGCCCTGCGTCGTCGTTACCCCGATGCGCATCGGCCTTTCCGTACGCCGTTCTACCCGCTGCCCCAGCTGTTCGGTATCGCCGGCATGGTCTTTGCCATCTGGCATGTATCCCCCAGCCCGGAAATGACGGTGCCGATCTTCGCCAGCGCCGGTGCGGTGCTGGCCATCGTTTCGCTGATCGCGCTGGTGTGGGTCAAGTGCGTGATGGGCAAGCCGCTGTTCAAGCCCGAGCCACTGGCGCCTACCGATTCCGACAATTTCAATAAGCAAGGAGACCTGTAATGAGCGCATCACCCAAGCCAACACGCAGCACCCGTGAATACCAGGCGCTGGATGCCGCGCACCATATTCATGCGTTTCTCGACCAGAAGGCCCTCAACGCCGAGGGGCCGCGGGTCATCGTTCGTGGCGAAGGCCTGGCGCTCTGGGACAACGATGGCAAGCGTTACCTGGACGGCATGTCCGGGCTGTGGTGCACCAACCTGGGTTACGGCCGCCAGGACCTGGCGGCCGCGGCCAGCCGGCAGCTGGAGCAATTGCCGTACTACAACATGTTCTTCCACACCACCCACCCGGCGGTGGTGGAACTGTCCGAGTTGCTGTTCAGCCTGCTGCCGGATCACTACAGCCACGCCATCTACACCAACTCCGGCTCCGAGGCCAACGAGGTGCTGATTCGCACCGTGCGCCGCTATTGGCAAATCCTCGGCAAGCCGCAGAAGAAAATCATGATCGGCCGCTGGAACGGCTACCACGGTTCAACGCTTGGCGCTTCGGCCCTCGGCGGCATGAAGTTCATGCACGAAATGGGCGGGGTGATTCCGGATGTGGCGCACATCGACGAGCCGTACTGGTTCGCCCACGAAGGCAACCTGACGCCTGCCGAATTCGGCCTGCGCGCCGCCCGGCAACTGGAAGAAAAGATCCTCGAACTGGGCGCCGACAATGTCGCCGCGTTCGTCGCCGAACCCTTCCAGGGCGCCGGCGGCATGATCTTCCCGCCTGAGAGCTACTGGCCGGAAATCCAGCGCATCTGCCGGCAATACGACGTGCTGTTGTGCGCCGACGAAGTGATCGGTGGATTTGGTCGTACGGGTGAGTGGTTTGCCCATGAGTATTTCGGTTTCGAACCCGACACCTTGTCGATCGCCAAGGGCCTGACCAGCGGCTACATCCCCATGGGCGGGCTGATCCTGTCCAAACGCATGGCCGAGGTGCTGGTGGAGCAGGGCGGCGTGTTTGCCCATGGCCTGACCTATTCCGGGCACCCGGTGGCGGCGGCGGTGGCGATTGCCAACCTCAAGGCCCTGCGCGACGAGGGCATCGTCAGCCAGGTCAAGGAAGACACCGGCCCGTACCTGCAACGTTGCCTGCGCGAAACGTTCGACGGGCATCCGCTGATTGGCGAGATCCAGGGCGCCGGCTTGGTCGCGGCCCTGCAACTGGCCGAAGACAAGGACAGTCGCAAGCGCTTCGCCAACGAAAACGAAATGGCCTGGCAATGCCGCACCTTCGGTTTCGAGGAGGGCCTGATCATCCGCTCCACGCTGGGCCGGATGATCATGGCCCCGGCGCTGGTGGCCAGTCATGCCGACATCAACGAACTGGTCGATAAGACCCGTAAAGCTGTAGACCGCACCGCCCGCGCTTACGGTCGCCTTTGAGTCCCGTCGCCGGCTCGTGCGGGCGAGCCGGCATTTTCGAGGAACCGCTTCATGTCCAGATCCTTGCGATGCAACATTGCGTGCGCCCTGGCGTTACTGAGCACCAGCGTCCTGGCCGCGCCACAAAGCCTTACCGTGATTTCATTCGGCGGCGCCACCAAGTTGGCCCAGGACAAGGCCTACTTCCAACCCTTCAACGCCAGCGGTGCAGGGAACATCGTCGCCGGCGAGTACAACGGCGAGTTATCGAAGATCAAGGCCATGGTCTCGGCCGGGCACACCAGTTGGGATGTGGTCGAGGTGGAAAGTCCCGAGTTGCTGCGCGGTTGTGAAGAGGGGCTGTTCGAAAAGCTTGACCAGGCGGCCCTCGGCGATCCGGCGAATTACGTCCCGGGCGCGCTCACTGAGTGCGGCGTGGCCACGTACGTCTGGTCGATGGTCCTGGCCTATGACCAGACCAAACTCGCCAAGGCGCCCAAGTCCTGGGCGGACTTCTGGAACGTGACCGAGTACCCGGGCAAGCGCGGCTTGCGCAAGGGCGCCAAGTACACACTGGAGATCGCCTTGCTGGCGGACGGCGTCAAGACTGAGGACGTATACAAGGTACTGAACACGCCGGAAGGCGTTTCACGGGCATTCGCCAAGTTGGACCAGATCAAGCCGAACATCCAATGGTGGGAGGCGGGCGCGCAACCGGCGCAATGGTTGGTGGCCGGAGACGTGGCGATGAGCGCTGCCTACAACGGTCGCATCGCCTCGGCGCAGAAGGAAGGGATGAAGTTGAGCATTGTCTGGCCGCAAAGCCTGTATGACCCGGAATACTGGGCGGTGGTCAAAGGCACGCCGAACAAGGCCCTGGCCGAGAAATTCATCGCCTTTGCCAGTCAGCCGCAAACCCAGAAAGTCTTCTCGGAAAACATCCCTTACGGACCTGTGCATCGCCAGACCCTGGCCTTGCTGCCCGCCGAGGTGCGCGAGCAACTACCGACTGCCGAGGCCAACCTGGCGCAGGCGCAAGCGGTGGATGCCGAGTTCTGGGTCGACCATGGTGAAGAGCTGGAGCAACGCTTCAACGCCTGGGCAGCTCGCTAGCCCGCCACCCTGTAGCAAACCGCTCTTGTGGCGAGGGGATTTACTTTGATCGTTCCCACGCTCTGCGTGGGAATGCATCCCGTGACGCTCTGCGTCACCCCCAAAAGCGGAACGCGGAGCGTCCCTGGCGGCATTCCCACGCAGGAGCGTGGGAACGATCGATATGTGTTTTCAGCCTTGAAAATCAGATGGTTGCAATTTGTTCCATAGAGCAAGCTCGCTCGCCATAAAAGGTGGCTGGCCTACGCCAGCCATTCCCCGAATTGCTCTTTGCAGTAGTTCACGAACAACTGGGCCGGCTTGGTGAGGTGGGCGCGCTTGAGCCAGCCGGCTACCAGCGCCGAGCCTGTCACGTCTTCGCCGATGTCGATGCAGACCACCTGCTGGCCGTCATAGGTACAGGTCGATTGCGGGCGAGTCACCAGCACGGCAAAACCGAACCCCTGGCCGACCATGCCGCGCACCATCTCGATGGAGGGCGAGCTGAAGACGATGTTCGGCGTCAGGCCAAGCTCTTCAAAGATGCTCACGAAATACGTCCGGCTGGGCTGCACGTCCAACAGGATCATCGGCTCAAGCGCCAGGTCGCGCAGCGACACCTGGGCCTGGCTGGCGAAGCGATGCCCGGCTGGCAACAAGGCGTAGGGCCGTTGCGGCGCCGTCAATGCCTCGGTCTCGATGGTACTGTCGAGGTCGTGCTCATAAAAAATCGCCAAGTCGAAACGCCCGCCCGTCAAGCCTTGCACCAGCTCCTGCTGCTCGCCGTCCTGCACGCGGATTTCCACCCCGGGAAAGCGCTCGCGAAAACCGGCGATCAGCCGTGGCAGATAGAGCGGGGCGACGGTCTCGAAGCAGCCTATGTCGATCTGTCCGCTGACCACATCGTTGTCCGCCAGCGCGTTTTGCTCGAACTCCCGGGCCATGCGCAGCAGCTCCTGGGCCTTGCGATAGAAGCGCGCACCGGCGGGGGTCAGCGACACACCTTGGGCATGGTGTCGGATCAACAGCTGCACGCCGAAACTGTCCTCGAGCCCCTTGACTGCCGTGGCAATCGACGGCTGGGCAATGTAGAGCTTGCGCGAAGCTTCAGCGACGCTGCCACATTCGACCGTGGTGACAAAGTACTTCAACTGCCGCAAGGAATAGGACGCCAAGACACACCTCGATCCGGATGGTTTTGGCTACCTTACCGCGTGCCGCTTGTGAGGGGGACGAACGTTGCAACGGATTTTGCTGGGCAGTGGCGATATCCAGGCTGGCTTGCCTGGGTTCAGTTTTCCAACGGGATCAGCACGGCCTCGTTTTCGCCCATCACCATGAACACCAGCAGCTTCGCCGGTTGGGTGGTGCTGGCATTCTTCGACACCAGATGCTCGGAGCCGGCGGGTTCATACCAGAACTCGCCCGCCTTATAGGTGGTCGCCGGCTCGCCCTTGACCTGGGAGGTGATCGCGCCTTCAAGGACATAGGCCATGGCCGTGCCTTGGTGTTTGTGGGCGATTGACGACTGGCCGGGTGCATAGTCGACAGTGAGCATCATGGCTTTCTTGCCGGGCAGGTTCTTCAATTGCTTTTCTTGCAGCACCTGGACCTTCTCGGAAGGGCCGGCTTCGTGGGCGAAGAGCGGGGCAACGGGGAACAGGCTCAGGGCGGCGATCAGGCAGAGTGTTTTCATCGTGGCGGGACCTTGGTGGTGAGTGAATTCGCGCGGTGGCGATGGCTTCACCCTAAGCCCCTGGACAGCGTGGAAAAACCTCCAATTCTGCAAAAGACCGGTAGACCAATGGGGCAACGACCGGACATTTCACACCAGCGGAAAACTATTGAAGTCCACGCTGCGGGCCAGGCGGGTTTCGATCAGGCTGATGAAGCCCTGGACCTCGGGACAGTTGAAGTGGGCCTGCATGGCCGCCTCCGACTGCCAGCGGGCGCTGACGTTCCAGCGGTCCGAGTTCTCGGGGCAGCGATCGACCATGTAGGCATCGCAGCCTGGCAAGGCCCGCAGGGTTTCGACGATTTGCTGCAACTGCCGGCCCAGTTCTTCCGAACGCCCGGCGGCGGCCTGCACCTGAACGGTATTGATCACTTGGCGAGACATTGTCCTGGCTCCTGAATCAAGTTGAACGGGATCTACCCAGACACTCAATGACACCTGGGCAGAATAGGCCCGCCGAGGCCAGGCTTAAACAGCCAATGGGCGGATAAACGTCCAGTCCAATCGGTCAGGCGACCTGCCGCAAAATATCGCGCAAGCGGTCAAGGGCAATATCGATGTCGAGGAGTTCGATGCCGCCAAAGCCCAGTATCAAGCCGGGTCGCACAGTTTCCACATGGAAAAAGCCGTCGAGGCTGTAGATCCCGACTTCGGCTTTTTTTGCCAGTTCGATAATCAGGGCCAGGTCCATCGGCACCTTGCACAGCACCGCCATATGAAAGCCCGCCGTGGTGGGCACGGCTTCGAACCAGGGTGACAGGTCGTCGCCCATGCGCGCCAGGATACGCTCGCGCCGAGCGGCATACAGCGCGTGGCAGCGCCGGATATGCTTGAGCAGGCAGCCCTCGGCGATGAATTTCGCCAGCGCCCATTGGGGCAGGGTGGAGGTGTGCTGGTCGGTGAGGCGCTTGGCCAGGATCACCGCCTCGAGAATCGCTGGCGGCAGGATCGCGTAGCCAAGCCGCAGCTCCGGCAGCAGGGTTTTCGAAAATGTCCCGACGTACGCCACGATCCCGCGCTCGTCCATGCTCTGCAGCGAGTCGGTGGGCCGCCCTTCATAGCGAAACTCGCTGTCGTAATCGTCCTCGATAATGATCGCCCCCAGCTCATAGGCCCGCGCCAGCAAGGCCTCGCGCCGGGGCTGGCTCATGGGCATGCCGAGGGGAAACTGGTGGGACGGCGTCACATAGATCAGCCGCGTGCCGTCGGGAATCAAATCCACGCGCATGCCTTGCTCATCCACCGGCACGCCGGCCACCGTTGCGCCGTGTGAGCCAAACAAAAGGCGTGCCGGCGGATAGCCAGGGTCTTCCATCGCCACCAGGCTGCCGGGGCGAGTCAGCACCCGTGAAATCAGATCCAGCGCCTGCTGCGCGCCGTTGCACACCACCACGTCAGCGTCCTGGCAATTGACCCCGCGGGAAAACGCGATGTGCCGGGCGATAGCGTTGCGCAGCGCCGGCAGGCCTTCGGGCTGGCTGTAGAAACCCTTGGCGTTGGCAATCTGGCGCAAGGCGTGGGCGGTGCAGCGACGCCAGTCGTCCAGGGGAAACTGGCCCTTGCCGGTGGCGCCGCCGATGAAGTCATAACGCAGCGCGCTCTCGGGGTTAGGGTGTCGCAGCAAGTCCGGCATGTTGCGCCAAGCCTCGACGACGTCCGCACCGGCAAGCTCGCGGTGGCTTTGCTTGCGCACGATCATGGCCGGGCGTGCGTTGACATAGGTGCCTTTGCCGATCACGCCGGTGAGAAAATTTTCGTAGGTCAGTTGCGCATAGGTATCGGACACGGTCTTGCGCGAAACACCCAGTTGCTCGGCCAACAGGCGGCTGGGCGGCAACTGGGTGCCGGCGGCCAGCCGACCGCTCTCGATGGCGCTGCGCAATTGTCGATACAACTGGCCCAGCAGGTCTTTGCGGCCGTTGATGACAACATGAAGTTCCATACCCGCGGGCTCCCGGATGATCGATTGCAGCAAGGGTTCAAAGACGAAGATTACCCGCAATGCGCTGGAGCGGAGAAGTTGCGTGAGCCTTTTTCGACGCATTGGACCTGTCGCGGGTGGCCTCGACCTCCTACCGTGGACACATCGACCACTACGGAGCCCGCCATGAGCCCGCGTCTGGATTACTACAGTGCGTCCCCTGGCGCGATGAGGGCAATGATCGGCCTTGAAGCGCTGACCAGTCGCCTGAGCATCGAGCCGGCGTTGCTCCACCTGATCAAAATCCGCGCCTCGCAGCTCAACGGCTGCGCCTTCTGCACCGACATGCACTCGATGGACGCGCGCCGCCAGGGCGAGACAGAGCGGCGCCTCTACGCGGTGACGGTGTGGCGCGACAGCGGATTCTTCAACCCGCGCGAACAGGCAGCACTGGCCTGGACCGAAGCCGTCACGCTATTGGCCGAAAGCCAAGTGCCCGAAGACGTCTACAACCTGGCGCGCGCCAATTTCAGCGAAGAAGAACTGGTCGACCTGACCCTGGCGATCAGCACCATCAACAGCTGGAACCGGCTGGCCGTGAGTTTTCGCCAGAGTCCGGGAGGCTAAGTGGATATTTACCTGTGACCGTCCTAGCAAGCAGGCTTCACAGGAGAAGCGCGATCACCCAAAACCAGGTCGGCTATAAGGCCGCCTCGCAGTGGACGTTGATCTCGGCGCCCCGTTAACCACGCTGGCCGAACGCAGGTATTGCGCAGTGGGCATCCCGGCATGGATGCCGGGATAGCCGCGCTGGACCATGGACGGTCCTTCGCGGCGGGCCCACGGAGCAATGCCGGAGAGAGGGCATGCCGAGCCTAGGCGAGGCACCGAGTGGTGGGGCAAAAGCGTTTTGCTTACTTTTGCGCTTCACAAAAGTGAGTCGCTGTAAAAGCGAAACCATAATCAGCCGTTACCGCAGAAACGGATATGTACTCAGTCAAAAAAATCCCACCCGACTGCTAGGAGGCCTAAAGCCACCGAGGCGTAGTAAAAAACGAAGCCATCTGCGAACGAGCCAGCGCCGCGCCAAAGTACGGCCCCTGCACATGATCGCAAGCAACACTGCGCAACTGATCATACTGCCGGGCATTCTCAATGCCCTCGGCCGTCACCACCAGCCCGACACTGCGACTCAACCGAATCATCGCCAACACACCTTCCTGATCGTGCTCCAGCCCCAACTGCGCCAAAATATTGCGATCGAAACGGATACCGTCGAACGGCTGGTCAAGCACCTCGCGCAGGGAAGCGATATTGGTGCCGAACTTATCGATATTGATCCGCACGCCCAACGCCTTGAGGGCATGCAAAGTATTGGCGAGCGTCTTGTGATCGGTCAGCAACACCCCTTCCGCCACCTCAAGGGTCAGGCGCTGCGCCGGCAAACCGCTGGTTTCCAAGGCCTTGTGCACTTGATTGAATAGAAAACTGCTGCTGAACCACCTCGGCGAAACGGCGACGGACAGGGCGAGCGCGTTGGGCCAGGTCATGGCCTCTTCGCAGGCGTTGATCAACATCCAGGTGCCCAGCTCCTCCAGTTGGCCAGACGCTTCGGCCACGGGGATGAAGTCGGCTCCACCCAGTTCGCCTCGCTCGGGGTGGTGCCAGAAGACCTGGGCTTCAAAACCATGCAGCTGTTCGGCATTCACGTCGAAACGCGGCAGGTAACGCAATTCAAGCTGGTCCTGGTGCATTGCATCGCGCAATTGCTGCTCGTAGCGGCGGCGGTCGCGGGCGACATTGCCCATGGCTTCTTCATAGACACGCCAGGTATTGCGGCCGGCGCCCTTGGCCGCATACAGGGCGATGTCGGCCTGGCGCAACAACTCTTCGGCGCGTTGATCGCGAGGCTGCGACCAGGCAACCCCGATACTCACCCCCAGGTACAAAGTGTTGCCGTCCAGGTGCATGGGCCGTTGCATGCAATCGATCAGGCGCTCGCACAGTTGATCGAGATCGTTCGCATCGCCGGGGTTGGGCATGACGATGACAAACTCATCGCCCCCGAGGCGGGCCACCAGGTCGGTGCCGCGGACGTTTTGCTGAAGGATATGCGCCACTTCCTTGAGCACCTTGTCGCCCACTGCATGACCCAGGGAGTCATTGACCGGTTTGAATCGATCCATGTCCAGGTTCAGTATCGCCAGTGGCGTCCCTTGCGCCTGGTCCAGGTGTTCGCTGAGGCAATCGAACAAGCGGTTGCGGTTGGCCAGCCCGGTCAGCGGGTCGTGCAGGGAGAGGTGTTTGATCTGTGCCAGCGCGCGCAATTCATCGGTGATGTCGGTGGCCGTGCCGCGAAAGCCCAAGCTGCCGGCATCAATGGCCCGGACCGAGAGTTTGCAGGTACGGATGCGTTGATTATGCGCGGTGTATTCGCACAGCAGCGGGGCGGATGAGGCACTGTTGGCACCACCGAGCAGCCAATGCGCGATGGAGATCGACCCGCTGTGCGGATGAAGTAAGCGGTGCAGCGGCTTGCCCAGCCACTCGACGGGACTGAAACCGGTCACTTGTTCGAAGCGTTCGGACAGGTAGGTTAATGTCCCGGCCGAATCGACCTCCCACAACCAGTCGGACGATACCTCGGCAATGTCCCGGAAACGCTCTTCGCTGCGCTCCAACGCTTTGCGGTGCGCGAGAAGGCTGGCGTATTGGCGTTCCTGGGCGCGGAGCATCAGCAGCGCATGGCGCAATACCGCCAAGGCCATGATCCCGAGAAACAGCAATGCCACGGCCAGCAACGGCAGCAGCACCTTGCGCAGATCCTTGCCGGGCGTCGCCGGGCGCCATGCCAGCGCTTCGCGGGTCAGGTCGTTGAGCAAGACCTGGGCAGTCTCTTTGGGGCCTGGCGTATAGGCGATATGCGCATCGGGCAGAGCAAAATCCCGCGACAGGCCTTGCAACGCCGCGCTGTCCAGGACTTTCACGAATAACAGCAGGCTGGGCGGGCCTGGAATCTCGGGCACGCTGTTGTCCGTGCCGATGGTAATCGCCGAGACGGCGACGAAGGCCGGCGCGTCTTCGTGATGCAGCAACTCGACGATCACCTCATCGCGGTTCTCCTCGGCGCTGGCTTTGCTGGCGAGGGCACGCAGGTCGCCGCTCAGCCAAGTGTCAGCCGCCACCTCGCTCATCTCGCCATCGATGACCGAATAGACCGTCTTGCCGGTGGGGGAAATGACAAACACGGCTTGATAGCCGTAGAGCGAAAACACACTGCTGCCGACATTTTCCTGGTCATAGGCCCAGTCCTTGTCGACTTCCACATGGAGGTGCCGGTAGGCGTCGCTCCATTTGGAGTAGTCGCTCAGGTCGCGTCCGATACCGGTGCGGATACCGTCGATGGCCCGTTGTGCGAAGAACAGGCTTTGCTCGCGGGCCTGTTGGTCCTGGGTCTGGGTGATATTGAGCAGCACCGCGATGGCCAGTGCGGACATGACGAACAGCAACAGCATGATGGCCGGGAAGGTGCGGCGGGTGAAGCTTCGGGTCGGCCGCTCGCCGGTTATCACGGGGGAGCCATTGCCAGCATCTTCGATCATAAATACAAGCCATCAGCGAAACGCGAGATACCTCGCACTAGCTTTGTATCGGCTGACTGGCTGATTAACTTAATAAAAGTGTGGAAATGCTGACCAACTGCATCATTTTTTCTCCCGACGCCGGCTATCAGGTACTGGCTTTGTTGCGCATTGCCCATTCCAGGGCAAAATCGCGCTGCTGGAAATAATTGACCGCGGCAGCGGCCACCAGCGTCATGCACGCGGCAAGCGCCGCCAGCGCCATGTCCTTTTGCGCGTCCCAGGGATCCTGTTGCGCACCTACAAACGCCTTCGCGGTATCGCCGCCCATGTAGGCACCCCCCACCCATTCGATCAGCTCATAAATAGCCGAGGACGACAGGATCAGGTTCCAGGCCAGGAAATACCCACTGAACCCCCCGGCTGGAATGACCCGCAGCAGCGCCTCGCGTACCGGGTAAGCGAGCAGCAGGCCATAGCTGAAGTGCACCAGGCGATCGAACTGGTTGCGCTCAAAACCCAGCAGTTGGTCCAGCGGCTGGCCACCGGTCAGGGCCTGCCACCACTGGTTATAGGGGACTTTCGCGTAGGTGTAGTGGGCGCCGACCTCATGGATGCAGAGAAACACGAACACCAGGGTGGCGGACAAACGGGAAAAGCTGAACCTGCGGTGGACGGCCACCAGGAACATCAGAAGCGCAAACACCAGCAGGTTCTCCGCCAGCCAGTCGCTGCGTTTCATCGGTGCAATGGCCAGCCATGTCCATAGGGCGACAAAGCCTCCCAACAGGATCAGCTCATACCGGCTTGCTTTCGTGCGCATGCTCACTCTTTGTCCTTGCGGTGGCCCGGCAGCAGCGAGCCCAACACCTGTTTGGCGGTCGCCACGACGATGCCAAGCTCGTTCGGGTCGCCTTGGAGCAGAGTGGAAGCGAATTTCTTTGCCTGTTCCAACTTGATATGCGGCGGCAATGGCGGCACGTCGGGGTCGGTCCGGAACTCGATGAGCACCGGCCGTTCGGCGGCGAGCGCTTGTTCCCAGGCGGTGGCGACGTCCGTTTCCTGATCGACGAGGATGCCTTTGAGGCCGATGGATTCGGCGAACAAGTGATAAGGCACGTCGGGAATGTCCTGGGACGCTTCGAATTTCGGGTCGCCTTCCATGACACGCTGCTCCCAGGTCACCTGATTCAGGTCCTGGTTGTTGAACACCGCGCAGATCCAGGTGTTGTTCGTCCAGGTGCGCCAGTATTTGGCAACGGTGATCAGCTCGGCCATGTTGTTCATTTGCATCGCGCCATCGCCCACCAGCGCGATGACCGGCCGATCCGGATGGCAGAACTTGGCGGCAATGGCGTAAGGCACCGCGGCCCCCATGGAGGCCAGGCCACCGGAGAGCGAGCACATCATGCCGCGACGGATCTGGATGTCCCGGGCAAACCAGTTGGCGCAGGAGCCCGAATCGCAGGTGAGGATGGCGCGGTCCGGCAGTCGCGGCGACAGCTCGAAGGTGACCCGTTGCGGATTGATCGGCTTGGCCGTGACCAGGGCGCGGTTTTCCAGGGTCTTGTCCCAGTCCGCTCGCCACTGTTCGATTTTCTTGCGCCAGGCGCGGTCGGGCTTTTCTTCGATCAGGGGCAGCAAGGCCCGCAGGGTATCGGCGCTGTCGCCTTGCAGGTTGACTTCCATCGGGTAGCGCAGGCTCAACATGTCCGGCTTGAGATCGATCTGCACACCGCGTGCCTGGCCTTCGGCGGGCAGGAACTCGGCGTAGGGGAAGCCGGATCCGATCATCAGCAGCGTGTCACAGCCGGCCATAAGGTTGTCGCTGGGCTCGGTGCCCAGCAGGCCGATGGAACCTGTGACCCACGGCAAGTCGTCGGGCACCGCCGCTTTGCCGAGCAGGGCCTTGGCGACGCCAGCGCCGAGTTTATCGGCAATGGCGATCACTTCATCCGTGGCGTGCAACGCGCCGGCACCCACCAGGATGGCGACTTTCTTGCCAGCGTTGAGGACATCGGCGGCCCGGCGCAGGTCTTCCTCGTAGGGCACCACCTTGGGTTTGCGGTAGCCGACCCCGGAATGGAGCGTGCCGTGCTTGTGCGGCGGTGCGGTGTACTCCAGCTCTTGCAGGTCGTTAGGCAGGATCAACGCTGTAACCCGGCGCTCGCCCACCGCCGTGCGTACGGCGCGGTCGAGCAGATGGCGCACCTGGGCCGGTGCGCTGGCTTGCTGGACGAACGCGCCGGCCACGTCCTTGAACAGACTGACCAGGTCCAATTCCTGCTGATAATGCCCGCCGAGGGCGTTGCGCGCTTGTTGGCCGCAGATAGCCAGGACCGGCATGTGGTCCATGCGTGCGTCATACAGACCGGTGACCAGATGCGAAGCCCCCGGCCCCGACGTGGCGATACACACCCCCAGCTCGCCGGTGAACTTGGCGTGGGCGCAGGCCATGAAAGCGGCCATTTCCTCGTGACGTGCCTGGATGAACTGGATCTTGCCCTTGGCCCGATTCAAGGCGCCAAACACGCCGTTGATGCCATCGCCGGGGTAGCCGTAGATGCGACGCACCCCCCATTCATAAAGGCGTTCAACCAGAAAGTCGCCGACGGTCATGCTCATGTCTGTTCCTCGTCTCGATGGGCTGTCTCGATCGGCTGCGACCACCGTGGCAGCGGTACGCAGCGCTTTGGCTCATACAGGACTGGACCAACGCAAGCCGCCCAAGGTTTCGATTTTTTGTTGCCGCTACCGACGGTGCAACGTCTTGAGCAACGCATCTGCACTCAGATTTCCGGCGCCTTGCAAGAGCAGCGGCAGCAGCGCTACCAGGTAAATCAACGGCAGTTTGAAGTTGCCATAACCCTTGTTGGTAATGGCATATCCTTGTGCCAGTTCATTCAGGCTCGACCAATCCGCTGGCCAGTGCACGGCGGCGGTGGCGACCACGGTGACGATCATCAGGACCAGCGCCGAGAAACGCGTGCCCAGGCCAACCAGCAAGGCGATGGCGCAGACCAGCTCGGCCCACATCGACAACTCCCAATTCCAACTGGCCGGCACCTGGTTGAACGGGAAAGGGAAGGCCGATTGGATCTCGGCGAACCAGTTCTGGCCGTTCCATTTCTCCAGGCCGGATTCGAAGAACTCCCAGGCCAGGAACAGGCGCAGCCCCAGCGGCGCGAGCCATGAACCGGCTTGATCGAGATTCAGATGCAGGCCGTTCAAGGCTTTCGATACGATGCAATACATGGTCGATCTCCTTCTCAAACCGTGCGTGGCAGGGGCTGGCGCTTGTTGGCCTGGGCCAGTTTGCCCACCAGGCGGACAGCGGTGGCGGCGCAGATCAGGCCCAAGGGCAGCACGTACCAGTCGCTCATCGGAATGCGCTTGAAGTTGGAGTAGGCAAAAATCGCCGCCAGTACCCACATGCCGGTGGTGTGCAGGCGCTTCCAGGCTTTGGCGCCGATCAGCCGCGTGGTGCTTTTGAACGAGGTCAGGGCCAGCAGGAGGACGAACACATAACCGACGCTGCCAGGCACGTTGCCAAGGGTGGTCCGGCCGGGCCAGAACTCGGTGTTGAGCTGGCCATAGGCGTAGATCAGGACCGCGTGGACCAGATGGGAGAAGGCAAAGGCCAACCCGATGAAACGCCGCTCACGCACCAGGGACTTGCTCAGCGGCGAGGGCACCAACACGGCAAACGCCGAGGCCGTGAAGGCCAGCAGGAACAGGACGAAGGAGGAGCGGGCGGTGGCGCGAATCGCACTGCGCACGCCTTCGGTGAGGTCTGGGTTGAGCATCACGGTCAGTGCGGTCATCAGCAGCACCAGGACGGCGATCAGGCTGAACAGCGACCAACCCTGGAAACGGAAAGCAGGCGGCGTTGCGGTGGTGGTAGGCATGGGAAGCTCCTTGGAAGTCGGGCCCGGCCATCACGTTGGCCGGGGACACAAGGAGTCTTTCAAATGGGTGTAAGCGGGGTGTGTCTGGAAGGGGGGGCTGTGCAAGTTTGTGTATGCCGTGTGCCCGTTGACACACTGGCATACAAACCCGCTGATGAATCCGGCTAACTTGCGCAGGCGCTATCGCGGCCCAGGCGCAATTCGGCACACAAGCCGCCGCCGTCGCGGTTGCTCAATCTCAGCGACCCGCCCATGGCGTTCGCCAGTTGCAGGGCGATGGCCAACCCCAGGCCCGTACCGCCGGTTTCCCGGTTGCGCGAGCTTTCCACCCGATAGAACGGCTTGAGCACTTCTGCCAGTTCTTCCTCGCTGATTCCGGGGCCTCGGTCCAGTACCTGGATCGCCAGTTGGCCGCCGTCGGCAGGCTGGACCTGGATTTCTGCCGCGCCGCCAAATTTCAGGGCGTTGTCCACCAGGTTGACCAGCACCCGGCGCAGCGCATGAGGGCGGGTATCGATGACGGCAGCATTATTGCCGGACAACTGCACATCCTGTCCGGTGTCCTGATAGTCGAATACCAGGCTGTCGAGAAACGCATCCAGGCTGATCCGGCAACTGGCCTCGGTGGCGCCGTGGATGCTGCGGGCGTAGGCCACGCCTTCGCGCACCAGATGCTCCATTTCGCTCAGGTCGCTGGATAACTTATCCTTTTCAATGCCGTCGTCCATGAATTCGGCGCGCAGCTTCATGCGGGTAATGGGCGTCTGCAAATCATGGGAAATGGCTGCCAGCAGGTGCATGCGCTCCTTGAGGTAAGCGGCGATGCGGTCTTGCATGGCATTGAACGCCTTGGCCGCATGCACCACCTCGGTTGGGCCTTTTTCGTCCAGGCGCACGCCGTGGGCATTCGGGTCGAGGGTCTCCACCGCCCGGGCCAAGCGGGTGAGGGGGCTGACGGCGATGCGCACGGCCAGCCAGGTGCAGCCGATCAAAAGCGCCAGTTGCCCGAGCAACACCGCCGGGAGCCAGGGCGAAAGAGGCGCCATCGCCGGGCGTACGTCGATCGTCAGAGGTTTGCCATCCTTGAGGCGCAAGTGCGCCTGGTAATGCATCTTTGGCCCTGGGATTTGGTTGTAGGTCAGCGCATAGGATTCACCCAGGGCTTCCTGGATCGAGCTGACGGATATCGGTGCATTGTCGGGGAGCATCGGCATGCCTGGCTCGCCTTCGTCGAGCACGTAGTCATAGTTGCGCCGGGCGAGTTTCGGCAGCCAGGCCGGCCGTTCGGCGGCCGGCAGGCGGTCGAGGATGGCGACTGACGTCGACACGTCGGTTTCCAGGTTGCCGAGCATGGTGTTCTTGGCGCTCTCGTAGCGTTCGTAGTACTGCACGCCGAACGACAGGCCCTGGGCCAGGACCAAGCCGATCAGGAAGATCAGCGACAGGCGCGAGGCGAGGGTGCGCGGCCAGCGTAGCGGCAGACTCATGCCGAGGCCTCGAGGATCTCCACCGGCAGCGAGAACACATAGCCTTCGCTGCGCACGGTCTTGATGTAGGCCGGCTCACGGGCGTCGTCCAACAGGCGTTGGCGCAGCCGGCTGACCAGCAGATCGATGGAGCGGTCGAACAGGTCGGCATCGCGGCCCTGGGTCAGGTTCAGCAACTGGTCGCGGTTGAGCACCCGCTGCGGATGGTCGAGGAACACTCGCAGCAGGCGATATTCCGCACCGCTCAGGGCGACCATGGTGCCGTCGCCGTCGAGCAAGTGGCGGGCAGTGGTGTCCAGGCGCCAGCGACCGAACGCCAACAGACGCCCGCTCTCGGTGACCACCAGGTTTGGCGGCAGCATGCGGGTGCGGCGCAGCACGGCGTTGATCCGGGCGAGCAGTTCGCGGGCGGCGAAGGGCTTGACCAAGTAGTCGTCGGCACCCATTTCCAGGCCGATGATGCGGTCGGTTTCGTCGTTGCGGGCGGTGAGCATCAAAACCGGCGTGGCCTTGTGCTTGCCGGCCCGCAGTTCCCGGCACAGCACCAGGCCGTCGTCGCCGGGCATCATGAGGTCCAGCACGATCAGGTCCACCGGGGTGGTTTCCAGGAACGTGCGCATCTGCCTGCCGTCTGCTACCACGGTGGTGCGCAAGCCATTCTTTTTCAGGTAGTTGCCTACCAGTTCCCTGATCTCGCGATCGTCATCCACGATCAACACATGATCGACATGATCCATGGTGTTCTGCCCCTTCGCCTGTTGTTGCTGGCCAGTCTACAGCCGCCGGCCGGCACGGCCCGCGCCGGTTTGTATTGCAGTGTATCTGGCGCGCGACGGATACACAGCGATGCAAAAAGCCGCCCGCCCCGATACAGACGCGATACCTGGGCGGCGTTCAATGGCATCCAACGAGGCAACACGACGACCTCTGCGATAAACATCCATTGAATCGAGGAAACCGCCATGAACACCAAAGCCATCTACGCCACCTGCCTGTTCGCCGCGCTGAACATCTGCACCTTGTCGGCCCGGGCCGAAAGCAATGTCCAGGCGCAAACCTACACCTACGGCAGCCATCTGGACATTCAGAAAGTGTTGTCCCTGACCGAAGATCCGCAGCCGGCGTGTGGCGTGGTGAACGCCCACATGACCTACCTCGACTCGATGGGTCACAAGCAGGCGCTGGACTATCGCAAGTTTTCCGATAACTGCAGCAACGAAAACTGATCTTCTCTACCTGTGGCGGGGCGCTTGCTCCCTCGCCACAGGTTCTACGTCAGCCTTTATAGGTGTTCCCATGCTTCTGATCGCTTTTCTCGGCGGGATTCTGACGATCCTCAGCCCCTGCATCCTGCCCGTGGTGCCGTTCCTGTTCGCCCGGGCCAATCAATCGCGCAGCTCGGTGCTGTTGACGCTGGCCGGCATGATGCTGACGTTCGCCTTGGTCTCCAGCCTGGCGGTGGTCAGCAGCGAATGGGTGATCCACGCCAGCAGCATCGGCCGGCAAGTCGCCCTGGTGGTGATGGTGCTGTTCGCCTTGTCGTTGATGTTCAGCCGGGTCGGTACCTGGCTCTCGCGTCCGCTGGTCAGCCTGGGCAATCGACTTGACGCCGGTGCCGGACGGATGGCCGGCCCTGCGGGGTCGGTGTTGATCGGGGTTGCCACTGGGCTGCTCTGGGCTCCCTGCGCCGGGCCGATCCTTGGGGTGATCCTGACCGGGGCCATGTTGCAGGGCGCCAGCGCCGAGACCAGTCTGCTTCTGCTCGCCTACGGGCTGGGCAGTGCCTTGTCGCTGGGCACGTTGATCCTGGCTGGCCGCGGCTTGATCGGTCGACTGAAACCCTCGCTGCCGATCACGGCCTGGCTGCGCCGCGCCACCGGGACGTTGGTATTGTTGGCGGCCGTGGCGATTGGCACCGGGGTGGATGATCGCTTGCTCGCCAACACCTCGTCCCAGCAATCGACCAGCCTGGAAAAAAGCCTGTTGGAAAGCGTGCCCAAGGCCATCGACTACGTGGTCAGCAAGGCCGGGGCGAACTCGATGCCGGACCTCGAATCCCAGGGCGCCATGCCTTCACTGGACGGCGCCGTGCAATGGCTGAACTCGCCGCCGCTGAACCGCGAGGCGCTGCGGGGCAAGGTGGTGCTGGTGGATTTCTGGACCTACGACTGCATCAATTGCCAGCACACGCTGCCATACGTGAATGATTGGGCCAGGAAATACGAGAAGGACGGACTGGTGGTGATCGGCGTGCACACCCCCGAGTACGGCTACGAGAAGATCATCGCCAACGTGCGCGACCAAGTCCGCAAGCTGGACATCCAATACCCGGTCGCGATCGACAACCAATATGCAATCTGGCGCGCCTTCAACAACCAGTACTGGCCCGCCCATTACTTCATCGACGCCAAGGGACAGGTGCGCTACAGCCACTTTGGCGAAGGGCGGTACGGCGAGCAGGAGCAAGTGATCCAGCAACTGCTGCAAGAAGCCAGGGCCAGCCAATAAACCGTGGCGAGGGAGCTTGCTCCCCTGTCGCAGGTTGCAGGCCGCTTCAGAAGGTTGTGAAGCTCGCTTCAGTACTTTAGAAAATAGAAAACGTTTAATTTCAGAAGCTTATGTTCTTAATCTGCCAACGTTTCTAGTTTTCTCCAGTACTGGCCCCTTGCTCATTCGCTTGGCGTCAAACTTCTTTTATTTCAGAAAGTTGGACGACAAACCTATGCGTGTTTCTATCTGGATCGCGGCGGCCATGGTCTTGGCCGCTGTCTCGCTTGAAGCCCAGGCCAAGGCCCTCACCGCCAACCAGCAGTCGGTGTGTCACTGGGGTTCGGACATTGCGGCGGGAGCGCAGGCGTCGAAACTGTCTGGCGTCAGCCTGTACGGCGCGCGCAAGAAGCTGCAAGTGCGCAAATTCCCCCGGCCCTGGATGCGCATGACTGCCCTGGGCATTACCGAACAGACCTACAACAGCGCATCGCGGCTCAAGCCGGCTGCCGTCAAGCAGACCTATTACGAACAATGCGTGCGTCACGAACTGGCGCGGCGATAAGTTTTCAGCCCGGGCTCCTGCCGGGCATTTCAATGCCGTGCTGATGCACCCGGCGATACAGCGTTGCCCGGGAAATGCCCAAGGCTCGGGCCGTCGGGGTAGGTTTCCAGCGGTGACGCACCAGGGCATCGAGCAGCGCCTGGCGTTCCGGGCTGGCGCTGGGTTCTTCGCTACGAACGGCGGTTTGGGTGCCGTGCAGTGACTCAGGCAAATGGCTGAGCTGGACCACGTTCGTGTCGCAGACCGCGCAGGCATAACGCAATACGTGCCGCAACTGACGCACATTGCCTGGCCAGTGGTAGCCGAGCAGGCACTCCAACACCGCGCCGCTCAGTTGCACCGAGCCCCCGCAGAGCGCCGATTCTTCGTCCAGGATACGGTTGATCAAGGCCAGTCGATCAGTGCGCTCGCGCAATGGCGGCAATTGGAAACGGGCGCCGCCGAGACGGAAATACAAATCCTCGCGGAATTCTCCGGCCGCCACGAGGCTTTCCAGGTCGCGGTGAGTGGCGCAGATCACCTGGATGTCCACGGCCTTGCGCCGCGATGCGCCCAGCGGCGCCACCTCGCCCTCGGCCAGCACCCGCAACAGCCGCGTTTGCAAGGCCAGGGGCATGTCACCGATTTCGTCGAGGAACAGCGTGCCGCCATCGGCCTGCTGCAGGAGCCCCTGCATGCCCTTGGTCGAGGCGCCGGTAAAGGCTCCGGCCACGTAACCGAACAACTCGCTCTCGATCAGGCTTTCGGGGATCGCCGCGCAGTTCAACGCGACGAAGGGCCTATCCCGGCGCTGGCTGGCCTGGTGCAGTTGGCGGGCGAAGACTTCCTTGCCGGAACCGGTTTCGCCCTGGATCAGCACCGGCAGGTTGCGGTCCTTGACCCGCACCGCCAGGTTCAGGCTGTCCGCCAGGCGGGGATCGAGTTCGGTCGGCGTCGTGGCGGCGCGCTGGCGCAAGGATGCCCGGCGGCGTGGGGCGCTCAAGCGGCCGTGCAAGGATGGGGCGAGGGGGTAGAGGCTTTCGTCGCGGGCGCGATGCAGCAGTTGTGGGTCAAAGACCTGGCTGATGTGTTGGGGCAATTGGCCGTAGCGTTGTAGCAGATACTGGCGGGCCGCTGGGTTCAGCGCTTGCAGGCAGCCGTCGTCGTCCCAGGCAAATAGCAAATCCGGCTGGCTGTCGACGTACCCGGCGTTGCCATGCGCGCGCAAAACCCAGTAGCCCTGGGCACTGCTCATGAAGAATGCCTGTTCGATTTCCCGCGCGCTCTGCACCACCATCTGCCGGATCAGGTGCTGGGAACGTCGGTCATCCGGCGAACGCACCGCCGAAACGTCGAGCACCCCGAGCAATTCCCCTTGCGGGTCGAAGACCGGCGCGGCGGAGCAGGTCAAGCCAATGAACGCCGCGCGGAAATGGTCGCGCTTGTGCACGGTCACCGCCGTCTTGGCGGTGAGCACCGCCGCCACGCCGCAGGTGCCTTCTTCACCTTCCGACCAACAAGTGCCCAAGTACAGCCCGGCCTTGCGGCAGTCGTTGCGAAGGGTGGTTTCGACGCGGTAATCGATGGTCTGGCCCTGGGCATCGGTCAGCAGCACGCAATAGTCGGCATCGCGTACCCGGCCATGCAAGCGCGCCACTTCATCGCTGGCGATGTTGAGGAACAGTTCAGAGCGTTCGCGACACTGCTTGAGCACGTCGTTGGAAAGGATTCGCGGGCCCTGCAGCGAGCCAGGATCGAGGTGATGCTGCTCCATGGAGCGGCGCCATGAATCGAGGATCAGGTCCGGCACGGGCAATTGCGGCAGTCGAGCGGCGTTCTTCAGTACGCGGCTGACGCAATCCACATGCGCCCGGGAGTGAGCGGAAAGCATAGCGGCCTCGGGTTCAGCTTCTTGTCGTTGTGGGCACATTAAGCGCTGATCGCCGGGTGCAGACAAGCCCGACGGAGCGTAGATGGCGGGTGAGACGCCACGTCTCAGCGTCTCGCCGCCGACCCGTGCAGGCTGACATGTGGCGTCTCACCCAGCGCCGCCGCGCAACACCCAAAGGTGCATCGCAAGCGCTCTGTCTCGGGGCTTTCCATTGATTTGCGGGGAACTGGCACCGGCCTTGCTCTAGGCCTTGGACCCACATCAGTGGGCTTCCAATAATAAAAAAGAGGTGCCTATGACTTGCAGGCCAAGCCCGCTGACCATCCATTTTCCGGTGATGCCATGAACCGCCGTCCGCTGACTGTCGGCATCATCGCCAACCCCGCGTCGGGCCGTGACGTGCGGCGCCTGACCGCCAACGCCGGGCTGTTTTCCAGCACCGACAAGGTCTCGGTGATCCAGCGGCTGCTGGCCGCGTTCGGCGCCACCGGCATCGAACAAGTGCTGATGCCCACCGACATGATCGGCATGGCCGCCGCCGTGCTGAAGAACAGCCACAGCCGCCAGGCCCGCAGCAGCCACTGGCCGGCCCTGGAATTCCTCGACCTGACCCTGCGCCAGACCGTCGAAGACACCCGCCGGGCCGCGCGCCTGATGGCCGAGCGCGAGGTGGCGCTGATCGCCGTGCTCGGCGGCGATGGCACCCACAAGGCGGTGGCCGCCGAAGTCGGCGACATCCCATTGCTGACCCTGTCCACCGGCACGAACAACGCCTTTCCCGAACTGCGCGAGGCCACCAGCGCCGGGGTGGCCGGTGGGTTGTACGCCAGTGGCCGGATCCCGGACGAGATCGGTTTGCGCCGCAACAAGCGCCTGTTGGTCTGCGACGCCGGACGCGGCATGCGCGAAGTCGCCCTGGTGGACGTCGCCGTGTCGCCGCTGCGCTTTGTCGGCGCCCGGGCCATTAGCCGGGCACAGGACCTGGCCGAAGTCTTCGTGACCTTCGCCGAGCCGCAATCCATTGGCCTGTCGGCCCTGTGCGGCTTGTGGTTCCCGGTGTCCCGCCAGGCACCGGGCGGCGCCTGGATGCGCCTGGACCCGCAATCCCCCGAGGCGCTGCTGGTGCCGCTCGCCCCCGGCCTGTTGCAAGGCTGCGGGGTGCTCGCCGCCGGGCCCTTGGAACCCGGCGTCGCCCATGGCTTGTCACTGTCCAGCGGCACCTTGGCCCTGGATGGCGAACGGGAAATCGAATTCAACGTCCATGACCGGCCCACGGTCACCCTCGATGCCGGCGGTCCGCTGAGCATCGACGTCAATGCGGTGCTCATCTACGCCGCGCAACAACGCTTGTTGGCCATTGGCCGCGAGCACCCGCAACACCCTCTGAATCTTCAAGAAGACACCCCAGGAGAATAAAAATGTCGACACCGCTCGCCCACGATCAACTGCTGCACGCCTACCAGGTGATGCGCACCATCCGCGCCTTTGAAGAGCGCCTGCACGTGGAGTTCGCCACGGGCGAGATCCCCGGTTTCGTTC
The DNA here is from genome assembly GCF_014268655.2 of Pseudomonas marvdashtae. NCBI lineage: Bacteria > Pseudomonadati > Pseudomonadota > Gammaproteobacteria > Pseudomonadales > Pseudomonadaceae > Pseudomonas > Pseudomonas marvdashtae. The sequence continues at coordinate 2,657,326 of NZ_JABWQX020000001.1, forward strand.
ACTTGTATGCCGGTGAAGAAGCTTCGGCCGCCGGCGTCATGGCCCACCTCGGCGATGACGACTGCATCGCCTCCAACCACCGTGGTCACGGCCATTGCATCGCCAAGGGCGTGGACGTCTACGGAATGATGGCCGAGATCTACGGCAAGAAAACCGGCGTCTGCCAAGGCAAGGGCGGCTCGATGCACATCGCCGATTTCGAGAAGGGCATGCTCGGCGCCAACGGCATCGTCGGCGCCGGTGCGCCGCTGGTGGTCGGCGCGGCTTTGGCGGCGCGGCTCAAGGGCACCGACAGCGTCGCCGTGGTGTTTTTCGGCGACGGCGGCTCCAACGAGGGCGCGGTGTTCGAAGCCATGAACATGGCCTCGGTGTGGAACCTGCCGTGCCTGTTCATCGCCGAAAACAACGGCTACGCCGAAGCCACGGCGTCGAACTGGTCGGTGGCCTGCGATCACATCGCCGACCGCGCGGCCGGCTTCGGCATGCCCGGCGTGACGGTGGACGGCTTTGACTTCTTCGCCGTGCATGAAGCCGCCGGGGCCGCCGTCGAACGCGCTCGTGCCGGGGAAGGGCCGTCGCTGATCGAGGTCAAGCTGACCCGTTACTACGGCCACTTCGAAGGCGATGCCCAGACCTATCGCGCGCCGGACGAGGTCAAGCATTTCCGCGAAAACCAGGACTGCCTGATGCAGTTCCGCGAGCGCACGACCCGTGCCGGTTTGCTCACCGTCGAGCAGTTGGAACAAATCGATAAGGAAGTGGACCTGCTGATTGAAAACGCCGTGTACAAGGCCAAGTCCGATCCCAAGCCCTCTGCAGCGGACCTGCTGACCGACGTCTACGTCAGCTATCCCTGAACGCCCTCCTAAAACAAGAACAGAGAATCCCATCATGGCGAGAAAAATCAGCTATCAGCAGGCAATCAACGAAGCCCTGGCCCAGGAAATGCACCGCGATTCCAGCGTGTTCATCATGGGCGAAGACGTGGCCGGTGGCGCCGGTGCCCCCGGTGAAAACGACGCGTGGGGCGGTGTGCTCGGCGTAACCAAGGGCCTTTACGACCAGTTCCCCGGCCGCGTGCTGGATACGCCACTCTCGGAAATCGGTTACGTCGGCGCGGCGGTCGGCGCCGCCACCTGCGGCGTACGGCCGGTGTGCGAGTTGATGTTCGTCGATTTCGCCGGGTGCTGCCTGGACCAGATCCTCAACCAGGCGGCCAAATTCCGCTACATGTTCGGCGGCAAGGCCTCCACGCCCCTGGTGATCCGCACCATGGTCGGCGCCGGGCTGCGCGCCGCCGCCCAGCATTCGCAGATGCTCACGTCGTTGTGGACGCACATCCCGGGGCTGAAAGTGGTTTGCCCATCATCGCCCTACGACGCCAAGGGCCTGCTGATCCAGGCGATTCGCGACAACGACCCGGTGATCTTCTGCGAGCACAAGTTGCTCTACAGCATGCAGGGCGAAGTGCCGGAAGAGCTCTACACCGTGCCGTTCGGCGAGGCCAACTTCCTGCGCGACGGCAAGGACGTAACCCTGGTGTCCTACGGACGGCTGGTCAACACCGCCATGGACGCGGCGCGCAACTTGGCGGGACGCGGCATCGACTGCGAAGTGATCGACCTGCGCACCACCAGCCCGCTGGACGAGGACAGCATCCTGGAAAGTGTCGAGAAGACCGGGCGCCTGGTGGTGATCGACGAGGCCAACCCGCGCTGCTCCATGGCCACCGATATCTCGGCCCTTGTCGCGCAAAAAGCCTTTGGCGCGCTCAAGGCGCCGATTGAAATGGTCACCGCGCCGCACACGCCGGTGCCGTTCTCCGATGCCCTGGAAGACCTGTACATCCCTGACGCGGCGAAGATCGAACAAGCCGTGCTCAACGTGATCGAGTGGAGCAAGCGCTGATGAGCCAGATTTTTACCCTGACCATGCCCAAGTGGGGCCTGTCGATGACCGAAGGCCGGGTCGATGCCTGGCTCAAGGAAGAGGGGCAGGCAGTCACCAAGGGCGATGAGGTGATGGACGTCGAGACGGACAAGATCTCCAGCAGCGTCGAGGCGCCGTTTTCCGGAACCCTGCGCCGGCAGATCGCCCGCCAGGACGAAACCCTGGCGGTCGGCGCCTTGCTCGGCATCGTCGTCGAGGGCGAGGCCAGCGACGCCGAGATCGACGCGGTCATCGAGCAGTTTCAATCCAGCTTTGTGCCGGGCGACGCGGCTGATGAAGACAGTGGCCCGAAACCGCAGAAAATCGAGTTGGACGGCCGGGTGGTCCGCTATTTCGAGCGCGGCGAGGGCGGTACGCCGTTGGTGCTGGTGCACGGTTTTGGCGGCGACCTGAACAATTGGCTGTTCAACCATGAAGCCCTGGCGGCCGGGCGTCGAGTGATTGCCCTGGACCTGCCAGGCCATGGCGAATCTTCAAAGAGCCTGCAACGCGGCGACCTGGACGAGCTGAGCGGGGTAGTGCTGGCCTTGCTCGATCACCTGGACATCAATGCCGCGCACTTGGTGGGGCATTCCATGGGCGGGGCGGTGTCGCTGAACACCGCGCGCTTGATGCCCCAGCGGATACGGTCGCTGACCTTGATCGGCAGTGCCGGCCTGGGGGCGCAGATCAACGGTAGCTACTTGCAGGGTTTCGTCGACGCCGCCAACCGCAACGCCCTCAAGCCGCAACTGGTGCAACTGTTCTCCAATGCCGAGCTGGTCAACCGCCAGATGCTCGACGACATGCTCAAGTACAAGCGCCTGGAAGGTGTGGACGCCGCCCTGCGGCAACTGTCAGCGACGCTGTTCGCCGACGGTCGCCAACAGGTGGACCTGCGTGAAGTGGTGCAGGCCGGCCACGTCCCGACCCTGGTGATCTGGGGCAGCGACGACGCGATCATCCCGGCGGCTCACGTCGAAGGGCTGGCGGCGCAGGTCGAAGTGCTCCCCGGCCAAGGCCACATGGTGCAGATGGAAGCGGCCGAGCAGGTCAATCGATTGATCCTTGAGTTCACCGGACAGCACTGATCAAGCGGGCGGCGATTGCATCGTCGTCCTATAAAAAATTCTGGAGGTAACGCCATGAACGTTTCAATCAAGCCGACCCACAGCATGCGCGCCGCTGTCTGGCATGGCCGCAATGACATCCGCGTCGAAGACGTGCCACTGCCGGTTTCGCCGCCCGCCGGTTGGGTGCAGATCCGCGTGCAGTGGTGCGGCATCTGCGGCTCCGACCTGCACGAGTACGTGGCCGGGCCGGTGTTCATCCCAGTGGACGCGCCGCACCCGCTGACTGGGATCAAGGGCCAGTGCATCCTCGGCCATGAGTTCTGTGGCGAGATCGTCGAGCTGGGGGCCGGCGTCGAAGGTTTCAGTGTCGGCGAGCCGGTGGCCGCTGATGCCTGCCAGCACTGCGGCACTTGCTACTACTGCACCCACGGGCTGTACAACATCTGCGAAAACCTGGCGTTCACCGGGTTGATGAACAACGGTGCGTTCGCCGAGCTGGTCAACGTCCCGGCTAATCTGCTCTATAAACTGCCGGCCAACTTTCCCGCCGAGGCCGGTGCGTTGATCGAGCCGCTGGCGGTGGGCATGCACGCGGTGAAGAAGGCCGGCAGCCTGCTGGGACAGAACGTCGTGGTGGTCGGCGCCGGCACCATCGGCCTGTGCACCGTCATGTGCGCCAAGGCCGCCGGTGCGGCCCAGGTGATTGCCCTGGAAATGTCCGGCGCGCGCAAGGCCAAGGCGCTGGAAGTGGGCGCCAGCCATGTCATCGATCCCAACCAATGCGACGCCCTGGCCGAGGTACGCCGCCTGACCGGTGGCTTGGGCGCCGATGTCAGCTTCGAATGCATCGGCAACAAGCACACCGCCAAGCTCGCCATCGACCTGATCCGCAAGGCGGGCAAATGTGTGTTGGTGGGCATTTTCGAAGAACCGAGCGAGTTCAACTTCTTCGAACTGGTCTCCACCGAGAAACAGGTGCTTGGCGCGCTGGCCTACAACGGCGAATTTGCCGACGTGATTGCCTTCATCGCGGACGGACGCCTGGACATCTCGCCGCTGGTGACCGGGCGCATCCAGTTGGAGCAGATCGTCGGGCAGGGCTTTGAAGAGTTGGTCAATAACAAGGAGCACAACGTGAAGATTATCGTGTCCCCCGCACGGATCTGAGGGCGCCTGAGGTGGGCGATTGGCGATGGCCGGCAGCGGTCATCGCCTTTTTTCAGGTGTCGTTCAGGTGTAGGCCAGCAATCGACCGCAGAAAATGACTGTAACCCATAGCAGCACGGACACCAGTGCCTGGGTTCTGGCCACGCCGGGTGCCTTGTGGCCGGTGTTCCACTGCTCGACCGAGCGGTAGGGTCCAACATGGAACAACAGGGCATTGATGCCGGCTGCCGCGATCAGGCAGAGCTTGAGAATGAATACATTGTTGCCGGCGAAGTCCTGAGGATGAGCGCTGAACATCATCAATCCGGCAGGCACGATCAGCAACAGCGCTGCCACTGCCCAGCGCAGCAGATGGCGTGCCAGCGAGGTCACGGCGATGTCCTTCGACAGCCCGAGAACGCGCAGATCGAACATCACCACCGCGCCCACCAGCAGCGAAAAACCGATGATGTGCACCACTTCCACCAGCGGATACAGCCATAGCTCGCTGCGCATGGCCAACGCCAGGGACGAGTCGCCCAGTTGGTCCATCCAGTCTTGCGGGCCGGCGGCTGGAGCGGTGTCCTGCATCAGCGCAACTCGGTGGTCTTGTCGCCGATGGTGATGCGTTCTGCGCGAAGCTCATCGGGTTTATTGCGATTTGGATAGCCGACCACTGTGGCGGTGTTACCTGCCTTGAGCATGTCTTTGCTCAGCCCCCGGCTTTCCATACGCGAGGGCGGTGCGAGCACCACGGTCCAGGTCTTGTCGGTGGTTTGCAGGCGCACGGTGCCGTGGGGATGGGAATAGCCGGCTTCCTTGATCGTGCCTTCTAGCGTCAGCGGATTGCTGGCGTCGTATTCGCTCCAGCCATGGTGGGCGAATGCCGCGGTGGCAACCAGCATCGAAGATAAACCGATGCAGCGAAGGGTCATGTTCATGGCAAGGTCTCCTTGAGGGAATCGATTCAGTCGGGCAGGTAATCGCGCCAGACCCGCTGCTCATCAAGTTCAAGCCGCTGCTCCTCTTGGGCTCGGAACTGGCGGTCGCAATCGAGAAAAAACTCATCGAGTTGCGGCGGATCAACGTGGGTGGCGCTGAGCATGGTGTGGACCTGGCCGCGGTGGTGGATCTGATGTTCGAAGAGGTGCAGGAGCAATCGGTCGATCCGTTCGCGCACCTCGCCGTCGGAGCGCACCAGATCGATGGCGCGAGGGAGGTCTGTCTCTCGCAGGGCTTCGCAGAACGCCACCAGCCTATGGTCGGTTCGTTCCTGCTGTGCCCTCAGTTCGGCGAAGGTCAAGGTTTCGAAGAAGTCGTGCTTCTGGCCGTCCACATCACCTTCCAGGGCGGTGAGGTAATAGCGGTCCACCTCGAGGATATGGCACAAGGTGGCTTGGATGGAGGGGAAGAAACTGGTCCGGTAGGCCTCGTACTCCGCCGTGTTCAGCTGTGCGCAGGCGCCCAGCAGCCGATGGTTGGCCCATCGGTTATTGAGGGCCTGGGCCAGGAAATAGTTCATGAACGCCTCCCGTTCGCGTCATAGCGCCGGCAAAAGCGTAGCAAAGACTGGCGATGGCGAGGTGTTGTTGGTCGGCTGCGTCGGTGAGAGCAGCGGGCCGCTTGTGAATGGCCGTCGAGAAGCGTCGTTGATTGCGGGAGAGGCTGAATAGCGAAGAGTACTAAGATTGTTTTGACATATCTTTTTATACAGTAACGATGGCTCGATAGCGGTAAATGTCCGGCTATTCCAGAACACCCCTGCCAATGTCTTATCGTAGTGTTTGGTTAAACTATTATTGATTGAAGATGGATAGAATAGTGCGAATATCAACTCGGCGTTGACTCCTGATGTCAGGGGATTGATATTAATTAGGTATTATTGGATATAAGTTGATGAAAACAAACTCGCTGTTACGCTTATTGTTGTTGTCTGCCGTTGTCGCGATGAGCTCGACCGCTATCGCAGAGCCAAACACTCGGTATTTTTCTTTCGTAACACAGAATGGGTTTAGCTCGCCAAGCGGAGATACGTCTTCGTTTGGTCCGCATGAATTTGTGGTTGCCATCGACAATCCGGCATTAGCGGATCAGATTTCCGCCGTCATTAGTAACAACATCCAGCCCGGTGATCCGTTTATGATAATGGGGAAAATCGTGCGTGAACGGAAACCTTACAATGAGCGGTGGCCATTCCATTTGGCACCAGAGTCTATCTCGTTGTTTGCTAATCAACAACTTGACTGCGATGGGGCTGCGTTTACAGTCGAAGATAACATTGAGCTCGTAGGGGCGCCAGGTTCTGGGGTCTTGCCCGACGGCGTCTGGTGCCCTTGGACCTCCCGCTTCGTAAGAGAAATATATTATAGGTTTCCTCTTTAATGTAATGGTCGCTGGCTCTCTACAAAGATAGCTGGCGGTCTAGCTACAGACAGGGCTGGTAAGTAGTTCACTACTACAGGCCCGCGAATCAAAAGAAGCTTGGCGGGCCGAGCCCTGTAGCGTACAGAGTCCGGTCCGCTGTTGCTTGAACAGGATTACTTACAAGCTCCGATCACTGTGTCGGTGGTTATAGCCCCACATCCGGCAAAGCTGGCCGATTGGCCAGCGCCTTGGCCATGATCTGCTCCACATACACCCGGTCTTCTTCCGGCAAGGCCAGGCGCGGTGGGCGGGTGAGGGCGCTGCCGCGGCCGGCGATGGCTTCGCACAGCTTGATGCATTGCACCAGGTCGGCGCGGGCGTCCAGGTGCAGGATCGGCATCAGCCATTCGTAGATCGGCATGGCTTCGGCAAAGCGTCCGGCGCGGGCCAGGCGGAAGATGGTTTCGCCTTCTTTCGGGAACACGTTGGACATGCCCGAGACCCAGCCTTCGGCACCCACCGCCAGGCTTTCCAAGACTACGTCGTCGAGACCGGCGAACAGCACGAAACGATCGCCGACTTCATTGCGCACGTCGATGAAGCGCCGAGTGTCGCCAGAAGAATCCTTGAAGCACACCACGTTGTCGCAGTCGGCCAGGGAAATCAGGATGTCGGGGGTGACGTCGTTCTTGTAGATCGGCGGGTTGTTGTAGACCATCAACGGCACGTCGGCATGGCGGGCCACGTAGCGGAAATGCTCGGCGGTCTCGAACGGCTTGGAGCCGTAGACCAGCGCTGGCATCAGCATCACCCCGTCCACGCCAACCTTGCGCACGGCATTGGCAACCTTGGCGGCCTGCACGCTGGTGAACTCGGCCACGCCGCAGATCACCGGCACCCGGCCACGGGAAGCGTCCACCGCGACTTCGGTCACGGCGATTTTTTCCTCGGCGCTCAGGGAGGTGTTTTCCCCCACGGAGCCGCAGACCACCAGGCCGGAAACACCATCGCGGATAACGTTGGAAATGACCTGATGGGTTTTCTCCAGATTGATGGAAAAGTCATCGTTGAATTGCGTGGTGACAGCGGGAAATACGCCGCTCCAGTTGATGCGTTTGCTCATGGGTTGTCTCCGGTTTGGTATGTGGCGAGGGGATTTATCCCCGTTGGGGCGCGAGGCGGCCCCGGTACAGGCAATTCGGTGTGTCAGTCAGGGCCAGGGGGCTGCTGCGCAGCCCAGCGGGGATAAATCCCCTCGCCACAAGGTTTTGAGTGGATCTGAACGTCATGCGCCGGGCCAGGTATCTGAAAGCCGATAGCCTTGCGGCCACGGATCCGCCGGGTCCAACAACAACTGGTGGGTCCCGGTGATCCACGCCCGCCCGGCGATGCACGGGTGAATCGCCGTGCGTCCGTCCAGCTCGGCCAGCGAATCAATGCGGCAATGAAATTCGGAGCCGATGATCGAGCGGCCGATAAAACGGTCGCCCACCTGCATCAAGCCTTTGGCATGCAGCACCGCCATGCGCGCCGAACAGCCGGTTCCGGTGGGCGAACGATCGATCTTGCCGGGCTGGATGACCACCGCGTTGGCGCCGGTGGCAACGCCGTTTTCCATCACGATGGGCGCCGCGATCTGGCAGAACGAGATGTGCGACCAGTCGGGATTCAACGGATGCACGAAGCCCAGTTGCTCGTTCGCGGCCCGGGTGATCTTCAGCCCCACGGCCACCAGCTCGGCGGCTTCGTCAGGGCGGATGGTGAAGCCAAGGCGCTGGGCGTCGACGATGACGAAACTGTCGCCACCGTAGGCAGTGTCCACTTGCAGCGAACCCAGCCCTTGGACTTCGATCCAGGCGTCGAGGCGGTCGGCGAAGGAGGGTACGTTCTTGATTTCCACCCGCTGCACCTTACCGTCACGACAGTCGGCCAGCGCCTCGATCAGGCCGCCCGGCGCTTCGAGCACTAGTCGCGTCTGCGGTTCGGTCATCGGCAGGATGCCGCTGTCCAGCAACACGGTGGCGACGCACAACGAGTTGGAGCCGGACATCGGCGGGGTGTCGGCCGGCTCCATGATGATCCAGGCCATTTGCGCCCGCGGGTCCTTGGCCGGCACCAACAGGTTGACGTGGCGAAACACGCCGCCACGGGGTTCGTTCAAGACAAAATTGCGCAGGGTCTGATCCCGGGCGATCCAGCGCGATTGCTCCCACACGGTATCGCCGGGAGGAGGGGCAACGCCGCCGACGATCACATCACCGACTTCACCTTCGGCGTGGCAGCTCACTACGTGAATCACTTTGGATGAGCGCATGGGTTGCTCCTATTTCACCGACTTGAGGAACGCTGCCGTCTCCGGCTGCACAGGACTGCCCAGCACCTGGTCCGGCGGCCCGATTTCATGGACCCGCCCGTTGCAGAAGAACGCCACGCGATCGGAGACGTCCCGGGCGAAGCGGATCTCGTGGGTGACCAGCACCATGGTCATGCCGTCTTCGGCGAGCATGCGCATGGTGTCCAGCACTTCGCCCACCAGCTGCGGATCGAGGGCCGAGGTGGCTTCGTCGAACAACATGTAGTCCGGCGACATCGCCAGCGCCCGGGCGATTGCCATGCGTTGCTGTTGGCCGCCGGACAGCTTGCCGGGGAACGCCTTGAGCTTGTCGCCCAGGCCCACGTGCTCAAGCTGTTTCACCGCCAGCGCCTCGGCGTCCTGCTTGCTCTTGCCCAGCACCTTGCGCGGCGCGAGCATCACGTTTTCCAGCACGGTCAGGTGGGGAAAGGCGTTCCATTGCTGGAAGACGATGCCGATCTTCTGGCGCAACCGGTTGAGGTCGGTGGCGCTGTCATGGACCTCCACGCCGTCCACGCGGATGCTGCCTTTCTGGATCGGCTCCAAACCGTTGATGCACATCAGCAGGGTCGACTTGCCGGAGCCGGAGCCGCCGATGATCGAGACGACTTCGCCCTTGTTCACCGTCAGGCTCACGCCCTTGACCACTTCGAGGTTGCCAAAGGATTTGTGCACGTTTTCGATCTCAATCATTTTCTTGCCACCTTCTTTCCAGGCGCGCGCCCAGGCGGGCGACCACCAGGCTCATGACGTAGTAAATGAGGCCCGCGATGCACAGCACCAGCAGGGGTTCCTGGATGCGCGTCACGATGGTTTGCGAAGCGCGCAGCAGTTCGACGATCCCGATCCACATCACCAGGGCGCTGTCCTTCATCACGCCGAGTACCAAGTTCAACCAACCGGGAAAAGCCACGCGTGTAGCGATTGGCAGGACGATGAAACGCAGGTCCTGCAAGTAGGTCATGCCCAGGGACCGACTGGCCCGTCGGGTGCTCAACGGCACCGCCAGCACGCCGCCGCGCACGATCTCGGTGAAATACGCGGCGGCGTAGACCCCCAGGACGATGCAACCGACCGCGAAGGCGCTGAGGTTCAGGCCGACGATGCTCTTGAGGGAATTGAACAGCACGAACTGGATCAGCAGCGGCACACTGCGAAACACATCGAGCACCCAGGCCAACGGCAAGCTGGCCCGAGGCAACAACGCCCGCAGCAAGCCGAACAGCAATCCGGCGACGGTGCCCAACAGGATCGACCACGCGGTGAGTTGCACCGTGACCCAGGCGCCGTCGAGCAGGTACAAGACGTCGTTAACGGTGAGGCTGGTAGAAAACATGACGAGCCCTCTCAGTAACGAAACAAGCGCCAGGACAACAGCCGGGCCAACCCGACGATCAGCTTGGCGATCAGGTAATACAGCACCGCCGCGAGGGCGAAATATTCGAAGGTGCGGAAAGTCTTGACGTTGTATTCCTGGGTGACGCCGGTGAGGTCGTCGTTGAGGCCGACCACGACGCCCAGGGAGGTCATCAGGACCGCCCAGACCATTTGGTTCGTCAATGGGTAGAAGACGATGCGCAGCAGCTGCGGGACGATGATCATCCGGTAGGCCTGGAACGCGCTCATGCCCAATGAGCGGGCGGCACGCATCTGCGTACTCGGCACAGCCTTGAGCCCGCCGCGAAAGTTCTCCGCCAGGTAGCCAGCGTTGTTGAAAGTGATTCCGGCCAGCAAGGCCAGCCACGAACTGACGTGTAGCCCGAGTGAGCCGAGGCCGAAGTAGAGGATGTAGATCTGGAACAGCGAGGGCGTGTTGCGGGCGATCGACACCCAGCCATTACCCACGCCGCGCAGCAACGGATGGCGGGCCTGGCGCATCACCGTCAGCACCAGGGCGATCAGCACGCCGAAGATCATCGACAGCGCGGCGGTCTCGAAGGTCACCCAAGCCCCGGCGAGCATGTCGGGCAAGGCGCGCAGGGCCGGGCGCCATTGGAAGCTGTAGTCAAACATGACGTGCGGTCCCCTTGCGTGCGGTGGGTTGCAGCCACAGTGGCGGCTCGCCGCTGGCCGTGGCGGTGCAGGCGGCCTCGACGCAATCGCCGAGGCTGGCGAAGTGCACGCCGCGACCCACCAGGCCCGGCGCGTAATGGGCGTATTTGCCCGAGTTGGTCATCAGGGTCGTGGCGGCGGGCGGGATCACGGGTTCGCCCAACATGCACCAGCAGGTGTCGGTGACCAGCGTTGCGCCGAACGCCACGATGGCGTCCAGGTGACCTGCCAGGCGAGCTTGCTCGAGCACGGCACGGCCACAGGTGATTGCCAGCACCACGTCGGGGTGCTTGCCCCGGCCTGCGCATAGCTGCGCCAGGGCGGCGAATTCGCTCAGGGAAAAATGCGGGTTACCCAGGGAAACCACGTCGACGTGGCCGTGGCGGGCGCTGTTGAGTTCGCGCCAACTGGCAAGCAAACCCGCGGCGTTGACAATTTCCAGCGGCAGCACGGCGTCGTGGTCCAGGACATCTTCCGGGTCGATGGCTTCCGGCGTGACGCCAGCGATGTGGAACAACGGCGCGGCGCTGGTGGTGGCAAATGCTGCGCCGAAGGCTTTCAAGTCGTCCAGGGTGGGGGCGGCGTTCTCCAACCCCCGTATCAGCGGAATGCGCCGGCCTGCCAAACTGCCAACGTGGTAACCGAGCAGCGGATAGAAGCTATCGTCCACCGGACCAAGGCTGGGCACCTCGACGATCAGGCCGGCCTTGCGCTGATCATCGAGATGGCAGCCGGCCAACGGTGCACGAGCACACAGGGCGATGCAGATATCGAGGAAGTCCGGGTACTTCTGCGTGCGGGCACCGAGCACGCTGTTGGCGTAGACCACCGCATTGGATTCGGCCCAGACGATCTGCTCGCCGGCCTTCGGCGCGGTGTCCAGCAGGTAGGGCGCGCACGTGAAACTCAGCTGCGCGCCCATCGCCATGTAGGCATCGCCTAACGCACTGGCCGGCTCGCCCAAGGCCGGCTCGCCCAAGGCCGGGTCGACGCCCAACTCGCGCCAGCGGCGCTGGTCCACGGAAATCGAATTGAGGGTGGTCGGCACGCAGACTTTCGCGCCCCACTGCACCAGTTGTTCGGCGAAGCGCAGGCTGGCCGGACCGGTGTAGATACAGCCGTCGATGTGCGCCTGGGTGATGTCCAGCAGCTCAGTGGCGCCCTGGATGTCGGCCATGCGCAGGACGATTTGCATCGCCACTTGGGCCGCCTTGCCGTGGGCACCGTCGAGCAGCGCCTGATCCCGCTCGTTCAAGCGGACAGTGGAAGGCAAAGACGACTGCGGGAGACTGGCTGTGTCGCGCCATTGATCGTTGGGTCGGCGCCCCGACAAGGTCAAGCGGTTGCCTTCGACCCGAGCGAATCCTTGCCCGCGCAATCGGTTGAACGCCTCGTGTCCGATGCATAAAACCGGCAGTGATCGCTGGAAAATCACCTCGGCCACCAGCACGCCCAAAGCGAGGATTTCGTCAGCCTCGGCCAGTACCAGGGCAGCCGGTGCGTGGCCGTTGCTGATGAGTTCCATCAGTACGCTGCTGCCGGTGCAGGAACCGCGTCCGCTGGGAATCGCCAGCACCCGACCGGCCATGCGTTCGCCGCTGAGGGGGTGGTGCCGGTCAATGACTTCGCCCGTGGCCGGGTCGACTCCGCCCCAGAAACTCAGGCCGACGTCGGCGAACAGCAGGGTGCCCTCGGCGGCACCCTCGACCAGGCTGCGGCCCTGCAAGCAGGTAGGCGTGCTTGGCATGCCCCGATCCTCAGTAGTAGACCTGGGGCACGGTCAGGTTGGCCGGCGGGATTTCGGTGCCGACCCATTTGACGAACAGCTCCTTGTACCGGCCGGTGCGCACCTGTTGGTTGACGAAGAGGTTGAGGTAATTGATCAGGCCATATTCGCTGCGCTTGGCGCCGAGGGACACGTAGTCGATGACATAAGGCGCATCACCGGCGATTTTCAAACCCTTGTACTTGCCCGACTTGATCGTCGCGGCGGCCACGGTGTTGGTCACCACGGTCGCATCGATGTGCCCCTGGGCAACCGCCAACAGGGTGTCGTTCTGCGATTGATACGCGCGAAAGCTACCGCTGCCCCAGCTCTTCTGGTCTTTTTCCAGGGCAATGGCTTCATAGGTGCTGCTGGTGTTGCCGAGTTTCTTGCCCTTGAGGTCGGCGTAGCTGTTGATGCCGGTGTCGTCGCGGGTCAGCACGACCATCTGGAAGGCGAAGTAGGGAACGGTCAGGCCAACGGTCTTGGCCCGCTCCAAGGTGTCGGAGGTGGAGGCGACGATCACATCGGCGCGGCCTGAAAGCAGCGCGGGGATTCGGTCGGAGAACGGCGTTTCAACCACTTCGGCATCGACGCCGAGGACCTTCGCCAGGTCGTGACAATAGTCAACGTCGAAGCCGGCAGGCTTGTTGCTTTCATCGCGAAAGCCCATGGGCGGGAAATCCAGGGTCACGGCGCAACGCAGTTTGCCCGAACCGATGATGTCGTCGAGCTTGTCAGCCTGGGCGGGAAGGGAGAGCAGAGGGAAAAGCACAACGCTGAGGGCTACGGCCAATGCAGGGTTTTTCATAAATGCCTCGCTGTCGAATAAATGCGGTGAGATATCGTATTGAGGATTTCGTATACGATATTAGATAAGCAAATGGCGTGCCTCTTTGCCTTTATTCCGAGCTTGTCGATAAGCCGTTGATAAACATTGTTTTACTGGATTGTGAGCGCATCAGCATCCGGTGGGGACACGCAGGCACGGTGTTACAGATGGGAGCAATCGCGCCAATAAACGCCCTGTAAAGGAACAGCTTCAGGGCAGGTTTTCACGGTACTGACTCGGCGAAAGGCTGGTCAGCGCGCGGAACTGGCGGCTGAACGCACTGTGGTCGGTGTATCCACAGCGCAGGGCGATCTCGGTGATGGGCAGGTCCTTTTCCAACAGCAGTCGCGAAGCCTCGTCAAGCCGCGCTTTTTGGATCATCTGGCGCGGCGTGAGTTGGAAGATGCGTTTGCAGTGTCGCTCCAGTTGCGCCACTGAAAACCCGGCAATGGCGGTCAGCTCGGCGAGGCTGATGGGGCGAGCGAAGTGCTGCTTGATGTGCGCGTCCACCGCAGCCAGCTTCTGAAAAGCCGGGTGGCCCGATTGCGGTCGTTGCAGATCGCGAGAGATGCCGGCCAGACCGACAATTTGGCCGCCGGGTTCGTGCAGGGCGAGTTTGTGGGTGAGGCACCACACGGGCTGATTGCCGTAGTAAAGGTGCAGTTCGAGTTGGTCGGCCAGCTCTCGTCCGCTGGCGAGCACTCGTCGATCCTGCTCGGTGTACAGCGGGCCGAAGCGCTCCGGGAATACTTGTTCGGCGGTGAGGCCGATCAGATCGTCGCTGTGCTTGAAACCGCAGCGCCGGGTGAGGGTTCGGTTGACGAAGGCGTAGCGGGCTTGACGGTCCTTGATGAAGAACACCGTGTCCGTGAGGGTGTCGAGCAAGGGTGCTATGGGTTTCAGGCTTTCCAGCAAGGTGTCGAGGTTGCACGGTGCGAAGGATGAGAGCGAGGGGTACATGGCCTGCTTCGTCTTTTTTTGGTGAGGGGGTGAGTGTTGATTGAGGGGGATGTGTTTGTCACGTGTTCGTCTGGGGATTGATGTTTGTCGTGGGGCGTTTTTTGCGTACATATCCGTTTTTGTGGTTGTGGCTGCTAATGGTTTCGCTTTTACAGCGACTCACTTTTATGAAGCGTAAAAGTAAGCAAAACGCTTTTGCCCCACCACTTGGTGCCTCGCTAAGGCTCGGCATGCCCTCACTCCGGCATTGCTCCGTGGGCCCGCCGCGAGGCCCATCCATGGGCCAGCGCGGCTATCCCGGCATCCATGCCGGGATACCCACTCCACAACGCCTGCGTTCGGCCAGCGTGGTTAACGGGGCGCCGAGATCAACGTCCACCGCGAGGCGGCCTTATAGCCGACCTGGTTTTGGTTGGGATCGCGTTTCTCCCGTGAGTACGGGTTTGCTCGCGATGGCAGTTGGCAGGATGACGAAAGTACCTTGGTTTTCACTCCCACAAGCAAATGCCGCTTTCGAAAGCAAACGATAAACCTGTGGCGAGGGAGCTTGCTCCCGCTGGGCTGCGCAGCAGACCCAAAACCGTTCAGCAAGGTGTATCTGGATAATCGCAGGGTTGCATTTTACGACTGCTGCGCAGCCGAGCGGGAGCAAGCTCCCTCGCCACGGGGGTATCGTTTTTCTTGAGTTCAGCAGGTCTTTCGAAGACCAAGACCTCCCACAGGAGGAACGCGATCACCTACAGACAGGTCGGCTATCAGGCCGCCTCGTGGTGGACGTTGATCTCGGAGCCCCGTTAACCACGCTGGCTGAACGAAGGTATTGCGCAGTGGGCAACCCGGCATGGATGCCGGGTTAGCCGCGCTGGGCCATGGATGGCCCTTCGCGGCGGCCCACGGAGCAATGCCTTCGTTCAGGCACACCGAGCCTAGGCGAGGTGCCGAGTGGTGGGGCAAAAGCGTTTTGCTTACTTTTACGCTTCATAAAAGTGAGTCGCTGTAAAAGCGAAACCATTAGCAGCCTTCACCAAAAAACCGGATATACACGCAAAAATCCGAAAAACACCACCAGACGCGCACTCAAGCAGGTGGAGTCTCTTCCAGGCACAGCAGCGTCTCAATCCGCGCCGGACTAAACGGCGGACGCGGAAGGGGCGGCGTCCAGCCCAGCAAATGCTCAAGCGCCGCACCACAAACCCGCCCCTGACAAGCCCCCATCCCACAACGACTCGCCAGTTTGGCCTCACGCCAGTTCCCACGACTGCTCAGCTCGCCAAAAGACACGTCCTCACAGCGACAAACCAACGTGTCATCCCGAACCAACTGCTTCAAGCGCACATCCAGCTCAAAGGCAGTATTCAGCGACCGGGCAAAACCTTGCCAGCGTGTACGACGAGACCACAGGCGTTCCGCTGCCAAGGCATCCCCAACGGCAGCATGGCCGGCGATGGCACCTTCCACCAAGGCCAGTTCGCTGCCGCCGAAACCGGTGCATTCACCTGCGGCATAGTGCTGAGGGCGAGTGGTGGCTTGCCAGGCATCGACCGCCAGGGCCTGTGCGTCAAGGCCGCAGCCCAATGCCTGGCCCAGCTGGGTATTGGGAACAAGGCCGAAGCCACAGGCCAACCGGTCGACGGCCAGTTCCACGGTTTTGCCGTGTTGCAGCAGGCGCACGCCTTCGAGCTTGTCTGTTCCGAACGCTTCCAGCACGTGGGTGGCGGTGCGGTAGTGCCCGTCGAACAGGCTGAACGATTGCAGGAATTTACCCGGCCAGCGCGGCAGTTGCATGGCGAAACCGGCCACGGCGCAGCGGCTGGCCTGTTCGGCGATTCGTAGCACCTGCGCCCCGTGATGTCTCGCCGTGGCCGCGCTGGCCAGCAACAGCGGGCCGCTGCCGGCCACAACCAGGCGTTCGCCACGCACCGGCAAGCCGCCCTTGATCAGCGCTTGCAGACCGCCGGCGCCGGTGACGCCGGGCAGCGTCCAGCCGGGGAAGGGCAGCAGCAGCTCGCGGGCGCCGGTGCAGAGGATCAAGCGGTCGTAGCTGATCAGCCAACCCCGTTCGGCATCTTCCACCAGCAGGGTTTTCTCAGCGGCACTGGCGATCACCCGGGTGCCGGTGCGGCACTGTATGTTGCGGCAACCCTGCAAGCGGTCGCGTAGCCGACGTGCTTCGGTGGGGAGGTGGGCTTGGGGACCGTCGCGCCAGATCTGTCCGCCCGGGATCGGGTTATCGTCCAGTAGGACGATGCGTAAGCCGCTGCTTGCCGCGGCCAGGGCCGCCGCCATGCCGGCAGGGCCGGCGCCGATGATCAGAATATCAGTGGATTCGTTCATGGTCGGGTGCGCACCTGCATGCCTTCGTGGCATAGCGTCTGGCAGGCCAGCCGCCGACGGCCGTCGATCATCACCCGGCATTCCTGGCAGACGCCCATGCCGCACAAGGGCGCGCGACGCTGGCCGGTCACCGAGGTGCGGCTGCAGCCGTCCGCGCCCAGGGCCAACGCCGCCGCGACGCTGGTGCCGTCGGCAACCGACAATGGACGGCCATCGAGGAATAATTCAGGCATGGGCAGGTTCTCCCAGGAAGCGCTGTGGCAGGTAAGGCTGCGGGGCAAGCGGCGAAGCTTCGTTGAACAGCTGCGCGGCCAGCAGATCGGCGGTCGCAGGGGCAGTGGTCACGCCCAGTCCTTCATGACCCACCGCCAGCCACAGGCCCTTGCGCTGTGGATGTTGACCCACCAGTGGCAGGCCGTCGGGGCTCGCCGCGCGAAAACCGGTCCAGGCCCGAATGCCGTTGAGCTGTGCCAGCCCTGGCATGTAGTCCACGGCGCGCTTGAGCATCTTTGCCAACATCCAGCCTTCCACCTGTGGATCGACGTTGCCAAATTGCCGCGAGGCGCCGATGAACAGTTGCCCGGTGGGTCGCGGCTGGATATTGCACGCCACCGATGGCCCGCTGGCGTTGTGGGCGCTGGTGACATAGCCCAGCTCGACCAGTGTGTGGGTGACGGTGGCGGGGTAGCGATCGGTGATCAACAGATGCCCTTTCTTGGGTTCGATCGGCAGCTCCGGGCACAGCTCGGTGGCCTGGATGCCGTTGGCCAGCACCACGGCTTCGGCGCTCAGCCAGCGACCATCGGCGAGGCGTACGCGGTGGCCGTCGACTTCGCTGACTTCGGCACGCTGTTGGCAAATGTTGTCGTGATCGAGCATCCACTGGGCAGCGGCGGGCGCATAGAGAATGCCGTCGCCCTTGATCAGCAACCCACCTTCCAGGCCTGCCCGCAGTTCCGGTTCGCGCTGGTGCAGCGCGGCGCAACCGAGCAATTCGCAGGCCTCGCCATGGGCTATCAGGTTCAGGTATTTGCTGTGGGCCACGGCCATTTCTTCGGCGTTGGCCGCCAGCCACAGCGTACCGTTATTGCGCCAGGCGCAGCTTTGGGGCAGATCGGGCGCCAGTTCGCGCCATCGCTGCAGGGAATATTGGCTCAGGGCCAGTTCCGCCGGGTTGTCGTCGAGCACCAGCAGATGGCCCATGCCGGCGGCCGTGGCGCCGTGCCAACCGGCGTCCAGCACCAGCACCCGCAAGCCACGCCGGGCCAAGGTCCGGGCGCAGGCGGCGCCGATGATCCCGGCGCCGATGATGATCACATCGGCGGCGTGGCCTTCGTTCACGAACGAATGCCCCAGGCGAACGGGTCGTCCGGGTCGATGATCAGTGTGGACTCCGCGCTGATGTAGGCTCGGCCGCGAATGGTCGGCACGATGCGCTCGCCCGAGCGCTCATAAGAACCTTCGAATTGGCTGCCGATAACACTGGCCTGGCGCCAGATCTGCCCGGGCTGCAGTTTGCCGTCGGCCGCCAGGCACGCCAGTTTGGCGCTGGTACCGGTGCCGCACGGAGACCGGTCATAGGCCTTGCCTGGGCAGAGCACGAAGTTTCGGCTGTCGGCATGGGGATCCTCGGCGAACAGTTCGATGTGGTCGATCAGCCCGCCGTCTTCGCCACGAAAGCCTTGTTGCTCCAAAGCCTGCTGGACCGCAAAGGTGTAGGCGGTCAGCGCGTCGAGGTTGTCACCGGCCACGCGCTGGCCGTGGTCGGCGACCAGGAAAAACCAGTTGCCGCCCCACGCCACATCGCCCACCACCGGGCCGATGCCGGGCACTTCCAGGCGCAGCGCCTGGCGATAACGGTAGGCCGGTACGTTGCGCACGCTGACGCTGTGATCGTCATGCAGCGTCGCCTGCACGGTGCCCACCGGCGTTTCGATGCTGTGCACGCCGGGACCGATCCTGCCCAGATGCGCGAGTGACGCCACCAGGCCGATGGTGCCGTGGCCGCACATGCCCAGGTACCCGCTGTTGTTGAAGAAGATCACCCCGGCACAGGCCGACGGGTCCACCGGTTCGCAGAGCAAGGCGCCCACCAGCACATCGCTGCCGCGTGGTTCCAGCACGCACGCGGTGCGCCAGGCGTCATGCTGGTCGGCCAGCCGTTGCCGGCGCTCGGCCATGCTGCCTTGGCCCAAGTCGGGGAAACCTTCGGTGACCAATCGGGTCGGTTCGCCGCCGGTGTGGGAGTCGATCACGGTGATGCGTTTCATGGCGCCACGTCCGTTCAGGTGAGTGAAGGCAAGCGTGGCCCGTGTCGAGGGCTGGCGGCTTGAGGGTTTTATCTGCCGTGCGTGACGAAATCGGCACAGCGCCAAGATGCATTACCGACTCGAAGGCAGAAACTCGAACAGCGTCTTGCAGACACCGGCGATATGCTCGTCCAGCAGTTTTACCGCACGCTCTACGTCACCGGCGCGGCAGGCATCAACGATGTCCCGGTGCTCATGATCGGCGCGCTCCTTGCCGGCGGACAGGCTCATCTGCATGCGCAGGTAACGTTCCAGCTTGTCGTGGACCGAGCGGATCAACCCCACCATGAAGGGCCGTTGCGCCGGTTCGTAGAGGCAGGCGTGCAGCTGCCAGTTCAGCTCTGCCCAGCGGCCGACGTCGTCTTCACCGATGAATTCCCGGCAGATGCTTTCAGCCCGGGCGAAGGTCGCTTCGGTCATGTTGGGAATCGCCAGGCGCAGGACTTTGTCCTCCAACAACATCCGCACCTCGAACATCTGCGCCAGCTCAGCCTCGGACATGCGCGTGACCATGGCGCCGCGGTTGCGCTGGAACATCACCAACCCTTCGGCCTCCAGGCGCTTGAGGGCTTCGCGCACGGGGATCTTGCTGACGTTGAACTGCCGGGCGATGTCGTCCTGGCGAATCGGCTCGTCCTCGGCAAAATGTCCGGCCACGATGGCATCGCGCAGATGCCGGGTGATGATTTCCGAGGTGGAAGGGGTGTTGCCCAGATCAGGCAGATTGAACTTGGATAAAGTCACGGCGGCAGGTCGTTCGGCTGATTTGGGGATATGGTATACGAATTTGTCGCCGATAAATCCCCTTGCCATTTAAGTGGGCGTGCGTTCAGCCATGAGACGGTTGGGCGATGAAAGCAGCTGTCCGCACGATTAGCAGCCCGGTGATAGAGGCACCTGCCAGCAGCGCCAGGCCGAACACGATCAGCGCCACATCAGCGCCGAAATGATCGGCCAGCAACCCCGTCACCACTACCGGGATACTGAACCCGACATAGGCGAACAGGAAGAATCCGGCCGTGACCCGGGCCTTCTGCGCACCGGCCATGGCGGTGATGGCCGACAATCCACCCAAGTAAAGAAAACCGTAGCATGCGCTGCTGGCGCCCAGCGCACCCAACAACACGGCGGGCAGCGAACCCTCGCTCGCGCCCCAGGCCAGCAGGGCGTAACTCAGAGGCAAAACCAACAATCCCAATCCGGTGGCCCTGGCCGGATGCATGCGGCGTACCCAGGGCTGAAAGACCAACCCACAGCTGATGACCGTGAATGTCGACAGGCCGGACCATTGCTGCAAGTCATGAGCGGCGAGCACCGAAGGCAGGATGGCGATCACCAGGCCCGACGTCGCCCAGGCCAGCAGCATGGAGAAGCTGTAGGGTAGGCTGCCACTCGGAAACACAGGCAGGCGTAGCAACGGCGCATGCTTGATTCTCTCGGCGGGGTCCGGCAGGCGCCAGACCACGACCAGGGCCAAGGCAGCGAGCATCAACTGCAACCAGAAGCTGCCAGGCGTGACGCTGGGAAGGGCGAGCAAAAACAGGCTGGTCAACGCCGCGCCCAGGCCAAAACCCAGCGACGTACTGGCCGTGACTCGGTTAGCCGGCGAACGGGCGTCGCACGTCGGCATCAGCTCCATCATGTACGCAGTCGAGGTCGCCGAGGCCAGCCCGGTCCCGACGCCCATCAACAGGCGCGCCACGCCCAGGGCGATCAGGTTCGGCCAAAGCATCGTGACCACCGTCGCCAGCATCGACAGGCCAAGCGCCGCAAGGATCAGCGGCTTGCGGCCCACCCGGTCGGCCAATCCGCCGAAGGCCAGCAGCACCGGCAACACGCCCAGCACATACCCGGAAAACGCCACTGCCGTGGCAGCGGCGCCGTAGCCGGACAACTGCGCATAAGTGGTGTACAGCGGCGCCTGCAGATTGACCGCCAGGGTGATCAGGCAAAGACCGAAAGCCAATCCCCATGAGTGTCGTTGCTGTGTGTTCAAAAGTGTTCCTTAGCCGCAGTAGAGAGTCCTTGGGACTATCACGGCAGGGCACCGCGCAAACAAGGAACAGACGGTCGCCTTTTATGCTTAACTGTTCGTCAGAAATGAGCGAACACTTGATCGAGAACCCGCGCCATGGACCTGAAGATCGATCGCAACGCAAAGGGGCCGCTGCTGCGGCACCTCGTCGCCCAAATCACGGGCTGGATCAACACCCATGGCGTCCGCGCCGGCGCTCGAATGCCTTCGATCCGCCAACTGGCAACGGAAAATGACCTGAGCCTGTCGAGCGTGATCAAGGCTTATGACCAGTTGGTGGCGAGCGGGGTGCTGGAATCCCGGCATGGCTCGGGTTTCTTCGTGGCGCAACAGTTGCCCGAGGCGTTGGCGCCGGAAGTCGAAGAAACGCTCGCGTGGCCGTTATTCGATCACCAATCGACGCAACTCAAGCTAGGGTGCGGCTGGCTGCCGGACGCGTGGCGCGACGACACTGATCTGGCCCAGGCGATTCGCCAGGTGGTGCGCAGCGACAATCAGGCGCTGTTCAACTACAGCACGCCGTTGGGCTCCGCTCATCTGCGGCTGCACATCCAGAAGCGGCTGGGCCTGATCGACATTCATGTCGATCCCCGTCAGATCCTCACCACCCAAGGCGCCAGCCACGGTCTCGACCTGTTGGTGCGCACGCTGCTCAAGCCGGGTGACCTGGTGCTGGTGGAAAGCCCTGGTTATTACAACCTGTTCAACCTGCTGAAGTTGCACGGGGTCAGGACCCTGTCGGTCCCGAGAACCGCGCAAGGGCCGGACATCGCCAGCCTGGAGCGGCTGCTCGAAGAGCATCGACCGTCGTATTTCTTCATCAATAGCATGTACCAGAACCCCACCGGCACGAGCCTGGCGCCCAGCGTGGCGTATCGCCTGTTGCAACTGGCGACACTGCATGACTTTCGTCTCATCGAGGACGATATCTACGCCGATTTCCAGAACGGCCCGACGTCTCGCCTGGCCTCCCTCGACGCCCTGGACCGGGTGATATACCTGGCGAGTTTTTCCAAGACGTTGTCCAGTTCGTTGCGCATCGGTTACGTGGTCGCCCAACCCGAAATCATCAACCGCCTGGCCGAAATCAAAATGGTCACCGGTATCGGCTGCTCATTGCTGGCGGAAAACGTCGTGGCAACCTTGTTGGCCAACGGCGCGTATCGCAAGTTGATCCAACGCTTGCGCCTGCGCTTGAACAAGCAGATGGCGAGCACGCTGCGGCAGCTCGATCCGGCTTATTGGCAGGTCTTCGCCGAACCGAGCGGAGGCCTGTTCGTGTGGGCCAGGCCCCGGCACGTGTCGGCCGAGCGGGTGCAGCAGATCGCCGCGCAACTGCAAGTGCAGTTGTCCCGGGGTTCGACGTTCTTGCCTCAAGGTGAAGCGTGTGACTGGTTGCGGTTGAATGTGGCGTACACCCAGGATGCCCGTGCGCAGTCTTTTTTCAGACAGATCGAGAGTGAGTCGACAATTGGCACAACGGTACTAATGGGAATGGATATCAAATAGGAATGAGTTACTGTATCCTTCGCGACACATTCTTGTCGGTCCAGAGGGGCCGACGTTCTTTGGTTAGGATTGTGCGTCGATGCGTCGGATACTCGTTTCACTGTGTGTGCTCCAGGCTTATTCCATTCCCACGTGGGCAAACGAGCCCAGCCCTGCAGACAGGGCACCTCTGGAGCTGCAAGCCACCGATATCGTAGGCACCGCGGATTTCGAAACCGCCCAGGGACCTGTGAAGGGTTATCGCGCGACCCGTTCGGCCAGTGCCACGCGTACCGACACCGCGATCCATGAAACCCCGCAGTCCATCTCTGTCGTGTCCCGCGACGTCGTCGAAGACCTCAGCGCCACTCGCCTGCAAGACGCTCTCGATTACGCCGGCGGCGTAGGCCGGGCCAACAACTTCGGCGGCCAGGGCTTGACCACGTTTACCGTGCGCGGCTTCACCACGGGTGAGTTCTACCGCAACGGTTTCCCGATCAATCGTGGCTACCCGAACATGCCCGACGCCAACACCATCGAGCGACTGGAAGTCTTGCGCGGTCCGGCGACGATGCTTTATGGCCGTGGCGATCCCGGCGGCACTTTCAACGTGGTTTCCAAGCAACCGCTGGCCGAGCGCGCAGTGACCCTGGGCAGCCAGGTCAGCGACCAAGGGATGCGCCGAGGCACTCTGGACGCGTCCGGCCCCTTGGACGAAGAAGGGCGGTTGGCGTATCGCCTGAATGTGATCGGCGAGGGCGGCGACACGTTCCGCGACGATGTCGAGACCGAACGCTATGGCGTTGCGCCCGTGGTCTCCTGGCAGGTCAACGACACCACGCGCCTGATCTTCGAAGGCGATTTCATGCGCAACAATCATCCCCTGGACCGTGGCTTGACCCACTACGCCGGGCAGCGTGGCACGGCGTCCCGCGACACTTTTTTCGGCGAAAAAGACGTCGGCAAACTGCACAACGACAACAGCATGCTGCAGGTGCGTTTCGAGCACATGCTCAACGACGACTGGACCCTGGCCGGCGGCACCCAGTGGCTTGACGGGACGCTTCAAGGCAACGCGGTCGAAGGCAACGGCATCGCCGCCGACGGGCGCACCCTGGGGCGAAATTTCAACTACCGCAAGCTCGAATGGACTGACCGTGACACCCAGCTCAACCTCACCGGGCATTTCTCTACCGGCGGGTTCGAGCACACGCTGTTGACCGGCGTGGAGTATGAAGATTATGACTACCAGTCGATCATTCGCCGCTCGTCCGGCGCCGTCGGTGCCTATCCGATCGACATCTTCGATCCGGTGTCCGGTCAGCCACGCCCGGCATTGACCCGCACGCCCACCGACGACCAGGAAAACCTCAAGACGTTTGGTGTGTTCGTCCAGGATCAAGTGGCGCTGACCGAGCGTTTGAAGGTGTTGGCTGGTGCGCGTTTCGAGCGGTTCGAGCATCAATATGAGACGTTCGTAACTAAAACTGGTAACTGGGATGCGAGCCACAATGCTGTGACGCCACGCTTGGGTGTGATCTACGACCTGACCGACACAGTGGCGGTTTACGCCAATACCGCTCGTTCGTTCAAACCCAACACTGGTCGCAGCAGTGCCGGGGGAGGGTTTAAGCCGGAAGAGGGCAAATCCTACGAAATGGGCGTCAAGTGGGAGGCGCTGGATCGCCAGTTGAGCGTCGATGCTGCGGTATACCAGATAGAGAAACGTAACGTGTTAACCAATGATCCGGCGGACCCTGACTTCAAGGTGGCCGCCGGCGAAGTTCGCAGCCGTGGCTTCGACCTGAACGTGGCGGGCAACCTGACACCCGAGTGGCGCATCATCGGCGGCTACGCCTACGTGGATGCCGAAGTGACCAAGGACACCAACATCCCCACCGGCACTCGTTTGCTCAACGTGCCCAAGAACACCTTCAGCCTGTTGAACATGTACGAGTTCCAAGACGGCGGCCTCAAGGGCCTAGGCCTGGGCGTGGGCACCAAGTACGTCGACGAGCGGGCCGGCAACACGGCGGCTACCACCTTCACTATGGACAATTACACCGTGGTCGACCTGCTTGGCTACTACAAGGTCAACGAGCGCATTCGTCTCAATCTGGACCTGAAGAACCTGTTCGACGCGGATTATGAAGAAGGCGCGTTTGGTGGCGTGTACGCCTACCCGGGCGCGCCGCGCACCGTGCAGGCGGGGATTTCCTACTCGCTGTAAATCCCCCGTTTTATAAAAAAACCTCGAAGGTCCTGCCTTCGGGGTTTTTGTTTTTTTACCACTTGCCGGTGCTCATCCCGCCGTCCACCGGCAGGATCGCACCGGTCGTAAAATCCGCGCCGGCGAGGTACAGCACGGCGTCGGCGATCTCGTCGATGGTGCCCACCCGACCGGCCGGGGCCAGGTTGTTGAGGAAATCGCGGTGCGCCGGGTCATGCATGGGCGTGTCGATGATGCCGGGTGCCACCGCGTTGACCTTGATGTTGTGGGGCGACAATTCCAGGGCCAGGGCGCGGGTCATCTGGTTCACACCGCCCTTGATCAGCACCGGCAGCGCCGCAGGCACTTGGATGTTCGGTTGCAGCGCTACCGAGGCGGAGATGTTGATGATGAAACCCTGCCGGCGGCTGATCATGTGGGCAGCAGCGGCCTGGCTGGCGTAAACCAGCCCTTTGAGGTTGGTGTCCAGCAGCGACTCGAGATCCTGGGGGCTGTATTCAACGAAGGGCTTTGGCAGGAAGAAACCGGCGTTATTGACCAGACCATCCACGGCACCGAAGGCTTCGATGGCTTTGCCGATGAGGGCGGTTGAAGTCGCAGGGTCGGCAATGTCGCCCGCCACACCGATGAAACTGGCTGGATGACCCAGTTGCCCCGCCGCGTCGTCCAGGCCAGCCTGGGAACGGGCGTTGCCCACTACGTTATAGCCGCGTGCCAGGAACGCCTTGACCAAGCCAAGGCCAATGCCGCTGGATGCGCCGGTGATGATGACGGTTTTTTGATTGCTCATGATATTGACTCCTGATCACGTTGAGTTGGGAACCGCTGCGGCGGTTTGGCCGCTGGTTGTGATCAGGGTATTGGTGCGCTTGGGTTTGATAAATATGGCTTCTGGTACTTGAGTTGATACGTGGTGTAATTAATGCTCGGCTTCGCTGTAAACAGTGCGGGATGAGGTCTGCAGGCACAAAAAAAGCCCGGTCATCGGGCCGGGCTCGGGAGGGACTGAATATTATTCCTTGGGTTGGCTTCGAAACTCCGTCGTCGTTATCCCTGCATAGCCCCAGTTATCGGTGCCGATTTCCTCGATCACGATGTGGGTCAGGTGTGGATCCTTGCCCAGCACGCGCTGCAAGGTTTCGGTGATTTCGGAAATCACCTGGGCTTTCTGCTCGCGGGTAACGCCATCGCGGGTAATACGAACGTTGACGAAAGGCATGCTGCACTCCAATTGAACAAATGTACGCAGGAAGAGCCCCGCGCAATCGAGGCCACTGTATTTATACGCCACGGGCTGATAAACAGGCATTGGGAATATTCAGTTGATACGCGGTGTAATGAATCATGAAGCGTCATTTCGAAGACTTGCAGTTGGGCAGCATCGAATTGTTCTGCCTGGCGGCGGAGGCGGGCAGTTTTACCGCGGCGGCCCAAATCGCGGGCGTTACCCCGGCGGCGGTGAGCCGTTCGATCTTTCGCCTGGAGGAGCGCCTGGGGTCGCGGCTGTTCGTGCGCACCACCCGCAGCATCCGGCTGACCGACGCCGGCCGGACCTATTTCGAGCAATGCCGCCAGGCGCTGACGCAACTGGTCGAGGCGCAACAGGAAATGATGGGCGCGCAGTCGGTGCCGTCCGGACAGCTGCGCATCAGCGTGCCCACGACCTACGGTCATCACCGTATCCTGCCGTTGCTGCCGATGTTTCGCGCGTTGTACCCGCAAGTCAGCGTGGACATCCATCTGAGCAACCGCAACATCGACTTCGTCGCCGAGGGTTACGACTTGGCGATACGGGTCCGGGCCCAGCCGGATTCCTCGATGATCGCCCGGTTGTTGGAGGATGCGCGGCTGGTGGTGGTCGCCGCGCCGGATTACTTGCGCAAGGCAGGCACGCCGCAGACGCTGGAGGACCTCGACGTACATGACTGCATCCAGTTTGAATTGCCCAGCAGCGGTCGCCGTATCTCCTGGCTGTTCAACGTCGAGGGCAAGGAGAGGGAAATAGTCGCCCAGGGGAGCTATTGCTGCTCTGACGATGTGCTGGGTGGGGTGACGCTGGCCAAGCATGGCGCGGGATTGTTCCAGACCTATCGGTTCATCGTTGAACGGGAATTGGCGGACGGGCAGTTGGTGGAAGTGCTTGCGCCTTTTTCCGGGCGCTCGCGGCCGTTCACCTTGCTGTATCCCCATGGCCGGTACGTGCCGCAGCGGGTGCGGGCGTTTGTGGATTTCCTGCTGGAGTACCGTACGCAGTGGGCCGGAGCCTGACGCAAGGCGCCAAGGCTGAAAAGGCATTCCTGTGGCGAGGGAGCTTGCTCCCGCTGGGCCGGTCCGACGCCTCGGGCGCAGCAGCCCCCAAATGTTGCGGTCGCTGCGCAACCGAGCGGGAGCAAGCTCCCTCGCCACGAAGGTTTCCCGACTTAACCAGAAATCAGAACCTGAACGC
This sequence comes from Pseudomonas marvdashtae, assembly GCF_014268655.2. Lineage (NCBI taxonomy): Bacteria > Pseudomonadati > Pseudomonadota > Gammaproteobacteria > Pseudomonadales > Pseudomonadaceae > Pseudomonas > Pseudomonas marvdashtae. The sequence continues at coordinate 2,684,642 of NZ_JABWQX020000001.1, forward strand.
CTGACGGCCGATCAGCAGCCATTTGCCGTTCTGTTTCTGCCAGATCTGGAAGTTCTCGATTTCGGTCGGGACCACTTCGGTGCCCTTGAGCGCCTGCGCGGAGAAATGGTTTCGCACCAGCGCTACGTCGCCTGACAGGGTGATTTTCTGGTTTTTCATTTCCAGGGTCTTGAACGCGCTCTTGCCGGTTTCGATGTCCGCGATGAAGGCTTTCTTGTCCTGGATGTTGCCGCTGGAGTGGCCGTAGGTCAGGTTTTCGGCGGCCAGGGCCTGAAGCTGAGGGATGTCCTTATGCAGCATGGCCTGGGTCAGGTGATCGACCGCTTGGGCGACTTCTTTCTCGGCCGAGGCGGGGGCGGCGGCGACATAGCCGCTGAAGAGGCAAACGAAACTGACAAGCAGGGTTGCTTTTCTCATGGGTCTTTCCTTGTTGTTGTAGGTATCAGGAATGCGAGCGCTGGGTGCTCGTCGGTCATCGTACAACTTGTCAGGGAAGACTGGAATAGGCCGCTGCTAATGTGGCGAGCAAGCCAAGCTCTCTAGCCACAGGTTTCACTCCGGTAATCAAACCCCGTCCCTAACCGCCCCCCGAATCCCTTCCAGCAGCATGGTGAACGCCGGGTTGTCATTGTCCTCGCGCCACACCAAGTGCAGCTCGCTCTGCACGCCTTCGCCCAGGTCGATCTCGCGAAACACCACTTGCTTGAACACCACGCTGGTCGCACAACGCGGCACCAGCGCCAGGCCCATGCCGGCGTTGACCAGCGCCAGGATGGTCAGCGACGACCCCAGCCACTGCACGAACTGCGGCGCGACCCTGGCCGAGCGCAGCATGCCGGTGAGCAGTTCGTTGAAGGGCGGGTAGGCCGAGTGGGAGTACATGAGGAAGGGTTGCCCATCCAGGTCTTGCACGCTGACAGACTCGGCGCTCGCCAGCGGATGTCCGGCGGGCACCGCCAAAACGAACGGCTCGCGCACCAGGCATTCGGTGGCGTAGCCGGTTTCCAACAGCGGTGAGCGGACAATGCCCAAGTCGGTGCGTCGGGCACGCAGGGCTTCGTGTTGCTGGTAGGTGTTCATCTCCGACAGGACGATTTTCACCTGTGGCTGTTTCAGCCGCGCCTCGGCGATGACTTTGGGCAGGAATTCATACACCGCGCTGCCGACGAAGCTGATGGTGACCGAGCCGATGTCGCCTTGGGCGAAACGTTTGGCCGCCACGGCGGCCTGTTGCGCTTGTTGCAGCAGGTTCTGCGCTTCGATGAAAAACGCCCGGCCGGCGGCGGTGAGGGCGACACTGCGGGTGCTGCGAGTGAACAGCTCGACGCCCAGGTGATGTTCCAGCAATTGGATCTGCCGGCTCAAGGGTGGCTGGGTCATGTTCAGGCGTTCGGCGGCACGGCGAAAGTTGAGTTCGGTTGCCACGGTGGTGAAGCAGCGTAGCTGGGCCAGTTCAAACATTGATTCAATCCGGGTATCAATCAAGTGCCAACTTAGATTAGACGGGAACAATCCCCGGCGTCCATCATCGCACCGCTCCTCACAAAGAAACGCCCCACAAAAACAATATTGGGAGGCCCCCTTGAATCACGTTCCAGATTCAACCCTGGCCATCGCGGCGGCCAAGGTCAAACGTCATGTATTGCCGTTGGTGGTGGTGATGTTCATCGTCAATTACATCGACCGCGTCAACATCGGCTTCGTACGCAGCCACCTGGAAACCGACCTCGGTATCGGCGCCGCCGCCTATGGCCTCGGTGCCGGGCTGTTCTTCATCGGCTACGCGCTGTTCGAAGTCCCGTCCAACATGCTCCTGCAGCGCTACGGTGCGCGGGCCTGGCTGACGCGCATCATGTTCACCTGGGGCGCGGCGGCCATGGCCATGGCCTTTGTGCAAGGCGAGACCAGCTTTTATGTGCTGCGCTTCATCCTCGGCGCGGCGGAGGCGGGGTTCTTTCCCGGCATCATCTATTACTTCACCCAGTGGCTGCCGGCGAACGAGCGCGGCAAGGCGATGGCGATCTTCCTGAGCGGCTCGGCCATCGCTTCGGTGATTTCCGGACCGGTGTCCGGCGCCTTGTTGCACATCAGTGGGCTGGGCCTGCACGGCTGGCAGTGGATGTTCCTGATTGAAGGCGGCGCGTCCATCGTGCTGTGCGGGTTCGTCTGGTTCTGGCTGCAATCTCATCCCAGCCAGGCCAAATGGCTGACGGCCGAAGAGAAGACTGTCCTGATCGCCGCGATTGCCGAAGAACAGCGGGCGCGGGAGGCTGCGCAAGTGGTCAAGCCGTCAATGTTCAAGTTGCTTGCCGACCGACAGATTGCGCTGTTCTGCTTCATCTACTTTTCCATCGCCCTGACGATTTATGGCGCCACGTTCTGGCTGCCCAGCATGATCAAGAAAATGGGCAATCTGGGCGATTTCCAGGTCGGCTTGTTCAATTCCATCCCGTGGATCATTTCCATCGTCGCGATGTACGGCTTCGCCGCCCTGGCCGGTAAATGGAAATTCCAGCAGGCCTGGGTTGCGGTGACGCTGGTTATCGCCGCGTTCGGCATGTTCATGTCCACCACTGGCGGACCGATCTTCGCCTTCGTCGCCATCTGCTTCGCGGCGATCGGCTTCAAGGCTGCGTCGGCGTTGTTCTGGCCCATTCCCCAAGGTTATCTGGATGCGCGCATCGCGGCGGCGGTGATCGCCTTGATCAACTCCATCGGCAACCTCGGCGGCTTCGTTGCACCGACGGCCTTCGGCTTTCTCGAACAGACCACCGGGTCTATAGAAGGCGGCTTGTACGGATTGGCCATCACTTCGTTGGTCGCCGCCGTGGTGATCTTTTTCGCCCGCACCACACCCAAGCGCGACACCCCGGATTCATTGTCCGGCCGGCGTGAAAGCGTTGCCGACGCCCAATCACCAGAAAAACCCCAAGCCCTGAACCCTGGCCCATCGGGAGCCGCTGTATGAAGATCAAACGCGTCACTGTGACACCCATTGCCTTTCGCGATCCACCGCTGCTGAACGCCAGCGGCATCCACGAGCCGTTCGCGCTGCGATCGATCATCGAGATTGAAAGCGACAACGGCTACATCGGCCTCGGCGAGAGCTACGGCGATGCGCCGGCCCTGGCGATTCAGCAACAGGTCCAGAGCCAACTGATCGGCCTGGATCCGTTCAACCTCAACCAGTTGCGGGCTATCGTCCAGGCAACTGTCGCGGCCCATAAACCAGTGAGCGTCGCCGGTGCCGAACTGGCGCCGGGCTCCCATGCGAGCAAGGCGGTGAGCAACGCCTATTCCGCGTTCGAGGTCGCTTGCCTGGATTTGCAGGCGCACTACCTGAACGTGCCGCTGGTGGACTTGCTGGGCGGCGCTATCCGTGACGAGATACCGTTCAGCGCCTACCTGTTCTTCAAGTACGCCGAGCACATCGATTCGCCTTACCCGCCGGACAGTTGGGGCGAAGCGCTGAATGAGCAACAGATCGTCGCCCAGGCCCGGCGCATGATCGAGGAATACGGCTTCAAGAGCATCAAGCTCAAGGCCGGCGCCTTGGAGCCTGAGCATGAAGTCGCCTGCATCAAGGCGTTGAAGCAGGCGTTTCCCGGTCACCCGTTGCGCATCGATCCGAATGGCAACTGGTCGTTGGAGACTTCGATCCGCATGGCCGAGCTGCTCGGGGATGACTTGCAGTATTACGAGGACCCGACGCCTGGGCTGGAGGGCATGGCCGAGCTGCACAAACGTACGGGATTGCCGCTGGCGACGAATATGGTGGTGACCGATTTCGACGAGTTTCGCCGTAGCGTGGCCCAGGACAGCGTGCAGATCGTCCTCGCCGACCACCATTATTGGGGAGGGCTGCGGGACACCCAAGTGCTGGCGAAGATGTGCGACACCTTTGGCCTCGGGGTGTCGATGCATTCCAACTCGCACCTGGGCATCAGCTTGATGGCGATGGCCCACGTGGCGGCTTCGGTGCCGAACCTGGATTACGCCTGTGACACGCATTATCCCTGGCAGGAGCCGGATGAAGAGGTGATCAAGGGCGGCAAGCTGCCGTTTGTCGATGGCTGCGTGAAAATCACCCGGGCGCCGGGTCTCGGACTGGAGCTGGACCGCGATCAACTGGGCAAGCTGCATGAACAGTTCCTCAGTTGCGGCATTCGCCAGCGTGACGATGTCCGGCAGATGCGCCGCTACCGGCCGGATTGGAAAACCGTCAAGCCGCGGTTCTGATCTGAAGGCGAGGGGGCCTGCTGCGCAGGCCAGCGGGAGCAAGCTCCCTCGCCACAAGAGCGGGTCCGACTTCATTCCCAAGTACGGACACAGCCCCCGTGGCGAGGGAGCTTGCTCCCGCTGGGTTGCGCAGCAGCCCCAAAAACAGACAACTCGATGTCACTGCTCATTGAGTTCATCCTCCCTGCCGCACCCTGCGGCCCACACCAAAAGTACCGCGCCCCGCGCCATCGCCGTCGTACGCCAAAACTGCCGCGCCGGTCCTGCGCTGCCAAAGCACTCGCCAATCACCTCCAAGGCAGCGTATGACGCGCCCTGGTGCCTTTCGATAATCGCCTCCGACATCCCGTCCCCTGTTGCGGAGCGCGCCATGCACAACAATAAAAATACCTGCCTGCGTTTTTTGCCTGCGATCATCGCCGGCTTTTCGACCTTGGGGCTGACGCCTTGGGCCCAAGCCGAAATCATGCTGTATGACAAGGACCAGACGACCTTTTCCACCGACGGCTACATCAACGCCTTCTACGTCAACAGCGACGTGGACCGCGCCGGGGAGCAATTCGATCGCCGCCAGTCGCGGGTCAAGATGGGTTTCCTGCCCAACTACCTGGGCTTCAACATGGGCAAGCAGGTCGATGACCTCAAGCTCGGCGCCCGCGCCTCGTTCTGGGTGACCATCAACGACAGCGAAACCAATGGCACCGACACCGCCATCGACGTGCGGCAGTTCTACGGTACCGTCGCCAACCCAGAGTGGGGCGAGGTGCTGATCGGCAAGGACTTCGGCCTGTTCGCCCGCTCCAACATTCTCCTCGATGAACTGCTGGCCGGTTACGGCCAGGTCAGCGACACGCTCGGGCTGGTGGACGGTGGCGGTGTGTCGTTTGGCAACATCGGCAGCGGTTATCCGTATCCGTTCCCGACCTCGCAGATCACTTATCGGACACCTGTCATGGATGGGCTGCGCGTGGCTGTGGGCATCATGGACCCGGTGGACACCAACGACAGCAGCGCCACAGGCAAGGCCTACCAGGAAAACCCGCGCACCGAGAGCGAGGTCACCTACCAGTTCGACCTGGCCGGGGCGAAGATCTACAGCTGGCTCAACGGCAGCTACCAGACTTCCGACAACACCGACTCCAATGTCGAGTCGGTGACTTCCAAGGGCCTGGGCTATGGCGTGCAAGCGAAGATGGGCGGGCTGTCGCTCACGGGCTCCGGATTCCAGGCCAAGGGCATCAACCCGTTCTTCACCAACAATGCCGGCGAAGCCACGTTGCGCAACGTCGACAGCAAGGGCTACCTGCTCCAGGGCTCCTACAAACTGGGCAAGAACCGCCTGGCGCTGTCCTACGGCAAGACCGAGGATGACGGCAACGGCGTGGTCGGCAGCGGCGCGGATTATGAAACCCGTGGCGTCGCGCTGTTCCACGACATCAACGACAACCTCAAGCTCGTGGCCGAATACAACCAGTTCGAGATCAACGGCCACGACACCAGCGCCCAGAATGAAGACACCGATACGTTTGCGGTGGGGGCGGTGTTGACCTGGTAAAGACGAATCGGAACCGTGGCGAGGAAGCTTGCTCCCTCGCCACAAGAGCAGCTTCACATCAACTCGAAGTTTTCGTGGCGGCCCGTACCGTGCGCATCGCGGCGGGGGTTGCCACGGTTCTCATCCCATGGAAGCGTGCACCCGCTACCCAAGTAGCATTCGTGCGCCGGGCCCGGGTTCGTACACTCAGGGCTCTATCACGCGCCGCCGGAGGCGAAGATGCAGCAGGCCCAGAGCGAAGGCGTGGTCAGCGCCATGTCCCAGGCGAAGGACGTCGAGCAGGTGGCCCAGGAACTGGCCCGGCAGCTGCTGCACCCGTACCTGGGTTTCGTGCTGTTTTTCTGTTCCGCCGAATACGACTTGCCGGCCTTGGGCGCTGCGCTGTCCCAGAGCTTTGGTGGGATCCGCCTTGTGGGCTGCACCAGCGCCGGGGAAATCACGCCCCAGGGTTACGGCCGCAACTGCGTAACGGCGGTGGGTTTCGATCATCGGCATTTTTCCATTGCCGCCGAACTGATCGGCGAGATGGAGCATTTCAGCCTGATCGATGCCCAACAGATGGTCGAGCGTTTGGCGGGCGGCTGCCGCAGCAATGCCCTGGCGCCGATCAAGGGCCATAGCTTTGCGCTGACCTTGCTCGACGGCCTGTCCAGCCGCGAGGAAATGGTGCTGGCCGCACTGAGTGCGGCCTTGGGCGATATTCCGCATTTCGGCGGTTCTGCCGGCGACGATAATTACCTGACCCACACTCACGTCTACTTCGAGGGCCAGTTCCACAGCGGCGCGGCCGTGGTGGTGCTGATCAACACCTGGCTGGAGTTCGAGGTGTTCACCACCCATCACATCCTGCCCCGGCAAGAGAAACTGGTGGTGACCGGTGCCGACAGTGCGTCGCGGCGAGTCTACGAGCTCAATGCCGAACCCGCCGCCGAGGAATATGCCCGGCATATCGGCGTGCCGGTGAGCGCGCTGGACTACCGGGTCTTCGCCGCTCATCCCTTGGCCGTGCGCATCAACGACCAATACTACGTGCGCGCCATCCAGCAGGTGCACCCGGACCTGAGCCTGAGTTTTTATTGCGCGGTGGAGAACGGCATCGTACTGACCGCCATGACTCCCGGGCCGTTGCTGCACAACCTGGAAAATCTCTTCGACGGCTTGCAGGCGCGCCTCGGCGACGTGCTGCTGACCATCGGCTGCGACTGTTTCCTCAGGCGCCTGGAGCTGGAAAATCGCGGCGGGTTGGAAGAGATCGGCCAGTTCCTGCGGGACCATCGGGTGATGGGCTTCAACACCTACGGAGAACAGTTCAATGGCATGCACATCAACCAGACCTTTACCGGAGTTGCCATTGCACGCCATCGCGTCCCCGGCCATCGCTGAGCTGCAGGCGCAGGTCGCCGCCCTGCAACATGAAAACCGCAAGCTGCGGCGCATCAACGACGCGCTGATCGAGCGGGTGGAATCCGGCGTCACCCGGGGCAACGATCCGTATGCGGCGTTCCAGCACTCAGTGGTGCTCGCCGAGCAGGTCCGCGAGCGCACCGATGCCTTGAACCAGGCGATGGCCGAGCTCAAGGCCGGCAACCATTTGCTGGGCGAAGCACGGCTGCGGGCGGAAACGGCGCATCGGCACCTGATCGATGCCATCGAAAGCATTTCCGATGCGTTCGTGCTGTTTGACGAACAGCAACGCATCGTCCTGTTCAACAGCCGCTTCAAGGCTTTCTGGGCCCACAGCCGGGTGCGGATCATCGCCGGGATGCGCCTTGGCGAGGTCAAGCGCCTGATGACCGCCAACGGCTTGTTCAGCGAGGAAACCCGCGGCCAGCCCGATGAACCGGTGCTGTATCGTTTGCAAAATGGCCGCTGGTTGCAGGTCAGCGAGCGGCCGACTCAGGAGGGCGGGCGGGTGATCCTGTTCACCGACATCACCGACGTCAAACTCAGCGAAACCGTGCGCCGCGAGCAGGCCATCGCGCAGAAATCCCACCTATTGCAGCGTGCCGTGGACAACCTTTCCCAGGGCGTGGCGATGGTCAATGCCCATGGCGTGCTGGAGCTATGGAACCGGCGCTTCCTGGAGCTCAGCGGCCTGGCACCGGTGGCGGCCCACCGGCCGTTCAACGAAGTGATCGCTGACAGTGAGCTACGACTCCTGACCCCGGCCAGCCGCGACGGCAATGGCCGGCTGATCCACGAATGCGAGCAGCGCCTGTCCGATGGCCGCGTCCTGGAGATCCGCACCCATCCGCTGCCCACCGGCGGCTACGTCAACACATTCACCGACATCACCGAGCGCTACCAGCATGCCGAGGCGCTGAGCGAAAGCGAGCGCTGGATCCGCCTGATCACCGATCACGTACCGGCGCTGATCGCCTATCTCAACGCCGACCTGGTCTACGAATTCACCAACAAGGTCTACGAGCAGTGGTATTGCTGGCCCCGTGGCGTGATGCTCGGCCAGAACCTGCGCGAAGCCCACAGCGAACAGCATTATCAGCGGCTGGAGGCGTATGTGGCCCGGGCGTTGGCCGGCGAGAGTGTGACGTTCGAATTCGCCGAGACCAACATCAACAACCAGGAACGCTACATGTTGCGCTCCTACGTACCCAATCGGCTGGCCAGCGGCGAGGTGGTGGGCATCTTCGTGTTGATCCGCGACATCACCGAACGTCGTCGCACCGCCGAGGCACTGCACCAGGCCTACCAGAACCTGGAGCAACGCGTGCAAGAGCGCACGGCCGAACTGACCACTCTCAACGATCAGTTGCTGCGCGAGATCGAGGAGCGCAGCCGGGTGGAACTGCGCCTGCGCGAGGCCAAGCGCGAGGCCGAGCGGGCCAATCTGTCGAAAACCAAATTTCTTGCGGCGGTCAGTCACGACCTGCTGCAACCGCTCAACGCGGCACGGCTCTTCACCAGCGCCTTGCTTGAACGCCGCGAACCGGTAGCGAACGCGCAGCTGGTGCGCAACGTCAGCAACTCACTGCAGGACGTCGAGAATCTGCTCGGCACGCTGGTGGACATTTCCAAGCTCGATGCCGGCGTGATCAAGCCTGACGTCGCACCGTTCGCCCTCAGTGAGCTGCTCGACAACTTGGCCGCCGAGTACGTCCAGGTCGCGCGTAGCGAGGGCCTGGCGCTGCGCTTTGTGCCGTGTTCCGTGCTGGTGCGCAGCGACATCCAATTGCTGGCGCGAATCCTGCGCAACCTGTTGAGCAACGCCATTCGCTACACCCCCCATGGGCGAGTGGTGCTGGGATGCCGGCGGCACGGTGATCGTGTATCAATCGAGGTCTGGGACACCGGCATCGGTATCGCCCAGAATCGGCTGGAGGAGATTTTCCAGGAATTCAAGCGCGGCGACGTCCAGCGGCCGGACCAGGATCGTGGGCTGGGCCTGGGACTTGCCATCGTCGAGAAAATCGCCGGCATCCTCGGCCACCGGATCCAGGTGCGCTCATGGCCGGGCAAAGGCTCGGTGTTCGCCGTCGAGGTGCCGATCAGCGCCACCGCGCCCAAGCCGCTGCCGTGCCTGGACATGAGCGAACCAATGCTCGAGCGCCTGCGCGGGGCACGGGTATGGGTCCTGGATAACGACGCGGCGATCTGCGCCGGCATGCGCACGTTGCTGGAGGGTTGGGGTTGCCGGGTAGTCACGGCACTGTCGGAGCAGGACCTGGCGCGGCAGGTGGATGGCTACCGTGCCGAAGCGGACCTGTTGATCGCCGATTATCACCTGGACCATGACCAGAACGGCGTCGACGCCGTGGCCCGGATCAACGCCTGCCGTACCTCACCGATCCCGGCCATGATGATCACCGCCAACTACAGCAATGAACTCAAGCAGCAGATCCGCGAGCGCGGCCACACGCTGATGCACAAGCCGGTGCGGCCGATGAAACTCAAGATTGCGATGAGTCATTTGTTGGGCGGATCAACCAGCCGTTAAGTCAACCGCTTTTGTGGCGAGGGAGCTTGCTCCCGCTGGGGTGCGCAGCAGCCCCGTCCATTCGATTCAACCTGGCTGACACACCGAGGTGCCTGGGTTTGGGGCCGCTTCGCGGCCCAGCGGGAGCAAGCTCCCTCGCCACATGGGGTTCTACCCTAAATCAACGGGTGTTCAGCGCCGCAAATAAGCCCCGAAATCGATATCCCCCGCACTGAGAATCGCCTGCACGCGGTTATGCACGTTGAGCTTGCGCAGGATCGCCGAGACGTGGGCTTTCACCGTGGTTTCGGCGATGTCCAGCGTGTAGGCGATCTGTTTGTTCGACTCGCCCTTGGTCATGCGTTCTAGCACCAGCAATTGCTTGCGAGTCAGGGCCTGGAGCAGTTCGGGCGGGAACGCCGGGGTTTCGTTCAGGCGCCGCCCCGTCGGGCTCTTCTGCGAGCGGATGATGTCGGGCGGCAGGTACACGTTGCCGTTGAGGATCTGCTCGATGGCGTCGGTCATTTGCGAGCGCGGCGACGACTTAGTGATGAAACCCACCGCGCCATAAGTAATGGCTTGCAGGACGATCTGCTTGTCCTGCTCAGCGGAAACGATCACCACCGGGATGGTCGGCGCCTCGTTGCGCAGGTTGATCAGGCCGTTGAGACCGTGCATGCCGGGCATGTTCAGGTCCAGCAAGATCAGGTCCAGGTCGTCGTGTTCGCGGGTCAGCGCCAGGGCACTGTCCAAGTCGGCGGTTTCCATCACCTCGCTACCGGCGAAACCGTCGCTGATCACGTTGTGGATGGCTTCGCGAAACAGTGGGTGATCGTCGGCTATCAGGATTTTATACATGGCCATTCACCTCGTTATTGTCGTGTTGGAGCAGTTGCACGCACGCTTGCAGATCAAGGAAAGGGTTCGGGGCGGGCCGCTTGCAGGGGCAGGTTGGCCGCCTCCCAGGCGTCGAGGCCGTCGCGGTACCAATACACCTGTTTATAGCCTATGGCCGCGGCGCGTTTTACCGCGTTCCAGCTCAGCCAGCAATCGGAGCGGCAGTAAAAGACCAGCGGTTGATCGGCGCGCCCGGCGGTGGCTTTGCGCAAGTGAAAAGTGAAGTAATCCTGCCAGGTCGCATCCAGCTCGCCGTCGCCGGTATTGGCCAGCCACAGGCTGCCGGGCAGATTGGAATGAGGCTCAGTGTCAATGAAACGGCCCTGGACCCAGGGGCGACGATAGACATCGATCAGCACCGGAGCGGGCGTTTGCCCAAGCAAACGCTGCAAGGCTTGGGTGTCGAGGGTTTGCGCACCTTCGGCGGTCGCAGGCGTCGGGCTGCGGTATTGAGTGAGGCGATAACCCGCTGCGGAAAACAGCGCGGTGTCAGCCTGCGCGACATTCAGCGACAGGCCCAGCAAGACAATCGCCAGCAAACGGGGCATAGGATTTATCCTTTTTGTTATGCGCCCATTACATGCCAGGGTCAGCGTCTTGTGAATGCGACCATAGACAGGAAAACCGCTACTAAAGTAGTAAATTCCCCTTCGTGCGGCCCCATCAGGCCTGGCTGGCCTTGCGCAACGCCGCATGCTGCGGATTGAACGTCCACACCGCCAGCAGCGCAAACACCAGCGTCAACCCCAGGCACACCGCCAGCGCCAGCAAGTTGAATTGCTCATACAAGGCAAACCGCACCAGTTCCACGCCATGGGTGAACGGGTTGACCGCGCACAGCCAATACAGCCAAGGGCTGGCCTCGAGCATTTTCCACAAGGGGTACAGCGCCGAAGACAGGAAGAACATCGGGAAGATGACGAAATTCATCACCCCGGCAAAGTTCTCCAACTGGCGGATCGCATTCGATAGCAACAAGCCCAGGGCGCTGAGCATCAAGGCCACCAGCAGCAGGGCCGGCAGTGCCGTCAGCAGGCCGATGGCGGGTGGCTGCACGCCGTACAACCAGGCGATGGCGAGGAAGGCGTAGACCTGCAACAGCGAGATCAGCGAGGTCGCCAGCAATTTACTCGCCAGCAGGAAGGCCCGGGGCAGGGGGCTGGTCAGCAATACGCGCATGCTGCCCATTTCCCGGTCGTAGACCATCGACAGCGAACCCTGCATCCCATTGAACAACAGGATCATGCAGGCCAACCCTGGCACGATATACACCTCGTAGGGAATGTAGGTGTCGTAGGGCGCGATGATGGCGATGCCCAGCGCCGCGCGAAAGCCGGCGGCGAACACCAGCAGCCACAGCAAGGGTCGCACCAGGGCGCTGAGCAACCGCGTGCGTTGCAGCACGAAGCGCAGCCATTCGCGCAGGACGATGCCGCTGAAGCACTGCCAATATGCGTTCATCGCGCGGCTCCCCCGGCGGTCAAGCGAGTGAAGGCCGAGCCGAGGCTGCCACCATGCCCAAGGCTTACCTCCTCGGCGCGACCGCTGGCGACCAGCCTTCCCTGGTGGACGATCAGCAAGTCGTCGCTGGGCTGCACTTCGTCCAGCAGATGGGTGGTCCAGAGCACGCTGATGCCTTGTTCGCGACACAGCTGGCGAATATGTTCGCCCAGGGCCTGGCGACTGGCCGGGTCGAGGCCGACGCTCGGTTCGTCCAGCAGCAACAGTTGCGGTTCATGGAGCAGCGCGCGGGCGATCTCTACCCGGCGGCGATGCCCGCCGTTGAGGTCGCGGACCCGTTCATGGCGCCGCTCGGTCAACTGCTGGCGGGCCAGTTCGGCATCGACCCGGACGCCGCCCTGGCGTCGCGAAATACCCTGCAGCGCGAGGTGATAACGCAGGTTCTGGTCAATGCTCAGGTCCAGGTCAAGCGTGCTTTGCTGGAACACCACACCCAACTGGCGCAGGGCCTGGCGGGGCGAGGTTTGCAGCGAATGGCCGCCGACATGGACCGTGCCGCGCTGCACATCGTAGAGCCGCGTCAGCAGCGCAATCAGCGTCGACTTGCCAGCCCCGTTGGGCCCCAGCAGCGCGGCGAAACGCCCGGCGGGCAGGCTGAAACTCATCTGGCGCAAGGCTTCCCGGGTACCGTAGGCGAAGTCCAGGTCACTGACTTGCAGCGCGTTCATGGCGTCACCACCACGCCCCAGGGATAGCGCCCGACCTTCACTGACTTGAGCACCTTGCGGCTTTGCACGTCGATCACCGAGACGTCGCCGCTGACGCCATTGGTCGCCAGCAATTGTTTCTGGTCCGGGGTGAACGCCAATTGCCAGACCCGTCGGCCCACCAGCAGGTAGTCCAGGACTTCGAAGGTTTTCGCGTCGATGACCGCCACGTGATTAGCCGGGCCCAGGGCGACGAACGCCAGGGCGCCGTCGGCACTGAGCTTGATGCCCACCGGCTGCACTTTGTCCGGGTGCACGCCTTTGATCTTGAAGGTCAGGGTCTTGAGGACCTGGCGCGTGGCAACGTCGAGAATGGTCAAGGTCCCGCCGATCTCCGCCGAGGCCCAGAGCTGTGTGCCGTCGCGATTGAATTCAACGAAGCGCGGGCGCTGGTCCACCAGGGTGTTGTCCGCCAGTGTCTGGGTACTGGTGTCGATCCAGTGCAGCATGTTGGTGGTCTCGCTGGTGTTGACCGCCCATTTGCCGTCCGGGCTGACGGCCATGCCTTCCGGCTCGACGCCGACGCCGATCTGGCCCAGTACTTCGGAGGTCTGGGTGTCGATCACCGTGACCAGGGCGTCGTCTTCGTTGGAAACATAGAGCCAGCGGTCGTTGGGGTGCAAGGCAAACTGCTCCGGGTCCTTGCCGGAGGGCAGTTCCTTGATGATCTTGCGGGTGGCGACGTCCATGACCTGGACGCGGTCCGAATCGCTGGCGCAGATGTACAGCAAGCGATTGTCGTGGGACAGCAGCAGGCCCCGGGGGCGCTGGCCGACCGGCAGGGTGTCGATGACTTGCAGGCTCTGCATGTCGATCAGGCTCAGGCTGTTGTCTTTTTCGTTGGAGACCCAGGCGATGCCAGCGGTGGCAGGGCCGGCAATCAGCAGCGCGGCGCCGAGGGCGAGCACCTGGCAGAAAAGAGCGGGTTGAAACGGCGTGCGGCGCATGGCGTTTTCCTTATTGTTGTTATCGATCAGGGGTAGCGGCAGCTCACTTCAGGCTGGTCGTAGCCGAGGCTGTCCATTTCGTTGAAGGGGTGCAGGAAGCCGTCCTGGGGCGAGGTGCTGACCAAGGCCCTTGGCTGCACCAGCGCAATGGGTTGGCGCAACTGGCCGTTCCAGGGCCGATAGCTGAGCTTGCGGCCCTTGAACCCGTCCAGGGGCAGTTGGTCGCTGAGGGCCAGTTGGCGGATGGCGAGCGGGTCGTCCTGGCGCAGCTTGCTGACGGCGGCGGCGATGCTGCGCACGGCGATCCAGGCAGCAAAGTCGCGATCGTTCATCCAGCGCCCGGCGAGGGCTTCGAAGCGTTTTTGCAACTGCGCCGCGCCGTAGGTCTCGACGGTCTTGTGCCAGCCGGTGGGCGTCAGGCCCTGAGTACCGGCTACTGGGCGTGGATACCACGTCTGGTAAGGCACATATTCGCCGAAGTCGCCACGCTCGTCGGCCACCAGCACCACGTCGTACTCGGCGGTCTGGGTGAACAGCGGCATGTCGGCCTGGGCGCTGCGCCGCTGGTCGTTGTCGAAGTGCCAAGCCTTCTCGGCGACGATCTTCATGCCGAAGCGTTTCATGGCCCGGCGCAGGGCGCTGGCGTAGGCCTGGTCTTCAGGCTTCTGGCCGACGATCAGCAAGGCCCGTTGCCATTTGCGCACGACGCTGAACTGGATCAGCGCATCGGCCAGCGTCGCCCGGTCGGGCAGGCTGTGCAGCACGTTGCTCAGGCAGTCGGTGCTGCGCAGGCTGTCATCGGGGCTGCCGGCGTTGAACAGCAGGCTGTCGGGCAGGGCGGCGCTGAGTTGGCGCAGGCTCGCCGCCGGCGCATTGACCACAAACAGGCGCAGGCCTTGCTCATGCTGGGCGCGAGCGGCCTCGAGCAGGGCTTGGGGACTGTCGACGCTGGTGCTTTCGAGGCGATAGTCATGCTTGAGGAAACGCCCCGTGCTGTTGCTGTCGATGATCGCCAGCTCGGCCCCGCGCAGCCCGGCATCGGCAGGCTCGGCGATCACGTTGGACAACAGCGGGCCAGCGTCGGGCTGATAGCCGAGGTAGCCGATGCGCACTTGCAACGGCACGGCATCGCCGGCTTGCACAGTGGTCGCTGCCAGCAGGGATACCAAGGCGTAACTGACGAGCCGGCGCATAAGACCTCCATTGCGGTAGCGCCAGCATAGGAAGGCCGCGGCCTCGGGGAAATATGTAGAAAGTACCGCCGGGGCAGTACCAAGGTAGTAAATCGCCCCGGGCCTTGGGGTTTTAGGATGCAGATAGTCGTCATTCGCACAGGGGATTGCTGTGAATCAGGAAATGGATTGCTAGCTATGTCAGCCCTCTGGCGAATCAATCTTTGGGTCACGATTTTTTTCGCCCTGGTTACCCTGGCGTGCGCAACGCTGCTGTTGCACCAGGCCATGGCCGATGTGAAACGCGAATTGCAATCGGCCGAGTCGGTGGTGCACTACCTGAGCGAAACCGCCCAGCGCGACCCGGCCAGCCTTCAGTCACGACTCACCGGCAGCCTGCGTCACGTGCGGGTGCGCTGGTTGGCGCCAGGGGAGACGTCCCCAGCGGTCGAGGACGGGATGAAAGCCTGGGCAGGGCGGCGGTTATTGGCCGACGGCCCCGCTGCTCAAGTGGTGAACCTGGATGACGGCCGTCGGGCCTGGATTGCCGTGGATCCTCGGGATGAAATCGACGAGATCCTCGACTCCCTGGCGCAACTGCTCGGGGTCTGCGCGATGGCCTTGCTGGTCAGCCTGTTGGTGATCCGCTGGGCGGTGCGCCGGGGTATGCGTTTGCTTGATGAATTGCTGCATGCGCTGCATCAAGTGTCCGCCGGGGACCTGCAGGTGAACTTGCCGGCCGGAGGCGTCTCGGAGGCCCAGCGGCTGGCGGAGCATTTCAACCGGATGACCGCCGCCCTGGCCCAGACCCGAGCGGATAACACCCGGCTGACCCAGGCGTTGTTGGCGGTGCAGGAGAAGGAGCGCACGCAACTGGCGCAGACTCTTCACGATGACCTCGGCCAGTACGTGGCGGGCATCCGCGCGCAGGCCTGCCTGCTGCGGCTGGTGATCGATCAGCCGCTGGTACTTGAGCGCGCGGCCAGTGAGCTGGAAGAGCACTGCAATCATTTGCAGCAGGGCTTTCGCGCGTTGGTGCACGACTTGTACCCCGTGGTGCTGCAGCACCTGCCGCTGTGCGAGGCGATCGGGATGTTGGCGCGGCAATGGCAGGATAGCCAGGGCATCGCCTGCCAATTGCGGATCGATGGCGTGCTGCCGTCGTTGTCCGCACCGAACAATGTCCACCTGTATCGCCTGTTACAGGAAGCACTGACCAACATCGCCCGGCATGCCGGAGCCGGCCAGGTACGGATCCGGATTCAGCACCGCACGGGGCGTTTACGACTGCTGGTTCGCGATAACGGCTGTGGCGCGACGCAACCGGCCCGGCCGGGCGTGGGCCTGCATTCGATGGCCGAACGGGCGCGAAGCCTGGGCGGTGAGCTGCGCATCATCAGTCGACCTGGCGCCGGATGGGCGCTGGCCTTGAATATTGCGCTGGAGGTGTGATGAACATTTTATTGGTGGACGACCATGCGGTGGTTCGGCAGGGCTATGCCAGCCTGTTGCGGGCACTGATGCCGGAACTGCTCGTCCGCGAAGCGGCTTCGGGAGAAGAGGCGCTGAGCCAGGTGCAAGAGCAGGTGCCAAACCTGGTGATCATGGATTTTGGCCTGCCGGGCATCAGCGGCCTGGAAACTACCCGGCGCCTGCGCCAACGCCTGCCGCAGCTGCGGGTCTTGTTCTTCAGCATGCACGACGAATTGCCCTTGGTCCGCCAGGCACTGGACGCCGGCGCCGCAGGTTACCTGACCAAGAATTCCGCGCCGCCAATCCTGGTGGAAGCGGTGAGACGCGTGCTGGCCGGCCATGCCTATATCGAGCAAGCCCTGGCCACCCAATTGGCCTGCGCGGGCAACCGCAACGATGTGGACCCGCGCCTGCAATCGATGACCCAGCGCGAATTGGAAATCTTTGTGATGCTCGCCAAGGGTACCCCGGCGCGCACCATCGCCGAACAGCTGTGCATCAGCGCCAAGACCGTGTCCAACCATCTGACACTGCTCAAGAGCAAGCTGCAGGTCAGCTCCCATGCCGAGTTGGTGCATTTGGGGATCGACATGGGCGTGGTGCGGATTGCCGGTTGAAAGGCTGGTGACCTGTTGCAGATCGTTCCCGCGCTCTGCGTGGGAATGCAGCCTGGGACGCTTTGCGTCCCACCAGAGCCGAACGCGGAGCGTCCGTTTAGGCATTCCCACGCGGAGCGTGGGGACGATCAGCCAGGGGGCCTGCGTCAGCGATCCCAAGTCGTCGGGCAACCGGTGCAACCCTGCATGTTCGCATCCTGGAAATTCCCATAATGCTGGCGAGAGCCATTGAGGTTGGCCTGTTCGAGGTTGCTTTCGCCAAGCTTCACTTCCTGCAGATTGGCATCGCGCAGGTCCGCGCCCTTGAGGTCGGCTTTGCTCAGCCAAGCCATTTCCAGGTCGGCGGCTTGCAGGTTGGCAGCGTGGAGCCGGGCGCCGGACAAGCGGGCGAACTGCAAATAGGCGCCGCTTAGGTCGGCCCGCTGGAATTGCGCGCCCTGGGCAAACAGGCCCCAGCCCTGGATTGCCTTGAGCGTCGCACCGCTGAAGTCCGCCAGGCGCAGGTTGCTCTGTTGCAGGTTTGCTCGGTTCAGGTTGGCGCCTTGCAGCTGGGCTTTCTCCAGGTTGGCCAGGTCCAGCCGGGCGTGACGCAAGTCGGCATCGCGCAGGTCGGCGCCGCTGAGATTCATCTTGCGCAGGTCCTGGTTCGCCAGGTTCGCCCCCCGCAGGTCGGCGCCGGGGCATTGGCTGGCTTCGGCGATGACGCAGCCATTGATCGTCAGTGGAACGTCGGGGGTCTCGGCGTGGGCCTGGGTACCGACGAGCAACAGCACAAAAGACAGATATTTCATGGCGAGAACTCAATGGTTGTGGGGGGCGAAGCAGGTTCGCTCCCCCACAGAGGATTGGAGTTATTGCTTGGCCGTCGCCTTATCCCAACTCGGAATCTTGAACACCCAGAACGACCCACCTTGGGCGACCGGTTTGGTCAGCTCGGCCATGTCGCCGCCCCACAGCGGCACGGCGCCGCCATAACCGACGGTCACGCCGATGTATTGCTCGCCGTCCTGCTCCCAGGTGACAGGCGGGGAAACGATGCCGCTGCCGGTCTGGAACTTCCACAGCTCCTTGCCGGTTTTCGCATCGAAGGCCTTGAAGAAGCCGTCGCCGGTGCCGGTGAACACCAGGTTGCCCTTGGTGGCGAGCACGCCGGCCCACAGTGGCAGTGGCTCCTTGTGCTCCCATACGACTTTGCCGGTGGTGGGATTCATCGCCCGCAGGCTTCCGACGTGATCGTCGTACATGCGCTTGATGCGAAAGCCCATGCCGAGGTAGGCCGAGCCTTTTTTGTAGCTCACTTCTTCGGTCCAGTACTCCTCTTTCCAGTGGTTGCCGGGGACGTAGAACAAGCCGGTGTCCTGGCTGTAGGCCATGGGGTTCCAGTTCTTGCCACCGAGGAAGGGCGGCGAGACCTCCACCGGTTTGCCTTTGGTCTCGCCGGGCAATGGCTTGGCCGGACGCTGGCCGGGATTCTCCACCGGACGACCGGACTTGAGGTCAATGTGGCTGGCCCAGGTGATGTTGTCGACAAAGGGGAAGGCGTTCTGCAGCTTGCCGTTGTTGCGGTCCACCACGTAGAAGAACCCGTTGCGGTCGGCGTGGGCGGTGGCTTTCACCACTTTGCCGTCCTTGTCCTTGTAGTCGAACAGCACCAACTCGTTGTTGCCGGAGAAATCCCAGGCGTCGTTGGGGGTGTGTTGGTAGAACCACTTCACTTCGCCAGTGCTTGGGTCGACACCGACTTGGCCGGAGGTGTAGAGGCTGTCGTAATCGTGGGGGTTGCCGTCCTTGGACGTGCGCGCCCAGGTGTTCCATGGGCCGGGGTTGCCTGCGCCGACGATAATGGTGTTGGTCTCGGGATCGAAACTGGCGCTCTGCCAAGGCGCGCCGCCGCCGTGGCTCCACGCTTCGACCTTGCCGGTCTCGGTGGTCTTGTCGTCAGGCCAGGACGGGGCCTTGACGTCGCCGGTCGGCGTGCTGTCCTTGCCATTGAGGCGGCCCATGTGGCCTTCGACAAACGGGCGCATCCAGACTTCTTCGCCAGTGTCCGGGTCGCGGGCGAACAGTTGCCCGACCACGCCGAACTCGTCGCCGGAACTGCCGTGGATCAGCAGCACCTTGCCGCTGGTCTTGTCCTTGATCAGCACCGGGGCGCCGGTCATGGTGTAACCGCCGGCGTGATCGCCGAACTTCTTGTTCCACACCACCTTGCCGGTGTTCTTGTCCAGGGCGACCACCCGCGCGTCCAGCGTCCCGAAATAGATCTTGTCGCCATAGATCGCCGCGCCGCGGTTAACCACGTCGCAGCACGGGCGAATGTTGTCCGGCAGACGATGGTTATAGGTCCACAGGCGCTTGCCGGTCCTGGCGTCGAGGGCGAATACCCGCGAATAGGAACCCGTCACGTACACCACACCGTCACTGACGATGGCCTGGGATTCCTGGCCGCGCTGCTTTTCGTCGCCAAACGAATACGACCAGGCCGGCGTGAGCTTGAACACGTTTTTGTCATTGACCTGGGCCAGCGGACTCCAGCGCTGGGCGTTGGTGCCCATGCCGTATTGCAGCACGTCCTGGGTGGTCAGGTGGTCGTTGGCGATGTCTTCCCAGGTGACGGCGGCGTTCGCCTGCGGGCCCAGGGCCAGGCTGCCGGCCAGCAGCAAGGCGACGGTCAGGGAGGAGAGGGCAGGTAGCGTTTTTATTGTCATGGTGGGATTTCCCAGTGAGGTTTTGGCCTGACTAGGTTCGGGGCTGGCAAGCCCGTCCGATACGGAAAAAGTCCCGCCCTTGCCGGGAAGATTTCCCAAACCGGCTGTATTTGCGACTTGAGTCGAATGGCCCGCTACCAAGGGAGTAGAACGCGGCCACCAAAGCAGCATTCGGCTGGTGGCGAGCGGTTCCTAAGATGACGGCACGGCTTCCTTGCAGAAGCCTGCGTGCAATCTGAGAGGGCATAACAATGACAACAAAACGCAACGCCATCATCGCTTCCGCATTGCTGATAGGGCTGGCTGGCGCAGGCTCGGTATGGGCTCACGGCAACGTAGTGCCCCAGGCAGTGGAAACCCAAGGGCTGACTCCCATCAAGGACACCAACCTGCCATTGGACGCCGATGGGTGGGCCGCGCAGAACCCGTATCGCAATGCTCCCGAGCGAGACAAAGCCGTGGAAATCGGTGCCTCGGCCTATAACCAGAACTGCGCCGCTTGCCATGGCCTGGAAGCCAAGTCCGGCGGGATCGCCCCGGACCTGCGCATGCTCGACGCCGCCGAGGCCGGTGATGAGTGGTTCGTGGAGCGCGTGCGTCACGGCGCGGTGCGCGACGGCCGGGTCTACATGCCAAAAATGGCCGATTACTTGAGCCAGGAAGCCTTGTGGGCGGTGCGCACGTACCTTGACAGCGTGCACGTCGAGGAGTGATTGCCATGCGCCTGTTTGCGTGGCTGACGTGCGGCCTGCTGCTGTGGGGCCAGGCGGTGCAGGCGCAAGTGCGTAGCTACGATCAGATGATCGCCGCAGGCGAATTGAAGGTCGCGGTCTACAGGGACTTCGCCCCCTACAGTTTTGAAGACCAGGGCCAGCCCCGGGGCGTGGACGTGGAATTGGCACAGGCCTTGGCCCAGGCGCTCGGCGTACGCCTGGCACTGATCTGGGCGCCACCCGGCGAAAAGCTCGACGATGACCTGCGCGACTACATCTGGCGTAGCAGTGCGCTGCACGGCCGACAACTGGCCGACCTGATGATGCGGGTTCCGTACGATCACGATTACGTCCAGAAGCGCAACGACATCGGCGAGCTGGAAAATGCCCAGGTGGTGATGTTCGGACCGTACCAGCAGGAATGCTGGCAGGTGGCATACGACCGGCGTCGGCTGGATTCGGTCGGCAGCGTCGCGGTGTTCCAGCAGCACCCCATTGGCGTTGAAGTCGACAGCGTGCCGTCGTTCTACCTGACGTCTGTGTTCAACGGCATGCTCAGTGCCAAGACCCGCCACTATCCCAGCGTTGCCAAAGCCTTCGCCGCCATGCAAGCGGCGCAAGTGGATGCAGTGATGGCGATGCGAGGGGAAATCGATTGGCAGGTGCACCGAGCGGCCGATCCGCAATTGGCGCTGGCCGAAAACGCTTACCCGAACATGGGCAAGCAACGCTGGGAAATCGGCATGGCGGTGCACGAAAGCAACCGGCAATTGGCCTATGCGGTGGAGGAGGCGCTGGAAGCGTTGATACGCGACGGCAGCCTCAAGGCCATCTATGCCCGATACGGCCTGCGTTACGAAGTTCCCGAAATGTACCAATAGGAGCGCAGGGATGAACTGGCGAGCGTATGGCCTGCTGTTGGGGTGCCTACCGTGGCTGGCGATGGCGGTGGAGCCGGGTAAGGATCCTGTGCCCTCGGTGATGTGGGCCTTTTACCACAAGCAATTGCTCGCCGACGCGCCCTTCGTTTTCGACGAGCGGGTACGCGTGTTGGCGCCGCCCTTCGCCGAGGATGCGCGCCAGGTGCCGTTGGAAATCGATGCGCGGGCGTTCACTGGCGACGTCGTGCGCGTACTGGCCTGGGCCGAGTTGAATCCCTTGCCGAAAATCGTCGATTTCCAGCCATCCGAGAGGGTGCTGCCCTGGCTCTCGGTCCGCATTCGCATCGAGCAGGCCACCCCATTGCGCGCCGCCGTGCAAACCCGTGACGGCTTGTGGCACGTCGGCTCGACCCTGATCGACGCGGCCGGTGGCGGTTGCACCGCGCCCAGCGTCGTGCGCACGCAGCCCGGCTGGGAGGAACGCCTGGGCGAAGTATTGGGCGGCCGTTATCCGCGCGGGGATTGGAGTCGCCTGCGCCTGCAGATCGCTCATCCCATGGACAATGGCCTGGTGAGCGGCATCCCGGAATTTTTCATCAATCAGGCGCGACTGCTGGACGCCGACGGCCAGCAACTGGCGAGCCTGGAGCTGTTTCCGGCAGTCAGCGAAAACCCCAACCTGGGCTTTGACATCAAGGGCCCCGGGCAGACCCGCCTGGTATTGCGCGACAACAGCGGCAATGAATTCGAAGCGGCCATTCCCTGATCAAAAGGAGCACAGCATGCGCTGGTTGTTGCTGATCTGCCTTGGGCTGTGCCTGCCGGCGTGGTCCGCCACCGATTATTCCCTCAAGCCTCGGCAGATCGCCGAGGGCACGTGGCTGCTGGAGGGCAGCACCGATAATTTCGCCAAGGCCAACGGCGGCAACATCGTCAACACGGCGTTCATCGTCACCGCCGCTGGTGTGGTGGTCATCGACACCGGGCCGTCGAAGCGTTACGGCGAGGCGTTGCGCCAAGCCATCGCCGCGACCACCGACAAACCGGTGATCCAGGTGCTGCTGACCCATCATCACCCGGATCATGTACTGGGCAACCAGGCGTTCAGCGACGTACCCATCGGCGCGTTGTCCGGCACCACCGACCTGCTGCGACAGCAGGGCGATGCGATGGCCGAGAACATGTACCGGCTGGTGGGGGACTGGATGCGCGGCACCGAGGTGGTGCTGCCGACTCAGGTGCTGGAACCCGGCACGCTGAAAGTCGGTGACCATTCGCTGCGCCTGCTGGCGCTTGCCGGGCACACCGGGGCGGATTTGGCGATCTTCGATGAAACCACCGGTGTGCTGTTCGCCGGCGACCTGGTGTTTTACGAGCGCGCCCTGACCACACCGAACAGTCCTGGACTGGATGTCTGGCTCAAGGACCTGGAGACCTTGCAGGCTTTGCCTTGGAAGCAGATCGTGCCCGGCCACGGACCGGTGGCGAGCGATGCCCGGCCTTTTGCGCAAATGCGCGACTACCTGGGCTGGCTCGATCAACTGATGCGCGACGGCGCGGCGCGCGGCGATGACATGGCCGAGATGATCCGCAGCCCCATTCCTGAACGCTTTTCCGGGATCAGTCTGAGTCGTTATGAATTGATTCGCAGCGTCAGTCATCTGTATCCGCGTTATGAGCGGGCTGGGATGAAGCGGGTGGACACCCGCGACCCTGGCTGAGCACGCGTCCCTGTGGCCTCTATGTGTACCAAGGAACTAGAAAACTCAGCACAGCGGGCAATTGTTGGCAGCGGCCCCTGGCCCAAGAATCTGTGGCAGACCGGGAAAATTTCCCGGGTATAACAATAACCGCAGAGGTAGCCGCCATGACCCATCCCGCACGTCGCCAACCCTTCGCCGTGAACCTGCTGCTCAGTGCCATGCTGCTGTCCGGTTCGGCCTTGGCCGCCGTGACCGACCAGGAAATTCTCCAGGATCCGAAAAACCCGCAACAGATCGTGACCAACGGCCTCGGCGTGCAGGGCCAGCGCTATAGCCCGCTCGATACCCTGAACGTTAACAACATCAAGGACCTGCGGCCGGTCTGGGCGTTCTCCTTCGGCGGCGAAAAGCAGCGCGGCCAGCAGGCCCAGCCGATGATCAAGGACGGCGTGATGTACCTCACCGGTTCCTATTCGCGGGTGTTCGCGGTGGACGCCCGTACTGGCAAGAAACTTTGGCAATACGACGCGCGGCTGCCAGACGACATCCGCCCTTGCTGCGATGTGATCAACCGCGGTGTGGCGCTGTATGGCGACCTGGTGTTCTTCGGCACCCTCGACGCCAAGCTGGTGGCCCTGAACAAGGACACCGGCAAGGTGGTGTGGAGCAAGAAGGTCGCCGACCACAAGGAAGGTTATTCCATCAGCGCCGCGCCCATGGTCGTGAATGGCAAGCTCATCACCGGCGTGGCGGGGGGCGAGTTCGGCGTGGTCGGCCAGATCAGCGCCTACGATCCGAAGAATGGCGAGCTACTGTGGACCCGTCCGACCGTGGAAGGCCACATGGGCTATGTCTACAAGGATGGCAAGGCGGTGGAGAACGGGATCTCCGGCGGCGAAGCCGGCAAGACCTGGCCCGGCGATCTCTGGAAAACCGGCGGTGCGGCGCCTTGGCTGGGCGGCTACTACGACCCGGAAACCAACCTGTTGCTGTTCGGCACCGGCAACCCGGCACCGTGGAACTCTCACCTGCGTCCTGGCGACAACCTCTATTCCTCGTCGCGCCTGGCGTTGAACCCGGACGACGGCAGCATCAAATGGCACTTCCAGAGCACGCCGCATGACGGCTGGGATTATGACGGCGTCAACGAGCTGATCTCGTTCAACTACAAGGACGGCGGCAAGGACATCAAGGCGGCGGCCACTGCCGACCGCAACGGCTTCTTCTACGTGCTCGACCGCACCAACGGCAAGTTCATCCGTGGCTTCCCATTCGTTGACAAGATCACCTGGGCCACCGGCCTGGACAAGGACGGGCGGCCGATCTACAACGAGGCCAGCCGTCCGGGAGCGCCGGGCAGCGAAGCCAAGGGCAGCTCGGTGTTTGTCGCCCCGGCGTTCCTCGGCGCGAAGAACTGGATGCCGATGGCCTACAACCAAGACACTGGCCTGTTCTACGTGCCGTCCAACGAATGGGGCATGGACATCTGGAACGAAGGCATCGCCTACAAGAAGGGCGCGGCGTTTCTCGGTGCCGGTTTCACCATCAAGCCGCTGAACGAGGACTACATCGGCGTGCTGCGGGCCATCGATCCGAAGACCGGCAAGGAAGTCTGGCGCCACAAGAACTTCGCGCCGCTGTGGGGCGG
Organism: Pseudomonas marvdashtae; assembly: GCF_014268655.2. Lineage (NCBI taxonomy): Bacteria > Pseudomonadati > Pseudomonadota > Gammaproteobacteria > Pseudomonadales > Pseudomonadaceae > Pseudomonas > Pseudomonas marvdashtae. The sequence goes on from NZ_JABWQX020000001.1 coordinate 2,709,357, forward strand.
TGTGTTGACCACCAAGGGCAACCTGGTGTTCACCGGCACGCCTGAAGGCTTCCTGCAGGCCTTTAATGCCAAGACCGGCGAAAAAGTCTGGGAATTCCAGACCGGCTCCGGCGTGCTCGGCTCGCCCATTACCTGGGAAATGGACGGCGAGCAATACGTCTCGGTGGTCTCGGGCTGGGGCGGCGCAGTGCCGCTGTGGGGCGGCGAGGTGGCCAAGCGCGTGAAGGACTTCAACCAGGGCGGCATGCTCTGGACCTTCAAGTTGCCGAAGGAGCTAGTGGCTAAACGCTAAAACCTGCGGAGAGACGTGGCGAGGGAGCTTGCTCCCGCTCGATTGCGCAGCAATCGCAAAATGTCGGGTCTGCTGCGCAGCCCAGCGGGAGCAAGCTCCCTCGCCACGGTACCTGCGCTGGCCTTGAGCTTGAAACCTACGACCAAATAACGAGAGTCCCCCTGCCAACGACGCATTCGTCCACCGCGCGGGGCTCTCTACCATCGGCCTATCGCCTGTCCCGCGACAGGCATCGACCAGGCAGAGGCCCATCATGATCTACGCACAACCCGGAACCCCAGGCGCCGTCGTTTCCTTCAAGCCGCGCTATGGCAATTTCATCGGCGGCGAATTCGTCGCGCCGGTCAACGGCGAGTACTTCACCAACACCTCGCCGGTCAACGGCGAGGTCATCGGCGAGTTCCCACGCTCCAGCGCCGCCGACATCGACAAAGCCCTGGACGCTGCCCATGCCGCGGCCGATGCCTGGGGCAAGACCTCGGTCCAGGATCGTTCCCTGGTGCTGTTGAAAATCGCCGACCGCATCGAGCAGCACCTGGAAGTCCTCGCTGTCGCTGAAACCTGGGACAACGGCAAGGCCGTGCGCGAAACCCTCAACGCCGACGTGCCGCTGTCGGCTGACCATTTCCGTTATTTCGCCGGGTGCATCCGTGCCCAAGAGGGCGGGGCCGCCGAGATCAACGAACTGACCACGGCCTATCATTTCCACGAGCCCCTGGGCGTGGTCGGGCAGATCATTCCGTGGAACTTCCCGCTGCTGATGGCCGCCTGGAAACTCGCCCCGGCCCTGGCCGCCGGCAACTGCATCGTGCTCAAGCCAGCGGAGCAGACGCCGCTGTCGATCACCGTGTTCATGGAACTGATCGCCGACCTGCTGCCGGCCGGCGTCTTGAATATTGTCCATGGCTTTGGTCGCGAGGCCGGTGAAGCCTTGGCCACCAGCAAGCGCATCGCCAAGATCGCCTTCACCGGCTCGACCCCGGTGGGCTCGCACATCATGAAATGCGCGGCCGAGAACATCATTCCGTCCACCGTTGAGCTGGGCGGCAAGTCGCCGAACATCTTCTTCGAAGACATCATGCAGGCCGAGCCGGCGTTCATCGAAAAGGCCGCCGAGGGCCTGGTGCTGGCGTTTTTCAACCAGGGTGAAGTCTGCACCTGCCCATCGCGGGCGTTGGTGCAGGAATCGATCTACGTGCCGTTCATGGCCGAGGTCATGAAGAAAATCGCCAAGATCAAGCGCGGCAATCCCCTGGACACCGAGACCATGGTCGGCGCCCAGGCGTCCCAGCAGCAATACGACAAGATCCTTTCGTACCTGGACATCGCCCGGGAAGAGGGCGCCGAGCTGCTCACCGGCGGTGCAGCCGAACGTCTTGAAGGCGATCTGTCGAGCGGCTATTACATCCAGCCGACCCTGCTCAAGGGCCACAACAAGATGCGCGTGTTCCAGGAAGAAATCTTCGGCCCGGTGGTGGGCGTGACCACGTTCAAGGACGAAGCCGAAGCCCTGGCGATTGCCAACGACACCGAGTTCGGCCTTGGCGCCGGCCTCTGGACCCGCGACATCAACCGCGCCTACCGCATGGGCCGGGCGATCAAGGCCGGTCGCGTGTGGACCAACTGCTACCACCTGTACCCGGCGCATGCTGCGTTCGGCGGCTACAAGAAGTCCGGCGTGGGCCGTGAGACGCACAAGATGATGCTCGATCACTATCAGCAGACCAAGAACCTGCTGGTGAGCTACGACGTCAATCCGTTGGGATTTTTCTAACGGCCTGTACTACCAACGCACCCCACCCATTGCTCCGAAAGTAGCATTCGAGCCTTGGCCGCCCCATGCATTAATGACCCTGCCGGAATCGCCCGGTACAAGAAGAGGAAAGACCCATGTGGACTAAACCCGCGTACACCGACCTGCGTATTGGCTTTGAAGTGACGATGTACTTCGCCAACCGATGAGGGCCGGCCCGGCCAGGCGCGGTCTGGCCGGGCTACCCATTGGTCTGATTGCATTCGCGGCGGGATGCTTTAGGCTCAGGGTATTCCAAGACAATAAGAACAGGCTTACCGATGAGCCCCCCTGAAAAAATGAGCCTCAGTCCGCTGCGCAAGTTCGTTTCCCCAGAAATCATGTTTGGTGCCGGTTGCCGGCACAATGTCGGCAATTACGCCAAGACCTTCGGTGCCCGCAAGGTGCTGGTGGTCACCGACCCCGGGGTCATCGCCGCCGGTTGGGTCGGTGACGTCGAAGCCAGCCTGCAAGCCCAGGGCATCGACTACTGCATCTACAGCGCGATCTCTCCCAATCCCCGCGTGGAAGAAGTGATGCTCGGCGCCGAGATGTACCGTGAGAACCACTGCGACGTGATCGTCGCGGTCGGTGGCGGCAGCCCCATGGACGGCGGCAAGGCGATTGGCATCGTCGTGGCGCACGGTCGCAGCATCCTCGAGTTCGAAGGCGTCGACACGCTCTACATGCCGAGCCCGCCGCTGATCCTGATTCCCACCACGGCCGGCACTTCGGCGGACGTGTCGCAGTTCGTCATCATCTCCAACCAGCAAGAACGCATGAAGTTTTCCATCGTCAGCAAGGCGGCGGTGCCCGATGTGTCGTTGATCGACCCGGAAACCACCCTGAGCATGGACCCGTTCCTGTCGGCCTGTACCGGCATCGATGCGCTGGTGCACGCCATCGAGGCGTTCGTCTCCACCGGTCACGGACCGCTGACCGATCCCCACGCCTTGGAAGCGATGCGCCTGATCAACAACAACCTGGTGCAGATGATTGCCAACCCAGCGGACATTGCGCTGCGCGAGAAGATCATGCTCGGCAGCATGCAGGCCGGGCTGGCGTTCTCTAACGCGATCCTCGGCGCGGTGCATGCCATGTCCCACAGCTTGGGCGGTTTCCTCGACCTGCCTCATGGGCTGTGCAATGCGGTGCTGGTGGAGCACGTGGTGGCGTTCAACTACAACTCCGCGCCCGAGCGTTTCAAGGTGATCGCCGAGACGCTGGGCATCGATTGCCGTGGGCTCAATCATCGACAAATCCGCACCCGGTTGGTGGAGCACCTGATCGCGCTCAAGCGCACCATCGGTTTCCACGAAACCCTCGGGCTGCACGGCGTCAGCACCTCGGACATTCCGTTCCTGTCACAGCATGCGATGCACGATCCGTGCATCCTCACCAATCCCCGGGAGTCGAGCCAGCGGGATGTCGAGGTCGTCTATGGCGAAGCCCTCTGACGAACAGCAAAAAGCCCTGGCCGGGCTGCTGGGGCTGGGCAACCACTCGACACGCAAGAGTCACTACCCGGAGCTCGCGGCGCGCCTGGATGAATTGGAACAAGCCCGGCATCACCTGCAGCAGCTCAACGACCAATTGGAGCAGCGGGTGGCCGAGCGCACCGATGCGCTGCTGGAGGCCAACCATAACCTGCAACAACAGATCGCCCAGCGCGAGTTGGTCGAGCAACAGCTGCGCGATGCGCGGGACGCCGCCCAGGCCGCCAATCGCAGCAAGGACAAATACCTGGCCGCCGCCAGCCACGACCTGCTGCAACCGCTCAACGCCGCGCGACTGCTGATCGCCACGTTGCGTGAGCGCACATTGCCGGCCGCCGAGCATGTGCTGGTGGAGCGCACGCATCAGGCGCTGGAGGGGGCAGAGGATCTGCTCACCGACCTGCTGGACATTTCCCGGCTGGACCAGGCTGCCGTCAGGCCCGATCTGGCACCGTACCGGCTGGATGAGCTGCTCGCGCCGCTGGTGTCGGAGTTTCAATCGGTAGCCGGTGCCGCGGGCCTGGACCTGCGGGTGCGGTTTGCCGATGAGGCGGTGTTGACTGACCTGCGGTTGATGACGCGGATCCTGCGCAACCTGCTCAGCAACGCGTGTCGCTACACCGACCAGGGCGGCATTCTGCTGGCGGCGCGGCGTCGGGGAGGGCGCTTGAGCCTGGAAGTCTGGGACACTGGGCGGGGCATCGCGGCGGATTGCCTGGAGTCGATTTTCCTCGAATTCAACCAACTGGATGTCGGCCGGGCGGCGGATCGCAAGGGCGTGGGCCTGGGTCTGGCGATAGTCGAGCGTATCGCCCATGTCCTCGGTTGTCGCGTGCAGGTGCGCTCGCGTCCAGGACGCGGCTCGGTGTTCAGCATCGAGGTGCCGCTGTCCGCCGAGCGGCCGCTGCCCATGTCGCTGATTCCTGCGCAGGCGGTTACCGGTAACCCGCTACCGGGCCGTCGCTTGTTGGTCATCGACAACGAGGTGACCATTCTGCAAAGCATGGCGGCGCTGCTGGGGCAGTGGGGCTGCGAGGTATTGACAGCCACTGACGAAGCGGGCGCCTTCGATGTGCTGCAAGGCCGCGCCCCAGAGTTGGTCCTGGCGGATTTTCATCTCGATCATGGGGTAGTCGGCTGCGAGGTGGTCAAGCACCTGCGTGAGCATTTCCAACAGGCAATCCCGGCGGTGATCATTACCGCCGACCGCAGCGACCAATGCCGCCGCGCCTTGCGCAAACTGAATGCGCCGCTGCTGAACAAACCGGTCAAGCCCGGCAAGCTGCGGGCGGTGTTGAGTCAGATACTCGGGTAGTCGAGGGACCGATGGAGCCATTAAAACGCCGTCATTTGGTCGGCGTTTTTACCTCGAATGCAAAAATGCGCTTCGGTCTGCTTATTTCCTTCTGTAAACTCCCCCCGCTGCGACAATCGGGCACGGTCACGCCGGGCCCGATCCAGACCGTTTTGCAGTGTCCCTCACCCAGCTGAAGCCAAGACCTACAAGAAGACAGCGCCGGAGAGACATAAATGTGAGGCCGATATTGCTCGGCCCTGTAGGTCCATCCTCCAGTTCATTCGATACCCGCCCGCTGGCTGTGCCGGCATGGACGAGGTCATCCCTCGAACAGGACTGGAGGGCGGAATGGCGTTTTATCCTAGGGATACACACATGTTGAAGAAAACACACACGGCGCTGCTGGGCCTGGCGATGGCGATGGGTCTTGCGACCACGCACGCCGCCGAGCCGAAAAAAGTTGATGTCTTGCTCATTGGTGGCGGCATCATGAGTTCGACCCTCGGCGTTTGGCTCAATGAGCTGGAGCCGGGCTGGACCATGGAAATGGTCGAGCGCCTGGACGGTGTTGCCGAAGAGAGCTCCAATGGCTGGAACAACGCCGGTACCGGTCACTCCGCGCTGGCGGAGCTGAACTACACGCCGGAAAAAGACGGCAAGGTCGATATCTCCAAGGCCATCGAAATCAACGAAGCCTTCCAGATTTCCCGCCAGTTCTGGTCCTGGCAAGTCAAGAACGGCGTGTTGAAGAATCCGCGTTCGTTCATCAACTCCACGCCGCACATGAGTTTTCTGTGGGGCGACGAGAACATCGCGTTCCTGAAGAAGCGTTACGAAGCCCTCCAGGCCAGCCCGTTATTCGCCGGCATGCAGTACTCCGAAGATCCTGCGCAGATCAGCAAGTGGGTTCCGCTGATGATGCAGGGGCGCGACCCGAGCCAGAAAGTCGCGGCCACCTGGAGCCCGCTGGGTACTGACGTGAACTTTGGCGAAATCACCCGCCAGTTCGCCACTTACCTGCAAACCAAGCCAAACTTCTCGCTCAAGCTGTCCAGCGAAGTGGAAGACATCACTCGCAATGAAGACGGCACCTGGCGTGTTTCGTACAAGAACCTGAAGGACGGTACCGAAACCGAGACCGACGCCAAGTTCGTGTTCATCGGCGCCGGTGGCGGTGCCCTGCACCTGCTGCAGATGTCGGACATTCCAGAAGCCCGTGAGTATGCAGGCTTCCCGGTAGGGGGTTCGTTCCTCGTGACCGAAAATCCGACCATCGCCCAGGTGCACCTGGCGAAGGCATACGGCAAGGCTTCGGTTGGCGCGCCACCGATGTCGGTTCCGCACCTGGATACCCGCGTGCTTGATGGCAAGCGTGTGATCCTGTTTGGCCCATTTGCCACGTTCTCCACCAAGTTCCTCAAGAACGGCTCGTACTTCGACCTGCTCACCAGCACCACGACCCACAACGTGTGGCCGATGACCAAGGTCGGTATCGAACAGTACCCGCTGGTGGAATACCTGGCAGGCCAGTTGATGCTGTCGGACGAAGACCGCTTCAACGCGCTGAAGGAATACTTCCCAGAGGCCAAGCAGGAAGACTGGCGCCTGTGGCAGGCCGGCCAGCGCGTGCAGATCATCAAGCGTGACGAAGAGAAGGGCGGCGTGCTGAAACTCGGCACCGAAGTCGTCGCTTCCGAAGATGGCAGCATCGCCGGCCTGCTGGGTGCCTCGCCAGGCGCGTCGACCGCCGCACCAATCATGCTGACCGTGCTTGAGAAAGTCTTCAAGGACAAGGTGGCCACCCCGGCCTGGCAGGAAAAACTGCGCCAGATCGTGCCGAGCTACGGCACCAAGCTCAACGAGAGCCCAGAGCGTGTCGCCCAGGAATGGGCCTACACCAGCGAAGTCCTGCAACTGGACCCGCCACCGGCTGTCGGCAAGGTAAACGCCGCTACAGTACCGGCCAAACCGGCTGCTGCCCGTGAAGCCAATCCAGCGGCTGACATGGCGCTGTAAACCGGACGCCGTCTGGTAAAAAGAAACGCCGCTCCTGGAGCGGCGTTTTTTTTCGGCTATGATTTTTCGATCCCAGCCGAGGACCCCACCCATGACACGTCTCACCGCCAGGGACTTTGCTCCCGAACTGCTTGAGCTCTACGACTTCTACGCCCATGGCCAGATTTCCCGGCGGGTCTTCCTCGAACGGGCCAGCCAATTCGCGGTGGGCGGGCTCACGGCCGGCGCGCTGTTGGCATCGTTGAGCCCCGATTATGCCCAGGCGATGCAGGTGAACTTCACCGACCCGGATATCCTGGCGCAGTACATCACCTATCCCTCGCCAAACGGCCACGGCCAGGTGCGTGGTTACCTGGTGCGGCCAGCCAAGGCCAGCGGAGCTGCGCCCGGCGTAGTGGTGGCTCATGAAAACCGGGGGTTGAACCCATATATCGAAGACGTCGCCCGGCGCGTCGCCAAGGCCGGGTTCGTCGCGCTGGCACCCGATGGCCTGACATCGGTGGGCGGTTATCCGGGCAATGACGACAAGGGGCGCGAGTTGCAACAGCAAGTCGACCCGGAAAAACTGATGAACGATTTTTTCGCCGCCATCGAGTTTCTCGGCAAGCATGAGGCCGTGGGCGGGAGAAAAGTCGGCATCACCGGTTTCTGCTACGGCGGTGGGGTGGCCAACGCGGCTGCGGTGGCGTACCCCGAACTGGGCGCGGCAGTGCCGTTCTACGGACGCCAACCCAAACCCGAGGACGTGCCACGGATCAACGCGCCGCTATTGATCCACTACGCTGAACTCGACACGCGGATCAACGAAGGCTGGCCGGCCTATGAAGCGGCGCTCAAGGCCGGGAAGAAGGACTATCAGGCCTACATTTATCCAGGCGTCAATCATGGCTTTCACAACGACTCGACACCGCGTTATGACGAAGCGGCAGCCGATCTGGCGTGGTCGCGAACAATGGACTGGTTCAAGCGCTATCTCGCCTGAACGCCCGCAAACACGGCCCGCGCCATGGCGGGCTGTGTACTCGCTTCAATGATGGCTGTGTTCTGTCCCTGTGCCCGCCTCACCGGCGAAGAACTGCTGATAACGCTGATCAAAATCCTCCGCCAACTCTGCCAACGTAATGCTGCCCAGGCGCTTTAGCAGCAACGCCTGCGCCTCTTCGAACGCGTCCGTCAGCGCCGCGTTCACGGCCTGTTCCACCAAGCATTGCGGGTGATCGGTGGACAGGCCAAGGGCAAAGATCGAGGTGCTGCCCAGCGCTTGGTGGATGTCGAGCAAGGTCATTTGCGCCAAGGGCTTGGCCAGGCTCCAACCGCCGCGATGGCCTTTTTCCGACGTGACGTAACCCTGTTCCTTGAGCAAGGCCATGGTCCGACGCACCACCACAGGATTGGTGCCGAGCATTTGAGCAAGGGTATCGGAAGTGGCGGATTGCTGATGCCGGTCCATATGGATCAGCACATGCAGCATGCGGGAAAGACGCGTGTCGTTTCTCATGAAAATATCCGAAGGTAAAACCGAGCGGAGTATCGCCTGTAATCGCAAAAGTTACGAGACTATTGACAGCGGTTTTTCAAGAAACATACGATGTGTCGAGACTTGCCCACGCCCTCGTAAACATCTTGGAGAACGCTCATGGAATACGACGTCATCATTGCAGGCGGCAGCTATGCTGGAATGTCCGCGGGTCTTCAGTTGGCCCGTGCCCGCCGCAAAGTGCTTGTCATCGACGCGGGCGAGCGTCGTAATCGGTTTGCCGCGACATCCCACGGTTTTCTCGGACAGGACGGCCGCGCGCCCGATGACATTGCCGATGACGCCCGAACGCAGCTCTTGGCGTACCCGACGGTGAAATGGGTTTCAGACACCGCAACCCACGCCGCCAGGCACGAGGAGGGCTTCATCGTCGAAACCACCCACGGGCAACGCTACAGCGCCCGTCGTCTGTTGCTCGCCACCGGGATAATTGACGAACTGCCAGCGGTGCAGGGACTGGCGGAACGTTGGGGGCAAAGTGTCTTTCATTGCCCATACTGCCATGGCTACGAGCTGGACCAGGGGCCGATTGGCTCCCTGGCGACCTCGCCGATGTCGCTCCACCATGCGTTGATGCTGCCAGACTGGGGGCCGACGACTTTCTTCACCAACGGCGTGTTCGAGCCGGATCCTGAGCAGATGGCGAGCCTTGAGCAGCGCGGTGTTACCGTGGTGGCGGAGCATGTCGAGCGCATCGAAGGCGAACAGGCCAACGTTGTGTTGGCCAGCGGTGGTGTGATCGCCATCGCCGGTCTGTTTGTCCTGCCGCGCACCCGGGTTGCCAGCTCGCTCGCGCAAACGTTGGGCTGTACGTTTGAGGACGGCCCACTCGGGGCTTTCATCCAGTGCGACCCGATGACGCGTGAAACCAGCCTTTCGGGGGTGTTTGCCTGTGGCGATGCGGCGATGCCGTTCGGCTCGGTCGCGCTGGCCGTGGGCGATGGGGTGAGGGCGGGTTCGGGGGTGCATCGGTCGCTGATTTTCCAAACCCACCCTTGAGACTCATACCTGTACAGCCCCGGTCAGCACGGCGAAGGCGAGCATCACCAGACTGACCCCCCAGGCCCAGAAAAAGGTATAGGCCATGTGCTTGCGCAGCTCGACGCCGCTGAGGGCCAACGCCAGGTAGACGCTGGGCACCACCGGGCTGATGGAGAATCCGGTGTTTTCACCGATCAGCATGGCCCGGGCCACTGCTTCGAGGGGAACACCGGCTGCGGCGGCCACATCCTTGATGACCGGCAGCAGGGCGAAATAGTAGGCGTCGGGCGAAAAGATCATGCCCAGGGGAACGCCGAAGAAGCCGACGATCACGTGCAGGTACTGGGCAGAACCGGCGGGCAGGATATTGATCAACGACAAGGCCATGCCATCGGACATCTTCGCGCCGGAGAGCACGCCCAACAGCACGGCGGCGGCCATCATCACCAAGACCATTTGCAGTGCATCGGCGGCGTGAGCCTTGAGGCGTTCAGCCTGGGCGTCCAGGGACGGGAAATTCAACGGCAGGGCGATGCCCAGTCCCACCATGAAGCAGGCATACAAGGGAAAGATGCCGGTGAACAGGCACAGCAGGATCCCACCGGTCAGGGCCACGTTCAGCCAGTAGCGCAGCTCTCGAGGTGAAAGGCTGAACTCGCGGTCCTGGGGTTGCAGGCCGTCCATATCGCACGTCGCGGCGGCCCCCAGTGACATCGGCTGGCGACGCTGGGCCCGCAAGCCCAATACCGTTGCGACCCCGAGCATGCACGCCAGGCCCACCATCTGCACCGGTAGCAGCCCCAGCCACAGCTCGGTGGCATCGAGCCCCGACACGGCGGCGGCGCGGGCGGTCGTTCCACCCCACGGCACCATATTGATCACCCCGGCGGTGGTGCCCACCAGGCACAACAGCATCAACGGGCTCATGTTCAGGCGTTTATACAAGGGCAGCAAGGCTGGGATCGTCAGCAGGAACGTCGCTGCGCCGACGCCGTCGAGGTGAACCACCGAGGTCACCAATACCGTCACCAGCGCCACGGCCAACGGCTTGCCGCCCGTGCTGCGGATCAGCAGGTTGACCAGCGGATCGAACAGCCCCCGGTCGCGCATGATGCCGAAAAACAGGATGGCGAACAGGAACAGCGCGGCCGTCGGGGCCACCGTGATCAGGCCGGCCTTGATGAATTCGCCGATCTGCCCGAGATTGAAGCCGGCCAACAGGCAAGCGACCACGGGCAGGATGGTGAACGCCACCACCGGGCTGATCCGGCGCAGCAATATCAATCCGATGATGGCGAGCATCATCAGGAAACCCAAGGTTGTAATCATGTAGGGGCCTCTCTTTTTATTGTTGTCGATGGTACGGGGGCGAAGCGTCGGTCAGTCTTGCGGTCCGGGCAGGTTCAAGGCCAACAGCAGGTAACTCAGGCTCTTGCCGTGGCGATCGAGACCGCAACTGCGGTTCACGCCGCCCTCCAGGGCGTCTTCAAGCACGAAATTCAAGGCATTGAGGTTCGGTAGTTCATAGCGGTGCACCTTGGAAGGCCGACGCGTCGCGAATTGCTCGGCCACTCGCGCGCAAGTCAGTTCCTGCACTAGCCAGGCGTAATGGGCCGCGTCGTGGGGGAAAACCGCGATGCTGAGGATGTTGCCTTTATCGCCGGCACGGGCGTGGGCGAAGTCGGCGAGGGTGACCCTGTTCATCAATACCACTCCAAGGTTGTGTGGATTTCATCGCGCGGCAACAGGAAACTGCGGGTCGTGACGGCCTCGACGAGATGTCGTCGGACACCGCCGCCGCCGGCCGGCCCGTTGGTGTAAAGGGACTCCACCTCGGCCAGCAGGGTTTCGAGCAATGGTCGGTCGGTGTGGGTCAGGCCGATGCGCACGCGCACGTCTTCCAGCGCTGGCGCCTGGGCCAGTTGTTTTTGCAGATAGCGGCCACCCTGGTCGTTGAACAGACTGGCTATCCCCGACAGGTCGATCCAGGGGTGCACGCCTGGCGCCAAGCGGTCGAAACGCTCCAGCAGGATCTCTCGCGCCAGCGCGGCACGTGCCACGGCACCAGGGCCTGCATAGGAAATTTCTGCTTCGCCAAACCACAGGCCGCGCTCACCGGCCAGGCCCTTGAGCGTGTCGGGACGGGAATGGCCGAGCAGCCCGCTGACTTCGACACGGTCCTCACCCAAGTCATGGACACGAGCCTGGCCCAGGTCCAGCACTACGTCGGGCGTCAGATAGCGTCGTGGGTCGTGCACTTCGTACAGCAGCTGTTCCTTGACGGTCTGCTCACTGACCCTTCCGCCGCAATGACGGGTTTTGCCTATGATCAGGCGGCCATTCTCATGGACCTCGGCAATCGGACAACCCAGGTTGGCCAGATCCGGAATCTCTTTCATGCCAGGGTGGGCAAAATAGCCGCCAGTGACCTGGGTGCAGCATTCCAGCAAGTGGCCCGCGGCGGTGGCGACAGCCATTTTCTGCCAATCGTCGGCGGCCCAGCCCAACCCATGGCGGATCGCCCCCACCGCCAACGACGGATCGGCGACACGGCCACACAACACGATGCCAGCGCCAGCGGCGAGTGCCTGGGCGATACCCTCGGCGCCGGTGTAGACGTTCACCGAAACGGGCTGCTCCTTGGCGCTCGGCGACAGCCACCGTTCGTAACGCGAAGGCGTTTCTTCCAGCAGGTCGTCGCCCAACACGCAGGCGATTTTCAGCGAAGGGAAGCGACCCGCCAGCTCATGACGCAGCCGTTGCGCGGCGGCCCTGGGATTGGCTGCGCCGCCATTGGTGATGATCGGGATGCCGGCCTCGATGCACAGCGCCAGCATGGGTTCGAGAAAATCGAACAAGCGGGAGGAATAGCCGGCCTGCGGGTCGAGGCGCTTGCGCAACTGCGCCTCGGCCAGGGTCCGTTCAGCCAGCAGCTCAAGCATGATGTAGCGCTGGCCGCTGCGTTGTGCCAGGTCTTGGGCCAGGCGCAGCGCGGCGTCGGGTCGATCATTGGCGAAACCGGCGCCACACCCGACGAGTATTGTTTTTGTCATGTCCGTTTTCCACTGAAGGGTGGTCCCATAGTGGAGAGGCTGGATTATTCTGTGAATTTTAAAGATAGAATCAATTGATTCATTAATTTTATGAGCGGCCCATGAACGTATCTTTTCGCCAGCTGCGGGCTTTCATCCTGATCGCCGAAACGTCCAGTTTCACCCGTACGGCGGAACAACTGCACCTGTCCCAGCCGGCGCTGAGCTACAGCATTCGCAAACTGGAAGAGAGCATGGGCTTGCAGTTGCTTGCCCGTAACACCCGCAGCGTGGAGCTGACGCCCGCCGGCGAGCACTTTCTGCCCCAGGCCCGGCGCATGCTCCGGGACATGGACGATGCCGTGCGCGACGCTCGCGACACCTTGAGCCTGAGCCGTGGCACGCTACGGCTGGCGGCCCTGCCTACGGCCGCAGCGTCGTTCCTGCCGGCCGCCATGGCCACTTTCCAGCGCGACAACCCGGGTGTGACGGTGACCTTGCTGGACGGCCGAGCCGGGGAAATCATGGGCTGGGTGCAGCGCGGCGAGGTGGAGGCCGGCATCAGTTCGTTGCCTGACGATCTGTCCGGGCTGAGCTTCGCCCGGCTACTGGATGACAACCTGGTATTGCTCAGTCACAAGACGAACCAGCCTGACGGCGAGGAAGACTGGAAACGCCAGCCCTACATCGCGCTTACGCCGGACACCAGCATTCGCCCCTTGGCTGACGCGGCGTTGCGCTATTTGAACGTTGACCCTGTCCCGGCCTGGGAGGTCGCGCACATGAGCACGGCCACGGCCCTGGTGCGCGAAGGGTTGGGGTTTTCGCTGTTACCGGCCAGTTGCACGGCGGTGTTCAACATCGGTGAGCAGTGTGCGGTCACGGCCATCGACCAACCGGCAAAACGCTCGATTGGCCTGCTGCAACGCAAGCCAGTGGCCCAATCTCCGTCGTTGAGCCAGTTCATGCGACATGTGCGGCAGGTGTTGCGACAGGAGTAGGCCAACCACCGTTATTGAGTCCCGAACATCGCCGTCCAATAGATCCCCGCATCACTTTTCGGGTCCATCGCATACCCAGCCCCCAATTCGCGAAATTGCGGATTCATCAGGTTGGCGCAGTGCCCGGGACTGGCCAGCCAGCCGTCTACCACCTTCAACGCTGTGTCCTGCCCAGCGGCAATGTTTTCACCGATGGCCAGGCCCAGATAGCCCGCCAGCTCGGCGCGGTCGCCAGGCATGCGCCCATCACGGTCGCGGTGATCGAAGAAGTTGTTATTGGCCATGGCGCGGGTGTGATTCACGGCGGCCAGGGCCAGCGTAGCGTTCCAGGCCAGCGGCGTCGTGGCGGCGAAGGCTTCGGTGCCACAACGGCGTGGTTGCGCGCGAGCGCTGTTGATGAGTTTGAGCAACTTCTGGCCTTCGGTCTGCCAGTCTCCAAGACGCGCCGACAACAACGGACGAGCCAGCACGATGCGCCATTCACGGTCCAGCCGGCTCACGCCGATGTCGATGAATTGCGGGTCGAGAACGACCTGGCAGAAGCTTTCCTGCACAGCCTTTATCGCGGCCTGCGCATCGCGGGGCCCGGACAGGCTGATGGCTTGGACATTGACCATTGGATAGGCCGCCCGGGCCAGCGCTTGTTGCAAATCGCCAATGCCATTGGCCGAGAGGATCAACCGTGAATCCATCGCCAGCGGCGGCAGCTCCAGGGACGCCTGGCCGGCGCAGCTCTGGGACTGGCTGCGGTAGAGGTTGATGGACTCGACCAGTTTCGTCTCTTCGGTGGCTACCGCACTGACAGAAAACGCCAGCCCCAGCGACAGTATGGCAAGACGCATGGCGGAAAAAATGGCACGCATGTAAATCTCCCTTGAGCGGACGGCGCCTATGATGCGCAATTTTTGCCCCGCTGGGGCAACGGTATTCACGCTCTCTTGATATCCCTTGGAACTGTACCGTTTGGTACCGTTCGGGACAGTCCTCAAGTAGTGGGATCAATTTTCACGCGAATAGGTCCATTTTCATCGTCTCAAGGGCTTAAAAGCCGTGGCGTGTCAGCCCATCCAGTTGCCGCCGTCGACGTTGTAGGTCTGTGCCACGATGTATTCGCTTTCCGCCGATGCCAGGAAAACAGCCATGCCGACGAGGTCCTGCGCGGTACCCATGCGCCCGTAAGGCACCTGCTGTCCGACCTGGCGTTTCTTTTCCCCCAGGGGAAGGTTTTCCTGGCGCGCGAACAGCGCGTCGACGCCGTCCCAATGTTCACCGTCCACCACGCCGGGGGCGATGGCGTTGACGTTGATCCGGTGCTTGATCAAGTCCAGCCCGGCGGACTGGGTCAGGCTGATCACCGCGGCCTTGGACGCGCAATACACCGCCACCAGGGCCTCGCCACGCCGGCCGGCCTGGCTCGCCATGTTGATGATCTTGCCGCCGTGACCCTGGCGGATCATCTGCCGGGCCGCGGCCTGCAGCGTGAACAGGGTGCCGGCGACATTGATGGAGAACAGCCGCTCGTAGCTCTGGCGGCTGATCTCCACGATGGGCGCCAGGTCGAACAGCGCCGCATTATTGACCAGGATATCCAGCTTGCCCGCCCGGGCCACGACGGCGTCGATGGCCTGGTCGATCGAGCACTGGTCAGTGACGTCCATCTTCACCGCGTAAGCATTGGCGCCCAGTTCGATGGCGGTGCGTTGGGCCCGTTCCAGGTCGATGTCGGCAATGGCGACGGTAGCGCCTTCGTCGATATAGGCCTGGGCAAACGTCCGGCCGATGCCACGGGCGGCACCGGTTATCAATGCGCTTTTACCTTGCAGTCGTTTCATGGGGTGGTCTTGTCCTGAAGAATAAAAAGTGAATGTCCGTGAGCCCTTGTGGCGAGGGAGCAAACTCCCTCGCCACGGGTATTGGCTAAGCCGTCATTGCTTGGGCAGTTGGACGGATCCGCGAGCCGTCGATGACAAGGCGATTACACCCGTGCGACTGGATGGCCGACAAACGCGCAGAGGATCGCTGCGTGATACTTTTTTAACCGTCGAACATAGCGGTCAAAAAAGTATCAGTGGGCCGTTAGTGCGAAGCTGGCGGACCGCTGGGCAGCCGGCGTAATGTGCGGTCCAAATGATAAAAGAGGCACGACATGCCTGATCACCTAACGCTCCTTTACGACCAGCGACCGGCCGAGCTTGAAGTCATCCTGCCGGAACCTGAGCACAGCTTTCGCTGGTACGAACACGACTACCCTTATCCGATGGCGCGCTGGAATCATCATCCTGAATTTGAAATACACCTGATCCGCCAGGGCAGCGGCAGGCTACTGGCCGGCGACTATATCGGCCCATTCGGGCCTGGCCATGTGGCGATGATCGGCCCGGACCTGCCCCACGACTGGATGGGTGACCTGGCGCCGGACGAATATCTGGCCGGACGCGATGTGGTGCTGCAATTCGACGGTGCCACGCTGATGACCCTGCGCCAGACGCTGCCGGAACTGGGGGACTTGCAGCGACTGTTCGAACAGGCCCGACGCGGCCTGGCCTTTAGCGGCGACACCGCGCGGCACGCCGCGCACCTGCTCGAAGCAATCGGGCCAGCCCGGGGGGTGGCGCGACTGGCGCTGTTTTTCGAGCTGCTCGATACCCTTGGCCGCGCTGGCGAGAGGGAGGTCTTGTGCCTGGCCAGCCCTTGTTATGCGCCAACCCTTGATGCCCGCAGCTCGGAGCGCATCCAGAAAGCCTTCGAATACCTGCAAGCCGAACTCACCGGTGACGTGCGCTTGTCCGTGATCGCCCGGCAACTGGGCATGAGCGAGCCGGGATTCTCGCGCTTCTTCAAACGCATCACCGGCCATGGGTTTATCGACCTGATGCGCAAACTCCGGGTGCAGCGCGCCTGCCGGCTGCTGTCACAGAGTGAGATGGCGGTGACCGATATCTGTTTTGAAGTGGGCTACAACAACCTGTCCAACTTCAATCGGCATTTCCGTATCGAAATGAACCAGACGCCCAGTGACTATCGTCGGGGGATGGCTGCAAACTCGCCACATCCTGTCACGCAATCAGGTTCGACGGACCGCCCGTGAATCTGCGTTCATGGCCGGTGTCGAAACGTTAAGCCGGCAAGACGCCGGCTCCCCAATAGAACAGAACGCCAGTCATGCACGAGAAAACCTACGATCTGCTGGAAGTTGCCAACGGCAAGCCCATCAAGCTCTGGACCCAAGGCGTACCGGTGGAACCCGAAGCCCGCCAGCAGTTGATGAACACCGCGAAAATGCCGTTTATCTTCAAACATCTGGCAGTGATGCCCGATGTGCACCTGGGCAAGGGCTCGACCATCGGCAGTGTGATTCCGACCGTCGGGGCGATCATTCCTGCGGCGGTGGGGGTGGATATTGGTTGCGGCATGATTGCCGCCCGTACTTCATTGGACGCCGCTGACTTGCCGGATCATCTCCATGCATTGCGCAGCGCCATCGAAAAGGCCGTGCCCCATGGACGCACCCTCAGCCACGGCGGACGCGACAAGGGCGCCTGGAACAGCGTTCCACGGGAGGCTGACCAGGCTTGGGCGGCACTGGCAGCAAGGTTCAAGACGATCACCGACAAATACCCGAAGCTGGTCCGGACCAATAATCGTCAGCACCTGGGCACCCTGGGCAGCGGCAATCATTTCATCGAAGTCTGCCTGGATGAAGCGAACCGGGTCTGGTTCATGTTGCACAGCGGTTCGCGGGGAGTGGGCAACGCCATTGGCAACCTGTTCATCCAACTGGCCCAGGCCGACATGCGCCAGCACATCGCCAATCTGCCGGACCGTGACCTGGCTTACTTCGAGGAGGGCAGTCGGCATTTCGATGACTATGTCGAAGCCGTGGGCTGGGCCCAGGATTTCGCCCGGCAGAACCGGGCATTGATGATGGACGCAGTGATACGCGCCACGCGCCAGGTCATCAGTAAACCGTTTGAAGTGGCGCTGGAAGCGGTGAACTGCCATCACAACTATGTGCAGAAAGAGCGACACTTCGGGCACGATGTGCTGGTGACGCGCAAAGGAGCGGTGTCCGCCAGGAAAGGCGAGTTGGGCATAATCCCCGGATCGATGGGGGCCAGGAGCTTCATCGTGCGTGGCTTGGGCAATGAGCAATCGTTTTGCTCGTGCAGCCACGGTGCCGGTCGGGTCATGAGCCGGACCGAGGCGAAGAAGCGCTTCACTGTCGAGGATCAAGTCCGCGCCACCGCCCATGTGGAATGCCGCAAGGACGCCGCCGTCATCGATGAAATTCCTATGGCATACAAAGACATAGACAATGTAATGCATGCACAACGTGAACTCGTGGAAGTGCTGCATACCTTGCGTCAGGTGGTGTGCGTCAAGGGTTAACGGAGCCCGCCACAAAAGTGGCAGGAGCACAGGCCTTTTGTTCATTCGCCGACGCGTTGATGCTTCTTCAACCGATAGGCGAACTGCGCCCGACTCAGCCCCAGCGCCCTGGATGCGGCCGCCAGGTTGCCGCTGTTCAGTTGCAAGGCTTCGTTGATCAAGCGTGACTCCAGGCCGTCAATGGAAAAATCTGCGTCCAACTGACTAAGGGACTTCAGCAAGGGTGTCTTTGCCGCGCCTTCGCCCGTCGTGGCGCCCAATGGTGACAAGCCGCCGTGGTCGTCGACCGAGTACGCGTCCACCGGCAATCGCTCGTCGCGAAACAAATGCATCAGGTCGATGGCCTGGCCTTCTTCGCTGGCAATCAGGCCCCGTTCGATGAGGTTTTGCAGCTCCCGCACATTGCCCGGAAAGTCATAGCGCAGCAGGACCTTCAAAGCGCGCATGGTCAGGCCCACCGGCTTACGACCGTATTCCAGGCAAAACCGCTTGAGGAACGCGTTGATCAGCAAGGGGATGTCATCGCGGCGATCGCGCAAGGGCGGCAGGGCGATGGGATAGACATTGAGTCGATAGAACAGGTCTTCCCGGAACTCGCCTTGCTCCACGGCTTTGCGCAGGTCGATATTGGTCGCCGCCACTACCCGTACGTCAACCTTGATGCCATGTCCGCCACCGACCCGTTCGATCTCCCGTTCCTGCAATGCGCGCAACAGCTTGCCTTGGCCGGCCAGGCTCAAGCAGGTGATTTCGTCAAGAAACAGTGTGCCGCCGTGGGCACGTTCGAAACGGCCGGGGCGTGAATGGGTTGCGCCGGTGTAGGCGCCGCGCTCGACGCCGAACAGCTCGGCCTCGATCAGGTTGTCGGGGATGGCCGCGCAGTTGAGCGCGATGAAGGGGCCTTGGCGGCGACGGCTGAGTTGATGCAACTGGCGGGCGAACATTTCCTTGCCCACGCCGGACTCGCCGGTAACCAGCACCGTGGCGGGTGTCAGGGCGACTCGCTGCAAGGCCAGCGTCGCCGCGTTGAACGCCGAACTGGCGCCGATCAAGGGCTGTTCGCTGTCAGGCAGCGGTTCGCTGGCGGCCAAACGGTCGGTACGTGCATCGGGCGGCGGGGCCGTCGCCGGTTGCGAGGCATTGAGGTAGCTCAGGTCGCGCTCGACGTCTCCCCACTGCTCGGCAGTCTTGCCGACGACACGGCAGCGTTCGTGCCCCATGCCCCGGCATTCCACTTCGCGGAAGATCACCAATTGCCCGAACAACCCACTGACGAAACCGATGGCATAGCCCAGCTCGGTCCAGCACACCGGATCCTGCCCGGTGCCATAGGCGGCGATATGTTCGTCGGCTTCGCAGGAGTGATGCCAGAGGAATTCCCCCTCGTAGAATCCCGATTGCGCATCGAACTTGAAGTGCAGCGGTTCGACCTTGGTCATGCCTTCGAGGGTATGCAGGTGCGTGCCCGCGCGAAACACCGCCGCCGCATCCGCGTGAGGCCAGCGTTCACGAATCAGCCGGGCGTCCCGGGCGCCAGAGCAATAGCCGGTGCGGGTGAGCATGCCCCGGGCCTGTTCCAGTCCCTGGCGCTCGATGATTTCGCGGCGCAAGGCGCCAAAAGACGAGCTGTGCAGCAGCAACATGCGCTGGTCGTTGAGCCAGATACGCCCGTCGTCAGGGGAGAAAAACAGGCAGTTGGTCAGTTCCGCCGGTGTCGGCGAGCTGCTGTCGGTCAGTTCTTTGCTGTCGCCCCGTGGGCGAAAAGGCTCGGTAGCAATCCGTTCCGGCAGCGGACAGTGGGGATTATTCATTGTTATGCCCCTGATGGCGGTAGTCGAAATGAGCACCTGGCGAGATAGTTATTAAGCATAACTTTATCAAATGAACAAGTGGCGATCGGCCAGTGGCGGGGTCGGCGGATGCAGTGTGCTCGTCGGGTCCGTCCAAAAGCGTTGATCCAGAGCCTTGCGCCATGTTTGTGCGGGCCCGGGAACGAAACCGGCACACGGCTTGCTCAAGCACTTGCACGGCGTTTGCCCGAGCGCTGGCAAGGCGCGGCAAACGATGACAACAACAAAGAGCCGGGAGCTTCAAATGTCTGCATCCGAAAACCACCTGTTAGCTCAGGTGATTGCGTCCGAATCTATCTTCAACGGGGACTGGGTGCGTGCCTCGGGCCCGCTGCTGTCGATCATCGAGCCGGCCACTGGCGAGGCGCTGATGCGCAGTGCCACGGCCGATGCCGCCGATATCGCCAAGGCCTGCCGCGACGCCGCCCTGGCGCAGCCTGCCTGGGCCGCGCTGGGACCACGGGAACGGGCGGCAATCTTTCGCAAGGCGGCCGATGTGGCCGAACAGTCCTTCGCGGAACTGGCTCTGTACGTCGCCCGGGAAACCGGCGCGGCGCTGTTCAAGGGCCAGCACGAGGTGCGTGAGGCGATCGTCCTGTTGCATCAGGCAGCCGGCATGTTATCCCAGGCGCATGGTGTGGTGTTGCCCAGCGAAGCAGGGCGCCTGTCCTATGCGCGACGCTTGCCCCACGGGGTGATTGGCGTGATCTCGCCGTTCAATTTCCCATTGGTGTTGTCGATGCGCTCCGTGGCGCCTGCGCTCGCGGCGGGCAACGCGGTGGTGCTCAAGCCCGATCCGCAGACACCGGTCAGTGGCGGTTTTCTCATCGCCCGGCTGTTCGAGGCCGCAGGCTTGCCCAAGGGACTGCTTCAAGTGTTGCCCGGCGCGGCGGATGCCGGAGAGGCGCTGTGCCGTGACCCGAATGTTCAAATGATCGCCTTCACCGGCTCGACCGGTGCGGGTCGAAAAGTGGCCGAAGTAGCCGGGCGCAACCTGAAGAAAGTTGCCTTGGAACTGGGCGGCAAGAACCCATTGATCGTCCTTGAAGACGCCGATCTGGACCTCGCCGCCCGGAACGCTGCCTGGGGCGCCTGGCTGCATCAGGGGCAGATCTGCATGGCGACCGGATTGATTCTCGCCCATCAATCCATTGTCCAGGCGCTGACCAGCAAGTTGGTGGAAAAGGCCCGGGCGTTGACCGTGGGTAACGCCGCCCGCGAAGAAGCGGCGTTGGGGCCATTGATCAATCAGCGGCAGTTGCAACGCGTGCATGCCATCGTCCGCGACAGCGTAGACGCCGGCGCAACGTTGGAAACGGGCGGCGAGTACGACCAATTGTTCTATCAGCCTACCGTGCTCAGTGGCGTGAAGCCGGGCATGCGTGCCTTTGAGGAAGAACTTTTCGGCCCCGTGGCGACGGTGGTCAGTTTCACCACCGACGAGCAAGCCATCGAGTTGGCCAACCGCACCGAGTACGGGCTTTCGGCGGCAGTTATTTCGCCATCGGTGGGCCGGGCCATGGCCATCGGCGAGCGGTTGCAGTGCGGCATGTTGCACATCAATGACCAGACCGTCGCCGATGAATGCATCAACCCGTTCGGCGGGCGCGGTGCCTCGGGCAATGGCGGCAGCGTCGGCGGCCCGGCGGACTGGGACGAGTACACCCAATGGCAGTGGGTGACAGTCAAGGACAAGGCGCCGATTTACCCGTTCTGACCGGCCGGTTTCCTGCAGGGGCCAATGAGCTGAGGCCCCTGCGAGCACACAAAAACAATAAGAGGACTCAACATGAAACTCGACAACAAGATTGTGCTGGTGACCGGTGTCTCGTCGGGTATTGGCGCTGCCACGGCGAGCCTGCTGCGCGCCCATGGCGCCCAGGTGATTGGCGTGGACCTCAAGGCCCCGCACATGACCCTGGACGGTTTTGTGCAGGCCGATCTGAGCAGCGCCGAGAACATCGAACGATTGCTGCCACAGCTGCCCGCGCGGTTCGACAGCCTGTGCAATATTGCCGGCGTGCCGGGCACCGCCGATCCGCAACTGCTGGCGCGGGTCAATTACCTTGGGTTGCGTCACTTGAGCCACGCATTGCTGCCACGGATCAACGCTGGCGGCAGCATCGTCAACGTCGCCTCAATCCTCGGCGCCGAGTGGCCGTTACGTCTGGAGCAGCACAAGGCGCTGGCGCGCACTGACGGTTTCGCCGCCGGCCAATCCTGGTTGGCCGACCACCCGGTGCCGGACCAGACCTGCTACCAGTACTTCAAGGAAGCCTTGATCGTCTGGAACTACCTGCAAGCCCAGCCCTGGTTTCTTGAGCATTCGGTGCGCATGAACAGTGTCGCGCCAGGTCCCGTGTTCACACCCATCCTCGACGACTTCGTGAGCATGCTTGGGGAGGCGCGGACCCAGGCCGATGCCCATCGCATGAAGCGTCCGGCGTATGCCGATGAGGTGGCGGCGGTGATCGCTTTCCTGTGTGCCGACGAGTCGCGCTGGATCAACGGCGTCAACTTGCCGGTCGATGGTGGGTTGGCCTCCACCTACGTCTGAAATGAGCCCCAACGCGAGCTGCTACCTAAGCGTTGGCAGCAAAGCCATGCCAAAAATAACAATAATGAGAGCGCCCCATGGATAACTTCAAAGATTGCTTTCGTTTCAAGCACTGCGCCCTGTTCCTGGCGTTGTGCAGCACCGGTGTGATGGTCGAAAGGACCGAGGCCATGCAAATGGACCTGGGTGACTCCGACTGGAAACTGCGCTGGGACAACACCATCAAGTACAGCCAGGCCTGGCGCCTGCAAGGGCAGGACAGCCGCTTGGTCAACGCGCCAACCGCCAACGGCCTTTACCCCTCGATCCAGAGCCAGGGCGACAAGAACTTCAGCCGCGGCTTGGTCTCCAACCGCCTGGACCTGTTTTCCGAAATGGACCTCAGCCGGCAGAACTACGGACTGCGGGTGAGCGGCGCGGCCTGGTACGACGATATCTACAACCAGGACACCGATAGTCGCGAGCAACCGCATTTCCTCAGCGAAACCCGCGAGCTCCACGGTCGCGACGCGGAAATTCTCGATGCCTTCGTGTTCGTGCGCGGTGACCTGGGTGAAGACTCCCAGGGCGTGGCGCGCCTGGGCCGGCACAGCCTGATCTATGGGGAAAGCCTGTTCTACGGTGGCAACGGCATCGCCAATGCCCAGGGGCCGACCGACGTCGTCAAGTTGCTCAGCGTGCCGGGCACTCAGTTCAAGGAAATCCTGCGCCCGGTCAATCAGATCTCCGGGCAATTGCAGATCAACCCGCAGCTGTCGGTGGGCGCTTACTATCAGTTCGAGTGGGAGCGTTCCAACCTGCCCGGTGCCGGCAGCTACCTGAGCGATGTCGATGCGATCGGTTACGGCAGCGGTCCGTTGCGCGAAGTGTTCGGCAACGACACGGTCAATGGCGGCGACCTGAAACCGCGCAACTCGGGGCAGGGCGGCATGCAAATCCGCTTCAAGCCGAGCGGCACCGAGCTGGAGCTGGGTTTCTACGCGGCCCAGTATCACGATAAGGCGCCAATCGGGTTGTACGCCTACCTGGACGGTCCGGCGGCAGCGGCCAGCGGGTTGCCGATCCTGGGTTCCTATCGCCAGGTCTACGCCGAAGACATCAAGACCGCCGGCGTCAGTTTCTCCACCGCCTATGGCCCGTTCAACTTTGCCGGTGAAACCTCGTTGCGCTGGAACGCGCCGCTGGTGAGCAACCTGCAAGTGGTGGCCCCCGGTGTGGAGGCCGATGGTGGCGACAATGAATTGTTCGCCAGGGGCAAGACCGCCCACGCCAACCTGTCGGCGATTTACCTGCTGTCGCCCACCGCATTCTGGGACGGCGGCTCGGCCCTGGCCGAACTGGCCTGGAACCGCACCCTGAGCGTGACCAAGAACCCGGCCGCCCTGGATTCCAACACCACCCGCGATGCCACGGCGCTTCGGGTGCTGCTGGAGCCGGCGTATTTCCAGATTATCGACGGGATCGACCTGACGGTGCCGATCGGCATGGGGATCGTGCTCGATGGGCGCTCATCGGCAGTCAACAAATCCGGCTTCGGCAACACCCATTCCGGTGACTGGAGTGTCGGGCTCAAAGCCACCTACCTGCAACGCTGGGACGTCGGCCTCAATTACGTGAACTTCTTCGGCGCCCCGAAAGCCGGGCTGCGCGAGGACGGCAATTTCAGTTACGGACAGTCGTTGGCCGACCGCGACTTCGTCTCGCTCTACGTGAAAACCTCATTCTAATAAGGTGGATTCGCCATGCAGAACACAGCTTTCCTGAACACCTGCGTCCTGAGCCTGGCCCTCGCCGGCATGGGGCTGGCGCAGGCAGCGGTGTCGCCCGAACAGGCCGCCCGTTTGAAAACCGATCTGACTCCCCTGGGCGGCGAGCGTGCCGGCAATGCCGATGGCAGCATCCCGGCGTGGCAGGGCGGTTACACCCAGGTCACGCCCGGCTACAAACCGGGTGACAAGCGCCCCGATCCATTCGCCGGTGAGAAACCGCTGTACTCGATCAAGGCCGCGAACATGGAGCAGTACGCCGGCGAATTGGCCGAAGGCACCAAGTTGCTGCTGAAAAAGTACCCCGACTACCGCCTGGACGTTTACCCGACCCATCGCTCGGCTGCCGCGCCGCAATGGGTCTATGACAACACCAGCAAGAACGCTACCCGCGCCACCCTGGACGTGGACAGCGAAAAAGTCTCCAACGCCTATGGCGGCATTCCGTTCCCGATCCCGGAAAACGGTGCCCAGGTGTTGTGGAATTATCGATTGTCCTGGCAGGGCGGCGACACCATCAGCTCGCCTTTCGATACTTGGCTGATGACCGCCGGTGGCAAGAAAGTCCAGGCGACTCGAGCTCAATACACCTACCAGTTTCCCTACTACGTCGAAGGCGGCAGCCTGGAAAGCTATTCGGGCAAGTACCTGCTGGGCAAGCTGTTCACCGAATTGCCGTCGTCCAAGGCCGGTGAAGGCCTCATGACCCATTGGGACCTGGACCCGTCCAATCGAGCGGCCTGGCAGTACCTGGTCGGTCAGCGCCGGGTTCGCCGCGCACCGAACATTGCCTATGACACGCCGGACTTCGTGACCTCCGGCGTCGGCCTGTTCGACGAAGCGTTCATGCTGTTCGGGCCGACCGATCGTTATGACCTCAAGCTGGTGGGCAAAAAAGAGCTGGTCGTCGCCTACAACAATAACCGCGCCGCGCTGGCCAAGAGCGACGACCTGGTCAAGGCGAACTTCCTCAACCCCGACCTGGTGCGTTGGGAGAAGCATCGGGTCTGGGTGGTCGAGGCCACGCTCAAATCTGGCAAGCGCCATGTCGTGCCACGTCGCACTTACTACGTCGACGAGGACTCCTGGCAGATCCTGATGGCCGACGGTTATGACGCCCAAGGCAAGCTCGGCCGGCAGATGTATTCGCTGACGCTGCTGGCACCGGACCTGCCGGCCCTGACCGCACAGGTCATGTGGGGCAGCTACAACCTCGACACCGGGGCCTACTTCCTCAACTCATCGAGCAACGACCTGGCGGTTCAGTACCAGAAAGTCGCGAAACCTTCGGCGTCCTATTTCACCCCGGATGCCATGGCCAACGAAAACATGCGCTGAACCTGTGGCGACTGTGGCGAGGTGAGGCTCACCGCGGTCGCTTACGATTTTCCAGGCGGGATGAAGACATGAGAGCTGAAAGAAACTTTGTGAGTCGCGGTCCGCTTTGGGGGGCGTGCGCCCTGGCCTTGTGCCTCTGGGCAAACGTGTCCGTCGCCGCGCAGCCAACGACATTCGCAGTGCTGCAGCAACCGGCACTGCCGACCGCCAAGGCCCAGCGCGCGGTATTGCTTGGGCTGGCCCGGGCCGGCGAACGCCTGGTGGCGGTCGGCGAGCGCGGGATCGTGCTGCTCTCCGATGACGCTGGCGCGACTTGGCGCCAGGCCAAGGTGCCGGTCAGCGTCAGCCTGACGGCGGTGCAATTCGTCGATGCCGAGCAGGGCTGGGCCGTCGGCCATCTGGGCGTGGTGCTGCACACCCAGGATGGCGGCGAGACCTGGCAGAAGCAACTCGACGGTGAACGTGCCATCGCCCTGGCGGCGCAGGTCGCCGGACGCGATGCCGGCAGGCCGGGCGGCGCCGCCAATGTCGCGCAGGCACGGCAGATGCTCGATGACGGACCGGATAAGCCGTTTCTCGATTTGTATTTCAGTGACCGCCTGAACGGCTACGTCGTGGGCGCCTACAACCAGATCTACCGGACCAACGACGGTGGCCGAAACTGGCAGCCGTGGATGGGACACGTGGACAACCCGCAAGGCTTGAACCTGTATGGCATCCGCGCCGTGGGCAACGCTCTGCTACTGGTGGGCGAGCGCGGCCTGCTGTTGCGTTCGACCGATGCCGGGCAGTCTTTCCAGGCGTTGAAGTCACCTTACGAGGGCAGCTTTTTCGGCCTGCTCGGCATCCGCGATGGAGGCTTGGTTGCCTACGGTCTACGGGGCAATGCCTGGTGGTCAGACGACCGTGGCGACAGTTGGCGACGCCTGGAAACCGCTATCGAATCGACGCTGTCGACGGCGCTTCAATTGCGCGACGGCAGCCTGCTGTTGGCCAGCCAGGGCGGAGAGCTTTTATTCAGTCACGACCAGGGTCGCAGCTTTGACAGGCGACAAAGCCGCAGCGGCGGGACGGTCGCCGCCGTGCAACAGGCGGTCGACGGCAGTCTGGCCAGTGTCGGTTTGAGCGGCGTGGCCGCCGACCAGGATCCGCTGGCCTCGGGTAAACCTTGAAACTTCACGGTGTAGCGCTATCGGGCCACGGCTCGTGCAACAGGAGTCAAACTTGAAAGACGACAGAACCCAAACCGTGATCGGCCGCCAGGAAGACTTCGACCGGGCCTCGGGCAACTTCGCCGAGCGGGCGATCTTCAACCATCGACCGCTGGTGGTCCTGCTGTGCCTGCTGGTGACGCTGGTGCTCGGCTGGCAAGCCACGCGCATCGGCATCAATGCCAGCTACGAGAAGACCATTCCCACCGGGCATCCCTACGTCGCCAATTTCCTTGAGAACCGCAGTGAGTTGAGCGGCCTGGGCAACTCGCTGCGCGTCGCTGTGGAGGTCAAGCAGGGGAGCATCTTCACCAAGGATTACCTCGACACCCTGGCCAAGCTCAACGATGAGCTTTACCTGCTGCCAGGTGTCGATCGACCCTACATGAAGTCGTTATGGACCCCGACTACGCGCTGGACCGCCGTGACTGAAGAAGGGCTCGATGGCGGCACCGTCATTCCTGACGACTACGATGGCTCGGCGACCAGCATCGAACAGGTGCGGACCAATGTGGCCCGTTCCGGTGAAGTCGGTCAGTTGGTGGCCGGCAATTTCAAGTCCAGCGTGATCTTCGTTCCTTTGTTGGAAATCAATCCGCAGACGGGCAAGGCGCTGGACTATGGCGATTTCTCCCGGCAGTTGGAGGCGTTGCGCGACAAGTACCAGACTGACGACCTGCGAATCCACATCACCGGTTTCACCAAGATCGTCGGCGACCTGATCGAGGGGATGACTCAGGTCCTGCTGTTCTTCGTGGTGGCGGTGCTGGTGACGGTCCTGGTGCTGTTTGGCTACACCCGTTGCGCGCGCAGCACCCTGGTGGTGGTGACGTGCTCACTGGCTGCGGTGCTCTGGCAACTGGGCCTGCTTGCCTTGCTCGGTTACGAGCTCGATCCGTACTCGGCCTTGGTGCCGTTCCTGGTGTTCGCCATCGGCATGAGCCACGGCGCGCAGAAGATGAACGGCATCATGCAGGACATCGGCCGTGGCACTCACCGGGTGGTCGCCGCGCGTTATACCTTCCGTCGGCTGTTCGCCGCTGGCATCACCGCGTTGCTGTGCGATGCGGTGGGCTTCGCCGTGTTGCTGCTGATCAATATCCGGGTGATCCAGGACCTGGCAATCACCGCGAGCCTAGGTGTGGCGGTGCTGATCTTCACCAACCTGATCCTGCTGCCGATCCTGCTCAGCTACATCGGCGTCAGCCCGGCGGCGGCGCAACGCAGCTTGAGTGCGGAAACCACCGAGCAGCAGGCGCAGGTCAAGCATCCACTGTGGCGTGCACTCGATCTGTTCACCCAGCGACGCTGGGCCATTGGCGCCATGCTGGTTGGCTTGCTGCTGGCCGCGTTCGGTTTTGCCGTGAGCCTGCACCTGAAAATCGGCGACCTGGACCCTGGCGCTCCGGAGCTGCGGGCCGACTCGCGTTACAACCGCGATGCGCTGTTCATGACGCAAAACTATGCGGCCAGCTCGGACATCTTCGTGGTCATGATCAAGACCCCAGAGGATCAATGCACCCGTTACGCCAGCCTGTCGGCGGTGGATGCGCTGGCCTGGCAATTGGAGCAACTGCCTGGCGTGGAATCGACCACCTCGATGGCCGCGCTGAGCAAAATCGCCACGGCCGGTTACAACGAAGGCAACTTCAAATGGTACGAACTGATCCCCAACGACGGCGCGCTGGGCGCGGTGCAAACCCGTGCGCCGCGAGAACTGTTCAACCAGGGTTGCTCGATGCTCTCGCTGTACGTCTACCTGTCCGATCACAAGGCTGACACCTTGAACCGCGTGGTGGAGGCCAGTGAGAAATTCATCGCTGGGCACTCGTTGCCAGAGGTCAAATTCATGTTGGCAGCCGGCAGCGCGGGGATCGAAGCGGCGACGAACATCGTGGTGAAGAAGTCCATGCGCGAGATGCTGTTCTGGGTCTACGGTGCGGTCAGCCTGCTGTGTTTGCTGACGTTTCGTAGCTGGCGCGCGACCCTGTGCGCGATGCTGCCGCTGATGCTCACTTCTATTCTGTGTGAAGCGCTGATGGTGGGGTTGGGCATGGGCGTGAAAGTCGCGACATTGCCGGTCATTGCATTGGGCGTGGGGATCGGTGTGGATTATGCGCTGTATGTGTTGAGCGTGATCCTGGCGCGGATGCGTGCCGGCGATACGTTGGCCCAGGCGTATTACCAGGCGCTTTTGTTCACTGGGAAAGTGGTGTTGCTCACGGGGATGACGTTGGCTGTGGCGGTATCGACCTGGGCTTTTTCGCCGATCAAGTTTCAGGCTGATATGGGGATTTTGCTGGCCTTCATGTTTTTGGTGAACATGCTGGGGGCGTTGATCCTGTTGCCGGCGTTGGCTTGGTTGCTGTTGCCGCAGAGGGTGTTTTTAAAAAAACCTGTGCTTAGTCGGCGGGAGTGGTGGGTTAAGGGGTGATAGGGTGTTTTGATCGTTCCCACGCTCTGCGTGGGAATGCATCCCGTGACGCTTTGCGTCACCTTCCAGAAGCGGAACGCGGAGCGTCCCGGGCGACATTCCCACGCAGGAGCGTGGGAACGATCGGTATGTATTATCAGCCTTGAAAATCAGAATCAGGAGCTCCCAGCAACAGCCCCAGAACCCGCCAACCGCGACCCAGTCGAACGCCGAATCACGCCAAGAATGGCCACCGTAGCAATCACCAACCCGGGCGAAGTCGCGAGCAACACGGCGGTAGTACCACCCCCAGCCGCAAGGATCTGCCCGGCCGCCAAAGGCCCGGCCACCGAGCCCAGGCGTCCGATGGCCACCGCGGCACCGACACCTGTCGCGCGAACGACGGTCGGGTAGGAGGGCGGTGCCAAGGCGTAGAGCACCAGTTGCGCTGCCATGACGAACAACCCAGCGGCAAACCCGGCAATAGCCATCGGCACGATGCCGACTGACACCCCGACCCCGGCCAGGGCGCTCAGCAGGCCGGCGTAAACGAACACCACCACCTTGCTGCCATTGCAGCGGTCCAGCAACAGCCCGCCGACCAGCGAACCGAGGGTGCCGCCGATGTTGAACAGCATCTGCACCAAGCCGGCCTGGGGTTTGCTGAAGCCCTGTTCCAACAGCAGGGAAGGCAGCCAGTTAAGCAACATGTACATGACCGTCAGGGTGAAGAAATAGCTCAGCCAGAGGCCCAGGGTAGTGAGGCCTCGCCCTTCGCCGAATAGCGCCTGGCCAACAGAACCGCGGACTTCGCCGCCAGCGTCCCGGACCTGCTTGAACGCGCTGGACTCCGGTAGCCACAGCACCATCATCGGCACCACCAGCAAGGGCGCCAGGCCGCCGATCAAGAAGGTCATCTGCCAGTGCTCGCCGAACGTCATCGCGACCACCGCCGCCAGCGCGCCACCAAGCGGAACGCCGGCATACATCACGCTGATGGCCGTGCCGCGTCGTTGTTCGCCCACCGCCTCGGCGCACAAGGCGATGAGGTTAGGCAGGGCGGCTCCGAGGCCGAGGCCGGTCATGAAACGCACCAACAGCAGGGTGGAATACTGTTCGACATAAGCGGTGCCGAGGGAGAACACACCGAACAGCAGGACCGCGGCGACGAGGATTTTCTTGCGTCCGATGCGATCGGCGATCCAGCCGCCGAAGAACGCACCCGGTAGCAGGCCGATGATGCCGGCGCTAAAGACCCAGCCCATCATTTTCGGGTCCAGGGTAAACGTCTGGCGCAAGCCGGCAGCGGCGGTGCCGGCGGACTGAAGATCAAACCCTTCGATCAACGCGACGATGAAACACAAAGCGATGGTCAACGTCGCACGACGCGGCGGACGGTTCATGGCAAATCCTCTTATTGTTGTTGTCGGGGCTGCGGTTTGACAGGAAACCGGCAGCGCAGGATTAGATTAACAAAGCTAACTAAAAAATGAATCGCACGAAACCAACAGGCAAAAACGCCTGTTTTCTATTTCAAATCAATAAATTGACGCAGGCAGGGTAGCCAGCGGGGATTTTAGTTAACGATATTAATGTTCGATTATCGGTCACTTCGGATTGACGAAGCACCCGCGCCGTTTCCATTCTCTGTCCGCACCGCCCCAACATCCGGGGCTGCCTCGATCGAAAACAACAACAAGAAGCGGACATCGAACATGCCAGATCTCATAAGGGACGCCCATGGGGCGGGCTCAGTTTCACCCCTCATTCATTGGTTGGCCGGCGCCGGGCTGGGCCTTTTCTGCAGCGTGTCGCAGGCCGAAGGCTTCATCGACGATAGCCACGGCACGCTGACCCTGCGCAATTACTACATGGATCGCGACTACAAGGACGACGGCGCCAAGACTGCCGCGCGGGAATGGGCCCAGGGGGTCTTCATGAACGTGGAGTCGGGGTTCACTCCGGGGACGGTCGGGTTTGGCCTGGACGTGAGAGGATTGCTGGGGATCAAGCTCGATTCGTCACCGGATCGCAGCGGCACCGAACTGTTGCCCGTGTCCAGCAGCGACAAGCGCGCGGCGGATGAATATTCCCGCTTGGGCCTGACCGGCAAGCTGCGTTTCGGGCAAACAACCGTGAAGACCGGCGACGTGTCGATTTTCCTGCCGTTTGCCTTCGCCAGCCCGTCTCGGTTGCTGCCCCAGACGTTTCGTGGGACGACACTCAGTTCCAAGGACATTGACGGTTTGACGCTGAATACCGGCTACATCGATCGCATCGCCCGGCGCGATTCCACCGATTACCAGCCGATGACCATCGCCTCGCCCAATCGCCGTTTCAACGGCTCGGCAACCTCGTCTCACATGGCTTATGCCGGCGGCGATTATCAGGTCAACAAAGACCTCAGCCTGCGCGCCTACCACGCCGAAGTGGCGGACTTGTACCAGCAGAACACTCTCGCGTTGCTGCACAACCTGCCCCTCGGCGATGGCGTGCTGACCACTGACTTGCGCAGTTTTTTCAGCGACGAAGAGGGCGCCGCCAAGGCCGGCAAGGTGGATAACCGCAACGTTTCGGCCTTGGTCGGCTATCGCTTCGGCGGGCATCGCGTCAGCCTGGGTTATATGCACTCCAGCGGCGACACGGCGACGCCTTACGTGTCTGGCACCGAGTTGATGGGCTTGAGCGAGATGACCATGAGTTCGGACTTCCTCAACGCCAAGGAGCGTACCTGGCAGGCGATTCACGACTACGATTTCGCCGCCGTCGGCGTGCCTGGCCTGCGAACCCGGTTGCGCTACGTGCGTGGCGATCATATTGAGCTGGCGGCCCTCAATGCCGAGGATCGCAAGGAGCGCGAATTCCAGATGGAACTGGGCTATGTGATTCAGAGTGGTCCGCTGAAAAATGTCGGATTGCTGGCGCGCAAGTCGATCTATCGCAACGACTTTCCGGGCACGGCGGCGTTTCGCGACGAGAATCAGACCCGTTTCCTGGTGACGTACAGCGTGCCGATTTGGTGACTTGGGGAAGACTTCCTGTGAAAGAACTCTTGTGGCGAGGGGATTTATCCCCGCTGGACTGCGCAGCAGTCCTATTCAACTGCCGCCGCGGTATGGCTGGTTGACCGAGGCGTCTGGGGCAGGGGCCGCTGCGCAGCCCAGCGGGGATAAATCCCCTCGCCACAGGGGAACCGGCTTTTCTATTGCTGGTAAACCTTCTTCAACAACCGCAGCAGCTCTTCCCGCTCGGTACCGTTGAGCGCAGCGGTGGAATCGAGGTCACTCTGGGCGGCGATCTGCTTGAGCTCCTTGAGCAGCGTTTCGCCGGTCTTGCTCAGGAAAATCCCGTAGGAGCGCTTGTCCGGCTTGCAGCGCACCCGCACGGCCAAGGCGCGGCTTTCGAGTTTATTCAACAGCGGCACCACTTGCGGCGGCTCGATGGCCAATGCCTTGGCCAGGTCCGCCTGCATCAAGCCGGGGTTCTGGTCGATGATCGCCAGGGCCGAGAACTGCGCGGGTCGCAGGTCGTGGACTGCGAGCCGGCCGATCAGGTTCTGGAACAATTTCAACTGGGCGCGGCGCAGGGCATAACCAATCAGGTCATCCAGCGCGGAGTCCATCGGCGCCTGCGTGTCGGTACTGTCGGCCAGGGGCTCGGCAGCGGGTTCGGCAAGCTTGGAAGACTTGGCCATCGAAAGGTGCATCCTCAAGGTCAGTGATTAACAAGGCTATCCAGTTTGCCGAGGTTGCCGCGCGGTGGCTACGGTCGTATGGATTTTTTCTGATTCGCGGGTTCATTCAATCGGACCAAAAATTACAGGTAAATCGATTAATAGTTAATTGACATAACTAATATTCAAGGTTAGTTTTTGTTCATCTTCAGCCAAGAACAAGAGAGCACGCGCCATGAGCAATTACGAAGGTCGCTGGACAACCGTCAAGGTCGAGATCGAGGAGGGCATCGCCTGGGTCATCCTCAATCGCCCGGAAAAACGCAATGCCATGAGCCCGACCCTCAACCGCGAGATGATCGATGTGCTGGAGACCCTGGAACAGGACCCGGCCGCTGGCGTGCTGGTGCTGACTGGCGCTGGTGAAGCGTGGACCGCCGGCATGGACCTCAAGGAATATTTCCGCGAAGTGGACGCCGGGCCGGAAATCCTTCAGGAGAAGATCCGTCGCGAAGCCTCGCAATGGCAGTGGAAACTCCTGCGCATGTACGCCAAGCCCACCATCGCGATGGTCAACGGTTGGTGCTTCGGCGGCGGTTTCAGTCCGCTGGTGGCGTGCGACCTGGCGATCTGCGCCGACGAGGCGACGTTCGGCCTGTCGGAAATCAACTGGGGCATTCCGCCCGGCAACCTGGTCAGCAAGGCGATGGCCGACACCGTGGGGCATCGCCAGTCGCTGTACTACATCATGACCGGCAAGACGTTTGGCGGGCAGAAAGCCGCCGAAATGGGCCTGGTCAACGAAAGCGTGCCGTTGGCGCAGTTGCGCGAAGTCACCATTGAGCTGGCGCGCAACCTCTTGGAGAAAAACCCCGTGGTGCTGCGCGCGGCCAAGCATGGCTTCAAGCGCTGCCGCGAACTGACCTGGGAGCAAAACGAGGATTACCTCTACGCCAAGCTGGACCAGTCGCGCTTGCTCGACACTGAAGGTGGTCGCGAGCAGGGCATGAAACAGTTCCTCGACGAGAAGAGCATCAAGCCGGGCCTGCAAGCCTACAAGCGCTGAGACATCCGCGCGGCGGGCGCCATCGTGCGCCCGCGGGCTGTTCGTCCAAGGCCCTCGGCGCTACTGTGAACGTGTTCCCGATAAAGACAAAAAAGAGGAATCACCATGCTGGACGTGCCCCTGTTGATTGGCGGCCAGTCGTGTCCCGCCCGTGACGGCCGGACCTTCGAGCGCTGCAACCCGGTGAGCGGTGAAGTGGTGTCTCGCGTGGCCGCCGCCACGTTGGAAGACGCCGACGCCGCCGTGGCGGCTGCGCAAGCGGCGTTTCCCGCCTGGGCGGCGCTTGCGCCCAACGAACGTCGCACCCGCTTGCTCCGCGCGGCCGAGCAGTTGCAGGCCCGCAGCGGCGAATTCATTGCCGCCGCCGGCGAGACCGGTGCCATGGCCAATTGGTACGGTTTCAACGTGCACCTGGCGGCAAACATGCTGCGCGAAGCAGCCTCCATGACCACCCAGATCAATGGCGAAATTATTCCTTCGGACGTGCCCGGCAGTTTCGCCATGGCCTTGCGTCAGCCCTGCGGCGTGGTGCTGGGCATTGCGCCATGGAACGCCCCGGTGATTCTCGCCACCCGCGCCATTGCCATGCCCTTGGCTTGCGGCAACACCGTGGTGCTCAAGGCCTCGGAAATCAGCCCGGCGGTGCATCGGCTGATCGGCCAGGTGCTGCAAGACGCAGGTTTGGGTGACGGTGTGGTCAACGTCATCTGCAACGCGCCGGCGGATGCGCCGGCCATCGTCGAGCGCCTGATCGCCAACCCGGCGGTGCGCCGGGTCAACTTCACCGGCTCGACTCATGTCGGACGCATCGTTGGCGAACTGTCGGCGCGCCACCTCAAGCCGGCACTGCTGGAACTGGGCGGCAAGGCGCCGCTGCTGGTGCTGGACGACGCCGATCTGGACGCAGCGGTGGAAGCGGCCGCCTTCGGCGCCTACTTCAACCAGGGCCAGATTTGCATGTCCACCGAGCGGCTGATCGTCGACGCCCGCGTGGCCGATGCCTTTATCAGCCGACTGACCGCAAAGATCGCTACCTTGCGCGCCGGCGACCCTTCGGCGAGCGATTCGGTGCTCGGTTCGCTGGTGGACGCCAGCGCGGGGCAGCGCATCAAGGGGCTGATCGACGATGCCCTGGCTAAAGGCGCGAAGCTGCTGGCGGGCGGTCAGTTGGACGGCAGCATTCTGCAGCCGACCTTGCTCGATGGCGTCACCGCCGAGATGCGCCTGTACCGCGAAGAGTCCTTCGGACCGGTGGCGGTGTTGCTGCGCGGCGAGGGTGATGAAGAGCTGCTGCGCCTGGCCAACGACTCCGAGTTCGGCTTGTCCGCGGCGATCTTTAGCCGCGACACCAGTCGCGCCTTGGCCTTGGCCCAGCGGATCGAGTCGGGCATCTGCCACATCAATGGCCCGACGGTGCACGACGAGGCGCAAATGCCTTTCGGCGGGGTCAAGTCCAGCGGTTACGGCAGCTTCGGCGGCAAGGCGTCCATCGAGCATTTCACTCAGTTGCGCTGGGTGACGATGCAGAACGGCCCCCGACATTATCCGATCTGAAACCCACGGCACTACGGGCGGCTGAGCCCTGAAAGCCGCCGCCCGCCGCAGGCCAGACATAACAAAAAATTCCAAGGCCGCAGCCACACGCTGCCACGCTCGGCTCGTTTTGCGCGACCCGAGCGTGCCTTGATGGAGGAGATGCACCGTGAGTTCCGAGTTCAGATCATCCTCCCGGCCCGAGCCTGTGCGTTATCGCCAGGTGTCGATCGGCCATCCAGCCGTTGAAGTGCGCGAAGAGCAGGGCGTTCTGCACATGCGCTCCCTGGAACCGCTGGCTCCGCTGCCGGCGCGTTTGCTCGATCGCCTGGTGCACTGGGCGCAGGTACGGCCAGACCAGACGTTCATTGCCGCCCGCGAAGACAAGGGTGAGTGGCGTCACGTCAGCTATGCACAAATGCTCGACAGCGTGCGAGCCATCGCCCAAGGCCTGCTGGCGTATGGATTGTCGGCGGAAAAACCCTTGGCGTTGCTGTCGGGCAACGACATCGAGCACCTGCAGATGGCGTTGGGGGCCATGTACGCCGGTATTCCTTACTGCCCGGTTTCGCCGGCCTACTCGCTGTTGTCCCAGGATTTCGCCAAGCTGCGGCATGTCTGCGACGTGCTGCAGCCGGGGCTGGTGTTCGTCAGCGACGCGGCGCCGTTTGAGCGCGCGGTCAACGCCGTGTTGCGGGCGGAGATTCCATTGATCACCCTGCGCGGCGAGATGGCGGGGCGCGGACGGACAAGCTTCGCCAGCCTGCTGGCAGAGCCGGGCGGCATCGAAGCCGAGCGTGCCTTCGCCGCCACCGGCCCGGACAGTATTGCCAAGTTCCTGTTCACGTCGGGTTCCACCAAACTGCCCAAAGCGGTAATCACCACTCAGCGCATGCTTTGCGCCAACCAGCAGATGCTGTTGCAGACCTTTCCGGTGTTCGGCGAAGAGCCGCCGGTGCTGGTGGACTGGTTGCCGTGGAATCACACGTTCGGCGGCAGCCATAACGTCGGTATCGTGCTGTACAACGGTGGCACGTTCTATCTCGACGATGGCAAGCCCACCGTCCAGGGCTTCGCTGAAACCTTGCGCAACCTCAAGGAAATTTCCCCGACGGCCTACCTGACCGTGCCCAAGGGCTGGGAAGAGTTGGTCAGCGCCTTGGAACAGGATGCCGAGTTGCGCGAGCGCTTCTTCAAACGCATCAGCCTGTTTTTCTTCGCCGCGGCGGGCCTTTCGCAAAGCACCTGGGATCGACTCGACAAAGTGGCCGAACAGCATTGCGGCGAACGAATCCGCATGATGGCCGGCCTGGGGATGACCGAAGCATCGCCGTCCTGCACCTTCACCACCGGACCACTGTCGATGGCTGGCTACATCGGCTTGCCGGCGCCGGGTTGCGAAGTGAGGATGGTGCCGGTGGACGGCAAGTTCGAAGGACGCTTTCGCGGGCCGCACATCATGCCCGGCTACTGGCGATCGCCCGAGCAGACCGCCGAGGTGTTCGATCAGGACGGCTTCTATTGCTCGGGTGATGCCATCAAGCTCGCTGACCCCGCCAACCCACAGCTGGGGCTGATGTTCGATGGGCGGATTGCCGAGGATTTCAAACTGTCCTCCGGGGTGTTCGTCAGTGTCGGGCCGCTGCGCAACAGGGCGGTGCTGGAAGGCACGCCTTATGTGCAAGACCTGGTGGTGACGGCACCGGATCGTCCGTGCCTGGGCGCATTGGTACTGCCACGCCTGCACGAATGCCGGCGCCTGTCGGGCCTGGGGCCGAAGGCCAGTGACGCCGAGGTCCTGGCCAGCGCGCCGGTGCGCCAGTGGTTCGCCGATTGGCTGCGCCGCCTGAACCGCGAAGCCAACGGCAACGCCAGTCGCGTCGAATGGATCGCGCTGCTGGATGAACCCGCGTCCATCGACCGAGGAGAAATCACCGACAAGGGCTCGATCAATCAGCGGGCGGTGTTGCAATGGCGCGCGGCGAAGGTCGAGGCGCTGTACCGGGGCGAGGACCCGACGATCCTGCGCGCCGGACCGGTCGGCTGACACTGCCGCGTTGTGGGCGCGAGTACGCTCGCCCCCACAATTGATTGCAATTACTATGGCGGCTCTCTCTTCTCTGGAATCACCTGGATGAGCAAGCCCGGCCAAACGGTCCTGGTCGCATTGCGTCGCATGATCGCCTCCGGCGAGCTGGCGGCGGGCGAGCGGCTGATGGAAGTTCCCACCGCGCAATTGTTCGGCGTCTCACGGATGCCGGTGCGCATGGCGTTTCGCACCCTGGAGCAGGAAGGGTTGCTGGTGCGTTTTGGCGGGCGCGGCTTCCAGGTACGTTCGGTCAGTGCCGAGGAAATCGCCGGAGCGGTGGAAGTGCGCGGCGTGCTCGAAGGGCTCGCCGCCCGGCAAGCGGCCGAGCGCGGTCTGTCCGACGAGGCCCGTCGCACGCTTGAACGGTGCCTGGTACAGGGCGACGAACTGTTCGCAAAAGGCTATGTGACCGAAGAGGACTTGGAGGTCTATCACGACCTCAACATGCGTTTTCATCAAGTCATCGTCGCAGGCAGCCACAACCCGGCCATCGCCGATGCCCTGGCGCGCAATGACCACCTGCCATTCGCCTCAGTGACCGCCCTGGCGGTGGATCGCCAGAACATGGCCGGCGAGTTCCGCCGCTTCAATTACGCCCACATGCAGCATCACTCGGTGTTCGACGCGCTCGTCAGCCGCCAGGGTGCCCGCGCCGAAGCGATCATGCGCGAGCATGCCAACGCGACGTTGCGTTACGCCGAGGTATTCGGCTCGGCGTTGGCGGATGAGCGGATGAAGGTGATCCTTCGGTCAGAATGATGTATCCATTGTGGGGCTTAGAGATCCAGCACCAACAACGGCGTCCGCGACCTCGAACAGCACGGCGTGAATTGATCATTGAGCGCCTGCTCGGCCTCGGTCAGGAACATGTCACGGTGTTCCGGCACGCCTTCCAGCACGCGGGTCAGGCAGGTGCCGCAGACGCCTTGCTCGCATGAGATCGGCACCTCGACGCCATGGCTTTCCAGCACCTGCACCACGCTGCGGTCCGCCGGCACCTCGAACACGAGGCCGCTGCGAGCCAGTTTCACCGAGAAGCTGCCATCGGCCGAGGTGTCCGTCGGCGCGGCGGCGAAGTATTCCCGGTGCAGGTTGGGCTCTTGCCAGCCTTGGGCCTTGGCGGTGTCGAGGACGTGCTGCATGAAACCACCTGGACCACATACATAGAGGTGCAGGTCGTCGCCGGGGCAAGCCAATACCCGCGCGGCATCCAGTGCCGTGGTGGGCTGTTCATCGAAGTGCAGGAACACCCGGTCGGCATAAGGCGACTGCTGCAAGCGCTCGACAAAAGCCGCGCGCTCCCTGGACCGCGCGCAGTAATGCAACGCGAACGCGGCGCCGCTTTGGGCCAGGTGCTCGGCCATGCACAGGAGCGGCGTGATGCCGATGCCTCCAGCAAACAGCAGGCTGCGTCGGGCCTGCGGGGCGAGGGCGAACAGGTTGCGCGGTTCGCTGATCAGCAATCGGGTTCCTGGCTGGATCTGTTCATGCAAACCGCGTGAACCGCCACGTGACGAGGGATCCTTGAGCACGCCGATGAGGTAGCGATGCCGTTCCTCCGGGTGGTTGCACAGCGAATATTGGCGGATCAGCCCATCGGGCAAATGCACATCGATATGGGCACCCGCCCTGAAAGGCGGAAGTGGCTGACCATCGATACTCGTCAGCTCGTAGCTGCAGATGTCGAGGGCTTCATCGCGCCGTGCGGCGACTTGGACTTCGATCATGGCCGTTGCTCCGCGTGTTGCGGCTGCTGCGTCGTGGCGATCAACGCCGCCTGCTGCTCACGCTCCCTGGCGATCCAGCGTTCCAGGACCCGACGCGACTGCACGCCGCCGGCGTCAATGTTGAGCTTGAGCAAGTTGCGTTGCGGATGGTCCAGCAGGTTGCGTTGCTGGCGTTCGAGCATCTCCAGGTCTTCGCTGAAAATCTTGCCCTGGCCTTCGCGAATGCTCGCGGTCAACGCGTCGTCCTGGGGCTGGAAGTGCCGGGCCATGCCCCAGAAATACCAGATGGAGGTCTCGGTTTCCGGCGTGATGAAGTCCACCACAATGCTGGATGCCTTGAACTGTGGCGCAGCGTGATAACCGCCATGGCCTGTGTGGGCCACGCCGACTTCGATCAGCACATGGCTGGGCGGGGTGAAGCGACAGATCTGCCAGCGATCCACCGGCACATCGTCGGCCAGGTTGTTGCCACGCAGCGCCATGCGCCAGAACGGCGGGGGCATGATGTTTTCCATGTGGCGGGCGGTGACCACTTCATCACCCTCCACTGTAGTCACCGGCGGTGCCTCGTCGATTTCCTTCTGGCCGATGCTCGAGGCGTGTACATAGGTCTCGTGGGTCAGGTCCATCAGGTTGTCGATCATCAGGCGATAATCGCAGTGGATATGGAACAGGCCGCCGCCATACGCCCACTCAGCGCTTTCCGCCCATTCCAGATAAGGAATCAGCGACGGGTCCGCCAGCGCCTGTTCACCGGGCCAGACCCAGATAAACCCATGGCGTTGCTCGACGGCAAAGGTCTTGTTGCAAGGAAATCCACGTACCCGCTGGCCGGGCATTTCGACGGTCTTGCCATCGCACCCCATGACCAGGCCATGGTAGCCGCAGACGAGATTGCCGTTTTCTACATAGCCCAGCGAGAGCGGGGCGCCCCGATGGGGGCAGAAGTCTTCGACAGCGGCAACTTTGCCTTCCTGCCCTCGGTAGAAGACTATCTTCTCGCCGCAGATCTGCCGACCCAGTGGCTTATCGGCAATCTCATCGGGGGTGCAGGCAACGTACCAGGTGTTTTTTGGGTACATGAGACGGATCTCCAGGCTGGTTTTGTTTTTATCTGTGGATCCATTAACTCTCTTAACTAATTTGCTTGTCAACGTTTTGGAGGGAAAAATAGACGGGTAGTACGCATCAATGGATCCATTGGCATCCTAGAACCGGTATTGCGTCGGTACCTGCGCCTCGATGAATCGCTGGGTGTGCTCAAGAAAGCTCGCCTGCAGTTTCGACGGCGGTCCGTGGATCGGCAGCAGCATGCTGAAGTCCATCTCAATCGCCGGTTCGAAGGCGCGGAAGACGATGCCGTTGCCTTGGTATTCAACGGCGCTGATGGCGTCCACCAGGGCCACGCCCAAGCCCTGTTCAACGAACATGCACATCGGCAGGGACAGCTGGGTTTCCAGGCGCAGCTCACGCTCCACGCCATGGGCGGCGAAGATCGCGTCGATGTGCTGGCGCGAGCCGATGGATTGCGGGTAGGAAATGAACCGCTCGCCTTGCAAGTCTTCCGGCCTGATCGTCTGGCGGTCCTGCAAGCGATGGCCGGCGGGCAAGGCACAGAGCATGCGTGTCGCCAGCAGCTTTTCGGCGCGGGGGCTTGGGTAGGTGTTCGGCAAGACGATCAGGCCCAGGTCGCAGCGCTGGCCCACCACCAGATCCACGACTTCTCGCGAGGAATGCACGACCAATGAAATTTGCACCTGGTCATGCTCGGCCATGAACGCGGCGATCGCCCGTGGCAGGAACGACAAGCCCATGGCCGGCGCGCAAGCGATGTGCAGCGAACCCCGCTTGAGGTTGCGAATGTCCTGGGCGGTGCGCGCGATACGCTCCACGCCCAGCAGCGAACGTTGCACTTCCTGATACAGGGTCATGGCCTCGGCGGTGGGCTGCAATCGGCCCTTGATGCGGTCGAACAAGCTGAAGCCGATGTCTTCCTCCAGGCTGGCGATCAGCCGGGTCGCGGCGGGCTGGGAGATGTGCAGCATTTCAGCGGCACGGGTCACCGTCTGGCCAAGGATCACTGCGCGAAAGGCTTCCAGTTGACGAAGGTTCATAGCGCGTTCAATCCCATAACAAAAAGACATGAACTTACCAAAATAAAGCATTTCTCAAGCGTAAGTCATCGTCCTAGGATCGGCTGCATTAACTAAATCGAGCCGCAGTGCGCCTACTTGGCGAACAATCCTGCCGGCAAAACGATAAAAGAGCGCTCATGCAAAAAGCTGATGTGATCATTGTCGGCGGTGGCCTGGTGGGCATGTCCATCGCTTATGGCCTGGCCTTGCTAGGACGCCAAGTGAACGTGCTCGATGAGGGCGACGACGCGATTCGCGCCGCCCGGGGCAACTTCGGCTTGCTCTGGGTCCAGGGCAAGGGCTACGGCATGAGCCCGTATGCAACATGGACGCGCGAGTCGGTGACGCTGTGGCCGCGGTTCGCCACAGCGTTGCAGGCCGATACGGGCATTGATATTCATCTGCGCCAGCAGGGCGGTTTCCAGCTGTGCCTGAGCGAGGCGGAGATGGCCGAGGAAGCCGCTCGCCTGGCCTGGCTGCACGAAGCCCTGGAAGGTGATTACCCCTACGAGCTGCTGGACGCGGCGCAACTGCGCAGCCGTCTGCCGGGCGTCGGTCCAGAAGTGGTGGGCGGATGTTTTTCGCCCATGGACGGTCACGTCAATCCGCTCAAGCTGTTACGGTCTCTCTACGCAGCGTGTCGGGCGCGCGGTGTGAATTTGCTCAACGGCTATCACGTCGACGCAATCGAACCTTACGCCGAGGGTTTCCAGGTGCGCGCCGGGGACCAGCGCTGGCTTGGCCGGCAGGTCATTCTTGCCGCCGGCCTCGGCAACCGCGCGCTGGGTGCCATGGTCGGCCTGGACGTGCCCGTGCAGCCGAACCGTGGGCAGATCCTGGTAACCGAGCGACTCAAGCCCTT
Source organism: Pseudomonas marvdashtae (assembly GCF_014268655.2). Classification (NCBI taxonomy): domain Bacteria; kingdom Pseudomonadati; phylum Pseudomonadota; class Gammaproteobacteria; order Pseudomonadales; family Pseudomonadaceae; genus Pseudomonas; species Pseudomonas marvdashtae. Next base: position 2,751,410 of record NZ_JABWQX020000001.1, read on the forward strand.
TTTGCATTACCCCACCACTTACGTACGCCAGACCGACGAAGGCACGGTGCAGTTGGGCGACTCCCATGAATCCGCCGGTTTCGACGACGGCACCGGCAGCCAAGTCATGGCCGCTATCGCACGCCGCGCCGTGCAGTGTTTTCCCCAGTTGGGCGATGTACGGCTGGTGCGGGCCTGGGGTGCGCTGCGGGTGATGAGCGCCGATGGCTTTCCGATCTACGAAACGTCCTCAAGCTGCCCGGGCCTGTCGGTCGTCAGTTGCCACAGCGGCGTGACCTTGGCGGCCGCCCATGCCTTGCGCCTGGCCCCGTGGATCGCCGGTGAATTCGATGATCCGGCCGTACAGCCGTTCGGCCTGCACCGCTTCAGTTCGCCAATGGAGGTGCGTCATGTCGGCTGACCGCCTGTTCCGGCCTTTGGCCGCCGCGCAACACAGCGTGCTGATCGAGTTTGAAGGCCAGTCAATGAATGTGCCAGGCGATGTGTCCCTGGCGGCGGCGCTGCTTGCCAGTGGCATCCGTCATACCCGTGAAAGCGCCGTCAGCGGTAGGCCCGCGGCGCCGTATTGCCTGATGGGCGTGTGCTTCGAATGCCTGGTGCAAGTGGATGGCCAGGCCAACGTCCAGTCTTGCCTGGTGCCGGTGCGCGCCGGCATGCGTGTGCGCCGCCAACGGGGTGCCGTCAACTTGGCGCAGGAGGAGGGGACCGATGAATAAGCTCGAGATCGATCTGGTCATCATCGGTGCCGGACCAGCCGGCATGAGCGCGGCCGTCGAAGCCAGGGCCCATGGATTGTCGGTAGTGGTGCTGGATGAACAGGCCAGTCCTGGCGGGCAGATTTATCGCCAGGTGCTTCAGGCCGACGCCCGCAGCCGCGCGGTGCTGGGCAATGACTACAGCGCTGGCGCGACGCTGGCGGCAGATTTCCTGCAATGCGGCGCCCGTTACCTGCCCAACGCGGCGATCTGGCAAGTCACGCCGCAACGTGAGGTGCATTACCTGATCGAAGGCCGTGCACGGGTCATACAGGGGCGACATTTGCTGATCGCCACCGGCGCCTTCGAACGTCCGATGCCGATTCCCGGCTGGACCCTGCCCGGTGTCATGACCGCCGGCGCCGGGCAGATCCTGCTCAAAAGCGCGGCGATGGTGCCGGCGGGTCCGGTGGTCCTGGCAGGTTGTGGCCCGTTGTTGTATCTGCTGGCGGTGCAGTACCTGCGCGCTGGCATCGCAATCGATGCGCTGGTTGATACCAGCAGTCGTCGTGACTTCCTGCGGGCCTGGCGTTTGATTCCCGGGGCGTTGCGCGGCTGGCGCGATTTGCTCAAAGGCGCCGCGTTGCTGGCTGAGCTGCAGCGTGCCGGCATCCGTCATTTTCGCCGAGCCAGCAACCTGCGGGTCGAGGGCGAAGGCCGCGCCAGCGCCTTGGCTTTCGACGCGGGCGGGCACGCTCACCGGGTGCCTGCCGAGTTGATCCTGCTGCATCAAGGCGTGGTGCCTCACACGCAAATCAGCTGGTCGCTGCGCCTGGAACATGACTGGAGCGAGTCGCAGCTGTGTTGGATCCCTCGTCGCAACGGCGCGGGCGAAACCAGTACGCCGGGCATTTATATTGCCGGGGACGGCGGTGCCATCGGCGGCGCTCAGGTGGCTCGATTGGAAGGCCGGCTGGCGGCCCTGGCGATTGCCGGCCAGGCCAACCGGATGAGTGCCCTTCACAAAACCTTGCGCCGTGCCCGCGCCGCGCGACCGCTGATCGACGCACTGTATCGCCCCCCGACGCAGGGCTGCATTCCCGACGACGACGTCATGGTCTGTCGCTGCGAAGAAGTCACAGCCGGCGAGATCCGCCGCTATGTCGACCTCGGCTGTCTGGGCCCCAACCAGACCAAGGCGTTCGGCCGTTGCGGCATGGGCCCGTGCCAGGGCCGTCAATGCGGCTTGGCCGTCACCCAGATCATCGCTGCCCATCGCCGCGTGCCGCCCGCCGAGGTGGGCTATTACCGCATTCGCTCACCGCTCAAACCCATCACGCTGGCCCAACTGGCCGGTGAACATCACTCAGTCGAGGAACCGTCATGACCATCCAACGTATCGAAAGCAACCCGCGCCTGAGCCGCAGCGTCGTGCACAACGGCGTGGCCTGGCTCAGCGGTATCGTCGCGGCCGATTGCAGCCAGGACATCCAGGGCCAGACCCGCCAAGTGCTGCAACGGGTCGATGAATTGCTTGCCGCATCGGGCAGCGACAAGCGTCGCCTGCTCAGCGTGCAGATCTGGATGAAAGACATGGGCCGGGATTTCGCGGCGATGAATGCCTTGTGGAGCGACTGGGTCGACGCCGAACACACCCCGGCGCGTGCCACCGCGCAGGTGGCCTTCGACGACCCGCAAATCCTGCTGGAACTGATTGTGACCGCGGCGGTTTAACGCCGCCGGACCGCTGCTGTGCCGTTACCGGGCAAGACGACCGCCAGAGCTGTCGCCCGCGCTTTGTTCACGTTTGCTGCTGCCATAACGGACGACTTCACCTGGAGCGTCCGACATCAATAACATCGCATCCGGAGCTGATGAATGAACGTTAAACGCATTGCACTCAAGCTGGGCTTCGTCTCGTTGCTGGCCTTCGGCGCCAACCTGCACGCCGCCGAAACCTCGTTGCGCATCGGCATCGAAGCGGCCTATCCGCCATTTGCCTCGAAAACCCCGGACAACGCCATCGTCGGTTTTGACTATGACATTGGCCAAGCGCTCTGCGCCGAGATGAAGGTTCGGTGCGACTGGAAAGAGCAGGAGTTCGACGGCTTGATCCCGGCGCTCAAGGTGAAGAAAGTCGACGCGGTGATTTCGTCCATGTCGATCACGCCCGAACGGATGCAATCGGTGGACTTTACCAATCGTTACTACCGTATCCCGGCGCGCCTGGTGTTTCGCAAGGGCAGTGGCATCACTGACATTCCGGCGCAGCTCAAGGGCAAGCGGATTGGTGTGCAGCGGGCGACCAATTTCGATCGCTACGTCACCGAGAAGTTTGCCCCTGTCGGCGCCGAGGTGATCCGCTATGGTTCGCAGAACGAAGTCTTTCTCGATCTGCTGGGCGGGCGCCTGGACGCGACCATGGCCAGTTCGGTGGCCATTGACGAAAGCTTGCTCAAGCGTCCCGAAGGCAAGGATTTCGAATTTGTTGGCCCAAACTTCGTCGAAGAACAATACTTCGGAACTGGCATTGGTATCGCGGTGCGCAATAACGATCCGTTGGCGAGCCGTTTCAACCAGGCGTTGGCGACTATCCGCGCCAATGGCACCTACGACCGGATTCGCCAGAAGTACTTTGATTTCGATATCTATGGCGAATGACCCTCGCCATGTTCATGGCCCGCGGCGTTGGCTGGCGGGCCTCACGATGCATAGCATGGAGTGATTCATGAAAACCAAAGCGGTACTCACGGAACAGGACGTCGCTCAGCTTCTGGTAGCGGCCAAGGAACTGGCGCACCAGCGCCAGTGGGCCGTTTCGGTCTGCGTGGTGGACGACGGCGGGCATCCCCTGGGGCTGTTGCGCCTGGACGGTGCCTCGCCATTATCGACCTACATTGCCACCGAAAAAGCCCGCACCGCCGCCATGGGCCGACGTGACAGCAAGGTCTTCGAAGACATGATCAACGGTGGTCGTATCGCCTTCCTGAGCGCGCCGCATCTGCAGGGCATGCTCGAAGGGGGCGTGACGATCCGCCACGACGGCCAGTGCATCGGCGCCATCGGGGTATCCGGCGTCAAGGCCGAGGAAGATGCGGAACTGGCGCGGTTGGCGGTGGAGGCGGTGTTGCCGCTGATTACGCCAGACGCGTAAGGCTGGATCTCCCGCTGGGAGCGAGCAGGATCGCTCCCGCACAACTGCACAAATCTTCCAGACTGAGCCGGCGACAGTGTTTAATCTGCCCAAGCGGAGACATAAGCGAGGCAGCCGATGACAGCGCGCAATTGGATCGATCTCAAGCAGGACGCCACGTCCGGTATCGAGACCGTGCGCGCGCATTTCGAGGGCCATGCCTACGATCCGCACTGGCACGATGCGTACCTGGTGGGCGTGACGGAGCAGGGCGTGCAGCAGTTCCATTGCCGGCAACAGCAATACAACAGCACGCCAGGCAAGGTGTTCCTGCTGGAACCGGGGGAGCTGCATGATGGCAATGCCCCCCACGAAAACGGCTTTACCTATCGCACCCTGTATCTGGAACCTCAATGGCTGGAGCGGGAGCTGCGTTCACTGTTCGAAGAAGCCCCGGACCATGCCCAGCTGGGCTTTGCCGCCACCCTCAACGATGACGCACGATTGGCATGGGCCACGGCCACGGCCTTCCAGAGCCTGCATGAGCAGGAAATTCTCATCGTCCGCCAGACCGCCCTCGACACGCTGCTGTCGAACCTGACCCAACACCTGCACTGGCGCGCACGGATCAATCCCGACCCGCGCCTGCCGCTGGTCGCGCAGCAAGCCCGCGATTACCTGCACAGCCATTTGAGCGAAGACATCGGCCTGGACGACCTGGCCCGCGTCACCGGCGTGGATCGTTTTCGCCTGAGTCGTGCGTTCAAGGCCGCCTTCGGCCTGGCGCCCCATGCGTACCTGATCCAGCTGCGCCTGGCCCGGGCGCGACGCTTGCTCGCCAGCGGTGAAAGCGCCGCGACCGTGGCGGCCATGCTCGGCTTTGCCGATCAGAGTCACCTGGGCCGCTGGTTCCAGCGCGCCTATCGCTTGAGCCCGGCGGATTATCGAAAACGCTGCTCAATTGTTCCAGACTGAGCCCGGCCGCGTCGGGATGATCAGCTTCACGATCATCTACCGAGAAATTGCTTCATGGACCAGTTGCTGCCGTTTGCCTTGTTTGCCTTTGTCGCTTCCATCACTCCGGGCCCGACCAATATCCTGGTGCTGAGCCACAGCTCTCGCTACGGCCTGGCGACCACATGGCCGATCATCCTCGGCGCCTGCGCGGCGGCGGCGCTGCTGGTGTTGTTGGTGGGCACCGGGCTCGGTGATGTGCTGGCGCGGCACGCGACGATTCAAACGGTCCTGTCCTGGGCCGGCATCGCCTGGCTGAGCTGGATGGCCTGGCAGATTTTCAGCGCACCAGCCGAGGCCATCGACCCGGATCGACCGGTGGAAGGTCCACGGCTTGGGCTGGTGGGAGCGGCCGGTTTGCAACTGGTAAACCCAAAGACCTGGATGATGGCGCTGGCGGTGGTCAGCGTATTCGCCGGTGCCGAGGCGGACCGTACCGTGCGGGTGCTCTGGCTGTCCCTGGCCTTTTTCGCGATTTCCATTCCATGCATGACCGCCTGGGCTTACTTGGGGCGGGGCGCCGCAAGGTTCTGCCGTTCCGCCGTGGCGATGGGGCGCTTCAACCGGATCATGGCGGTGTTGCTGCTGGTGTCGGCGTGGTTGACGTTGGTGGTGTAACCCCTTGCAACGGTTCGATGGTTTCAAAAAGTGATCGTTTCCGAGAGCATCCCCCGCACCTGAGCTGAGCGTGCTCAAAATTTCGAACGCTAAATCGACCCCAAGGAAGGAGGTCTGCCATGTCCATTCAAACTACCCATATCGAGTTTATCCAGGCCAGGCTGCCAGCCTGGTTGAAGCGAGCCCCCCGTGCGGACCAGAAGCGCTTCAAGGTGCTTGTCCAGCAATTGCAGCGCGACAGCGATGCGCTCAATGCGCTCCTGGTCGACTTGCCTGCACCGGAAGCCTTCGCCAGCGAACTGCTGCAGGCTGAGCCGCAAATACAGGCTTGGCGTCCAATAAACGGCGTCGGCGACCACGCGGACGCGATACGCCGTGCGAGGGTCAGGCGCGGGCCCTACGTTATTGATCCCACGTTGTCGGTGATCAAGGCGGCCATGGCCAATTATCCTCCCGGCGATGCGGTCATCGGCGGTGAGTTCGATACCAAGGGCGAACTTTTCATTCAGGGGCGGCCACAGGAATTTACCCGATGGGGCGCGCCGTCGGACACCGCGCCTTTACCCATGAGCCCGGCAGAGTTCGCGCGGCTGTGTCGCCGAGTGGACGTAGGCGGGGCTTACCGCCAGTTGTTGGAAGGGAAGCTGCCGCGCATTGGCAGCGAAATTCCAGCCATCGCCAACCTCTACATGGCGTATGCACGCAGTCAGCTGACTCATGATGCCTACGAGGCGAAACTGAACGGGCGCCTCGATGAAACCGGCGTGCGGTTGCTGGCTCACGTTGGCATCCAACTCGAAGAGCGGCCCGTCGTCCCCCTGGCCTGCGAGGTCAAGTCCCTGGAGCTGTTGTCGGTGCCGCTGTTTGGCGCGCGGGTGTATTGGGGCGTGCAAGGGGACGCCAGCGGCGTGCGGCCGATTGTCCTGCACATTCCCAACGATGAAGTGGCGCCCCTCAAGCAGTTTGCCAGCCTGCAAGCCATGTCCGCAGAACTCACTGAGCGGGTACGCAGACGCCGCTATCGCGAGCGCCTGATGGAGTATTTTCCGTTGCGTCTGCAGGCTTTGCTCGGGACGGCTCTCCATGATCAGGTGGAATGGCGGGTGGACAACAACCCCAACGTGATCCAGGAGCTCTACGCCAGGATCACCGGCTGGCGCGACGGGGAGCGGGGCGAGGATGGCAGCCGTCAACGTATCCGGATTCCCATGCCCAAGGTTGCCTGGGGCATGGGTGATCTACGTGTAGAACCGTGGACCGCTTGCTACAACGAATGGCGCGGCCAAGTCCTCGACAACGCGGCTACGCTGATGGTCCCGACCCGGTATCTGGACTGGCAGGCGCAGTTGGCTCGCCTTGCCTACTGGGAGAGCCTGGTCGAGCGTGCGTTGATGCTCGCCGCGACCTTCTTCCCGTTTTGTGCGCCCATCGGCATGACGGCAGCGGCGGTAGGCGGCGTGCGCCTCGTGTACGAAATCTTCGAGGGCATCCAGGCATTCAATCAAGGGCATGCCCAGGAAGGCATCGAGCATATCTTCAACGTATTGTTCGGAATCGCTCAAGGTGCCTACCTGGGTTTTATCGGCGGCGCCATCGAGCCCATGCAAGTTCAGGATGGCAGCACGCGCTTGTGGAATGGCGATGTCACGCCTTTCCAGGCGCGACGATTGCCACCCGTGGAGGCCGAGCAGGATGCCTGGGGTGTCTGGCGAACAATCGACAAGGCCTGGGTGCGAATCGACGATCGATACTTCGAAGTCCAAGGCACCGGCGATGCCTTGAACCTGCGATTGCCCGTCGGGCACCGAGGCATCAGGCCTCCGCTGGCGTGGAGCCGTGGCCGCGGTTGGCAATGGGCGCATCGTGACCCGATGCAGCGGGGCAACCTGGAGCTGGTGCGGTCCTTCGTCGAGACGCCTGGCGAACTCGATGACGTGACGATTCTTGCGCTGCAGCGTCAGGTCGGAATCAGCGAGGCACATCTGCGCTACCTGCAAGTCGAGGGACAGCCGTTGCCGGCCATATTCGCCGACGCGCTGGATGAGGCCCGAAACTGGCAATGGCTGCGGCATACCATCGAGCGTCTGCGTCGTGATGAGGCTCCAGGTGGCAAACATTTTCGGATCGTCCAGACACTGGTTGAACTGCCAGGCTGGCCGAAAAAATTGACGCTGCGTTATTACGACGAGGTGACGCTTTATCCCGTGGGGAATAAGGCCAACACACGTTCTGTTCGCCTGACCAAGGCTGACCTGGAGCACGATGCCTGGGCGTCCTACGTGCTGGTCAGCCTTGACTCGGATGAGCAGACCGCGATCCTCGGGCAAAGCAGCTTCGGCTTGCGTCCGGCGGAACGCAGTCATCTGCTGGCTCAACGCTGGGCCGAGCTATTGGAGCGCAACGCCGCTCGGCTGACCAAGGGCATGCGCCGACCCATCTTGCTCGATCCTTTGGCCGCGCCAGTACGCCGAGCCTTTCCCGGCTTGCCGGAATCCATCGCCAATGAGCTTGCCCGGGAGACCACCGGCCAGGATCGACTGCGCTTGCTTGATGGCCGAGTGAATGAAGGCCTGGGCAAACGGTGCGCGCAAGCCTTGCGCGAGCTGCGCCTGAGCCGTGCGTTGGGTGCCTTGGCACGCGGTGAAAACAGCGGTGATCGTGATCGCATTGTCATGGGCCTGCTCGGCCGCTCGCCGCAGGCCCAAGGCCGGCTGCATTTGCGCCTATGGTCACGGGAACTGAGAGGGCCGATCGAAGTGGAAGCAGAAGGCCCCATCAAGGTCATTCGCCAGGAAGACGATAAATACCGCCCCTTTGACGAATATGGTGAAGAGCTGGCTGGCCCCCTGGCGCTGGAGGAGGCCTTGCTCAGAGCCATGCCAGACGACGCGCGCCAGGCGTTGGGCTTGAATATCTGGGAAGCGGACAAGCTGCGCGCTCAGCTACTCGCCCAGGCACTGGAGGACCGGCAGGGATTGCGATCCTTTCTGTCGATGAAAGGCATCGGTGATGACGGCCCGCGTCCCCAGTGGCTGAATGGACGCTTGGGTTACCCGCTTAGCGGTCGCGGACGGATTCCGCTACAGGAATGGCACCAGGGGCTGGACCATCGACTCGAGCAACTGTATCCCAGCCACGCAGGCATAGCGTTGGGGCGGCTTCGGCTGACTTTGGCCGAGCAGGCGCGGCGCGAGGGGATCAGCCTGGAAGATTTGCTCGGCGGATTGGAGGCCCAATGGACTGCGCTTGACGAAGGATTGCATCATTGGGTAATTCATAATGAGGCCCATCATTCCGTGGAAAGCCTCTATGACACCGAGGCGCGAGTCCGCCAGCGCACCGCCGTGGCAGAGGAAATCCGCCGTGCCTGGCGGCGCGCACCCGACCCACATCGGGAGGGCGGCGAGATAAGCTTGCATTTGGAGGGGCACGGCATCGGGCGGCTTCCTCCCATCAACGCGAATTTCGACCACATCGAAGAGCTGACGCTGGCGGACTTGAGCCTGGACGAAGATCCTTCGGATTTTCTCCGGCTGTTTCCCAACCTCGATATGCTGAGCCTGGACGATAACCTCCTCACGGCGATTCCCGTGGCAGTGGGCGAGCTGCGCGGGTTGATGGAGCTGTCATTGGGCCACAATCCCCTTGCCATCACCGCGGAGGTGTTTGCGCCTTTGCTTGGCGTCGATTCGGCGATTAATTTACGAGCCTTGGACCTGTCCGGCATCAGCAGTAACGCAGAATCGTCGACCAGCGCCGCAATGATCGCCGCCATCAATAGCCTGGCCGGGCTGCCTTCCCTGCGCGAGGTGGTATGGAGCGAGAACCTGCATTTTACCCCCCAGGAGTTGCAGGCAATCACGGCCTTGCCCGGACTGCTCGCATTGGATCTCATGAGTTGTGGCCTGCGGCTGGATGAGGCAGGCAGTGCCTTTCTGCGCACGGCCACGTCGTTGAAAAGGTTGCGCTTGAACGGCAATAACTGCACCCATCTCCCCAGCCTGCCCGAACTGACGCAACTTCGGGAACTGGAACTGGCCAGAACCGGACTCGACAAGGTTCCGGCCCTGGCACTGACCGTGCTTGCCAATCCTTCAGAGAACGCTTTTCTTGACCTCAAGGGTAACCGCATCAACAACATTCAGGACGAGCTGCTTCCCGCGCTTGGCGCCCGGCCAGATCCTGACGGCCTGGTATTGCTTCTTCACGATAACCCGCTGCCCAGTGCGCAGATCCAAGCGCTTCGCGTATTCAAGCTAGACGCTTTTCGCTACACGGTCGATGCCTGGTTGGACAGTTTTCCTACCTTCCAAAGTTCTCTGGAGGCGGCTCGCGACGAGGCCGGCAATCGGCGTTTCATCGATTGGTTCTCCACCGCGATGACCGAAGCCAGTACCCGCGCCGATACTGGGCTTTCCTACAACGACCGGGTGAGGGCCGGCGCGGTCCTCCAGCATTACACGGGTTATGGCACCGTCTACGCCGAGCTCGCGCCCCGGCTTGCGGACTTCGGCGAGCAACTGGAGGCCCTGCGCAGCCGCTTGCAAGCTCGCATCCTGGACCGGGAGCAGCCGGATATCGCGGAGTTGGAAGTGCACTTCACGATGTTCACTACGGTCCAGCGTGCCCGCTTTGCACCTCAACGCGTGCCTTTTGCAGGTTTTCTGAACGAGCATTACGACTATTGGAATTTCATTCTGACCGCCCGGTATCCCGATGCCGTCCAGCGCAATGGGTGGATAACGCAAGAGCGCTTCATCGATTGGCTTAGCGCCGCCCAGGACAGTTTCGACAATAACGATCAAGCGGCTCGCGTCGGGGAAATGACCTGGCGCCCCTACCTTGGGCTGATGTCCCGGGACTGGGCCGATGGGCTGGCGATCTGGGATACGGTGGAAAACGATCTGGTGGACGCCTTCAGCGAACCGGTGGATCCGTCCGGTTGGCCCCAGGTGCTGCGGGACAACCTGGCGCAACCGGACGCCGGCTTGCCTAGCGCTTGGGAGTATGTCTCGGTGAACGGGCGGATGGCCTGGCGTCGGTCCAGCCTCGAGGCCGTGGCCGATGTGGATTGGGCCGCAGGCCAGCCGGTCAACCTCAACGACGACCAGTTCCGACGGACCATGGCCCTCTACCGCTCGGTCAAGAGCCGTGAAATGGATGCATTGGTTCGTCGCATCACGACCGATCTGGTCGTTCCCTGGTGGCCGGTGCGGGCGCCTGCTTCAACTGTCTGAAAAAACCGTTCTGAAAAAAACTGTGCCGGCTGCGTTCCTCCTGTCAGGGCGTCGTCAGTCGGCATGATCGCCAGGTCATGGCCTGGCGGTAACCACTCAACAGCCCCCAAGGAAGGAGGTGAATCATGTCCACCCTCAAGACCCATGTAGAGCTCATCCAGGCTCGCCTGCCTGGTTGGTTAACCCAAGCCACGCGAGCGAGCCAGGAGCGTTTGAAAGCGCTCGCCCAACAATTGCAACGCGACAGTGATGCGCTCAATGCGCTGGTCAAGGACTGGCCCGATCCTTACGACTACACGCTCGATCAGCTCCAGGCCCAACCCGAAATGCAGGCCTGGGGCCCGGTGATAGGTGCGAGCGCGAAGGATGCGGTTCGCCGGGCACGGGTCAAGCGCGGCCCCTATGTGATCGACCCTTCATTGACCGTGGTGGAAGCCGCCATGGGAAATTTTCCGCCCGCCGATGCGGTCGTCAACAGCGACTTCGATAGGAAAGGGCAGCTCTACGTCCGACGCAAACCAGACGAACATTATCGATGGGGACAACGGTCGGATACGGTTGGCATGCCCCTGTCTCCCGCCCAATTCGCACAGGTGTGCCGACGTGTGGATGTCGGGGGCACCTACCGTAAGTTGCTTGAAAGCAAGTTGCCGCGTATCGCCGGCCAGGACGCTGCGGCTCCCACCGCTTACAAGGCTTATGCCCGCAGTCAGCTTGCCTATGATGCCTACGAGGCGAAGCTGGACGGGCGCCTCGATAAAACTGGCGAGCGGCTGCTGGCATCGGCCGGGGTGCAACTGGAGAATGAGCCGACGGTCCCCTTGGCGTGCGAGTTCAAGACGTTGGAACTGCTGTCGGTGCCGCTGTTTGGCGTGCGCGTCTACTGGGGCGTCAAGGGTGATGCCAAGGGCGTTCGCCCGGTGGTCCTGCACATGCCCAATGACGTCGTTGCACCGATCATGCAGTTTTCGAGCTTGCAGGCGATGTCGGCCGAGTTGACCGAGCGGGTGCGCAAACGCAGCTATCGCACAAGCCTGATGAATTACTTCCCGCTGCGCTTGCAGGCCGAACTGGGTATGGCCTTGCATGATCAGGTGGAGTGGGAAATAAAGGACAACCTGAATCTATTCCAGGAAATCAATGCCCGCATTAGCCATTGGCGCGAAGGCGAGCGGGGTGAAGACGACGGACGTATTCGTGTGCCGGCGCCGCGCGTCGCCTGGGGCCTGGGCTATATCCGCGAAGAACACTGGAGCAATCGTTACCACGAATGGCGCGGGCACACCTTCGCCAATGCCTCGGCGCTGATGGTTTCCACCACGGACAAGGACTGGCAGGCGCTCATGGATCGGCTCGAATATTGGGAGCGCATCGCTGAGCAGACGCTGATGCTCGCTGCCAGCTTCGTTCCGTTTTGCGCCCCCATCGGAATGGCGGCAGCGGCGGTGGGGGGCGTGCGGCTGGTGTATGAAATCTTCGAAGGCATCCAGGCGTTCAACGAAGGGCACGCGCAGGAGGGTATCGATCACATTTTCAATGTGTTGTTCGGCATCGCCCAGGGCGCCTACCTCGGATTCACCGGGGCGGCCATCGAACCCATGCCGGTGAAGGATGGCACCCTGCGCTTGTGGAATGGCGACGTCACACCGTTCCAAACGCGGCGCCTGCCTGGCATGGAGGCCGAACAGGACGCCTGGGGTGTATGGCGCACGCCAAGCGAGGCGTGGGTCCGTATCGACGATCATTATTTTGAGGTCCAGGGACAAGGGAGCTCCGTGGAACTGCGGCTGCCTGCCGGGCATCGGGGAGTGACTCCGCCGCTGGAATGGAGCCGTACCCGCGGTTGGCGCTGGGCCCATCAAAATCCCCTGCACCGAAACAACCTGCAACTGGTGCACAACTTTGCCGAGACGCCAGCCGAGTTGGACGACAACACCCTATTGGCGGTGCAGCGGCAGGTCGGCATCAGCGAGGCGCATCTGCGGTATCTGCAAGTCGAGGGACGCCCGATGCCCGCTGTGCTCGCCGACGCACTGGTTGAAACGCGCAATTGGAGCTGGGTACACCGGACCATTCAGCGCCTGAAGCAGAATCAAGCGCCCGGCGAAGTGCATTTCCGTGGCGTGCAAATGCTCGCAGAACTTCCTGGATGGCCGCGGGACGTTGCGCTGCGCTATCACGACGGCGCGCAATATTACCCGATGGGCAATCCCGCCAGCACGCGGGTGCTTTCACTGAGCAAATGGGACCTGGAAAATGACGCTTGGGCGGCCCGCATTCTGGATCGCCTCAGGATGAATGAGCAAACCGCCTTGCTCGGACAAAACAGCTTCGGCCTGAGCCCACTGGAGCGCAATCGCCTGTTGGCTGGACGCTGGGCCCGGCAGTTGGAAAACAATACGCAACGGATAATCAGCGACATGGCTTCCCGGCCTGAGCTTGATCCATTGGCTGCGCCCTTGGCGCGGGATTTCCCCGGCTTGCCCGCATCGATGGCCAATGAGCTCGCCGGCCATGCGGCGGGCCGGGACCGGGCGCGTTTGCTGGAGGGGCGCGTGAGCGAGGGCCTGGGTAACCAGTGCGCCGAGGCCCTGCGTGAGCTGCGCCTGAGCCGTGCCTTGCGCAACCTGGAGCGCGGCGAAAGCAGCGTCGACCGGGATCGTCTCATCATGGGCCTGGTGGGCCGTGCCCCCCAGTTGCGTGGCCGGGTGCGGCTGCGCCTGTTTGCGCGTGAAGCGCCTCGCCCAATCGAGGTGGGTGAGGCCGGACCCTGGAAAATCATCCGCCAGGAGAACGAGCAATATCGCGCCTTTGACGAGGAAGGCAACGAACTCGCCGATGCGCCGGGCCTGGAGGATGCATTGCTCAGGGCGATGCCGGACGATGCTCGCCGAGCCCTTGGCTTGAACATTTGGGAAGGGGCTACATTTCGGACCCGACTGCTTGCCCAAGCCTTGGAGGACCGGCAAGGACTGCGCCCCTTGCTGATGATGAAGCCCCACGGCCAGGGCGGGGCTGGGCTGCAATGGATCAATGAACGCTGGGGTTATCCGGCCAGCGGGCGCGGACAGCTGCCGCTGCATGTTTGGAACCGCGGCCTCGCGGCGCGTCTTGAGCAGTTATACCCATCCTATGCAGGGGAGGATCTGGAAATTCTCCAAGAGAGCCTCACCCAGGAGGCGACGCGCCACAATATCAACCTGGGAAACTTCGTTGCCCAACTGGAAAATGACTGGGCCACGCTCAACAACGAGCTGGATCAATGGGAAGCCCATCCAGGGCTGCACCATCCCGCTGAAGGCAATGTCAATGTCGAGGTCCGGCGCTCACAGCGCAGGGCGGTAGCCGCGCAAATTCGTAGCGCCTGGCAACGTGTGCCGGATCCAAGCAATGAAGGCAGCGACATGGTATTGCGGTTGGACGGTAGCAACATCGGGCGTCTGCCGCCGATCAGTGTGCGTTTCGAACACATCGAAGAATTGATCCTGATGGATCTGGGGCTGAGCGAAGACCCTTCGGCCTTCCTGCGCCTGTTTCCCAATATCGATACGTTGTACCTGCAGGGCAATCAGCTCAGTGCGATACCCCTGGCAACCGGTGAACTGCGCCAGCTGACGGACCTCTCATTGAGCATTAACCCACTCAATATGACCGCCGACGTATTTGCCCCCTTGCTCGGTCCCGATCTAGCGCCACATCTGGAAATCCTGAGCCTGTCCCATGTCAGTAGCGGCACCGGGGCAGCGGCCAGCAGCGCGGTGGTCAGTGCTATCGGCCGCCTGGCCGAGCTTCCTTCGCTACGCGAGTTGGAATGGACCGACAACTTGCATTTTACCGAGCAGCAATTGCAGGCCATCACCGAGTTACCCCAATTGACTGCGTTGGATCTATCACGCTGCGGCTTGCGTCTGGATGAGCAGGGGAGCCAATTCCTGCGAAGCGCCACCGCCCTGGAGGAGCTGAGCCTCAACGGCAATAACTGCCGGGATTTGCCAGACTTGCCTGAACTTGTTGCGCTACAGGATCTGGAACTGTCCGATACGGGGCTCAGACGGGTACCGGCGCTGGCATTGACGATGCTGTCGAGGTCATCGGCTATCGAAGTCGACAGTATCGACCTGAGCAGCAACAGCATCACCCAAATCCAGGACGACCTGCTGCCCGTTCTCGAACGGGTGCAAGGGGGCAGCGTTGGCGTATTGCTCGACGACAATCCGCTGCCCAGCACGCAAATAAACGCACTTCGCCAGTGGGATAACGGCGCTTTCAGATACACCGTCGACGATTGGTTGTATATCAACCCGGGGCTACGGGACGCACTGGAAGTCGCTCGCGATGACGCCGTAAACCGTGGCTTCATCGACTGGTTTTCCGGGATGATGGGGGACTTGGATGCCCATGCGGCAGTTGGCCTGACCTTCCAGGATCGCACGAGGGGTGCTCGCATTCTGGAGCATTTGATCGAGTATCAAAACGCGAATGAACCCTTACCCACGATCGTTGCCGATTTCGATCAGCGGATGACCGAACTGCGCGTGCGTCTGCGGGACCGGACCCTGGACAGGGTAAAGCCGGACCTCTGGGAAATTGAAGTGCACATGATGATGTTCGAGTCGGTCCTACGGGCTCGCCTGGCACGGCAAGGTGTGCCGTTCGCAAGTTTCCTGGTTGACCAGCACGCCTATTGGACCCACGTGCAGGTCGAGCGCTTTCCCGATGCCTTGGAGCGACCGCCCCATATGACCCGGGGGGCCTTCATCAACTGGCTCAGCGATGCACAGGACACCTTTAATAACAACGATCAAAACCCTCGGGTCGGGGAAATGACCTGGCGGCCTTATCTCGGAATCATGTCCGATGCCTGGACGCAAGGCCTGGAGGCCTGGGAGGGCGTAGACGAAGCCATTATCGATGCCTACAGCGAATCGGTGAATCCGTCCAGTTGGCCCCAAGTGCTGCTGGATAACCTCGCACGGCCGGATGCCGACCTGCCCAGCGCGTGGGAGCAAGTCACTGAAAACGACCAGCTTGTCTGGCGCCGTGCGCCGCTCGAACCCGTGGCAGATGTAGATTGGACGGCTGGCGAACCAGTGACCCTGACCGAAGACCAGTTGCGACGAACCATGGCGATCTATCGTTCGGTCAGGAGTCGGGAAATCGAGGCCCTGGTACGACGAATAACAGCAGACCTGGTCATTCCCTGGTGGCCGCAGCGACCGCGCTAGCTTCCCAACTGCGTAAATATGAAGAGCCCCGACGGGGCTCTTCTCAAATGTCATTCAGCTCCAGGCGTAGCCTGCTTGAATACCAGCGCTTTCAGTCCGCAAGCCAGATCGGCGTCAGGAAACTCCGGCGGATTTTCCAGGCGCGCGTGGAATACAAGTCCCGGCGCTTCGCGCATGACGCCGTCGATGAGGAAATCCGGGCCGGTGGCCGGGTCGTTGCTGCAGGCCAGGACCGTGCCGCGAGCGGCCAGCAGTTCCGGCAGGCGGCGCAACACGCGCTGATAATCCTTGGTCAACAGAAAGCTGCCTTTCTGGAAAGTGGGTGGATCGATGATCACTAGGTCGTACGGGCCACTGTTGATCACCTTGCCCCAAGACTTGAACAAGTCGTGTCCCAGGAAACTCACCTTATCCAGGTCATGCCCGTTCAGCCGGTGGTTGTCGCGGCCACGACTCAGCGCCGCGCGGGACATATCCAGGTTGACCACATGCTGCGCGCCGCCGGCAATCGCCGCCACGGAAAAGCCGCAGGTGTAGGCGAACAGGTTGAGCACGCGTTTTCCGGCGGCGTTGGACCGCACCCAGTCGCGGCCGTAGCGCATGTCGAGGAACAGGCCATTGTTTTGCTTCTTGCCCAAGTCGATTCGGTAGCGCAGGCCGCCTTCGGTCAGGGTCCATTCATTGATCGGTTCGCCTACTAGCCATTGGGTGAGGCTATCGGGCAGGTAGCGGTGCTGCACCGCCAGCGTATGGGCGGCGCTGTGCTGCCAGGCGGGCGAGGTGGGGAGGGTGCACAGCATTGACAGCAAATTCTCCAGCTGCGCCGCCTCGGGTTCCTTGAACAGCGAAACCAGTACCACCCCTTGCAGCCAATCGATGGTGATCTGCTCCAGCCCCGGCCAGCAGCGACCGCGGCCATGGAACAGGCGCCGGGTTTCTTCGGGCACCGATTCCAGGGCGGTCAGCAAATGGGTATGCAGGGTTTGCAGTGCTTCAGGGTTCATCGGACAACGCCAGCGATTCGAAAGGCCGGCATTTTAACCGTAGGCGGACCGGGCGCAATCCCCGTGGCGAGGGAGCTTGCTCCCGCTCATCAACCCTCGCTGGCCGCCAGAATGCTCGCCACTTGTTGCGGCTGGCAATTCAGATAAGCCGAGCGCTTGAGCCACGCCGGGTCGGGATACCAGGAAAACATGAATTGCCCGCCCTTGAGCTTGTCGATCACCTGGCGCGCCACTTGCGGCCGCACCGCAGGGCAACCCAGGCTGCGCCCGATACGGCCCTGGCGTGCGCTCCACAGCGGATTCACGTAATCGGCGGCATGGATGACGATGGCGCGGTCGCGGGCCAAGTCGTTGAAGCCCGGTTCAAGGCCATCCATGCGCAGCGAATAGCCATGGGCGCCCTGGTAACTTTCCTGGGTACGGAACAGTCCCAGGCTCGATTGATAACTGCCCAGGCGGTTGGAAAACTGCGTGGCGAAATTTTCCCCGGATTTCTGCCCATGGGCCACCAGGTCGCGCAGGACCAGCTTCTTTTGGCGCAGGTCGAAGATCCACAGGCGCCGGGCCGTCGAAGGTTGCGAATAATCGATCACGGCAAGATGGCGAGCCTGTCGGGCACCGTTCGCGACTGCGCACTGCATCGCACTCAAGGCACTTTTCAGCGCTTGGGGATTGAGTTCCGGCGCCGCGTGGGCGAGGCTGTTGTAAAGAGGTTGGGCGTTGAGCTTTGCCGCCAGCGCCGGGCTGCACATCAGGGCGAGGCCGGTGATGAGCAGACAAAGTTGGCGCAGTAGGCCCGATACCGGCGTAAACAGCTGAGGGCGGCGTTCGTTTGCGGCATCCCATCCGATTGTGTTTGTTTGCATGATGATGGGTCGTACCTGTCGCAAAAATTCACCGTCAACGAGACGGCCATGGATTGGAGTAAAGCAGTTGTTCAAAAAGACCGCATGTTACCTGAGCCTTTTCTTGCTCGTTGCGCCATTGGTCGCTGCAGCCGAGGAGGGCGATCCAGCGCTGGCGCAAACCACATTGGCGCAGCTGTCGGTCAACTGCCCCGATCTGGCTGCCCGTGTCGACTTTCCGACAGTGATGAGCTTGCAGGCGCTATACCAGCAAAACGCAGGCCAGGCACTCTGGTCGAACGACGGGCGGTTACAGGCGCTGCAGGTCCAACTTCAACAATTGGCTGACGATGGACTGGATCCGGCGCGCTACAGCTTGCCGGACGAAGGCGCCTACCCGAATGCCGCCTGTACCGACATCGCCATCAGCGAGCGTTATCTGCAGGCCCTGCACGACCTGCGTTTCGGTTATCTGCCTCAAAAGCGTCTGGAACCTGTCTGGAAAACCAATCCGCAGTTGCCGGACCGTCAAGCCATGGTGTTGCAATTCGCCGTGACGGGCCTGCACAACCCTGTCGAGGCTTTTGAGCAGGCCCGGCCGAGCCTCGACCTTTATCGCAACCTGCGCGAACTCTACGCCCGTCAGCGGCAGCTGCCTTTGGCTGACTGGCAATCGGTGCCCGGTGGCTCGCTGTTGCAGCCGGACAAACGCGATGCCCGAGTACCAGCGCTGGCCCGTCGATTGTTCAACGAGGGTTACCTGAGCGTGCCGCCCCCCGAGACCGATGAGCATTACGGGCCGAGCCTTGTGGATGCGATGAAAAGCTTCCAACTTCATCATTCGCTGCAAGCCGATGGCGTCGTGGGGCCGTGGACCGTCACCGAACTGAACATCAGCCCGGCGATGCGCCGCGAACAGCTGCGCATCAACCTGGAGCGCATGCGCTGGCTGGCCCAGGACCTCGAGCCGGACAGCGTGCTGGTCAACGTCGCGGCGGCGCAACTGACGGTTTACCAGGGCGGCGCGCCAATCTGGCAAACCCGTACCCAGGTCGGGCGTGCCGAACGGCAGACGCCGCTGATCAAATCGCGGATCACGCGCTTGACGCTCAACCCCACGTGGACCATCCCGCCAACGATCATGCGCGAAGACAAGCTGCCCGAGATTCGTCGCGATCCGGAGTTTCTCAGCCGACATAACCTCAGGGTGCTCGACCGGGACGGCATGCCGGTGGCGGTGGAGAATGTCGACTGGGACCACCCCGGCACGCTCATGCTGCGCCAGGATCCCGGTGCGAAAAACCCACTGGGCAAAATGGCGATCCGTTTCCCCAATCCGTTTTCCGTATACCTGCATGACACGCCTAGCCAGGCGTTATTCAGCAAAGGGCCGCGGGCGTTCAGCTCAGGCTGCGTGCGTATCGAGCAAGTCATGCACCTGCGGGACTTGTTGGTGACTGCGGCCGAACGCACGCGCACCGACACTTTGCTGGCCAGCGAACTGACTCATGAGTTCAGGCTGGCCAAGCCCGTGCCGATCCTGCTGGGCTACTGGACCGCGCAGGCGGACAGCCAGGGGCGGGCGGTGTACGTCCCGGATATCTACCAACGCGATGCAGTCCTCTCTGCGGCTGGCAGCCGTGCGCTCTGATGGCGATCATGTTCAGGCGCATTCGACCTCGGCGCCGACGCGTGCCGTCTCGTCGGTCGTCGAGAACAGCCGCTGCCCGATTGCCTGGGCAGTGTCCAGGTGAGTCTTTGGGTCAACCGTTTCCGACTCGAGCAAGCGTTCGGAGCTCACTACGCGGGCCCCGCAGTAATCGAAGATGCCATGTTCAATCTGGGTCACCATCGCCTGGTCATAGCCGTGGCGTTGAAAGCTGTCCGCGTCCGCGCCACCGACGGCCAACAGATGGACCCGCAGATGTCGGAGCTGCTGGGAGAATGACTCGCCGAGCCGGAAATCGAACGCCCAGCCGTTGGAAAATACCCGGTCGATCCAACCCTTGAGCAACGCCGGCATCGACCACCAGTAAATCGGATAGACCAGCACCAGCGCAGCGGCACGCTCGATCCTGGCTTGCTCGGCCAGCACATCGGCCGGCGGCGACGCCTCGCGGTGGTGAACCGCGTGGTCGGCGAAGCTGAAGCGTGGGTCGAACCCCTCAGTCGCCAGGTCGGCTATCTCGAACGTGTCGGCCGGATTGGCTTGGATGATTCCGTTGCCGACGGCTTGGGCCAGCGCATGGGTCAGGGAACGGGGATCATGATGGGCAACAACGATCAAGGCATGCATGTCGAATCTCCTTCTGGCATCACACAACGTCAAGCGAGTATGCTTGGTTAAGTTACGAACAGTAAGTTACGGTTGGTAAAGTAAGCATGTCAAGCACTGATGAACATTCACAGCCCTCTGCCGCACCCCGTCGACGCTTGTCGCGTGCGGATCGCCAACGGCAGCTACTCGACGTCGCCTGGCGCCTGGTGCGGGAGGAGGGTAGCGAAGCGCTGACGTTGGCCCGGCTTGCGGAACAGGCAGGGGTTACCAAGCCTATCGTCTACGACCACTTCATTACCCGGTCAGGCCTCCTGGCAGCGCTTTACCAGGATTTCGATGGCAGGCAGACCGCGTTGATGGATGCTGCACTCCAAGCCAGTGAACCGACGCTGGAAAGCCGGGCGCAGGTCATCGCTTCTTCCTTCGTCGAATGCGTCCTCCTTCAGGGGCGGGAGATTCCTGGGGTCAGCGCGGCCTTGAGCAGCACGCCAGAACTCGAACGCATCAAGAGGGAGTACGAAGGGGTCTTCCTGGATAAATGCCGGGTGGTGCTGGAACCGTTCGCCGGAACCGGGCGCCTTTCCCAAGCGCGCCTGCGGGCGATGCTGGGGGCGGCGGAAGCGTTGTCCGATGCGGCGGCCAACGGCGAAATCAGCGCGGACGAGGCCAAGCATGAGCTGTTTGAATGCATCGTTTCGATGGTCGAGCGGGCCGAAACCACGTCTGGGTGATTCACTTTCCTTCAAGAAAAAACGAACCCCAGGCGCTTTTTCCGGTTCTTAACTGATGTCCCCGGTTTAACAGGGACATCAGGCGGGGCTGCGGTCTTGCCCACCAAACACTGCGATCAAAGGAGGCGACTATGCCCAACTCCTTCCCTTCGCCCTGGTGGAAGAACGCCGTGATCTACCAGGTCTATCCTCGCTCTTTTGCCGATGCCAATGGCGATGGCATCGGCGACCTCCCCGGACTGACGGCACGCCTGGACCACCTGCAGCGCCTGGGTATCGATGCGTTGTGGCTGTCCCCGGTGTACCGTTCGCCGATGTGCGATGCCGGTTATGACATCTGCGACTACACCGACGTCGACCCGCTGTTCGGCAGCCTGGCCGACCTGGACAACTTGATCGAGCAGGCCCACCGGCGCGGACTAAAAGTGTTGCTCGACTTCGTGCCGAACCACACTTCCGACCAACATCCGTGGTTCATCGAATCGCGCTCCAGCCGCGACAATCCCAAGCGCGACTGGTACATCTGGCGCGACCAGCCGAACAACTGGCGTGCCTCGATCGACGGCGGCAGCGCCTGGACCTGGGACGAAACCAGCCAGCAGTATTATCTGCATTTCTTCCTGCCGCAGCAGCCCGATCTCAACTGGCACAACCCGCAAGTGGTCGCTGCCATGCAACAGGTGCTGCATTTCTGGCTGGAGCGCGGCGTGGATGGCTTTCGCGTCGATGTGGTGCATTGCGTCGGCAAGGACCAGAGCTTTGCCGACGACCCGCGCTGCATGGCGGGCGAAACCATGGTCAAGATCAACGACCAACCTTACAGCCACGAGGTGCTGCGCGGACTGCGCCGGCTGGTGGACAGCTACCCCGGCGAGCGCGTGCTGATCGGCGAAGTGAATATCCGCTCCACCGCCCAGGTCGCGGCCTATTACGGCGCCAGTGACGAGCTGCACATGTCGTTCAACTTCCCACCGTTGGACGCTCCCTGGGATCCGGTGGTGTTGCGAATGTGTGTGCGCGAAGTGGAAAACGACTTGGGCCCGCTGCAGGCGTGGCCGACCTGGGTGCTTTCCAACCACGACAACAGCCGCCACCGCAGCCGGTACGGCGGCTCGTTGCGGCGGACCCGGGCAGCGGCGGTGATGTTACTGACATTGCGCGGGACGCCTTTTATCTACCAGGGTGAAGAACTGGGCCTGGAGGATACGCAGGTGACCGCCCAGACCCGCGTCGATCCTGGCGGGCGCGATGGCAGCCGGGCGCCGTTGCCATGGACGGTCCAGGCGCCTCACGGTTGGTCGGGGCAGGCGCCGTGGCTGCCTTTTGCACCCGATGCCGGCCTGTTATCGGTGGAAGCGCAAGAGCGAGCCACCGATTCCGTTTTGGCGCTGTACCGGCGGTTGCTGACGTGTCGGCGCAACAGCCGGGCGCTGCGGCTGGGCGAGTGGGAGGAACTGCCTTCGCACCCGCAGGTGCTGGCTTATCGGCGTCATTGCGACGGCGACGAACGGCTGGTCTGCATCAACTTCGCCGACAGCGAGCACGCGTTTCCCCTGGCCGATCCCTGGCGCGTGCAGATCGCCAGCGACGGGGCAGGCGAAGGCCAGCCCTTCACCGGCCGCCTGGCCGCCGAGCAGGCCCTGATCCTGTGTCGATAAACTGTGTCGATAAGGAGTGACCGATGAAAGCCAACTGGCACCGAAATACCTTGATCTACCAGATCGACCCTTCCTTATTCTACGACAGCAACGGCGACGGCCGTGGCGACCTGAAAGGCATCATTCGCCAGCTCGATTATCTCCAGGCGCTAGGTGTCGGCGCGCTGTGGTTGATGCCCTTATACCGTTCGCCGTTCAAGGACGCCGGTTACGACGTCAGCGATTTCATGGCCCTGGACCCGCGCTTCGGCAGTGAGGAAGACCTGCGTCAGTTGATCGTCCAGGCGCGGGAACGGGGTATTCGGGTCATTCTCGAACTGGTGGTGCAACATACCTCCGACCAACATCCGTGGTTCCAGAGGGCACGACGTGACAAGAACAGCGTCTACCGCGACTACTACCTGTGGTCCGACGAACCGGTGGACGACGGCAACCAACCGATCTTTCCCTCGGTGGAGGACAGCATCTGGCGTTGGGACGAACAGGCCGGGCAATACTATCGGCATCTGTTCTATCGTCATGAACCGGACCTCAACCTGGCGAACCCGAAAGTCGTCGAGGAAATCGAGCGGATCATGGTCCATTGGCTTGAACTGGGGATCGCCGGCTTTCGCCTCGATGCCGCTTCGCACCTGGTCGAGCAGGCCGGTCGTGGGGATGAAGAGCAGGGTGTCTGGGTGCTGGACCGGTTATTCAAGTATATGACCCGTATCAATCCGGAAGGCGTGCTGATGGGGGAAGTGGACGTCGAACCGGAGCGTTACAGCCATTACTTCGGCAGCGGCGAGCGCCTGGGCCTGGTCCTGGATTTCTGGGTCAATAATCATCTGTTCCTGGCCTTGGCCCGAGGCGAAGCCGAACCCTTGCGGCGTGCAATCAGCCAACGCCCCGCACCGCCTGACGGTGCCAACTACGCGGTGTGGCTGCGCAACCATGACGAACTGGACCTGGAGCGCTTGAGCGAGGAGGAGCGCGAAGAAGTCATGCAGTCGTTTGCCCCCCAGGAAAACATGCGCTTGTATGGCCGGGGTATTCGCCGCCGCCTGGCGCCGATGCTGGACGGGAATGTGCATCGCCAGGCGCTGGCCCAGGCATTGCTGTTGTCGTTGCCGGGCACGCCAATCGTGCGCTATGGCGAAGAAATAGGCATGGGCGACGACCTTTCCCGCCCCGAGCGCCTGTCCGTGCGCACTCCGATGCAGTGGAACGATCAGGCCAATGCGGGCTTTTCTTCGAGCCAATCCCTGGCTGCTCCGGTGATCGATGAGGGCCCGTTCGCCTACACGAACTTGAATGTCGCGCACCAGCAGGACGATCCCGATTCCTTGCTGACTCGGACTCGCACGCTGCTATTGGCGCGGTCGCGATTGACCGAGGTCGGCGACGGTAAGGCGCAACTGTTGTCGGTCAGCCATCCGGCGGTGTTCGCCATCGCCCACGTGTGCGACGACACTTCAGTCATGTTGGCGAACCTGAGTGACGAAACGGTCGACGTGCAACTCGAGGAGATGGATGTGCAAGGCTTTGAAGAAGTGCTGGCGGACGGTCCGTACCCGCACTCGCCAAAGTCGAGCCTGACGCTGCGTGGCTACGGGTATCGCTGGTTTCGCCGCACCGGTTCAAAACAGCAGCAACACCACGGCGAGTAATCCTGCGACGGCGAACAACAGTGCTGACACCTGGGTCGAACTGAGGGCCAATGCCGAATCCCGCGAGCGGCCAGCGAACCGCCCGCGAGTATGGTGCAAGGATTGCTGCGACTCGAACAGATTGTCGGCTCGTTGGTTGTCATCATCCTCGTTGGTCATTTGCCCGGTGTAGGCGTTGCGGGCCAACAAGCGATCAAGCAGGCCCGGCATCAGGCACGTACCAACGATCGCTTTCAGGGAGGCGGTGCCCAGCCACAATTCCCTGGGCGTGCGCTTCACCACGCTGAAAATGGCCCGTGCCGCCACGTCCGGATCATGAATCGGCGGCACCGGTTGCGGGCGCTTGCCCAATTTGTTGCGCGCCCAATCGAACTGCGGCGTATTGATCGCCGGCAACTGCACCATGCAGACCCGGATGTCGCTGTGCTCATGGAGCAATTCGCAGCGCAACGAATCGGTGAAGCCACGCACCGCGAACTTGGCGCCGCAATAGGCCGCTTGCAGCGGAATGGCGCGATAGGCCAGCGCCGAGCCGACCTGGATGATCACCCCACGATTGCGCCGCCCCATCAGGTCCAAGGCCGCGAGCGTGCCGTGGACGGTGCCCAGGTAAGTCACCGCCGTGACTCTCTGGACCTCTTCGGCACCCAGTTGGCGGATAGGTGAAAACACGGTGACCATCGCGCAATTGACCCATACGCCGACCGGCCCCAGCTCGCGCTCCATACGCTGTGCCGCTTCGAGTACCGCCTCGGCATCGGCGACATCGACGCTGATGCCCACGCTCATCGCACCCAACTGTTTCAATTCCTCTTGCGTGGCCGCCAGGCCTTGCTCGCCTCGGGCCAGCAACCCGACTCGATAGCCGGCGACGGCAAAACGGTGCGCGGTGGCACGGCCGACGCCAGCGGTGGCGCCACAGATCACGACGACAGGTGGGGTTCGCTCATCCATTGCATTCACCTCTGATCAATAGCCCTATACCTGTGAAAATGGGTGCTGGCGATGGTTCAGGATTTTTGCGCGCGGGTCGCAGCGGCTGCACTTTTATGAAGCCGCGGGCGGGAGATCGCACCATCGCAAGGCAATCGGCGTGGGGCGCGACAGCCCTGGTAGCACCGTTGGCGAAGTGCGTGCGCCAGTGGCCAAGTCCGCTCCCACAAGGGCTTTTCCTTGGGGACGGGCCCGTGGGAACGGTTGCGGCCCAAGCTTGGCACGCTCGCTGCAAGAACCTCCACAGGCCCACCGCGAACACAATCGAGTGGGCACCCCCGTCGGTCAACGATGATCGAGAGCCAGCAGGCCGGGGAATAACGGTAGGTCCAGGCGCAGCCGCCGGGCCGATACCGCACAGAACAGGCAAAGACGCCTGGAACCGCAAGGTTTCAGGCGTCTTTTTTTTGCTTCCAGAACCGTGATTGGCTTTTGTCGGGTGCTTTTATGAATTCCAACGTTGCTTCTCTGAACAAGCTGCAAACGCTGATCGTGATCGGCAATGGCATGGTCGGCCATCACTGCGTCGAGCAACTGGTCGAGCGCGGCGCGCTCAACCATTATCACGTGCATGTCTTCAGTGAAGAGCCGATGCGTGCCTATGACCGCGTGCACCTGTCCGAGTATTTCTCGGGTCGCGACGCCGAGTCCCTGGCCCTCGGCGAAGCGTCGTTGTACCAGACTCCGGGTGTCACGCTGCACCTGGGCGTTCCGGTACTGGAAATCGACCGCCAGGCGCGCCAGGTAGTCACTGCCGGGGAACGCATCAGCTACGACAAACTGGTGCTCGCCACCGGCTCCTACCCATTCGTGCCGCCGATCCAGGGCGCCGAAGGCGATTCCTGCCTGGTCTACCGCACCCTGCAAGACCTCGACGCGATCCGCGCCGCCGCGAGCAATGCCCGTCGTGGCGTGGTGGTCGGTGGCGGCCTGCTGGGCCTGGAAGCGGCCAACGCCCTGAAGACTCTTGGCCTGGAAGCCCACGTAGTGGAATTCGCGCCGCGCTTGATGCCGGTGCAACTGGACGAGCAGGGCGGCCTGGCCCTCAAGGCGCGTATCGAGAAGCTGGGTGTCGGCGTGCATTTGTCCAAAGGCACTCAATCGATCAGCGCCGGTGAGCAGTACCGCTATCGGATGAACTTCAGTGACGACGACTTCCTGGAAACCGACCTGATCGTGTTCTCCGCCGGTATCCGCGCCCAGGATACCTTGGCCCGCCAATGTGAATTGCAGATCGGCCCGCGCGGTGGCGTGGTGATTGACGACCTTTGCCAAAGCAGCGACCCGGACATCTACGCCATCGGTGAATGCGCCGCCTGGAATGGCAGCATCTTCGGCCTGGTCGCGCCGGGCTACCAAATGGCCCGTAACGTTGCGGCGCGCCTGTGTGGCGAGGCCGGCGAAGCGTTCACTGGCGCCGACATGTCCACCAAGCTCAAGCTGCTCGGCGTTGATGTGGGCTCCATTGGCGACGCCCATGGCAGCACCCCGGGCTCGCGCAGCTTCCAGTTCATCGACCAGACCAGCGCCAGCTACCGGCGTTTGGTGGTGGATGCCGACGGCAAACGGGTGATCGGCGCGGTGCTGGTCGGTGACAACAGTTACTACGACACCTTGTTGCAGTACATGCAGAACGCAATCGCCTTGCCCAAGGACGCCGCCGCGCTGATTCTGCCATCGTCCGAAGGCGCTCCGACACTGGGCCCGGCGGCGTTGCCCGAAGCGGCGACGATCTGCTCGTGCCACAACGTCACCAAGGGTTCGATCTGCTCGGCCATCGACGGTGGCTGCACCGACCTCGGCCAATTGAAGTGCGACACCAAGGCCGGTACCGGTTGCGGCGGCTGCGCGGCGCTGGTCAAGCAGGTATTCGAACACGAGCTGATTGCCCGTGGCGTCAGCGTCGACAAGAGCCTGTGCGAACATTTTGCCTACACCCGCCAGGAGCTTTACGCCCTGGTGCGAGTGGAAGGGATCATCAGTTTTGAGGAGTTGCTGGCCAAGCACGGCCGCGGCCACACCGGTTGCGATCTGTGCAAGCCGGCTGTGGGCTCGATCCTCGCGTCGTGCTGGAACCAGCCGATCATGGACGCGCACCTGGTGCCGTTGCAGGACACCAACGACACCTTCATGGCGAACATGCAGAAAAACGGCACCTATTCGGTGGTGCCGCGCATCGCCGGGGGTGAAATCACCGCTGACAAACTGATCGCCATCGGCGTGGTGGCGAAGAAATACGACCTCTACACCAAAATCACCGGCGGCCAGCGCATCGACCTGTTCGGTGCCCAGTTGCACCAGTTGCCGGACATCTGGGCCGAGCTGATCGAAGCCGGTTTCGAAACCGGTCACGCCTACGGCAAATCGACGCGCACGGTGAAATCCTGCGTGGGCAGCACCTGGTGCCGCTACGGCGTGCAGGACAGTGTGCAAATGGCGCTGACCATCGAGGATCGCTACAAAGGCCTGCGCTCGCCACACAAACTCAAATTCGCAGTGTCCGGCTGCACTCGCGAGTGCGCCGAAGCCCAGAGCAAGGACGTTGGTGTGATCGCCACCGAGAAGGGCTGGAACCTCTACATCGCAGGCAACGGTGGCATGCGCCCGCGTCACGCCGAGCTGTTCGCCACCGACCTGGATGACGTCACGCTGATCCGCTATATCGATCGTTTCCTGATGTTCTACATCCGCACCGCCGACAAGCTGCAGCGCACCTCGGTGTGGCGCGAAAGCCTGGAAGGCGGCCTGGATTACCTCAAGGACGTGATTATCCACGACAGCCTGGGCCTGGGCGCCGAGCTTGAAGCGCAGATGCAACTGGTGGTCGACCGCTACGAATGCGAGTGGGCCAACGCCTTGAAAGACCCCGAGAAGCTCAAGCGCTTCCGCACGTTCGTCAACGACAAGCGTGGCGACCCGGACGTGCATTTCGTCCGCGAACGCGGCCAGCGTCGGCCGGTGCATGCCGGCGAACTTCACCTGATTCCCGTCACCGAGGAGGTGCTCTGATGAGCCAGTCAAACGTCGTTCGTATTCCCGCTCGCGATCTCGCCCTGGAACCATTGCAATGGCGCGCCCTGTGCAGCCGCGAGGATCTGGTGCCCAATTCCGGTGTGGTCGCCTGGCATGACGGTAGCCAAGTGGCGCTGCTCTACCTGCCAGATGAGGAGAAGCCGCTGTACGCCATCGACAACCGCGATCCCAAGTCCGGCGCGAACGTGATCGGTCGCGGCTTGCTGGGTAGCATCAAGGGTGAACTGGTGATTGCTTCGCCGATGTACAAACAGCATTTCCGCCTGGAAGACGGGCATTGCCTGGAATACCCGGAACAGCGCCTGCGGGTCTGGCCGGTGCGTTTGAACGGCGATGTGGTTGAGATTGGCGAAGACTGATTGCCGCTTTTTTTGAAGCTGGGGATGAACAATGAAAACCGCTGCTCAATTGGTAAGACTCAAGAGCGTACAAAACCAGCAGGTCCACAGCATCGCCCCTGAGCAGACGGTGCTCGAAGCGCTGCAGATCATGGCCGAAAAAAACGTCGGCGCGTTGCCGGTGATCGAGAACGGCCAGGTCATCGGCGTGTTCAGCGAGCGCGACTATGCACGCAAGATGGTTCTCAAGGGCCGCTCGTCAGTGGGCACGCCGGTACGCACCATCATGAGCGCACCGGTCATCACCGCCGACAGCCAGCAGAGCATCGACCGCTGCATGGAAGTCATGACCGACAGCCATTTGCGACATCTGCCAGTGTTGGACAACGGGCAGCTGATCGGCCTGCTGTCGATCGGCGACCTGGTCAAGGAGGCGATCGTCGAACAGGCGGATCTGATCCGGCAGTTGGAGCATTACATTCGCGGGCATTGAGCCCGCTATTCTCCCAGGAGCGGCTCTTGTGGCGAGGGAGCTTGCTCCCGCTGGGCTGCGCAGCGGCCCCACGATCTTACAGTCGCTGCGCAACTGAGCGGGAGCAAGCTCCCTCGCCACAACAGCGGTTCGCCGCCGAAACCCTCACCCCAACATCAGCAACTGCCGGATCAGCTTCGGCGTACTACCCGTCCAGCGCTTGAACGAGCGGCGGAAATTGGCCGTGTCGTTGAAGCTCAGGTATTGCGCCACTTCCTCATTGCTAAAGCCCTTGACCTGATACAGGTACAGCGCCACGTGGGTATGCACCCGGTCCACTTGCTGCTGGAAACCGGTGTGATGTTTGCGCAATTTGCGCTTGAGGGTCGCCGGGCTCATGGCGAAGGCCTGGGCGGTCTGCTCCAGGCTGGGCGTCTGTTGCACGTTTGAGCGCAGGTAGTCGTACAGGCAATCGAGAAAACTGGCGGTAAACCCCAGTTCATCGAGTCGATCCCGGGCTTCGGTCCGTGCGACCTGGCCGGCGGTGGCCGAGACGTTGGGCCAGGGTTGCGCCAGGCAATGGCGGGGCAGGCGCATCAAGTCCAGCGGTCGATTGAATTGGCTGTGCTCGCCCAGGTTAACCCAATACTGCTCGACGTAACGCGGCTCGTCATGACGAAAGCTGCACTGCCAGGGCAGGCGCTCGCCGCTGAGCCAGGCGCTCATCGCCACCATCGACGTCATGCTCGCCTCCAACACGAAGCGCCATTGCTCATCGGCCCCGCAGCTGTCCAGCCAGTGAACGTAGGCGTAATGCTCATCCAGCAACAGGCGCGGCGCAGCCAAGGGGCAGAGCAGGGCTTGTTGCTCGATCAAGGTTTCCAGTGCCTGGTGCAGATTCTGCGCGTGGCGCAAGGCATGGCTGGCCGGCCCGTAATGCCCGGGCAGCAGCCGCTGGCCGAAGAGAAAACTGCTGTCGCTGGCGTCCAGCAGGCGTCGGCTGTTGTCGATCAAACCGAGAAACTGCTGGGGGCTGATGCGGCTCTGGCCCGCCAGGATGTCCTCGTGAAACAGCCCGGTGCCGCGCAGCAAACGGTGGCTGTCGACGCCCCGCGACAGCGCCAGGTCGATCAACGCGGCTGGTTGATAGTGGCCCGGAATGAAGCGGCTGTCGGTTTCGTACCAGCAGGTCTTGACGGTCATGGGCGGCCTCAGGCGCTTTTCGCCAGGGTTTGCCGGGACTGGGCCAACCTCAGGTTCAGGCGCTTGAGCAGGGCTTGGGGGCTTTCGTCGAACGCCATGACCACCGCCGTGCCCGCACTCAGTTGCAAGCGCTCACCGTGTTGCCGGGTCTTGTGGGCCAAGCTGCGAATCGCCTGTTCAAGCTCCACAGCCAGCCGTTGCGCCTGGCTTTCGCCGGTATCGGGCAACAGCACCACAAAACGATCGCCAGCCAGGCGGCAGAGCAGGTCCTGGCGCCGCAAGTTGAGCACCAGCAGTTGGCTGACGGCCTGCAACACCGCATCGCCTTCGCCATGGCCGAAGCGCTGGTTGATGGCGCTGAAGTTGTCCAGGTCCAACGCGAGTAATGACAACGGTTGCTGCCGACGTCGGCTGTCTTCCAGGCTGGCGGTCAATTCGTGCTTGAGGAAATCCGCGCCGCCCAATGGAGTGAGCTTGTCGAACAGACGGTGCTCGCGAAACAGTCGCTCGCGCTTTTCCATCTGTCCGTTGATCGCCAATTGTTCGCGGTGCCAATGATAAATCCCCAGCGTCAGCAAGATCATGCCCACCGGCATCGGTCCCGATTCCAGCCAGTGATCCCAAGTGATGCTTTCCGGCAGGCGAATGAACTCATCCAGGCTGTCGATCCACCACGAAAAAAAGATACAGCCCAGGCCCAGCACCAGGTAGTTGGTCACGCGACCGGCCGGGCGGCTTTTGAGCACCAGGCCCAGCCAGACCAACGCCAGCAGCGCCGAGCCGCCTTCACCAAGGATGTCCAGCCAGATCCATTCCTCCAGCGGCTTGAGCGTTCCAGTGGCCAGGTGCAGGAGCAATCCAAGATTGGCGGCCAGCAGGAGCAAGGCCAGTTTCAAGCGATGAGGGCGCAGCACGGAGAACATGGCCGGAATCCTTTGCCAGAAGCGGAATGCGGCCCAGCACAGCAGATGGATGTGACAGCGCGGTGACGGCGGGTGAATGAAGTCGAGGGGTCGAATCAGCTCATCGGTCATGCGGATTTTTTCTCAGGCAACCCCGTTCCCGTGGCGAGGGAGCTTGCTCCCGCTCGCAGCAGCAGTCGTCAAACCGCTGCCTACTGTGTGCCTGGCGAAACGGGTTGGCTGGGTTGGGGCCGCTTCGCAACCCAGCGGGAGCAAGCTCCCTCGCCACAAGAGCCTCATATTGTCGGCATGTAGGCAGGTCATTTCAGCTCATTCCGTCATGCTCCACCCCCCAAACCAGCCGATTGCGGCCTCCAAGCCCAAACCCTGTCACAGAACCGTCATTGCCCACCCCTAGCGTGCCCTTCCAATTGCCGGGCGGTTGCCTGGCGGATTTTCGGATTCCTGGGGGAGGACCACCATGCATCACCGCACCAGCACTGCCGGACTCGTCGGCTTCACCTTCACCGCGCTGGCATTGGCCATTGCCAGTGAACGGCTGAGCGCCGCCGAGCAAGCGGCCACGGAGCACGTCGAAGTGGTTGGCCAGGCGGCCAGCATCGACCAGGCGCTGAAGGAACAGCGCAGTTCCGACAGCATCAAGAGTGTGGTGCATGCTGACGGCGTGGCTCAATTGCCGGACGAGAACGTCGCCGAAGCAGTGCAGCGCTTGCCCGGTGTGAGCGTCGAGCGCGACCAGGGCGAAGGCCGATTTGTCAGCGTGCGCGGCTTAGGCCCGGACCTCAACAGCGTGACCATCAACGGCACCCTCGTGCCAGCGCCGGAAAGCGAGCGCCGCGCCGTCGCGCTGGATGTGTTGCCCTCGGAACTGGTGCAGTCGCTCTCGGTGATCAAGACCCTGACTCCGGACATGGACGCCAATTCCCTTGGCGGCACGGTGGATGTCAAAAGCCTCTCGGCTTTCGATCACAAGGGTCTGTTCTACACCGGCAGCAGCGAAGCCAGCTACGACAAGAATACCGGCCAGACTAGCCCGAAATTCTCCGGCGCCATCAGCGACCGCTTCAGCCTCGGCGACGGCATCGACAATTTCGGCGTGGCCGCGGCGCTGAGCTGGCAGAAGCGTGACTTCGGTTCCGACAACGTCGAAACGGGCGGCGCCTGGGACTTCGAGCAGGGCCCACGACTCGAAGAACTGGAGATGCGTGACTATGACATTCGCCGGGAACGCGCCGGTGGCGGGCTGAATTTCGACTACAAGCCCGACGACTTCAGCAGCTATTACCTGCGCACGCTCTACAGTCGCTACAAGGACAGCGAAACCCGCAACGCCGCCAGCATCGCCTTCGACGACCCGCAAGCGGCGGGCGAGCTGGGTGCTGCCGAGGGCGAACGCAAACTCAAGCAACGTGAAGAAACCCAGGAAATCCAATCCTACGTGCTCGGCGGCGAACGCCTGTTCGGCCTCTGGACCTTGAGCGGCCAGGGCGGCTACAGCAAGTCCAGCGAAGACAGCCCCGGACACATCGCCGGCGCCACGTTCAAAGGCATCGACGGATTCGACGGTGGTTTCTACGACAGCGACAAGCCGCGCCCGATCATTGCTCCAGGCTTTTACGACCCGGCCAACTTCAGCCTCGACAAGGTCGATTGGGAACAGCAGAAAACCACCGACACCGAAAAGAACCTGCGCCTCGATTTGGCCCGGGACTACGACCTGAATGGCTACGCCTCCCAGGTCAAGTTCGGCGGCAAGGTCAGCCGCCGCGACAAGGACAACGACCTCGACGCCTGGGTCTACGAGGACTTTGGCGACCTGGGCTTCACCGATGAACAGCTCAATCTCGGCCAGTTCCAGAAGGGCAATGTGGATTACCGCCTCGGCCGGTTTGGCCCGGGCATCAGCGCCGACGCCATCAAGCAATTGCTCGGTGGCCTTGACCGCGACCCGTTCTACGACGCGCAGGAATCGCGGGTCAATGACTTCACCATGAGCGAAGACATCAACGCTGCCTACCTGATGAACACCGTTGATATCGACGACTGGCGCTTCATCGCCGGCATGCGCTACGAGGGCACCGAGTTCGAGGCCAAGGGCACCGGCGCCACCGATGGGGTGTTCACCGATACACAAACCCGTCGCAAGTACCACCATTGGCTGCCGGGCCTGCACGCCCGCTACCAGCTGGACAAGAATACCCAGGTGCGCGCGGCCTGGACCAAGTCCGTGGTGCGCCCGACCTTCGGCCAGTTGGCCCCGGGATTTGTCATTGATGATGACGAAGCGACTTTCGGCAACCCGGACCTCAAGCCGCTGGAGTCGAGCAACCTGGACCTGGGCATCGAGCATTTCATGGGCCACGCCGGCACCGTTTCGGCCTTTGTGTTCTACAAGGACATCAAGAACTTCGTCTACAACACCGACCTGGCCGGCACCGGGGCCTGGACCGATTTCGCCGAGGCGCACAGTTTCGCCAACGGCGACAGCGCCAAGCTGTACGGCCTGGAACTGGCCTATTCGCAGAAGTTCGATTGGCTGCCGGCACCCTGGAACGGGCTGTTGCTGGGCGCCAACACCACCTTCAGTCGATCCGATGCCGAGATCGAAGGTTTCGACCAGGCCAGCGGCACCCAGCGCAAGCGCAGCATCGACCTGCCGAACCAGTCGGACACCGTCGGCAACCTCATGCTCGGTTGGGAGAACGACAAGCTGAGCCTGCGCTTGTCGGCCAACTACAAGTCGGCGTACCTCTATGAATTGGCGTCCATCAGCGACCGAGACCACGACCTGCACGTCGACGCCCAGACCTTCGTCGACTTCAGCGCCCGTTATTCGCTGACCAAGAACCTGCAAGTCAGTCTTGAGGCGCAGAACCTCACCGACGAGTCGTATTTCGTCTACACCGGCCATCGCTCCTATAACGGCCAGTACGAAGAGTACGGGCCGACATACAAGCTGGGGCTGACGTTTACCCATTTTTGAATACACCACAGATGCGGTGCACACGCATTGCTGAGTCTGGCTCCATGACAAGGATTTTTCCGTTGAATACAAAGCTGTCTTTTCCCAAGCAGTATCTGCTGACGATGTGGCTCAGCCTGCTGGCCGGCCAGGCCTTGGCGGCCCCGAGCCTGAAGTTGCAGCCCTGGGCACAGGTTTTCCCCGTGAATGCCCTGGCATTCCTGCCCGGCAACGGGGCGACCGAGCGTTTGGCGGCTGGTCGTGATGGCTTGCTGTTGCTCGATGCCAACGGCCGCGAACTGACGCGCCTGAAGGGCGGCTTTGAAGGCCTCGACACCCGCGCCCTGGGCCGCAACGTGCTGGTCGCCAGCCTCGACAGTCAGCGCCAGCAAGCGCTGCTGGTCAGCCTCGATCCACAAAAACGTCAGTGGAGCACGCCGCTGTACCTGCCGACGCGGGACTTTCCGGTGAACGGGTTGTGCCTGTACCGCGACGAAGCGAGCAACCTGTTCGTGTTTCTCGTGGGGGAAGAGGGCAAGGGCGAACAATGGCTGGTCGGCGCCGGCGAGCGGCTGAGCGAAACTGCCCAGCGCGTGCGCGGCTTGCCGCTGCCACCGGATGCCACGACGTGCCAGGTCGAGGACGGCGCGAGCCAGCTATTCGTCAACGAAGAACGCGTCGGCTGGTGGGCCTATCCGGCGGCGTCGGAAGCTGATGCGGTGCGTATCCCAGTGGCGATGCGCACGCCGTTCGGTGACATCGAACACGTCGCCGGCGCGATGGCGACACTGCCGGGCGGCATGCTCGGACTCGACCCCGACGCGGCGCAACTTCACCTGTTCCAGCAAGAAGGCAGGGCCTGGATTGCGCAGGCCAAGCTACCGCTGCCGGGCCTGAAGGAGCCGGAAAGCCTGGCGCTGCGTAAAACCGCAACCGGCGTTGAACTGCTGCTGCGTGACGACGACAACGGCCAGCTGTACCAAGGCTTGATCGACTGGCAACCGACGCCGCTGGCCGTGCCGCCGAAGTTGCCCAGCGTGCCCGCCGTTGCCCAGAGCGAACCCGTGGCGCGCCAGGGCGACGCCGCCGATGACCCGGCGATCTGGGTTCACCCGACCACGCCGGCGTTGAGCCGGGTCCTGGGCACCAACAAGAAGCAAGGCCTGCTGGCCTATGACCTGCAGGGCAAGCTGTTGCAGGAATTGCCGGTGGGGCGCCTCAATAACGTCGATGTCCGCTCGGGTTTCAAACTGGGCATACAGACCGTCGACCTTGCCGTCGCCAGCAACCGTGATCGCAACAGCCTCAGCCTGTTCACCATCGACCGCGCCAGCGGAGAACTGCGCGAAGCCGGCGAGATACCCACGTCGCTCAAGGAAATCTACGGGATCTGCCTGTTCCAGCCCGCCGAAGGCGAGCTGTACGCCTTCGCCAATGGCAAGGACGGTCGTTATCTGCAATATCGCCTGAATGCTACGCACGACATAGTCACGGGTGAGCTGGTGCGCCAGTTCAACGTCGACAGCCAGCCCGAGGGCTGCGTTGCCGACGACCAGCGCCAGCGTCTGTTTCTCGGTGAGGAAGACGTTGGTGTCTGGGCCATGGACGCCCGTGCCGATCAGCCGAGCACCTTGACCAGTGTGATCAAGGTCGGCCCGCAGTTGCATGCCGACGTCGAAGGCATCGCCCTGTACCGCAATGCCGGGCATGACTACCTCGTGGTGTCCAGCCAGGGCAACGACAGCTATGTGCTGCTCGATGCCGAGCCGCCTTACACCGTGCGCGGTGCTTTGCGGGTCGGCTTGAACGCGACCGCCAGAATCGATGGGGCTTCGGAAACCGATGGCCTGGAAGTCACCTCGGTGAACCTCGGTGGGCCTTGGAGCCAAGGGATGCTGGTGGTCCAGGACGGGCGCAAGCGCATGCCCGAGCAAGCTCAGAATTTCAAGTTCGTCCCGTGGGCCGACGTGGCGAAAGCCCTGGACCTGCCTTGAGCGGCGCTGTCATCAACCGGTCACGAACATCTCATGCAATAGCCGCCAGACAGGAGTTCAACCATGCAAGCGACACTGGAACACATGACCATCTGGGGCCTGATCAGCGACGC
This sequence comes from Pseudomonas marvdashtae, assembly GCF_014268655.2. Lineage (NCBI taxonomy): Bacteria > Pseudomonadati > Pseudomonadota > Gammaproteobacteria > Pseudomonadales > Pseudomonadaceae > Pseudomonas > Pseudomonas marvdashtae. The sequence continues at coordinate 2,787,528 of NZ_JABWQX020000001.1, forward strand.
GAGCCTGCTGGTCAAGGCCGTCATGCTCACGCTGTTACTGGCCTCGCTGCTGAGCTGGTATCTGATCATCCAGCGCAGCGCGGTGCTGCAACGCAGTGAGCGTCAGTTCAACGGCTTCATCCAGCGTTTTCGCAGCAGCGCCGATTTGCTGCCGTTGTACCGCGAGACTGCCCAGGCGCGCGAAGAGGACGGCGGCGTCGCGCCGATTTTCCATGCCGGCTATCAGGCGTTCACCCAGCTGAACCTGCCTTCCGGTAACCCGGCGGTGGTGCTCGAAGGGGTCGAGCGTTCGCTGCACGTGGCGATCAGCGAGCAGGAAGTCCAGCTGGAAAAAGGCCTGCAATTTCTCGCCACCGTCGGCTCCGTCAGCCCATACATCGGCTTGTTCGGCACCGTCTGGGGGATCATGAACGCCTTCCTCGGCTTGTCCCAAGTGCAGCAGGCCAGCCTGTCCACCGTCGCGCCGGGTATCGCCGAAGCCTTGATTGCCACCGCCATCGGCCTGTTCGCGGCGATCCCGGCGGTGGTTGCCTATAACCGCTTCGCGGCCCGTGGGCAAACCTTGCTGACCCGCTACTACGCCTTTGGCAACGAGCTGCAAGCGCGTCTGCACCGCAAGCTCCACGGTGCTCCGCTGAACCTGGCCACGGCCGCTTGAGAGGAGAGGGCAGATGCTAGTCAAGCCGCAACGCAAGCACGGGCCGAAGGCCGAAATGAACGTGGTGCCCTACATCGATGTGATGCTGGTGCTGCTGGTGATTTTCATGGTCACCGCCCCCATGCTGACCCAAGGCGTGAAAATCGAATTGCCCAAGATCGCCAACGAAGCCTTGGCCAATGACAGCCGCCAGCAGATCCTGACCTTGTCGGTGAAGGCCGAAGGTGGTTATTACTGGAACCTGGGCGGCGAGCTGGACACCCACCACCAGACCGACAGCGCCGTCGACCTGGACCAGATGCGCGCCAAAGTGGCTCAGGTGGTTGCACAGCACAGCGACACCCAGGTGTATATCCGCGCCGACGATCACGCTGATTACGGCCGGGTGGTGGCCGCGATGGCGGCTTTGCAGCAGGGCGGGGTGAGCAACCTGGGACTGGTGACCGAGGCACCGCGATGACCGCCATGACATTTGAACGGGCGTCCCTGGGTTTTGCGTCGATGCCCGGTCCCGGGCTCTGGCGGAACACGCTGGCGGCGGGGTCCGCCGTGGTGCTGCACGCGGCGGTGGCAGCCTTGCTGACACTGGGGTGGACGGTGGAAAAACCCCAGGTCGAGACGCCTCGGGTGTTACGCACGCAACTGGTCATGCTGCCGCCGGCACCCGTGCCCGAAGCGCCCGCGCCAGCCCCCGTCCAGGAAACACGCGTGGCGCCAGAGCCGACGCCGGCACCGATGGAAACACCGAACCCGGCGCCGGCCAAACCGGCGGTTGACCCACGAGTCCAGGCTCAGAAGTTGGAGCAGGCCGCCCTTGCGCGCAAACGGCTAGAAGCGCAAAAACAAGAGCAACAGGCTGAACAGCAACGCGAACGCCAGCAAAGCGAGCGGCGCCAGCAGGAAGCCGAGCAACAAGCTGCCGAGCACCAACGCCAGGCGCAAGCGGCGCAGGCGCTGGCCCAGCAACGTCGCGCCGAGCAGGCCCGCGCGGCGGCGGCCGACAGTCGCAGCTATCTGCCCTTGAGCAAGGAAGCGCCGGACTACCCGCAACGGGCCCTGGACAAAGGTCTCGAAGGCGACTGCACCGTGGAATACAGCGTGACCCCTGACGGGCGCATCGATAACCCGAAGGTGCTCGACGGCTGCCACCCGCTGTTCATCCGGCCGTCATTGGCCGCCGCCCAGAGCTTTCGCTACCAGCCGCGAATCGTCGATGGCAAGGCCGTCACGGTGCCAGCGGTGCGCAACACCTTTCATTTCCGGATCAAATAGCCACGCTCACCTTGGGTGTGTACCTGGATCCCCGTCGTGGGTGTTCCCGCAAGGATTGGCGTCAGCGGTGGGTCGATGCTGGCGCAACAGTTCGATTTGCTGGGATGGAACCAGGGTTCGCAACGCCTTGTAGAGCGCTCGGGTTTCCAACAGGTTCCAGACGCGCAACATGGTTTCCAGCGCGTCGAGGGGCTTGCTGATGAAATCCCGCGCGCCGAGTGCCAAGGCCCGCAAGCGCGTGTCGCGGGTGGCGTCGGCGGTCAGGACCAGGATCGGCAGGTAGTCGTTGGCCGGAATGCGCCGGTTGAGTTGCTCCAGCACGGCAAAGCCGTCGAAGGCAGGCATGTGCAGGTCGAGGATGACCAGGTCCGGCTCGAAACTGTTGAACAGGTCCAGCGTGCGCAGGGGTTCGGTGCTGCTCAGTACGTTGTGCAGCCCTTCGCGGGCCAGCAACTGCTCCATCAGCTCCAGGTTGGGGCGCTGATCGTCGATGATCAGGATGCGCAAATCGTGGTTCATGCAGGCTCCGGTAAATAACGTTCGAGATGGCCCAGGAAGGCCTGGATATGAATAGGCTTGGTCAGGATCGCCGTGGCTCCGGCATCTAGCAGCGCGCGGTGGGCCAGGGCGCTGGTGTCAGCGGTAATCATCAGCACTGGCGTGGACGCGGTGGCTGGGGACTGGCGCAGGCGGCGCAAGACTTCCAGGCCTTCGAGGTCGGGCAAGGTCACGTCCAGCAGGATCAGTTGCGGCACATGCTGGCGAGCCAGGTCCAGGCCCATCTGGCCTTGCATGCTCGACAACAGTTGGATGCCCGGACGGCGCTGCATCAGGGTCTCGATCAAGGCGAGGCTCGACAGGTTGTCTTCGATGCACAGGACTTTGCCGTCGAACTCGGTGCGCGGACGCGTCACTTCCAGCGCCACCCTGGGCGGCAGGTTGGAGCCGCTGACATGGGCACTGGGCAACCGCAGCGTGAAGCAGCAGCCGTGTCCCGGTTCGCTGCGCACTTGCAGGCTGCCTTGCATCATTTCCAGCAGGCTCTTGCTCAGGGACAGGCCGAGGCCGGTGCCCTCGACCTGGGGATCCGCGCCCAGGCGCTCGAAAGGCTTGAACAGTTGGCCCAACAGTTCCGGGGCGATGCCATGCCCGGTGTCGCTGATGGCAACGTTTACCGCCGTGCCCTCGACGGCGACTTCAATGCGCACCTCCCCGCCCGGCTTGTTGTACTTGATGGCGTTGGACAGCAAGTTGAGCAGCACTTGGACCAGGCGCTGGCGGTCGGCGAGCACGCCGCTGCCCTCCGGCAATGGCGCAAGTTCGGCCAAGTGGATACCCGCATCGGCGGCCATGGGTGAAACCAGCGTCAAGGCTTCATGGAGCACAGCCGGTAGCGCGATCGGCTCGATGTTCAGCGGCAGCCGGCCGGCCTCGATCCGGGCGATGTCGAGGACCTCGTTGATCAACGCCAACAAGTGCTGGCCGGCGCGCAGGATGTGGCTGACCTGCGGCCGCTGGCCGGCGATGGAGTCCATGTCCAGCAATTGCGCGAAGCCAAGGATGGAATTGAGCGGCGTGCGCAATTCATGGCTCATGCGCGATAGAAATTCACTCTTGGCCCGACTGGCGCTTTCCGCTTCTTCGCGGGCGGTGCGCAGGGCGATCTCGGCGGTACGCCGGTCGGTGATGTCCCGGGTAATCTTGGAAAAGCCGCGCAAGGCGCCGGTGCCGTCGTACTGCGCGGTGATGACCACGCTGGCCCAGAAGCGGCTGCCGTCCTTGCGACAACGCCAGCCTTCCTCCATGTAATGGCCGTCGCGTGTGGCCTCGCGCAGGGCCATGTCCGGGTGCTCGGGACACTCTTCTGCCAGGTAGAACAGCGAAAAGTGCCGGCCGAGCACTTCCTGTTCGGTGTAGCCCTTGATCCGCTCGGCGCCAGCGTTCCAGGTGATCACGTGGCCCTTTGCGTCCAGGGCGAAAATCCCATAGTCCTTCACGCCATCGATGATCAGCCGCAGGCGTTCTTCGTTGTCGCGCAAGGCGCGCTCGCGCTCGGCCAGCAACTGCCCGGCTTCCACCAGGCGGGTGCCGAGTTGGCCGATTTCGTCCCGCTCCGGCGGTTGTGGCAACAAGGGTTGACCCAACGCCAGGCGCTGGGCGTTGCCCTGTACTTGCTGGACCCGGGCAACGATGCCCTTGGACAGGAACAGCACGGCGACGACTGCACCGAACAATCCACACACCGCCGCCAGCAGCGTGGCGAACAACAGCCGCATGCGCGTGGCCGAGGCGGCGGCGCTGCGGTCGGCGAGCAAGGCATCTTCGCGGATGCGCATGGCGCTGATCTGTTCGCGCAATACGTCCAGCACCTGTTTGTTCTCGATCAGGATCGCAGTAATGGCTGCGGTGTCGTCGGCCTTGCCGGTGCGCAGGGCAAGCAGCCCCTGGAGTTTCTCGCCGATCAGCGGCGTGATGGTCTCCAGGTGCTCGCGCATCCTGGCGTCGCGGATATTGTGATCCAGGCGCTGTAACGCGGCCTGAATCTTCGGCGTGGCCTGTTCATAGCCGGGCAGGAAGTCTTCGCGCCGGGTCAGCAGGTAACCGCGCACGCTGGCCGCGGCTTCGGCCAGCAAGGTATGCACGGCCTGGATATCACCCTGGACCAGCAGCACCCGGCGAACGTCTTCCTCGGCGCGGGCGGTCTGGCGTTCGGTGATGTAGATCAACACCAGCGACAGCAGCAGGACCACCAGCGGCAGCGAGATCACCACCAATGCCTTGCCACGCAACGGCAGGTCGGCCCAACGGCGGGCAGCGAGAAACCTCATGGCCATTGTCCGCAGGGTTGGGCGACCAGCCCCAAGGCGACACCGCGCACCGCTGCCTGGGTGCGGTCGGCGGCGCCGAGCTTGCCGATGACTCGCTCGACGTGGGCTTTCGCCGTACCGGGGGCGATGCCGAGCTTCTCGCCGATCTCGCGATTGCTGAAGCCACTGGCGACCAGCCCCAGCACCTGGCGTTCACGGGTCGTCAGGGCCTGGACCTGGCTGGTGCCGTTGGCGCCGCGCTCGGCCATGCGCCGCAGGAGGCGTGCGCTGACCGAACTATTCAGCGCTTCCTCGCCCTGGGCGACCCGTTTCAAGGCATCGAGCATCTCGGCGCGGCTGGCATCCTTGAGCAGATAACCAACGGCGCCAGCGCTGATGGCCGCTTCGAGGTGATCGGGGCTGTCGTCCATCGTGAAGATGATCACTTTGATCTGCGGCTGACGTTGCCGCAGGATGCGCGCCGCACCAAGACCATTGAGCACCGGCATGCGGATGTCGAGAATGGCGATGTCCGGTTGCAGCCGTTCGCACAAATCCAGCGCCTCCTGACCGTCGCTGGCCTGGCCGACGACCTCAAACCCTTCGGTGCCGGCCAGCATCGAGATGAATCCGGTGCGGGTGACTTCGTGATCGTCGGCCAATAACAGGCGCAGGGGACGGTTCATGATTGGGCTCCTTGGGCCGGCAGCGGCACGCTGGCCAACAATCGAGTGCCGCCACCGGGTTCGCTGCAACAGCTCAGCTGGCCGCCGAGCAGACTGGCGCGCTCCTGCATGGCCGCCAGACCGAGGTGAGAGGTGCCCTGGGTCTCGACAGGTGTTTCCAGGGCAAACCCCCGGCCATCATCCTCGACCCGCAGCGAGACGTGATCGTCGCGCACCGCCAATCCCAGGACAACATGGCTGGCCTGGGCATGCTTGAGAATATTGTTGATGCCTTCCTGGGCAATGCGGAACAGCGCGATTTCGGCGTTCGGCGACAAGCGCGCCGCGCTGTGCTCGGCCCATTCCACCTCCATCCCGGCGTCGCGCAGGCGATCAGCCTCCTTGTCGACGGCGGTAAACAAACCGAAATCATCCAGCACATGGGGACGCAGGCCACCGATCAGCTGCCGACTTTCACCGACGCAGCCTTGCGCCAAAGCCAGGATGGCTTGCAGCGCCTCGTCCAGCGCCGGCGGCAGAGGCGGACAGCGACCGGCAAACCCTTGCAGGCGCTGGTGCAGCCCGGCCAGGTTTTGCGCCAGGCCATCGTGCAGGTCATACGCGACACGTTTGCGTTCGTCTTCCTGGGCGCTGAACAAGCGATGGACCAGCTCGGACATGGTCCGCTCCCGGGCCTGGAGCGTCTGGAGCAGCCGGCTGTTCTCCAAGTGCGCCGCCAACAGCGTTGCCAGCAATTGCAGTGATTCGATGTCTTCGGCGTCGGGCGCGCCCAGCGGCACGCTGTTGCCCAGCAACAGCGCGCCGAACACCGCGCCATCGGCCCCACGCATGGGAATTTGCAGGACCTGGGCCAATGCGCTGCCAGGGCAATCGAGCCATTGCGGGCTTGGCGAGGGCGGATGAGCAAGGTTGGCGAGGACGTCGAGGCCATCGCTGCTGCCGTGGCTGGCGACCGTCTGCAACGGCGTATCCGGCGTCCACTCCAGCAGCAGGCCGTGGTCCATGGCGACGAACGCGCACGCGCGTTGCACCGCACGCTGGCGCATTTGCGCCAGTGGCAGCCGGGTCAGTTCATGCCCGGTGCCCAGCAACAGGCCCAGGCGTGCCGCCCGGCTTTGCGATTGGCGGTACTGGCTGCGGATCGCCAGGGCACTGCCAGGGTCATGGGGTGGGCTTTGCATGGGGAAACTCCAGCGTGGAAAGGAACCGGCCTGGTTCGTGATGGGCTCATTAGACCTTGTGATCGACACCGGGCCTATCTGCCGAACGGCATAGGCGATTGGCACCGGTTGGCCGATGGCGAGCGCAGCGAACGCCGGCAAAGTGGGCTCATTGAAACCCAAAGGAACGCAACGATGAAAATGAAAACCTGTGCCCTGGCTGCTTTTTTCCTGTTGGCTGCGCCATTTGTCCATGCCGTGGAGCCCGTGCCCTTCGTCTACCGCACCGTGGCCGAGCAGCCGCAGAACGTGAATGATCGCGAAATCGCTGGGTTGTTCGACCGTTGGAATGCCGCGTTGCAAACCGGCAGCGCCACCGCGGTGACCGGCCTTTACGCCCCGGATGCGATTTTGCAACCGACCGTGTCGAACAAGGTGCGCAGCACGCCGGCGCAGATCCAGGACTACTTCGACCACTTCCTGGCGGCCAAGCCTGTCGGCGTGATCAATTACCGGGAAATCCGTCACCTGGGGCCAGATGCAGCGATGGACAGCGGCGTCTACACGTTCACGCTGACTCAGGCCGATGGCACCCAGCGAGAAGTCCAGGCGCGCTATACCTTCCTCTATGAGCGCCTCGACGGCCAGTGGAAGATCATCAACCATCACTCCTCAGCCATGCCCGAAGTGCCGAAGACGCTGCATGCCAGTCACTAAAGGGGCTGGTTTCATCCGGCGTGTTCGACATCGAGCCATTAAACCCTTGGATTAGCCCGCGGATATTAATTAGAATCAGTCTCATTTAAGACATTCTTGCCCAGGGCCTCTTTACATGCTTGATGCAGCTAAGCCGGCGGAGCACGCCCTTCATGCTTTATACCGTGACCACGGCGGTTGGCTCGAAGGTTGGCTGAGGCGGCGCCTGGGCAACGCCTGGGATGCGGCCGACCTGCGCCAGGATACGTTTTTGCGGGTATTGTCCAGCGCCCAACCGTTGGCTGACTTGCACGAACCCCGTGCTTATCTGCTGACGGTGGGCAAGAGGCTCCTGAGTAACTTCTATACCCGCCGCAACCTGGAACAGGCGTATCTCGGCGCCTTGGCGAGCTTGCCTGAAGCCTGCGTCCCGTCCCCGGAGCAACGCTGGTTGCTGCTGGAAACCCTTCATGCTCTCGATGAACTGCTTGACGGCCTGCCGCCCTTGGTGCGGCGGGCTTTTTTGTGGAGCCAGCTCGAAGGGCTTGGCTATCGAGAAATCGCCGAGCGCTTGCAGGTGTCCGAGCGCACCATCAAGCGCTACATGGCCCAGGCCTATGAGCATTGCCTGCTGGTGGAGTTTTGATTCGCCAGGCACCGTCGCCCCAAGCCCGTGAAATCGCCCGGGCGGCGGCCCGTTGGTTGGCGAAGATCGAATCGGGCGAGGAGGGGGTCGATCACGCTGCGCTGCAACGCTGGCGCGAAAGCGACGCCAAGCACGAGGCTGCCTGGCAAAAAGCCCAGCGCTTGCGCCAACGATTCACCGAGGTTCCGCCTTCGCTGGGCATGGCAACGCTCGATCGCCCCGCATTGGCACGCCGCGCCGTGCTCAAGCGCGCCTTGGGCGTCGCCGCGGTGATGCCTGCCGCCTGGTTGCTGGGACGCCAATTGCCATTGGACGCCTGGCGTGCCGACCTGCACACCGCCACCGGCGAGCAACGTCGCTGGACGTTGGCCGATGGCAGCGCCTTGCAATTGAACACCGACAGCGCCGTGGACCTGGACCTTCGTGCGCGGCGCCTGGTGCTGGTACGCGGCGAAATCGCCCTCAAGGTTTCCGGCACCCAGCCATTGGCGGTGCAAACTCCCTACGGTGTCATCACGGTCAACCGAGGCGAAGCCTGTATCCGTCTGGAGGAGTTGACCTGCCAAGTGTCGGTACTCAGCGGTTCAGTCCAAGTGCAGCCATTGCACGGGCCAACGCTGGGGCTGGAGCAAGGCCAACAGGTCCATTTCCAAACCGCCGGCGTGGGCTCGACCAGCGGTTTCGACGTCATGCAGATGGGCTGGCGTGACGGGGTGCTGACGGCACAGAACCAGCCGCTGGGCGACTTCCTTCGAGAGCTGGACCGCTATCGCCCGGGCGTGTTGCGCTGGGACCAGGACTTGGAGTCGCTTCGGGTGACCGGCAGTTTCCGCCTGGAAAACACCGATCGCATCCTCGCGTTGCTCTCGGCCAGCTTGCCCTTGCAAGTGCAGATGCGCACTCGCTACTGGGTCACCGTGACCCGGCGCAAAAATATCGCCTGATGCCTGTCCCCTTTTTTTGTCTCGCTTGTCATCCATGGCAACTGAACAAAAACGAGAGCGCTCTTCAATGTCCGCAGTACTACCTTCGCAGTTGCGCCTGGCCACGGCTGGCCGGCGTTCGTTGTTGAACCTGGGCCTCATGCTGAGCCTGAGCGCCAGTCCACTTTTCAGCTCATCCAGCCTGGCCGAAGACAACGCCCGGCGCAGCTATCAGGTTCCGGCCGGCAGTCTCAGCGCCGCGCTGACCCGGTTCGCCGGGCTGGCGGGGGTCAATCTCTCCGTGGACCCGGCTTTGGTGAGCGGGCGCGACAGCGCCGGGCTGGCTGGCGAATATGGTGTAGAGGAGGGCTTTGCCCGCTTGCTGCAAGGTTCCGGGTTGCAACTGCAACCGGTTGGTGAGCAGGCATATACGCTCATGCCAGCGCCGCAGGGCAATAGTCTGCAATTGGCGCCGACCTCGATTCTTGGCACCACCGATGCTTCGCAAGGCGAGCCGTACGCAGGCGGGCAAGTGGCGCGTCGTGGTTCCCAGGGTTTGCTTGGGTCGCGAGACTTCATGGAAACGCCGTTCAGCATGACCACCTACACCGGTGAAACGGTCAAGAACCTGCAAGCGCGGACCTTGGGCGATCTGGTCGCCAGCGATCCCTCTGTGCGCGCCACCAACCCGGCGGGTGGCCGCTTTGAGCAATTCTCTATCCGGGGGTTGAGCCTGTTCAACAGTGACGTGGCCTATAACGGTCTCTACGGCGTGCTGCCGACCTACACGATCGACATGGAAATGGCCGATCGCGTCGACATCCTCAAAGGCCCGACCCAGCTGATCAACGGCATCTCGCCGCGCGGCGGCGTCGGCGGCGGAATCAACGTGGTGTCCAAGCGCGCCACCGACAAGCCCATCACCTCCGTCACGGGCAGCTACGCCTCCGACAACCAACCCGGCGCGGCCGTGGACGTCGGCCGACGGTTTGGCGAGGACAACCAGTTTGGTGTGCGTTTCAACGGTGTGAAACAGTCCGGCGACACAGATTGGGACCATCAGAGCGTCGACCGCCAGATGGCCGTGCTGGGCCTGGACTTTCGCGGCGAACGCCTGCGACTCTCAACGGACATCGGGCACACCGAGCGCGAAACCGACGCGCCGCAGGAACGCGTCCAGGTGGCCGCCGCCGCGCCGGTCCCCCGCGCCAGTGATGTCAGTCGCAACTATGCGCAGCATTGGACCAAGGCGCGCACCGAGGACACCTTCGGCGCGGTGAACGCCGAATACGATCTCAACGATTCGGTCATGCTCTACGGCGGTGCCGGGGCACGCAAGAGCAATCACGACTTCCTGCGACACAACGTGGTGGTCAGCAATGCCGCTGGCGATTTTGCCGTATCGCCCCGTGATTTCACCCGGGACGAAAACGTCCGCACGGCCAACGCGGGGGTGCGCAACTGGTTCCAGACCGGCCCGGTGAGCCATGAGCTCAACCTGGCCGCCAGCTACTTCTACATGGACTTTGAAAACGGCGGCGCCCGCTACGCCAACGGCCGCAGCAACCTCTACGATCCGGTGCAGACACCCAAGCCAAACATCCCCACGCGCCCGGATGCCAAGGTCTACACCGAGAACCACTTCAGCGGCGTGGCGCTGTCCGACACCTTGGGCTTCTTTGACGACCGGCTGTTGCTGACCCTAGGCGCACGCTGGCAGCGGGTGGAGGTCGACGACTGGTCCAACGGCGTCAAAGGCCCCACGGCCTACGACGAAGAAAAAATCTCGCCGTCAGGCGGCATCCTGTTCAAAGCCACCGACAAGCTGTCGCTGTATGCCAACTACATGGAAGGCCTGAGCCAGGGCAAGATCGCACCGACGTCTGCCGATAACAGCGACGAAATCTTCCCGCCGTTCATCAGCCGCCAGGTCGAGATTGGCGCCAAGTACGACGCCGGAGCCCTGGCGGTCACCGCCGCGGTGTTTCGGATCAAGCAGCCGGCCTACGCGACCGACGCCACGACGAACGACTTTGGCCCGAACGGCAAGCGCGAAAACACCGGTGTTGAATTGAGCGTGTTCGGTGAGCCCATCAAAGGCGTGCGCCTGCTGGGTGGGGTGATGTATATCGACAGTAAGTTGACCGACACCACCAACCCCGCCTTCGATGGCAACCGGGCGCCGGCCACGCCGGAATATAACGTCAATTTGGGGGCTGAGTGGGACGTGCCGACGGTGCAGGGTTTGACCTTGACCAGTCGGGGTATCTATTCCAGTTCGCAGTATCTGGATCCTTCCAATACCAAGGAGATTGACTCCTGGGAGCGGTTTGACGTGGGGGCGCGTTATGCCTTCAAGGTGGATGACAAGCGCATTACCTTGCGCGCCAATGTCGAGAACGTGGCGGATAAGCGGTATTGGAGTTCGGCGGGGGCTTCGGATGACAGTGAGCCGGGGTTGACGTTGGCTACGCCGCGGACTTATCTGGTATCGGCTACTGTGGATTTTTGAGGGCTTTTTGGTTTTTGGGTTGGTGTGTATATCCGTTTTTTTGGTAACGGCTGCTAATGGTTTCGCTTTTACAGCGAGTCACTTTCGATAGAGCGTGTATGGACCGGACACATGGTTGACGGGTGTGCGGGGACATGGTGGACACTTTTCAGCGAGCTAATTCGCCGGAAAGCCATCATGCCTTGGACTACGAGAGACACCATGAGCCTGAAAGGAAGAGTTCGTTGCCTTAGCGCGGCAACCCGGTAGCAACAAACGTGAGCTGTGTCGACGATTCGGTATCAGTCCGCAAACGGCGTACAAGTGGCTCGAACGCTACGAGGCGCAGGGGCAGCCTGGTCTGCAAGAGAAGTCCCGCAGGCCAGCGACCAGCCCCAAACTGACCGAGGCCGCTTTGGAGGCTCAAGTCATCGCACTTAGGCAGGCCCATCCGGCATGGGGCGGACGCACAATTAGCAGCCTGTTGGGCAAGCGCATCGCTGCCAGCACTGTGACCAACGTCTTGCACCGGCATGGCCTGATCCAACCCTCTCAGAGGGACCAAGCCGCAACGCTGCGGTTTGAACACGACGCGCCTAATGATCTTTGGCAGATGGACTTCAAAGGGCATTTTGCGCTGCAACAAGGTCGTTGCCACCCCCTGACCCTGCTGGACGACCACTCTCGGTTCAGCCTAGCCATTCAGGCTTGTGGCAACGAACGGGGAGCCACAGTGAAGGAGAAGATGATCGACGTTTTCCAGCGCTATGGCTTGCCGGCTCGTATTAACGTCGATAACGGCCCACCCTGGGGTTCGCCCCGCAATCCAGGAGAAATTACAGAACTAAGTATCTGGCTGATTCGCTTAGGAATCCGGGTCAGCTTCAGCCGTCCTCGCCATCCCCAGACCAACGGAAAGATTGAGCGTTTTCATCGCTCTCTAAAAGCGGAAGTGCTTGATGGGAGGCATTTTTCTACACTGATGGACGCTCAATCGGCCTTTGATCGATGGCGCGAAGTTTATAACTTGCAGCGTCCTCATCAGGCGCTGGGCTACAAAGTGCCTATGGACCGCTATCGCACCAGTCCTTGGGCGTATCCGCAGCAACTATCCGACTTCGAATATGGTCCGGATGATGTATTGGCCAAGGTTTATCACAGTCGATTCCGCTTCCAGAAACGCTACTTCAGCATCGCTAAAGGACTGGTTGGACAGCACATCGCAATACGCCCTAACGCCGAAAGCGATGGCTTGTTTGACGTCTATTTCTGCCATCATTTTTTACGGACCTTCGACATCAACAACCCTGACTACGGCGCATAATGTGTCCACTATGTCTCCGCACGGGTGTCAGCCATGTGTCCGGTCCATACACGCTCTATCGAAAGTGACTCGCTGTAAAAGCGAAACCATTACCAGCCGTTACCAAAAAAATGGATATTCACGCAAAAAAAAGCCCAACCTCAACCACCACCAAACAAATCACGCGAATCCAACAACCGCCAAGCAATCTCAGGCCGCTTCTCCAACCCCCGCCGAATCGCCGCCGGAATTGACTGGCGAATCTTGCGGCACAGCCCAGGCTGCTCATCAAACTCGATCGCAATACCCCGCATGGTCCGCACCTCGTTAAAACCAGGCTCAACGGTCAAACGCACCCCCAGATTCTCAAACAGCCGCTGCTGCAACCGCTCCAGCTCATCCAGGCTCTCGATATTCTCCAACCGCTCAAGCAGACGCTTCTCCTCCTGACGATTCAGGCAAAGGATGCGCAAATCGCTGCCCGGCGTTTGCAGCAACGCATCACGCCCACAATCACAGACGCCAGGCGGGCAGGGGGGACGGATTGGCATCGACGCGGTCATGGGCTTCACAAGGTCTGCAACACAACAAAATCGCCTTCGACGTAGGGGCGTTCCACGCAATGTGATGCTTGGCGCCGCGCCGGTCAACCCTCCCGCTAGGCCACTTGTCCGCACCTTGGCAGGCCCCGCTCGTCAGTTTCGTCACGATCCGATCAAATTTTTCAGCGCCAGGCGGGCTCAAGAAGACAGACACGTCGCGGCCCGCTTCGTCAGGCGCCGCGCCCGAAAAAAAGGAGACCTCATTCGATGCAACCCAATCCGACCACCTTAGCGCTGCTGGAAGAACTGCTGATGGCCCGCGGGCCTGGCGGGCAAGAGCAGGAAGTGCGCGATATCTGCCTGCGCGAGCTCAAGCCGCACTGCGACGAGACCTGGGTCGATCCGGCCGGCAATGTCGTCGGCCTGATCAAGGGAGCCCGTCCGACCGCCAGGTCCAATTCGCCAATCAGGATCATGGCGCACCTGGATGAGATCGCCATGCTGGTCAAGCGCATCGAGCCCGACGGCACCTTGCGGGTGGTGGCGCTGGGCGGTGCCAACCCGATCAATTTCGGGGTATGCCCGGTGGACATTCTTGGCGACCGGGATTTCATTCCTGGCGTGCTGTCGTTCGGGTCGATGCACAGCACCGGCGAAACCCACCAGGGCGCGGATGTGCTGTCGGGCAACGTCAATTGGGGCGACGTTCATGTCATCACCCGTTGTTCCAGTGAGCAATTGCAAGCGCACGGGGTGCGTCCCGGGACGCGGGTGGTGCTAAGCCAGCATTGGCGCCAACCTTTCCGGGTCGGCGATGCCCTGGCCGCGCATTTCCTCGATGATCGCGCGCCCATGGTTGCCTCCATCCAGGCCGCCACGTTATTGGTCGCGCGCCGTCAAGAGCTGGCGAGAGACGTGTATTTCGCCTTCACGACGCAGGAAGAAGAGTCCAATGCCGGCGCGCTCTATGCTGCCAGCCATCTGCCTGGGGATGTCACGGTGGCGGTTGAGGTTGGGCCGGTAGTCGCGGAATACGCGACTCGCCTGAGCATCGATCCGATCATCAATACAGGCGACCAGAATGGCTGTTACAGCCGCGATGTCGTCGACCAGTTGTACCAGGCCGGCAAACGCTGCGGACTGACGCCGCAGCTCGCGCTGCTGGTGGATTTTGCCAGTGACGCCAGTGCAATCATGAGCAGCGGGATTTCAGCCCAAGGCGGTTGTATTGCGATTCCGACCGAGAACACCCACGGTTATGAACTGATCGTGGACGGCAGTATCGAGGCCTGCGCGGCGACGTTGCTGGAGTTTCTGCTCGATCGCGCAGGTGGCTGACACGCCACCGAGCTGAGCGTGGGAGCAAGGTTTGCTCCCACGGTCCAGGCCCTTACAACCCCAGCTCGGAGAGCCCTGGATGATCGTCCGGGCGACGTCCCAGCGGCCAGCGGAACTTTCGCTCGCTTTCCTTGATCGGCAAGTCGTTGATGCAGGCGAAGCGGTTGGCCATCAAGCCGTTCTCGTCGAACTCCCAATTTTCATTGCCATAGGAGCGGAACCAGTTGCCCGAGTCGTCGTGCCATTCATAGGCATAACGTACGGCGATGCGGTTGTCGGTGAACGCCCAGAGTTCCTTGATGAGTCGGTAATCCAGCTCCTTGGCCCATTTGCGGGTCAGGAAAGCCTTGGCTTCTTCCCGGTTGTGAGCGAACTCGGCGCGGTTACGCCATTGCGTGTCGAGGGTGTAGGCCAGCGAAACCTTCTGCGGATCGCGAGAGTTCCAGCCGTCCTCGGCCAGGCGGACTTTTTGAGTGGCCGTTTCGCGGGTGAAAGGCGGCAGGGGCGGGCGAACTTCAGCAGAGGATGACATGGCTTATCTCCAATAAGGAATGATGAGTTGCACTACTGTTTTAACGGCGTGTTTTTACAGCGTGCTTTTACGGCGGTCCTACGAACGAACCTGCGGATACGCGTGTCGCTTATTGTCCAGCCAGCAAGGTTTTCAGGACGTCCTGCGCTTGATCGGCGGCGTCGTGATCGCCCATGACCAAGGCCAGGGTGATGGCGCCGTCGATCAGGATCAGCACCTGTCGGGCCAGTACCTGCGGTTGTTCGACGCCGTGGTCAACGCACAGGCGGGTGATGTAGTCGAGCAGTTTCTGCTTGTGCATCTTCGCCACCTGGCGGACCGGGTCCTGCGGATCGCCGGTTTCGCCGCTGGTGTTGATGAAGGCGCAGCCGCGAAAGCCTTCGCTGGCGAACCAACCCTTGAGCACCGCAAACAGATTGAGCAACCGCGCAGCCGGCGTCGGCGCCTTGTCCACCTCGCTGCTGAACCAGTGCATCCAGCGTTCGTCACGGCGCTTGAGGGCCGCGACCACCAGGTCCTCCTTGTTGGCGAAGTAGCGGTAGATGCTTTTCCTGGAGACGCCGGCGGTTTTCACCAACAGATCCATGCCGGTGGCCGCGATGCCATTTCTGTAGATCAGCTTTTCGGCGACGTCGAGGATGATATCTCGTGTTTCATTGCCAGTGGTTTCATTCATGCCACAAACAGTAGAACGATCGTTCTTCATGGTCAAATAATTTTTTCGTGGGCACGCGGAGGCCCAAAACCCTCGCGTCATGGTGTAAGCTCATCGGTTCTTCGGATTCGACCTTTTGCGAGCCCTATGCCGTCGCTTTTCAAACGCTCCCTGCTGCCCAAGTTGCGCAGCTTTGCACTCACCGCCGATGCCGTGACCATCCTTGATGGTGCCGCCGAATTCCGCCGTTGCCTGCTGGAAAAAATCGCCCAGGCCACCCAGCGCATCTACATCGTGGCGCTGTATCTGCAACAGGATGAGGCCGGTCAGGAAATTCTCGATGCCTTGCATGCCGCCAAAGCTGCGCGCCCCGAGCTGGAGGTGGTCGTGGTGGTGGACTGGCTGCGTGCCCAGCGCGGCCTGATCGGCGCCAAGAAGCAGCCGGGCAATTCGGCGTGGTATCAGGAACAGACCCGCAGCCACGCCAGTGAAGTGCCGATCTACGGCGTACCGGTGCAGACCCGCGAGTTGTTTGGCGTGTTGCACTTGAAAGGCTTTGTGATCGACGATTGCGTGCTCTATAGCGGCGCGAGCCTGAACAACGTCTACCTGCACAAATTCGACAAATACCGCTACGACCGCTACCACCTGCTGCACAACACTGCGCTGGCCGATTCGATGCATCACCTGGTGCAACACGGTCTGATCACCTCCAAGGCCGTGCATCGCCTCGACCTGCCGAACCTGCCCAGCACCCGCAGCTTGCGCAACGACATCGGCGACCTGCGCAGTCGCCTCAAATACGCGACGTACGACACCACGGCTGGCAGCCTCGATAAGAATGGCCTGTCGGTCAGCCCGCTGCTGGGCGTCGGCAAGAACAACCCGCTGAGCCGGGTGATTGGCGAGCTGATCGACAGCAGCCGTCAGCAACTGACGATCTGCACGCCATACTTCAATTTGCCGTTGGCCGTGACTCGGGAAATCAATCGTGCGCTGGCTCGCGGAGTGCGGATCGATATCATCGTCGGCGACAAGACCGCCAACGATTTCTATATTCCGCCCAGCGAGCCGTTCAAGATCATCGCGGCGTTGCCCTATCTGTACGAAATCAGCCTGCGCCGCTTCGCCAAGCGCCACCAGCGCTACATCGACAGCGGGCAGTTGAACCTGCACTTGTGGCGTGACGGCGACAATACCTATCACCTCAAGGGCATGTGGGTCGACGACCGCTACACCTTGCTCACCGGCAACAACCTCAACCCGCGGGCCTTTCGCCTGGACCTGGAAAATGCCCTGTTGCTGGACGACCCCAAGGGCGAATTGCTCGGGCCGCGACAGACTGAGCTGGAGCAGATCTATCGGCACACCCGCCGGATCGAAAGCTACCTGGACCTGGAAACCCTGCCGGACTATCCGGCGGCGGTGGGCAAGTTCCTCAAGCGCGTCAGCCGGGTGCGAATAGAGCGTCTGCTTTACCGGATCCTGTGAACGCCCGCGCCATGTTGGAAAAAGACACCATTTCCATCCACTTGGTGCGCGAGGCGCTGTTGCAAAGCTGTGCCCCCGGCGCGGCGACCGATGAGGTGCTGCGCAAGGTGGGCATCGACCCGGCATTGCTCGACGATGCCCAGGCGCGAGTCCCGGCCCACGCCTATGCGCAGCTCTGGCGTTTGCTGGCCAGGCGTCTGGACGACGAATTCTTCGGCATGGACCCGCGCAAGCTCAAGTCCGGCAGCCTGGCCTTCCTGTGCCAGTGCGCCATGGCCCAGCCAACGCTGGCGGCCGGGCTGACCGCGGGGCTGGGTTTCCTGTCGCTGATGCTCGAACACCTGCCGGCCCAGTGGGTCCGCCAGCAAAGCCTGGCGGAAATCGTCCTGCTGGAAGACGAGCAGGACCCGCGCCGGGCGTTTACCTATTTCACTTATTGGATGATCGTCCATGGCGTGGCCTGTTGGCTGGCCGGGCGACGCATTCCGATCCTGTCCGTCGAGTTGCGCTGCCCGGCGCCGGATTTCTGCGACGACTACCGCGTCATGTTCTCCCAGAACCTGCGCTTCGACCGGCCCCGTACCCGGATGATCTTCGCCGCCGATTGCCTGGACCTGCCCATTCGACGCAGCCCCGAGGAACTCAAGCGCTTCCTGGCTCGAGCCCCGGCGAACATCCTGGTCAAATACCGCGACCCGCAAAGCCTCTCTAGCCGCATCCGCCAGGACCTGCGTCAGTTGCCCGCCGAACAGTGGCCGGAAACCGAGGCTTTGGCCCAGCAGCTGTGCGTTTCCGCCTCGACCCTGCGCCGACGCCTGGCGGAGGAGGGGCAAACGTACCAAGGCCTCAAGGACAGCGTGCGCAAGGAGCTGGCAATCGCCTGGCTGGCCGAGCCTGCTATCAGCTTCGTCGAAATCGCCTCGCGCCTGGGGTTTGCCGATGCCAGTTCGTTCTACAAGGCGTTTCGCAAATGGTCCGGGTCCAATCCGGGGCACTATCGCACGTTGATTCTCAACGACCTCAGCTGACCCGGTCCCCTGTTGACAGCCCTGCTGCCAACCATTGCCCGACACCATGGCCAAAGCAGTCAAGCAATTTGAGGGCTTTGACCATTGCCGCCCAGGCCCTTCGGCGCGAGTATTTCCCTGCTATTCACGGTTCCCCCAACCAATAAAAAGTACAGAGGGATTCTGGTCATGCGCGATTACTCGTCCGCCACCTCGCAGTTCGATTACCTGCACACCGTCAATGCCGCCTTGCACGGCTCGCTCGAAGCGCTCAATGCCTGCGTCGAATGTTGCGATCGCCACGCGTTGCCGGGGCGCATCGCCTTGTTCTGGGAGGGCCGTGACGGCAGCGACGCGACCTGGACTTACCGCGACCTGCAGGACAACGCCGCGCGTTTCGCCAATTTCCTTCGAGCCCAGGGCGTGGGCAAGGGCGACAAGGTCGCCGGCCTGTTGCCGCGCAATGCGGAACTGTTGATCGTGGTGCTCGCCACCTGGCGTATCGGCGCGGTGTACCAGCCGCTGTTCACCGCGTTCGGCCCCAAGGCCATCGAGCACCGGCTGACCAGCTCGGGCGCGCGAGTGGTGGTGACCGACGCCAGCAACCGGCCCAAGCTCAATGAGGTTGCCGACTGCCCAACCATCGTCACGGTCGGCGGCGACAAGGGCCAGGGCATTGTTCGCGGCGACTTCAGTTTCTGGGCCGAACTGGCCAACCACTCAAACCAGTGCGAACCGCTGATGCTGACCGGCGAGGATCCGTTCCTGCTGATGTTCACCTCCGGCACCACGGGGCCGGCCAAGGCGCTGTCGGTGCCGCTCAAGGCCATCGTCGCGTTTCAGAACTACATGCGTGACGCCGTGGACCTGCGGCCCGAGGACGCGTTCTGGAACGTCGCCGACCCGGGCTGGGCCTATGGCATTTATTTCGGCGTGACCGGGCCACTGGCGCTGGGACATCCGATCACGTTCTACGACGGTCCGTTCACCCTGGAAAGCACCTGCCGGATCATAAACAAGTACGGCATCACCAATCTGGCTGGCTCGCCTACGGCTTATCGCCTGCTGATCGCTGGCGGCGAGCAGTTCGCCCGGTCGATCAAGGGCAAGCTGCGCATCGTCAGCAGCGCCGGTGAGCCGCTGAACCCGGAAGTGATCCGCTGGTTCGCCGACAACCTGAACGTGGTCATTCACGATCATTACGGCCAGACCGAATTGGGCATGGTCCTGTGCAATCACCATGGTCTGGAGCATCCGGTGCACCTCGGTGCTGCCGGTTTTGCCTCGCCAGGCCATCGGATCGTGGTGCTGGACGAAAATCACCGGGAATTGGGCGTTGCCCAGCCCGGTATTCTCGCTGTCGACCGCAGCCAGTCGCCCATGTGCTGGTTCGCCGGTTATGAAGGCGGACCGACCAAGGCCTTCGTCGGCGATTACTACCTGAGCGGCGATACCGTTGAGCTCAACCCCGACGGCAGCATCAGCTTCGTGGGGCGCAGCGACGACGTGATTACCACCTCCGGTTACCGCGTCGGTCCGTTCGACGTCGAAAGCGCGCTGATCGAGCATCCGGCCGTTGTCGAGGCCGCCGTGATTGGCAAACCGGACCCTGAACGCACCGAGCTGGTGAAAGCTTTCGTGGTGCTCAGCGCCCAATACCGCGCCGCGCCGGAGCTGGCCGAGGAGTTGCGCCAGCACGTGCGCCAGCGCCTGGCGGCCCATGCCTATCCCCGCGAAATCGAATTTGTCAGCGACTTGCCGAAAACCCCAAGCGGCAAATTGCAGCGCTTTATCTTGCGCAACCAGGAAATCGCCAAGGCTCAAGAGGCAATGGCGAAGAACGTTTCAGCTTGAACCCAAGGAAACCATGATGCAGATCGACAACAAGATTTTCCTCGTCAGCGGCGGCGCTTCCGGCCTCGGTGCGGCCACCGGTGAAATGCTGGTCAAGGCCGGCGCCAAGGTCATGCTGGTAGACCTCAACGCCGACGCCGTGGCCGCCCAGGCGCAAAAGCTCGGTTGCCGCAGCGTGGTGGCAGACATTAGCAACGAAGCCGCGGCCGAAGCGGCGGTCAAGGCCACCGTCGATGCGTACGGTGGACTGAATGGCCTGGTGAACTGCGCCGGTATCGTGCGCGGCGAGAAGATCCTCGGCAAGAACGGCCCGCATGCCCTGGCCAGCTTCAGCCAGGTGATCAACGTCAACCTGATCGGCAGCTTCAACCTGCTGCGCCTGGCGGCGGCGGCCATCGCCGAAACCGAGGCCAGCGCCGACGGCGAGCGCGGAGTGATCATCAATACCGCGTCGGTGGCAGCTTTTGACGGTCAGATTGGCCAAGCCGCCTACGCGGCATCCAAGGGCGCGATTGCCAGCCTGACCTTGCCCGCCGCTCGCGAACTGGCACGTTTCGGCATCCGCGTGATGACCATTGCCCCCGGCATTTTCGAGACCCCGATGATGGCCGGCATGACCCCGCAGGTGCGCGATTCCCTGGCCGCCGGCGTGCCGTTTCCGCCGCGCCTGGGCAAACCCGCCGAGTACGCCGCGCTGGTCCGGCATATCATTGAAAACAGCATGCTCAACGGTGAGGTGATCCGTCTCGACGGTGCCTTGCGCATGGCAGCCAAGTAGGAGAATGTTCATGTCAAACGATCCGATTGTCATCGTCAGCGCCGTCCGCACCCCCATGGGCGGCTTCCAGGGCGAGCTGAAAAGCCTCACCGCGCCACAATTGGGTTCCGCCGCGATCAAGGCCGCCGTGGAGCGAGCCGGCATTTCGCCGGAGGCGGTTGAAGAAGTGCTGTTCGGTTGCGTTCTCGCCGCGGGGCAGGGCCAGGCACCGGCACGCCAGGCGGCACTGGGCGCCGGGCTCGACAAATCGACCCGTTGCACCACGCTCAACAAGATGTGCGGTTCGGGCATGGAAGCGGCGATTCTCGCCCATGACATGCTCGTCGCCGGCAGCGCCGACGTCGTGATCGCCGGCGGCATGGAGAGCATGTCCAACGCCCCGTACCTGCTGGACCGCGCCCGCAGCGGCCTGCGCATGGGCCACGGCAAAGTGCTCGACCACATGTTCCTCGACGGCCTCGAAGACGCCTATGACAAGGGCCGCCTGATGGGCACCTTCGCCGAAGATTGCGCCCAAACCAATGGCTACAGCCGTGAAGCCCAGGATGCCTTTGCCATCGCGTCCACCACCCGCGCCCAGCAGGCGATCAAGGACGGCAGCTTCGACGCCGAGATCGTGCCGGTGCAGGTCATGGTCGGCAAGGAGCAGGTCACCGTGCGTCACGACGAGCAGCCGCCCAAGGCGCGCATCGACAAGATCGCCACGCTCAAGCCAGCCTTTCGCGAAGGCGGCAGCGTGACGGCGGCCAATGCCAGTTCGATTTCCGATGGCGCCGCGGCCCTGGTGCTGATGCGCCAGAGCCAGGCGCAACAGCGCGGCTTGACGCCGCTGGCGGTCATTCGTGGGCATGCGGCGTTTGCCGACGCCCCAGGCTTGTTTCCAACCGCGCCGATTGGTGCGGTAAAGAAATTGATGGGCAAGACTGGCTGGTCGCTGGACGAGGTCGACCTGTTCGAGGTCAACGAAGCCTTCGCCGTGGTGGGGCTGGTGACCATGGACAAGCTGGAAATTCCCCATGACAAGGTCAACATCCACGGCGGCGCCTGCGCGTTGGGCCACCCGATCGGCGCGTCCGGCGCGCGAATCCTCGTGACCCTGTTGTCGGCCCTGCGCCAGAAGGGCCTCAAGCGCGGCGTCGCGGCCATCTGCATCGGCGGCGGCGAAGCCACGGCCATGGCCGTTGAATGCCTGTACTAAGGAATCACCACCATGCTTGCGACTGAAGAACAAACCCAAATCCGCGACATGGCCCGGCAGTTCGCCCAGGAGCGCCTGAAACCGTTCGCCGCCGAATGGGACCGCGAACACCGTTTTCCTCGGGAAGCCATCGGTGAAATGGCCGAGCTGGGCTTTTTCGGCATGTTGGTGCCGGAGCAGTGGGGCGGCTGTGACACCGGTTACCTGGCCTATGCGATGACCCTGGAAGAAATCGCCGCCGGCGACGGTGCCTGCTCGACCATCATGAGCGTGCATAACTCGGTGGGTTGCGTGCCGATTCTCAAGTTCGGCACCGATGAGCAAAAGGAGAGATTCCTCACGCCCCTGGCCAGCGGGGCGATGCTCGGCGCCTTCGCCCTGACCGAGCCCCAGGCTGGATCGGACGCCAGCAGCCTGAAGACTCGGGCGCGGTTGGAGGGGGACCATTACGTGCTCAACGGTTGCAAACAGTTCATCACCTCCGGGCAGAACGCCGGGGTGGTGATCGTGTTTGCGGTCACCGACCCGAGCGCCGGCAAGCGTGGCATCAGCGCCTTCATCGTGCCCACCGATTCACCGGGCTACAGTGTGGCGCGGGTCGAGGACAAACTCGGCCAGCACGCCTCCGACACCTGCCAGATCCTGTTCGAGGACGTGAAGGTGCCAGTGGGCAATCGGCTCGGGGAGGAGGGCGAGGGCTACAAGATTGCCCTGGCGAACCTGGAAGGCGGGCGGGTCGGCATCGCCGCGCAGTCGGTGGGCATGGCCCGGGCAGCGTTCGAAGCCGCTCGCGACTATGCGCGCGAACGGCAAAGCTTCGGCAAGCCGATCATCGAGCACCAGGCCGTGGCGTTCCGCCTGGCCGACATGGCGACCCAGATCGCCGTGGCGCGGCAGATGGTCCACTATGCCGCCGCGCTGCGCGATGACGGCCAGCCGGCGCTGGTGGAAGCGTCCATGGCCAAGCTCTTCGCTTCGGAAATGGCCGAGAAGGTCTGCTCCATGGCGTTGCAGACACTGGGCGGTTACGGTTACCTCAACGACTTCCCGCTGGAGCGCATCTACCGCGACGTGCGGGTCTGCCAGATCTATGAAGGCACCAGCGACATCCAGCGCATGGTCATTTCGCGCAATCTTTGAACAGGAGTCACGCATGAATTACGAAACGATTCTATTGGAGATCAAGGACCGCGTCGGCCTGATTACCCTCAACCGTCCCCAGGCGCTGAACGCCCTGAATGAGCAGATCGTCAGCGAGCTGAACCAGGCGTTGGACAGTCTGGAAGCCGATCCGAAGATTGGTTGCATCGTCCTGACCGGCTCGAAAAAAGCTTTCGCCGCCGGTGCCGACATCAAGGAGATGGCCGAGCTGACCTATCCGCAGATCTACCTGGACGACCTGTTCAGCGACAGCGACCGCGTCGCCAACCGTCGCAAGCCGATCATTGCCGCTGTGAATGGCTTTGCCCTGGGTGGCGGCTGCGAGCTGGCGTTGATGTGCGATTTCATCCTGGCTGGCGATAACGCCAAGTTTGGCCAGCCGGAAGTCAACCTCGGCGTGTTGCCGGGCATGGGCGGCACCCAGCGCCTGACCCGTGCGGTGGGCAAGGCCAAGGCCATGGAAATGTGCCTGACCGGGCGCTTTATCGATGCGGTCGAAGCGGAGCGCTGCGGCATCGTCGCACGCATCGTTCCGGCCGATGAGCTGCTCGACGATGCATTGAAAACCGCGGCGTTGATTGCGTCCAAATCCGTGCCCATCAGCATGATGATCAAGGAAAGCGTCAACCGCGCCTTTGAAGTCAGCTTGTCGGAAGGCGTGCGTTTCGAACGCCGGGTATTCCACGCCGCATTTGCCACGCAGGATCAGAAGGAAGGCATGGCCGCATTCGTGGCCAAGCGTGCGGCGGAGTTCCAGGACAAGTAGCCTTGACTGACCCCCATGGCGAGGGAGCAAGCTCCCTCGCCATGGGGATTTATTCACACCAGGTAGTGCTTGAGCTCTCGGGCAATGACCATCCGCTGGATCTCGCTCGAACCCTCGTAGATCTGGGTAATCCGCGCATCGCGGTAGTAGCGCTCCACCGGATAATCCTCGAGGTAGCCATACCCACCGTGGATTTGTATCGCCGAGGAGCAGACCTTTTCGGCCATCTCCGAGGCGAACAGCTTGGCCTGGGAGGCTTCCGACAGACAGGGTTTGCCGGCGCTGCGCAGTCGTGCGGCGTGCAGAATCAGCAGTCGGGCGGCGTTCAGGCGAGTGTGCATGTCGGCAAGCAGGTTGGCGATGCTCTGGTGCTCTATGATCGGCTTGTCGAACTGCACCCGGTCGCGGGCGTAGGCCAGGGCCGCTTCGAAGGCAGCTCGGGCGATGCCAAGGGCTTGGGCGGCGATACCGATGCGACCACCTTCGAGATTGGAAAGGGCGATGGCCAGGCCCTTGCCCCGCGCGCCCAATAGATTGGCTTCGGGGACGCTGCAGTCACTCAGGGTGACCGCGCAGGTGTCCGACGCGCGAATGCCCATCTTGTGTTCGGTGCGATCAACGATGAACCCAGGGGTGTCGGTCGGCACCAGGAACGCCGAGATGCCTTTCTTGCCCAGATCCGGGTCCGTCACGGCAAAGACAATCGCCAGTTTCGCGCGCTTGCCGTTGCTGACGAACTGCTTGGCACCATTGATGACCCATTGGCCGTCGCGCAATTCGGCCCGCGTGCGCAGATTGTGCGCCTCGGAGCCGGCCTGGGGTTCGGTCAGGCAGAAACAGCCAATCGCCTGGCCGCTGGCAAGGTCGGCCAACCAGGTCTTTTTCTGTTCGTCGGTGCCGAAATTCAGGACCGGACCGCAGCCCACCGAATTGTGGATGCTCATCAGTGCGCCGGTCGCACCGTCGCCCGCGGAGATTTCTTCCACGGCCAAGGCGTAGGCCACGTAATCGACATAGGTGCCGCCCCATTCTTCGGGCACCACCATGCCCAGCAGGCCCAGTTCGCCCATCTTCGCCACCAGACCATCGTCGATCCAGCCGGCTTTTTCCCAGGCCTGGGCGTGCGGCGCGATTTCGCCACGGGCAAAATCACGAGCCATGTCGCGGATCATCACTTGTTCTTCGGTCAGCTCAAGGTCATGCATGATTCAATTCCCGTGGTAGTCGAAGCCGTCGAAGAAACTCGCCACATGATCGGCGTCCAGCGCCTCCAGGGTCGGTGGATTCCAGCGCGGATTTTTGTCTTTATCGATCAGCAAGGCGCGCACGCCTTCGATCAGGTCACCGCGCTCGAACCATTGGCGGTCCAGGTGCAGTTCCAGGGCAAAACAGTCTTCCAGGCTCAGGCGACGGCCGCGACGCAACATCTCCAGCGTCACCGCCATGGCCAAGGGCGAACGGGTTTCCAGCAGTTCGGCGGTTTTCAGTGCCCATTCATGGCTGTTGGCGACCGTGACCTGGCGCAACTGCTCGACCATGCTGGGCACATCGGGCAGCGCGAAGAAATGATCGATGGCCGGCCGCAAGTCGGCCAGGGGCGGGGCAGGGAGCTGCTGTACCGCCAGCTTGGCCAGCAGGCTTTGCAAATCCTTGAGCGGTGCGTCGTGCCATTCCAGGCGATCGAGACGCTCGTCGAGTTGTGCAAGCTTGCGGCTGTCGAGATACCAGTCGGCCAGTCCGCAATACAACGCGTCGGCGGCGCGGATCTGCACGCCGCTGACGCCCAGGTAGATGCCCAGCTCACCGGGGATGCGCGGCAGGAAATAGCTGCCGCCCACGTCCGGGAAGTAACCGATACCAACCTCGGGCATGCCCAGCCGGCTGCGTTCGGTCACCACCCGCAGGTCGGCGCCTTGTACCAGTCCCATGCCGCCGCCCAGCACAAAGCCGTCCATCAGCGCGAGGATCGGTTTGCGGTAGTGGTGGATCGTCAGGTCGAGGGCGTATTCTTCGACGAAGAAATCTTCATGCAGGGTGTCGCCCTGCTTGTGGCTGTCGTACAGCGAGCGGATATCGCCGCCGGCGCAGAACGCCTTGTCGCCGGCGCCACGCAGCACCACGGCGCGGATCTGCTGATCGCTGGCCCAGGTATCGAGTTGCTGCTGCAAGCTGCGCACCATGCCCAGGGTGAGGGCATTGAGGCCAGCGGGGCGGTTCAGGGTCAAGTGGCCGATGTGGTTACGGACCTCGACCAGCACTTCGTAAGGCGCGGTTTCGATACCGCCAGCGGCTTGGGATGAAACCTGAACTGTCATCGCTAACTCCCTGCTTTTATTGTTCTTTGTAAATTTCGTCGCGCGTATCGGGATCGTAACAGCGCAAATTTGCATTGCACAACCGGGATACATGCAGGTCCTTTCTGCATATTTATAGCAGGCATGAGGTCAACCGCGACCCGACAGCACCTCGGTGATGCTGCGGCGCTTGGCATAACGCTCGCTGGTATGGATTAATTGCTCGAGATCTTCGGGGGTTACGTCGAAAAACGCTTCCATTTCCTCAAGTGCCAGTTTCAAGTCTTCGGCGGTAATGGCCTGGCGATCGATGGGCGGGTGGTCGGCCGGGATGACCGCTACCGGCTCGCTGGCACGCTTGGGGTAACGCACGCGGGTGAGGTTGTTATAGGCCAATGCGAACGCGAGCAGGCCGCAGCCAGCCAGCATCGCAGCACCGAGCGCCTGCCAATCCAGCGCAACGATGGACGGATCGGCCAACACCAATGTCGCCGCCAGCGCGCCCGCCGGAGGGTGCAGGCAACGCAGCCAGCACATCAACACCAGCGCCATGCCGGCGGCCAGGCAAGCGCTGCCCAGCGTGCGGTCGAGCACATGGGCCACCAGCAACGCCAGGACGGAGGCGCACAGATAACCGCCGAATATTGACCAAGGCTGGGCGAGGGCACCCGACGAGACCGCAAACAGCAGCACTGCGGAGGCCCCGAGTGGGCCGATCAGGTGTTGCGCCACTTCCAGGCCGAACACTTGGCCACAGAGCCAGACACTGAACATTGTTCCCAGGGCCATGCCGATGGCGGCGCGGCTCCACTCGGTGGGACGGGTATTGATGGCAGCGGGGAACCAGCGAGAAAACATTAAGCGAGAATCCAAAAAACGAACAAAAAAAGGGGCTTACGGGAAAATCCCTGAAAGCCCTTTAAGTGTTCCAACAGTTGGGGGAGGAACGATGAACAGTGTGCCGCTCACGACCTTCGCTTACAAATTCATATTAATGCTGCTTGAGTGCACTTATTTTGATGTAAGGAGGCTCGTGCGCGCTTGGACGCCTCAAACCATGCCTGCTGGGCGATGGGCAAGTCCCGCGATTGTCCTCGGCCCATCGGGAAATAGGTAAAGCCTTTGTCGGCCATGCGATCCGGATCGTAGAGGTTTCGTCCGTCAAAAATCACCGGCGCCTTGAGTCGTTGCTGGATCAGTTCGAAATCCGGCGCCTTGAACGACTGCCATTCGGTGCAGATGATCAGCGCGTCGGCCCCTGCCAAGACCGATTCCGGCGTGCCCATGAGCATCAGCTTCGATTCATGGGGATAAAGCCTTTGGGTCTGTTGCATGGCTTCCGGGTCAAAGGCGCGGACGCTGGCCCCGGCGGCCCACAACGACTCCAGGAGCGTGCGGCTGGGGGCGTCGCGCATGTCATCGGTGTTGGGTTTGAAGGCCAGGCCCCACAGCGCAAAGGTCTTGCCCCGCAGATCGCCGTTATAGAACGCGTTGATGCGTTCGAACAGCTTGTGTTTCTGGCGCAGGTTGACGGTTTCCACCGCTTGCAGCAGGTCGCTGGAGCAATGCGCTTGCTCGGCGGTGTGGATCAGGGCGCGCATGTCCTTGGGAAAGCAGGACCCGCCGTACCCGCACCCTGGATAAATGAAGTGGTAGCCAATGCGTGAGTCGGCGCCGATGCCCTGGCGCACCGACTCGATGTCTGCGCCCAAGTGTTCGGCCAGTTCGGCGATCTGGTTGATGAAGCTGATCTTGGTCGCCAGCATGCCGTTGGCCGCATATTTGGTCAGCTCGGCGCTGCGTACGTCCATGAACAGGATGCGGTCGTGGTTGCGGTTGAACGGCGCGTACAGTTCGCGCATGGTTTCGCGTACGTCCTCGCGCTCGCAACCGATGACGATGCGATCAGGGCGGCGGCAATCGGCGACGGCCGAGCCTTCCTTGAGAAACTCAGGGTTGGAGACGATATCGAACTGCAGCAAACGCCCGGCCTTGAGCAGGCATTTGTCGATGTGGGCCCTCAGGACATCGCCGGTGCCCACCGGCACGGTGGATTTCTCCACCACCACGACGGGGCGTATACGATAACGGGCGACCGCTTCGCCGACGGCCAGGACTTGGCGCAGATCCGCCGAGCCGTCGTCGCGCGAAGGGGTGCCGACGGCGATGAACAGCACCTGGCCATGCTCCACGGCGATCTGTTCGTCACAAGTGAAATGCAAGCGTCCGGCTTCAAGCCCCTCGCGCACCAGCGCCGCCAGCCCTGGCTCATAAATACTGACCTGGCCCTGGCGCAGGGTTTCGATCTTCTGCGCATCGATGTCCATGCACACCACGTCATGGCCCACTTCGGCCAACACGACGGCTTGCACCAATCCAACGTAACCACTGCCGAACACGCTGATTTTCATGGCGGACTCCCTGGACCATCCCGAGCGGGCGCAACCCGCGGCTCGCCGCAGTGCGCCCATTCGAGAATAGGGCGGGGATGTTGCAGTTCACTGACAGGTCCGGGGGCTAACCTTCGTGCAGACGGTATTGCGCCGGCAGTTGCGCGACGAATTCATCGACCACGTCCCGCGTCAGGCTGACGATGTCTTCAACCCGCTCCATGCCGGCGCCAGTGCGCCAGCTGGCAACGATATCCATCACCGACGGCAGCGGCACACCGTCTACCAAGGTCAAGGTGCCTTGGCTCAGCTCGCCCACCACCAACGCCGCAGGCATGGCGCCGATACCAAATCCATCGCGAACCAGGCGGGTAATGGCCGATGCCGAGTTCACGCAGTTGATACGCGGCGAGACGACGTTGGCTGAGTGCAGCATGTTGAGAAGGTCCTGGTGCGGCCGTGAGTTGCGCGAAAACGTCACGACGCGTTCCTGGGACAGATCCTCCAGCGAAGCGTAGTGCCGGTCATACACGGAGCCGGTACGCGCCACCCAATGCATGGGATAGCGTGTCAGGAGGGTGTTGCGCACGCTGTCCAAACGCAGGATGTCGGTCTGGAAAATGATGTCCTGGTAGCCTTTTTCCAGCTGCGAGCAGAGGTTGCTCGCGGTATCGGCGGTCAGTTCGATTTCAAGCGCCGGGTAGCGCTCCATCAGCCGCGTCACCAAGGGACTGAGCCAGGTGTGGATCACCGTGTCCATTGCGCCGATGCGGATCCGCCCGCGCACTTGCCGCGGGTCCTTGATCACCGCTTTCATGCTCTGCATGGTGTCCATGATGCGCTCGGCGTATTCCAGCACCCGCTGGCCTTCGGAGGTGAGCGAGACACCTTTGGAATCGCGCACGAACAGGCGCACGCCCATTTCATCTTCCAGGGCCGCGATCCGGCTGGAAATGGAGGCCTGGGTGGTGAACAATTTTTCCGCCGTCAGGCGAAAACTCTTGAGGCGGGCGACCCAG
This sequence comes from Pseudomonas marvdashtae, assembly GCF_014268655.2. Classification (NCBI taxonomy): domain Bacteria; kingdom Pseudomonadati; phylum Pseudomonadota; class Gammaproteobacteria; order Pseudomonadales; family Pseudomonadaceae; genus Pseudomonas; species Pseudomonas marvdashtae. Next base: position 2,817,195 of record NZ_JABWQX020000001.1, read on the forward strand.
ACGAAGGTTTCGAGAAACTTGATATTCACTGGGACGCTACCTCGCAGCGGTCGTGGCGATTCAAACCGGGCCCCGAACGGGGGCGAGGGGATTGATCACGTACTCAAACACCTCTTCAAGCGCGGCTGGATCCGGCGCGTTATCGACCGCCGCTTCCGGGCGGCACCATGGATAATCCAGCCGCGATGCCCAAGCCATGACCCTCGGCAAATCAGCCGCGGGCAGGGTCTTCATGTGTTCGATGGTGATGGTCAGTCGTTCGGCCAACCTCGATTGCGGATCGAACGACCAGTCGTACAGGCCACAACCGACTCGCGCTTCACCGCTGTTCTTGTCTGACATCGCCACCAGCCATTTGCACTGGAACGTGTCGGCGTCTGCCAGCGGTGGGGGCGCCAGGCAGAACGTATAGACGTTTTCGAAGGCCTGGCCAAAACGGCTGACCAATACGTCGCCAATCGCGGCGCGGCCTTCGACATGGTCGGGAAACGCGATGGAACCGGTGCGCACGACCATGTCCAGGATAGCCACCGACGTAAAGGCCTGGCCCAGCAGATGGGGGCGGTTGCCGTCCTTGGCGCTGATGTAGTGTTGGATCGATAACCGAGCGGTGTTCATCGCGTGTCCTTCAGGTTGAAAAACTGCCTTGTTCGATTTTACAACTCACTGTTCCACAGGTCCGTCACCAGCATGCAACCCGGCGCGTGGGTGATGCACAACGGCGGACGAGACGCCTGGACCACCGATTGGGGCGTTACGCCGCAAGCCCAGAACACTGGTACTTCATCCGCTTCGACCGGCACCGCATCACCGTAGTCCGGCGCGTCCAGCGACCGAATGCCGATCAGCGCAGGGTCGCCGATGTGTATTGGAGCGCCGTGGACGTTGGGCATGCGCCCGGTGATCTGGATTGCCTCGATCGCCGCGGCGGCTTTCATCGGCCGCATGGTCACGACCATTTTGCCAGACAGCCGCGCGGTCGGGCGGGTATCGATGCTGGTGCGGAACATGGCGACATTGCGCCCCAGGTCGATGTGCCTCAGACGGATACCGGCCTCCAGCAGCGGTTGCTCGAAGGAGAACGAGCAGCCGAGGGCGAAGGCCACCAGGTCATCCTGCCACAGGTGTTCGATGTCCAGCGGCTCTTCGCTCAACTCGCCGTGGCGGAAGACCCGGTAGCGGGGCACCTCGTGGCGAATATCGATGGCAACGCCGAGGTTGCGCAGGAACGGGTCGCCGGGTTCGCTGACGTCGAGCACCGGGCAGGCCTGGCGATTGAGGGTGCAGAACCGCAGGAATTCGTTGGCCCAGTCACCCGGCAGGATCACGATGTTGGCTTGCACCCGACCCTGGCCCAGGCCGCTGGTATGGCCTTGGTATCGACCGGCCGCGATGTTCTGGCGCAAGGCTTGGGGCGAACAAGGCTGCAACTGTTCGAATGAAAGGGCTGACGGGCTCATCTTGGGATCTCCATGGGTCTTTTTCTAATAAACCCTTTTAGAAAATCAGCACGACGGCGTCCAACAAGGAAAATCGGTACCCCCCGACAAGTAAAAGTTATTCAACGCTCGACAGGCCCGGTGCCGCCACCATGCGCTGCGGTCCCACGTCCGTGGCGTATTGGCAAACCACCTGGCGACTCATCTGTACGATGCTCTCGATCAGTTCGAGCCCAACCCCCGCGCGCCACGAGGCCACGACATCGAGCTGGGGCAGGGCGGTGCCAGGCTCCAGTTGAATCAACTCGCCCAGCGCCAGGGATTTTGCCACCAGCGCCGCCGGCAACGCGCCAATGCCGAAACCGTCGCCGATCAGCCGCGTCATCGCCGATACCGAGTTGACGCAACTGACCCTCGGCGCGCTGACGCCGTGGGCATGCAACAGGCTGAGCACATCCTGATGGGGCCGTGAATGTTTGACGAACGTGATGATGCGCTCGCTGGCCATGTCCATCAGCGAGGCATAGGGCCGGGCATAGATCGATTGGCTGGCGGCGATCCAGTGCATCGGGTAATGGCCCAATTCCAGGTTGCGCACGCTTTCGTGGCGGACCAGGTCCGTTTGGAACGCGATGTCCAGGTAACCTTTTTGCAGCTGCTCGCACAGGTTGCGCGCCGCGTCCGCGGTGATTTCGATCTCGATGGCGGGGAAGGCCTGCATCAGCATCGACATCAGCGGACTGAGCCACGTATGAATCACCGTGTCCATCACGCCAATGCGCACCAAACCCTGTTGCGGGGCGCTTTTGTCCAACGACTGCTTCAGGGCACGCTGGACCTCGAGCATCTGCTCGGCATATTCGAGCACCTTGATGCCTTCGGGCGTCAGCGACACGCCACGCGAGTCACGCACGAACAGGCGCAGGCCCAGTTCGTCTTCCAGCGAGGCAATCCGACTGGAAATCGCCGCCTGGGTGCTGAACATTTTCTCCGCGGTCAGGCTGAAGCTTTGCAGGCGCGCAACCCAGACGAAGGTTTCGAGGAACTTGAGATTCATGGGGGTTCTCTTGGCGTTTTCGTTCTTATGGTTGCAATTGTTACTCCAGGTCGAGCCTGAGCGGGCATCAAATTTTCTTATGCCCAAGCATGCCTTTTTCCCGTTTGACGCGCTGATGGGCCGCTGGGAAGAATCCGCCCCACGACGCCCCGCCGGGTGCGTCGTCCCAACGACACTGCCCCACACAATAAACGAGGCGCGTACGCCGTCCCCGAAGGGACCGCTCGTGCCCAAAAAAAAGGAGCACCCCATGCCCCGTTTCATCGCGATCCGCTGGCGCGGTACACCGGCCGGTACCTTGCTCGGCCTCGGCCTGCTCGGCGCGCCGATAGCCCACGCCGACTTCTTGGGCGACAGCAAAGCCAGCCTGGAGGCCCGCAACTTCTACTTCAACCGTGATTTCAGGCAAGAGGGCGCTCGGGACAAGGCCGAAGAGTGGGCGCAAGGCTTCTTGTTGCGCATCGAGTCGGGGTACACCGCCGGCGCCCTTGGTATTGGCTTGGATGCCTTGGGCATGGCCGGTTTCAAACTGGATTCCGGCGGCGGTACGGCGGGCACCAATTTGTTGCCCGCGGATTTGTCCGGCGGCTCCCAGGACCGCTACGGCGAAGTCGGCCTGACCGCCAAGATGCGCCTGTCCAACAGCACCCTGAAAGTGGGAACGCTGCAGATCAAGGACCCGGTCGTGAACTCCAACGACACGCGCCTGTTGCCGGGAACCTTCAAGGGCGGGCTGCTGAGCGTCCAGGAAATCGACCGTTTGAAACTGACCGCCGGGCAGCTCACCCAGATCAATTTCGTCGACTCCACCGACTACCAGGACATGACCGCCAACCGCATTGGCGGCACCAGCGACCGCTTCCAGTTCGCCGGAGCCGACTATCAGTTCCTGCCGAATTTCACCGCTCAATACCGGTATGGCAAGCTTGCGGACGTCTATCAGCAGAACTACCTGGGCTTCGTCCATACCCTGGATCTGGGCGCCGGGCAGTCGTTGAAAAGTGACGTGCGCTATTCGCGCAGCACCGAGGACGGCAGTTTCCGCGCCATCGATAACCAGGCATTCGGTGCGCTGTTCACCTACAGCCTTGGCAGCCACGCCCTGGGCCTGGGCTATCAACGCATGAGCGGCGACGATCCGTTCCCGTATATCTCGCGCAGCGATCCCTACCTGGTCAACTTCGTGCAAATTGGCGATTTCGCCAATGTCGACGAGCGCTCCTGGCAGGCCCGGTACGACTACAACTTCGCCGCCCTCGGCGTGCCAGGGCTGACCTTCATGACCCGCTACATCAGCGGCGACAACGTCCAGCGCAGCGCCGCCGGCGAGGGCAAGGAATGGGAACGCAACACCGACATCGCCTATGTCATCCAGGACGGTACGTTGAAAGGGCTGGGTTTGAAATGGCGCAATGCAACGGTGCGCTCGAACTTCGGCAATGACCTGGATGAGAACCGGCTGATTGTCAGTTACACGATGGCGCTGTGGTGACGCCCCGCTGGGCGACCATCATGCCTTGACCCAGCGCTGACGGCTCCAACTGCTCAATGTGTCGACGGTGAAGACCAGCACCAACATGGCCAGGATCACCGTGCTGCCTTGGGCTTCCTGGAACAGGCTGAGGCTGACATAGAGCATCTGGCCCAGGCCGCCGGCACCGACAAAACCCAATACGCTGGCCATGCGTATGTTGTTTTCCCAGCGGTACAGCGTGTAGGCCAATAGCTGCGGCATCAGGTTGGGCAGGGTGCCGTAGCAAAAAGCCCAGAGCGCGCTGCCGCCTTGCAGGCGAATGGCGTCGGCGGCTTGCGACGGGGTGTTTTCCAGCGCCTCGGCAAACAGTCGGCCGAGCACTCCGACGGTGTGCAGGGCCAGTGCCAGCGTGCCGGCATTGGGACCGAGTCCCGCGGCGAACACCATCAACGCCGCCCACACCAGTTCCGGCACCGCGCGCAACGCGTTCAGCAACAGGCGCGACGCGCTTTGCAGGGGCCAGCCAAGTCGCCCGGCGGCAGGCAGCGCCAATGCCAACCCCAACACCGCCGCGAGCAGCGTGCCAACAGCAGACATGGCGATGGTTTCCAGCGCGCCGTGGCCGACTGCCTTCAGATAGGCCGGGCTCAGGTCGGGGCTGAGGAAGCGTTGCGCATAAGCGCCCATTTGCTTGAGGTTGGCGTTGTCAGCCAACGCCCCCAGGTCGATGCTCAGGTAGGCAAACGAGGCAACGACCGCCGCGCCAATGCCCAGCAGCATCAGCGTGTTGAGCAAGCGATTCATGCCAGCCTCCAACGCAGCAGGCGACTGAGCTGATCGGCGAGCAGCACCAGTGCCAGGAACATCAGCAGCAGGCTGGCGACTTCTCCGCCGGCGAACATGCGCAACGACAGGTCCATTTGCTGCCCCAGGCCACCCGCACCCACGAAGCCCATCACCACCGAGGCGCGGACGGCGCATTCCCAGCGATACACGGTGTACGACAGCAGCTCGGCGACGACGTTGGGCAGGATCCCGTAGCAGAATGCCGCGAGCCGGCCGCTACCAGCCTGCATCAAAGCGTGCGCCGGGCGCTGGTCGACCGACTCGTAGATTTCCGCGTAGACCTTGCCGAGCATGCCGCTGTAGGTGATGGCAATGGCCAACACCCCGGCGGTGGGGCCCAGGCCGACGGCGCGGACGAAGAGCAAGGCCCAGACGATTTCCGGCACGCTGCGCAGGAAAATCAGCAGGCCGCGTATCGGCCAACGCAGCCATTGTCCCCATTGACTGGGCCTACCGGCACGGTACGCAGCAGACAATGACAAGGCGCGGCTGGCCAGCAGGCTGGCCGGAACCGCAAACAGAAGCGCCAGGGCCATGCCGGCGGTGGCGATCGCCAAGGTCTGCAACGTGGCTTGCAGCAGCATCTCGACGAACGCCTCGTCATGGGCCGGCGGCCAGAACGCGGCGACGAACCGGCCCATTTCGCTCTGGCTGTCGCTGGCCAGCAGCACGCCAAGGTTCAATTCGCTGAATCGCAGGCCTGGCCACAACAGGATAAGAGCCAAAAGGGCCATAAGCAGGCGAGGGCGGGCAGCCGGGTCCCGGGAGTCACGCTTCAGCATCGGGGGATCTGCACGCTCGAGGATGGCGATGGACTCGACAAGGACGCCAGTTGTTCATTGGCATACAGCGTGTCGAGCTGCTTGCGGTCGACCGCCTCGGCCGGCAAATCGAAGAGGATCTGGCCGTCTCGCAAGCCAATGATCCGGGAGAAATGTCCGAGGGCCAGCTCCACCGCATGCAAGCTGGTAACCAGGGTCACGCGATGTTCCCGCGCGTGTTGGCAAAGGACGCTAAGGGTGTGCTCTGCCAGCACCGGGTCCATCGCCGATACCGGCTCGTCCGCCAACAGCACCTCGGGCGCCTGATACAGCACGCGGGCGATGCCGACCCGTTGCAGCTGTCCGCCGGACAACTGCTGGCATTGCGCGAACAGCTTGTCGTCCAGGTCCAGCCGGGCCAAGGCCGCCCGCGCTCCTGGAATATCCAGCGGGTGCAGCAGGTTCAGCAGGCTCTTGCCCATGCCCCACTGGCCCAGTTTGCCGGCCAGCACCGCCGTGACCACGCGCTGGCGCGGGGGCAGGGGCGGCGCCTGATGGATAAGACCGATGCGCGCGCGCAAGCGCTGACGCTGACGCGCCGAGAGTTCCCAGGCTGACTCGCCCAACACCTGCACCTCACCCTGAGCCGGACGCAGGGCAGTGGCCAGCACATTGAGCAAGCTGGATTTGCCAGCGCCCGACGGGCCGATGATAGCCACCTGTTCGCCCGCGCCAATGTGCAGGTCCACGCCACGCAACGCCTGGGCGCCGTTGGCGTGAATCACGCTGGCCTGGGTCAGACGCAGTGTCATTTGAGCAGGTCGGCGGCGCGTGCGGCTTCTTCGATGCCCTTGTAGTTTTCAGGCTTGGTTTCGATGAAGCGGCTGGCGGCTTGCAGGTCGAGGATTTCCTTGTCCTTCGGGTTCGCCGGGTCGAGCGCCAGGAACGCCGCCTTGATCTTGGACGCCAGCGCCGGGTCGAGGGTGCCGCGCACGGTCCAGTTGTAATCGAAGTACGCCGGGGTGGTGGCAAATACCCTGACCTTGTTGGTGTCGACCTTGCCGGCAGCCACCAGTTTTTCCCAGACGCTGGCGTTGAGCACACCGGCATCGACCTTGCCCGCCTGGACCCAGGCAGCGGTCGCGTCATGGGCGCCCGAGTAACCTACACGGCTGAAATAGCTTTCCGGCTTGATCCCGTCCTTGAGCATGAAATAACGCGGCATGAGGCTGCCCGAGGTGGACGAGATCGAGCCGAAGGCAAAGCTCTTGCCCTTGAGGTCGGCCAGGGACTTGACGGCAGGATCGGCGGTGATGAATTTGCTGGTGAACTGGGCATCCTGCTCACGTTGCACCAAGGGAATGGCGTTGCCGGTCTTCAAGCGTGCCTGCACGAAGGTGAAACCACCCAGCCAGGCCAGGTCGATCCGGTCGGTGGCCAGCGCCTCGACCACGGCGGGGTAGTCGCTTACCGGTATGAACTCCACTTTCATGCCAGTCTGTTGCTCCAGATAGGCACCCAGCGGCTTGAACTTGCGCAGCAGTTCGGTCGGCGCTTCATCGGGGATCGCGCTGACCTTCAAGGTGTCGGCGGCCTGGGCCAAAATCGAGCTAAAGGACAGGGTCAAACCGACGGCCAGGGCCAGGGTACGCTTGAGCATGAAAATCTCCGGTGCATGAAGGCAGGAATATTCAAGCGCCAGGCATCGGCCGGGCGCAGTGTGAGGGTAGACGAATAGAGGCGATTTTGATCGTTTCTACCGACCAGGTAAATCTCGACGAATTGCAATGCCGGGATCGTACAAGGTCAAACCAGTGATGCAAGCGGTTCTTTGAGGGAATTGGTTACCGCCCGAATACACAATTCCTCACCACGGCTGCAGGTTGCCCATTCATTATTTATAGTCGCTTGCCCCGTCACCTTTCTGGAGCGTCAACAACATGCTCAGCGCCGAGCTGAAGTCTTTCCATATGGTCGCTCGCCTGGCCAGCGTCACCCAGGCGGCGAAGAAACTCGGGCTCAGCCAGCCGACGGTCACCACGCAGATACGCAACCTGGAAGCCCAGTACGGCGTGGAGCTGTTCTTCCGGGGAGGCCGGCGCCTGACGCTGAGTGATGAGGGCGCACAGTTGCTGCCGATGGTGCAGAAGCTGTTGCAGCAGGAGGCCGACATCGATTTTTTCCTGCGCAACAGTGGCCAGGTGCAAGGCACGCTGCGCATTGGCGCCACCGCCCCTTATTACGTGCTCGATATCATCAAGGGCTTTCGCGAGCAGTTTGCGCTTTGCGAAGTGACCCTGGAGATCGGCAATTCGCTGCAGGTCATCGAGGCGCTGGAAGAGTACCGCGTGGACCTGGCCGCGTCCTCGCAACTGGTCGAGGACGCGCGTCTGACGCGGTTGGTGTTGGGGCATGACCCCTTGGTGCTCGCCGTACACCGCAGCCACCCACTTGCCAGCCATGATCGTGTGCCGCCGAGCGCCCTGGCCGGGCACTGCCTGCTGATGCGCGAGAAAGGCTCGACCACCCGCACGCTCACCATGGCGCTGCTGCGAGAGGCGGGCGTGGCGACAGGCCCGCTGTTGGAGATCGGCAGTCGCGAGTCGATTCGCGAGGCGGTCCTGCGCAACATCGGCATCAGCATCATCGCGCGTCATGAAGTGCCGGAGAACCCGCAGCTCAAAGTCGTTGAACTGGAGGGCGCGCCGTTGATCGCGGAATACCTTTACTGTTTGAAAGAGCGCCGCCAGGCCCGGCTGCCCTCGGCATTCCTGGTGTTGGCACGAGCGACAACCGGCTCCTGAACCCGCTACGCAAATTTGCCGATGACACTATCGGCAGCTTTTAGCCAACTGCCATCAAGCCTTCGTACTGCCTGCCTACCATGACTCTCGTCGAGCTGACAGCTCATCGAGGTTACGTCATGACAAGTACACGCTCCGTAGACATGCAGATACGCGACATCCACAAGGGTTTCGGTGCCTTCAAGGCGCTGGATGGGGTGTCGCTGGATATCGCCGCGGGTGAGTTGGTGTGCTTGCTCGGGCCGTCCGGCTGCGGCAAGACCACGCTGCTGCGCTGCATCGCCGGCCTGGAGCGACAGGACCGCGGGACGATCATGATTGGCGCCCGGGATGTCTCGACCCTGGCGCCCCAGGCGCGTGACTACGGCATCCTGTTTCAATCCTATGCGCTGTTTCCCAACCTGACGGTGGAACAGAACATTGGCTACGGTTTGGCCGGTAATGGCCGCGAGACGATTCGCGGGCGGGTCAACGAAATGCTCGACCTCGTCGGGCTGTGCGGCAGCGAGAAAAAATACCCGGGGCAGCTCTCGGGCGGACAGCAGCAGCGGGTCGCCTTGGCGCGTGCCTTGGCCCCGGCGCCGTCGTTGCTGCTGCTCGACGAACCGATGTCGGCCCTGGATGCCCGGGTACGCGAACATCTGTGCAGCGAGTTGCGCCAACTGCAAAAACGCCTGGGCGTTACCACGTTGATGGTCACTCACAACCAGGACGAGGCGATGTTGATGGCCGACCGCATCGCGGTGATCAATCAGGGTCGCGTTGAACAATTTGCCAGCGCTCAACAGATCTACCGCGCACCGGCGACTGCCTTCGTCGCCGACTTTGTCGGGCAGGGCAACTGGCTGCCCTTCGAGCGCGGGCAGGATGGCCAGGTGCGCGTCGGCGGGCACCGCCTCAACCTGCATGGTGCTGACGCGCGCCGCAGCGGACGACTCTTTTGCCGTCCGGAAGCCGTACGGATCAACCCGTCGACGCCGGAAGACAATCTCTTCGATGCACAGTTGCGTGAGCTGACCTTCCTCGGCAACCGTTGCCGCTTGAGCTTTGAGCTGGACGCGTTGCCGGGCCACATGCTGCTGGCGGAGCTGGAGCCGCACGCCATGCCGCAGCTGACCCATGCACCGCTGAAGGTCGCGCTGCCGTCCCACAGTCTCCAGGTGTTCAGCTGATATGCAAGGCACGATGTCCATCAAGCCGGCCGTGTTGCAGCCACGCCAAGTGCCCGGTGATTTGCCAGACCAAGTGTTCATTCGCGGCGGGCAATGGCTGCTTCTGCTGTTGCTGGTACTGGCGGTACTGCTGCCTTTGCTCGCCATGCTGTGGCGTGCGTTCAGCGGGGACGCCAGCCAGGGCGGCGGCCTGCAGGCGGCGCTGAGGTTGTTCACCAGCGGCCATTTTCATTGGCTGCTTGGCAACAGCCTGACGGCTTCGCTGACCGTCGCGGCAATCGTGGTGCCGCTGGCCTATGCCTTCGCCTACGCCTTGCAACGCACCTGCATCGTGGCAAAGCCGTTGTGGCGGGGCATCTCGCTGCTGCCGTTACTGGCACCGTCGATGTTGCCGGGCATTGCGCTGATCTATCTGTTCGGCAACCAAGGGCTGCTGCGCGGCCTGGTTACCGACAATATCTACGGGTTCTGGGGCATCGTCCTCGGGCAAGCGATCTACACCTTCCCCCATGCATTGATGGTGCTGATGTCGGCATTGGCGTTGTCGGACGCGCGGTTGTTCGATGCGGCTGCGAGCATGGGCGCCTCGCCATCGCGAGCCTTTCGCAGCATCACTTGGCCCGGCAGCCGCCAAGGTGTGTTCGCGGCTTTCTGCCTGGTATTCACCCTGTGCATCACCGATTTCGGCGTGCCCGTCACGGTCGGCGGTGATTACCAAGTGCTTGCCTTGGAAGCCTACAAGGCTGTCGTAGGCCAGCAGCAGTTTGGCCGAGGGGCGCTGATCGGCGTGGTTCTGCTGCTGCCGGCGTTACTCAGCTTTGCGGTGGACGCATGGCTGCGTCGTAGTCAGCGCGACACCCTGAGCGGTCGAGCGCAGGTTTATCACCCGTCGCCGTCACGGGGCAGGGACGCTGCCTTCCTGAGCGTAACGGCCCTGATCTGCTGCGCGCTGGTCGGCGTGTTCGGCATGGCGGTATACGCCTCACTCGTGCAGTTCTGGCCGTATGACCTGTCGTTGTCGCTTGAAAACTATGCCTTTTCCGAGCTGCCCGGCGGCTGGCTGGCTTATCGCAATAGCCTGTTGCTGGCGCTGTGCAGCGCCTTGTTCGGCAGCCTGCTGATCTTCACCGGCACTTACCTGATCGAGAAAACCCGACAGAGTCCGCTGACCCGAATCCTGCGCTTGCTCAGCTTCGTGCCAATGGCCGTGCCCGGCCTGGTCCTGGGCCTGGGCTACGTATTTTTCTTCAACGTGCCGGGCAATCCACTGAACAGTTTGTACGGCAGCCTGGCCCTGCTGGTTGTTTGCACCGTCGCCCACTTCTTGACGACCGCGCACATGACCGCAAGCTCGGCCCTGCGGCAGCTCGACGACGAATTCGAAGCCGCGGCGCTGGCGCTCAAAGTGCCGCTGGCTCGCCACTTCCTGCGGGTGACATTGCCCATGTGCCTGCCAGCGCTGCTCGACATCATCCGTTATCTGTTCGTGTCGGCGATGACCACCGTCTCGGCGGCGATCTTTCTCTACAGCCCTGACAGCGTCCTGGCCGCAGTGGCCGTATTGAACATGGACGACGCCGGCAATGTCGGCGGGGCCGCCGCGATGTCCACGCTGATCCTGCTGACCTCGGCCGGTGTGTCGCTGCTGCTCGCGGCACTCTCGCGCCGGCTGCTGCGCCGTTCCCAAGCCTGGCGCCAGCAGGTGCCGGGTCTTTGAAAATCCTGGAGATAGTCATGCATTACCAACCCCCTACACACCTGCAGGCGGCCATTCTCGATTGGGCGGGCACTGTGGTGGACTTCGGTTCGTTCGCCCCGACGCGGATCTTCGTCGAAGCCTTCGCCAGCTTCGACATCCAGATCAGCCTGGAAGAGGCGCGTGGCCCGATGGGCATGGGCAAATGGGAGCATATCCGCACCTTGTGCAATCAGCCGGCGGTAGCTGAACGTTTCCATCACCGCTTCGCACGTGCGCCAAGCGATGATGATGTGACCGCAATCTACCAACGCTTCATGCCGCTGCAGATTGCGAAAGTCGCCAACCATTCGGACCTGATCCCCGGCGCATTGGACAGCATTGCCGCGCTGCGCCAGCGCGGTCTCAAGATCGGCAGTTGTTCCGGGTATCCCAGGCAGGTGATGGACAAAGTCGTCGAACTGGCCGCGGCCAAGGGTTATCGACCCGATCATGTGGTTGCCACCGACGACGTTCCCAAGGGGCGGCCAAGCCCGGCGCAGGCGCTGGCCAACGTAATTGCCCTGGGCCTGGACGACGTCGCGGGCTGCGTGAAGGTCGACGACACCGAACCCGGCATTCTCGAAGGCCGCAGGGCAGGGATGTGGACCGTGGCGCTGCGCTTTTCCGGCAATTTCCTCGGCCTCGACTGGGAGCAGTTCCAAGCCCTCTCGGCGCAACAGTTGGCGACCGAGCGTAGCCGCATCGACGGCTTGTTTGCCGCCTGCCGCCCGCATTATCTCATCGACACCATTGCCGAATTGCCCGCTGTGATTGACCAGATCAACGCGCAGCTGGCCCGCGGTGTATTGCCGTCGCATACCTGAAAGCCTCACTGACTGACACGGAGCCGTACCATGTCCAAACGCATCGCCTTGGCCGCTGGCTTGCTGGCCGCCTGTACCTTCCAGGCCCAGGCCAATACTGAACTGACCGTATACACGGCCCTCGAGGTCGAGCAGCTCAAAGCCTACAAGCAAGCCTTCGAGCAGCAGAACCCGGAGATCGAGATCAAATGGGTGCGCGACTCCACCGGCATCGTCACCGCCAAGCTGCTGGCAGAGAAGGATCGCCCGCAAGCCGACGTGGTCTGGGGACTCGCCGGCTCCAGCCTGGCGATTCTCAAGCAACAAGGTTTGCTCGATACCTACAGCCCGGCGAATCTTAACCAGATCGCCGCCAACTATCGGGATGCCGATACACCGCCGGCTTGGGTCGGCATGGACGTTTGGGCTGCCGCGATCTGTTTCAATACGGTGGAAGCGCAGAAGCAGGGGCTGCCCAAACCCACGCGCTGGGAAGACCTGGCGAACCCGGTGTACCAAGGCAAGATCGTCATGCCCAACCCGGCCTCGTCGGGCACCGGTTACCTGGATGTCAGCGCCTGGTTGCAAACCTTCGGCGAGGCCAAGGGCTGGGCCTACATGGACAAGTTGCACGCCAATATCGGCCAGTACACGCATTCCGGCTCCAAGCCCTGCAAGCTGGCGGCCGCCGGTGAGTTCCCTATCGGCATTTCGTTTGAATACCCGGCCATCCAGCTCAAGCGCAAAGGCGCGCCCCTGGACATCGTGCTGCCCGCTGAAGGCCTGGGCTGGGAAATCGAAGCCACCGCCATCATCAAAGGCACCCGACACTTGGAAGCTGCCAGGAAACTCGCTGATTTCTCGGCTAGCCGCGAGGCCATGGAACTGTACAAAGCCAACTTCGCCGTCCTGGCACAACCGGGCATCGCCGAGCGTTTGCCGGAGCTGCCAGCGGACTACGAACAACGGCTGATACGCAACGATTTCGCCTGGGCATCGGAGAACCGCGACAGAGTGCTTGCCGAGTGGCGCAAGCGTTACGACGGCAAGTCAGAGCCCGTCGCCAAATAGCTTTCTGCAATGCCTGTCGCAGGCCCGGCGGTGTCGAGCGGGCCTCGTAATATCGATCGTTTTTAAGGAGTTTTCATGTCTGAGCACGACTGCGATCTGCTGATCGTCGGCGCCGGCATTCTCGGGTTGGCCCACGCTTGGGCGGGTGCCAAGCGCGGCCTCAAGGTCAAGGTATTCGAGCGCAGCCATACGCCGCTCGGTGCCTCGATTCGCAACTTCGGCCAGGCTTTGGTCAGCGGCCAGGCGCCGGGCATCATGCTGGACCTGGCACGGGAGGCGAACGGTTTATGGAAGACCCTGGGGCAGGGGGCCGGGCTGCATATGCACCAACAAGGCTCGCTGTTGTTCGCCCGCACTGAAGTCGAAGAAGCGTTGCTCGAGGCCTTCGTGAACGGGCGGGGCGCGACGTTGGGTTATCGCACCCAACTGCTGCGTGGCGAGGCGCTGGCGGCACTCTATGACGGCCGTTTCGCCCATCATCGCGCGGCGCTGCTAGGCCTGGACGACCAGCAGTTGTATTCCCGCGAGGCGCTTACGCAGATTGTCGATTACCTGGCCCGGGCCTTGGGTGTTGAATTCCACTTCTCGACGCTGGTGCGCGATGTTGAAAGCAACTGTGCGTTAACCAGTACCGGACGCTTTACCGCGCGGCACATTGTCGTGTGCTCAGGCCATGACTACCAGACGCTGCTGGCCGAGCAAATCGCCGCGCTAAAACCGCAGGTGTGCGGACTGCAAATGCTCCGCGTCCGCCCACGTCAGCCTTTGGCGTTGCAACATGCGTTGCTGACCGGACTGAGCTGCGTGCACTACGGCGCCTTCGCCGATCTGCCTGAAGCGCAGGCCATCCGCGCGCAGATCCGCACGAACCAACCGGAGTTGGAGACGCATGGCATCCATTTGCTCATCAGTCCCACACCGCACGGCGATCTGATCATTGGCGACTCCCATGTCTACGGCCGCGACATTTCGCCGTTCAACACCGAGCAGGTGGATCGGATTCTGATCGATCTTGCGCAAGATACCCTGGGCGGCGAAATCGAAGTACTGGAACGATGGCAAGGCGTGTATGGCGCGCGCGGACCTGGGCCGTTCAGCGTGCTCGCCGCCGCGCCGGGGGTTACCGCTGTGCTGATGCACACCGGGTTGGGGATGAGCGTGGGCCTCGCGCTTGGCGAGCGCACTATCGCGGACTTGCTGGGTGAAGCCCGCCCGCACAGTTCGGCGGCTTGATCTCAAGTGCGCTACAAGGGGGCCTCGTACAGCGGCCCCCAACGTGGCTCACTTCAATACACCTGGGGCACGATAAGTTCAGGTGGAGTGGGGCTTCGGGAATAGTCTTCTTGCCTGACGCGCTGCGGCAGTTCGATTACCGGCAGCTCAACCTCTTCATAGGCCATCTGCCCGAGAAGATGATTGATGCAGTTGAGCCTGGCTTTCTTTTTATCATCGGCCTGTACTACCCACCAAGGTGCTTCGGCAATGTGGGTGCGTTCAAGCATGATTTCCTTGGCCTTGGTATAGGCTTCCCACCGCCGGCGCGACTCCAAGTCCATGGGGCTGAGTTTCCACTGCTTGAGCGGATCATGGATGCGACTCAGAAAGCGCAGGTGCTGTTCCTGGTCGGAAATGGAGAACCAGTATTTGATCAATTGGATGCCGGAGCGGACGAGCATGCGTTCGAACTCCGGTACGGTACGGAAGAACTCTTCGTACTGATCTTCGTTGCAAAACCCCATCACTTGTTCCACACCCGCACGGTTGTACCAGCTACGGTCGAACAGTACGATTTCGCCCGCCGCCGGCAGATGCGAGACGTAGCGCTGGAAGTACCATTGGGTACGTTCGCGGTCGTTGGGGGCGGGCAGGGCGGCGACCCGGCAGACCCGAGGATTCAGGCGCTGGGTGATTCGCTTGATGACGCCGCCTTTGCCGGCGGCATCCCGTCCTTCGAACAGAATGACGACTTTGTGGCCTGTCTTGACCACCCAGCTTTGCAGCTTGACCAGTTCGCCTTGCAGGCGGAACAGTTCGCTGAAATATAGCCTGCGAGCATCCTTCTCTGTGCCTTCCGTTACGTGCTCGTCGAAGAGCGCATTCAGGTCATGCCCGTCTTCGGATAATTCCAGTTCCAGCTCTTCATCACTGTGATCAAGCAGCTCACGGTGGATGCGCTGTATCAAGGTGTCTGGTGCAGAGGACATAGAAGGGGCTCGCGGAGTGAGGATGGCAAAGTGTTAGGCGTAATTTGTTACGAGCCCATTACATCGAACTGCTTTGCTGCGGTTACAGGAGGATAACCGTGCTGCTTGCCATTGAGCCTTCATGAAAACGTAACAAAACTGCTGCAGAGTTCGGGAGCCCGTAATCACAAGGTGTCCCTTAATGAAAAGTTTGATGAAGTCTGCTGCGCTCGCCATTGCGGTTTCTCTTTGTGCCACCTCGGCGTCCTTCGCAGCAGAGAATGTCCGTCTGACAGGTTCCGGGGCGAGTTTCCCTGCACCGATCTACCTCACCTGGTTCAAGGATTTCAGCAAGAAGTCCGACAGTGTCACCGTTGATTACCAATCCAAGGGCAGTGGCGCGGGCGTACAGGATTTCCTGAACAAAACCGTCGACTTCGCCGCCAGTGACTCGGCAATGAAAGATGAAGATATCGCCAAGGTCGCCGAAGGCGTGCAGTTGCTGCCGATGACCGCTGGGGAAATCGTGCTGGCCTATAACCTGCCGGGCAATCCCAAGGGTCTCAAGCTGCCACGCGACGTGTACTCGAACATTTTCCTGGGCAAGATCACGCGCTGGAACGATCCACAGATTGTGGCTGCCAACCCGGACCTGAAACTGTCCGATACACCGATCACCGTCGTTGTACGTGCTGACTCCAGCGGTACGACCGCCGTGTTCACCAAACACCTGGCGACCATCAATCCAGAGTTCAAGCAGGCGCTGGGCGAGGGCAACACCGTCAACTGGCCGGCCAGTGACAAGTTCATCAAGTCGCCGAAGAACGATGGCGTCACCGCAACTGTGCGCCAGACCCCGGGCGCGATTGGCTACATCGAATACGGCTTCGCCAAGCTCGCCAAGGTTGACTTTGCCCAACTGCAGAACAAGGCCGGCAAGTACGTCGTGCCAAACGCCGAAAGCGGTGCCGAGGCCCTGGCTGCGGTGAAGATGCCGGAAAACCTGGTGGCCTGGCTGCCGGATCCGGACGGTGCCAAGTCGTACCCGATCACGTCCTACACCTGGATGATCTTCCGCAAGGATAACGGCAATCCGGCCAAGGCCAAGGCCATGCGTGAAATGGTCGAATACAGCCTGACCGAAGGCCAGAAGATTGCCGATTCGATGGGTTATATCCCCTTGCCACAATCGGTTGTCGAGCAGGTTCGCAAAGCGTCCGCCAACATCCAGTAATGCCGTGAGGTCTCTCTCGGTGTTGCTCTTAGCATGCCGGGGGAGTTATCCCCCTTGTTCCGGACTTAGCCAATGAACAAACCTTTTGTCGTACCGGTTAATCCGGACTCCGCCTGCCAACCACCCTCGACGAAGGACTTCCTGGTTGATCGCACGTTTCGTGCGCTTGCGCGCATCGGGGTGGTCCTGATTCTGGCGCTGGTGTTTGCACTGGTATTCGAGGTGGGACGCAAGGCGCTTCCTGGCATGGAGAAACATGGTTTCGACGTGCTCTTGGGGAGTGTCTGGGACGTTAACCAAGGTAAGTACGGCATCCTGCCGGCTATCTGGGGCACGCTCTACAGCGCCCTGATCGCATTGTTGATCGCAGGCTTTTTCGGCGTCAGCATGGCGATCTTCCTGACCCAGGACTTCCTGCCGCCCAAGCTTGCCGCGATCTTCCGCACCATTGTCGAATTGCTCGCGGCCATTCCAAGCGTTGTCTATGGCCTGTGGGGGATCTACGTGGTGATCCCGGCGATTCGTCCGCTGACGACCTGGTTGAACAGCGAGCTCGGCTGGGTGCCTTTTTTCGGTACATCCCTGAGCGGGCCAGGGCTGCTCCCTGCGGCGCTGGTGCTTGCCATCATGATTCTGCCGACCATTGCCGCCGTTTCCCAGGATGCTCTCACGGCCGTACCGATGAAAACCAAGCAGGCCGCCTATGGCATGGGGACTACCCATTGGGAAGCGATTCTCAAGGTGATGGTGCCGTCCGCCGCCACCGGCATTTTCGGCTCTCTGGTTCTCGGCTTGGGGCGCGCGTTGGGTGAAACCATGGCGCTGGCCATGCTGGTAGGCAATGCGAACAACATCTCCCTCTCGCTGTTCGCGCCGGCCAACACACTGGCGGCCTTGCTCGCGCTGAACTTCCCGGAAGCCGGGCCGAACGAGATCGAGGTGTTGATGTATGCCGCACTGGTGCTGATGTTAATCACCCTGATCGTGAACGTCTTCGGCTCCTTGATCATGATGTATGCCCAACGGGGAAATAGGTGATGACTGATCTCTCTGCTGCAACAGACTTGACCGCTCCTGCAGGCGCGATGCCCAGCCTGCAGCGCAAGTTCGAGGGCCGCGCCCTGCGCAGCCTGATCCTGACCACGCTGGTCTGGACGGGTGCGCTACTGGCCAGCGTGCCGCTGATTTCCGTGCTCTACATGCTGATCACCCGCGGTGGCGCTCGCCTGAACCTGGAAGTCTTTACCGAACTGCCGCCAACAGGCTTCGAGATGGGCGGGGGCTTCGGCAACGCCATGGCGGGTACCTTCGTGATGGTCGGTATCGCAGCGGCAATCGCGGTGCCG
Source organism: Pseudomonas marvdashtae (assembly GCF_014268655.2). Taxonomy (NCBI): domain Bacteria; kingdom Pseudomonadati; phylum Pseudomonadota; class Gammaproteobacteria; order Pseudomonadales; family Pseudomonadaceae; genus Pseudomonas; species Pseudomonas marvdashtae. The sequence goes on from NZ_JABWQX020000001.1 coordinate 2,835,123, forward strand.
GTCGGCATCATGGCGGCGATCTTCCTGGCTGAACTGGGGCCGGACAGCAAACTGGCGAACGCCTCGCGTTTTGCCGCCAAGATGCTTACGGGCCTGCCTTCGATCCTGGCCGGGGTTTTCGCTTATGCCTTGGTGGTGATGACCACCGGTACTTATTCGGCACCGGCGGGTGGCGTAGCGCTGGCGGTACTGATGCTACCGATCGTCGTGCTGACGGCGGAAGAATCGATGCGCATGGTGCCCAAGATCATGAAGGATGCCGCCTACGGCATGGGCTGCACCCGCTCACAGGTGATCTGGAAAATCGTCTTGCCTACCGGCATGCCGGCAATCCTGACCGGCGTCATGCTGGCCGTGGCACGTGCCGCGGGCGAGACGGCACCGTTGTTGTTCACCGCGCTGTTCAGCAACTACTGGATCTATCACCAAGGCAGTCTTGAGGTGATGAACCCGACTGCATCGCTTGCAGTGTTGATCTACAACTTCTCCGGCATGCCTTTCGATAACCAGCTCGAGCTCGCATGGGCGGCCTCGTTGGTGCTGGTGATGATTGTGCTGTTCGTGAACATCATCAGCCGCATTTTCGGCAAGCCTAAGTATTAAGAACGGGAGCATCTGATTTTGAACGTATCCACTGCGCAAATAGCCGCTCCGTTTGTCACCCAGGCGCCTGTAGTCATGGACTGCAAACTGGACAAGATTTTCTACGGGAACTTCATGGCGGTACGTGACAGCCATGTGCCGATCGAGAAGAACAAGATCACCGGATTCATCGGTCCTTCCGGCTGTGGCAAGAGCACTGTGCTGCGCAGCCTCAACCGGATGAATGACCTGGTGAAGGGGTTTCGTTTCGAAGGGCACGTACATTTCCTCGGACAGGACGTCTACGGCAAGGGCGTCGATCCCGTGGTCGTGCGCCGCTACATCGGCATGGTGTTCCAGCAGCCGAACCCGTTTTCGATGAGCATCTTCGACAACGTCGCGTTTGGCCTGCGCCTCAATCGCTACAAGGGCGATATCGGTGATCGGGTCAAGCACGCGCTGCAAGGCGCCGCGCTGTGGGATGAGGTCAAGGACAAGCTCAAGGTCAGCGGCCTGTCGCTCTCCGGTGGCCAGCAACAACGTCTGTGCATTGCCCGCGCCATCGCCACCGAGCCGGAAGTATTGCTGCTGGATGAGCCGTGTTCGGCGCTCGATCCGATCGCTACCCGGCGGGTCGAGGAGTTGATGGTCGAGTTGAAGAAGGACTACACCATCGCGCTGGTGACCCACAACATGCAGCAAGCCATCCGTGTCGCTGACACCACGGCGTTTTTCTCCGTGGATATTTCCCAGGGCACGCGCACCGGCTATCTGGTCGAGATGGGCCCGACGACGCAGATTTTCGATAACCCGCGTGAACAGATGACCGGGGATTACATCAGCGGTAAGTTCAGCTAAGCAACACGCCCGGTCAAGGCCGTATACCTGCAGAAGCCAAATGGATTTGGCGGGCATCCGGTAGACATTTACCCGCGTTACCAAGGAGTACTAATGCCCGCGACGCATCGGCTTGATTTGCCAGCAATTGAACGCGCACTGCGTGAAGTACAGAGCCGCTTCGCCGAACTTAGCCGGCATTTCACGGAGCCCCGAGACCCCCTGACCGACGAAGTGCTGCACAATGTGCTTGAAGGTTACGCATTGGTTGATGAGTATGTTGCCCGCGGCGTTGACCTGTTCGATCTTCAGCAACTGAACCTGATGCTGGAGATCAATGCCACGGTACTCTGTGGCCGCGACCCGGCACGCCGTTTGGAATATGCCCAGCACCTGGCAGCGACCGAGGAGCATTTCTTCAACAACGTTGAAGGAGGCATCAAGGATTTGTTCAATTGGTACTGCGCGTATCGCAGCGAATCAGTCTGGAAACGTGCGGCTGGCGTCTATGTCCGCATCCTCAGCAAGCCGCAGTTGTTCATTGAGGGTAACAACCGCAGTGGGTCGCTGATCGTCAGCTATTTGCTCATGCGCGCTGGATTGCCTCCTTTCGTGCTGACGCTGGAGAATGCCCAGGGCTACTTCAACCCGTCCTCGGTCATACGCAACTCGGCCAAGCATGGCGTCAAGGCATTGTACGAATTGCCCAAGATCAAGAAAAAATACGCAGCTTTTTTAGAAGAACAGGCACCTGATCCGATGAAGTTTTTTCTCAAAGGCAAGTCTTTGCCCCTTTATCAAGGTGGTCATTGATGAGCGGATCTCCAGCGCTTGCCAAGTGCAAAACTTTCAGCAGCCGGGTAGGGCAGGCCATTCGCTGCGCTCTGCCTACGCAGTTGTTCAAGCGTCAGCGCGTACGAATCTCGTTTGATATTGACGACACACTCGCGTGCCAACTTCACCACTGCGCAGCCGAACAAAGCAGACTGCCAGCCTGTGTTCATCGTTGGTTGGGTGAGCCGTTGCGCGAAGGCACACGTTCCCTGATCCGAGAGTTGCGCCGTCAGGATTGCAGCATCTGGGTCTATACGTCGTCTGGTCGCACACCGTCCTATATCAGGCGATGGTTGCTGCTATACGGTATCCGCGTCGATGGCGTGGTCAACAGCGTGCTGCACAATCGCGCACTGACGGTGCATGGGCTGGCGAATTCGCCTTCAAAGTATCCGCCGGCGTTCGATATCGACTTGCACGTCGATGATTCCGAAGGCGTGCAGATTGAAGGTAACGACCATGGGTTTCGCGTTGTCGTCGTGCATCCGGAGGATGACCGCTGGGCACAGAAAGTCCTGGATGCGGTCGCCATGGTCCAGGCGCAGCTCGCTTGGCAGCAAATGTGCAGACATGAAGAGCCGGTCTATCAACGAGCACAAGCTTTCCTTGAAGAAGCAGTCAGTTCTCAATGAGGACATGGGGAGCCACAAGAGCTGATACGGCGGTTCGCATAATGTATATTATGTTAAACAAGATGTTTGCGACGGATGTTTATGATTCGATTGTCTACTCGCCGGATCTGGATCCGCTCCCCTGCAACTAATCCTAAAATGCACGAGTCTCTAACTTCACCGAGGTTGAGCCATTTCGCCGAGCCTCACATCGAAAAGACTACCTGTGAGCACGACCACCTACCTGGAACGCCGCAACAACCTGTCGCTGGACAGCCTCAACTTCTTTCTCGCCGACGTGCGCGACGGCCTCGGGCCGTATCTGGCGATCTACCTGCTGGCGGTGCATCACTGGGACCCAGCGAGCATCGGCGTGGTGATGACGATCGCTGGCGTCGCCGCCCTGATCACACAGACGCCAGCGGGAGCGTTGGTTGACAGCAGCCGTGCCAAGCGCGGGTTGATTGTGATTGCCGCGCTGATCGTGACCGTCAGTTGCCTGGTGTTGCCCTTTGTCTCTTCATTCAGCCTGGTGGCGCTCACGCAGGCCTTGAGTGCGGTGGCGGCATCGATTTTTGCCCCGGCCATTTCGGCGATTACCCTGGGCATCACCGGTCCTCGCGCTTTCACGCGGCGAACCGGGCGCAACGAAACTTTCAACCATGCCGGCAACGCCTGCGCGGCCTTGCTGGCCGGTTTGTTTGCTTATTTGTTCGGCCCGGTGGCGGTGTTTTACCTGATGGCGTTCATGGCCTTGGCAAGCATGTGCGCCGTGGCGTTCGTCTCAGCTGAAGCCATCGACCATGATCTGGCTCGCGGTCTCGAACCTCGTGGCGCCAATCACCCTCAGCCCTCCGGGTTTGCCGTGTTGCTCAGCCACCGGCCGTTGCTGATGTTTGCGGTTTGCTGCGCGCTGTTCCACCTGGCAAATGCAGCCATGCTGCCGCTGGTGAGCCAAAAGCTTGCCCACGCCAATCTGCACATGGCCACCCCGCTCACCTCCGCCTGCATCGTCGCGGCGCAGCTGGTCATGGTGCCGATGGCGCTGCTGGCTGGCGCCAAAGCCGATCAATGGGGCCGCAAACCGCTGTTGTTGGCGGGTTTTCTGATTCTGCCGTTGCGCGGTGTGCTCTATACCCTGTCGGATGATCCGTACTGGCTGGTCGCGGTACAACTGCTCGACGGCGTCGGCGCCGGCCTTTTCGGCGCGTTGTTCCCGGTCATGATCAAGGACCTCACGCTTGGTTCCGGCCACTTTAATATCAGCCTCGGTGCACTCACCACGGTGTTCGGTCTGGGCGCGGCGTTGAGCAACGGTCTGGCGGGATTTGTAGTTGAAGCGGCTGGCTACGATGCAGCATTCCTGACACTTGCTGGCGTCGCCGGGACGGCGTTTTTACTGCTATGGTTTGGGGTTCCGGAAACCATGCAACGTTCTGAAGGCGTCAAAACTGATCGAATCGAGATCAGCTCTGGCGCCTGAAGCAATCAAACCGAAGCCTTCAAATCCACGCCCAGCGCTTGGACAAACGCCTTGACCCGCGGGCTGCGCACCGTGTTGTATTGCCGGATGTCCTATGCCTTGATTGCACTGACCGCCATGGGTGGATTCTTGTGTTTCATGAACGGTCGTCGGGTGGCTGGCGTGCAGAACTGATGCGTCGGCTGTTTCAGCGAACAGAACCATTGCCCTCACCTACTCCACCGCCTCAACCACCCCCTGATCCTCGCCCAGAAACCCGCCGCTCTGGTGGTGCCACAATCGCGCATAGGTGCCGTTCTTGCCGAGCAATTCGGCGTGGGTGCCCTGCTCGATGATCCGCCCTTCATCCATGACGATGAGCCTGTCCATCGCCGCGATCGTGGACAGCCGATGGGCGATGGCGATCACAGTCTTGCCCTTCATCATTTCATCGAGGCTTTCCTGAATGGCCACTTCGACTTCCGAATCCAGCGCGCTGGTGGCCTCGTCCAGCAGCAGGATCGGCGCGTTCTTGAGCATGACCCGGGCAATGGCGATGCGTTGGCGCTGGCCGCCTGAAAGCTTGATGCCACGCTCGCCCACCAGGGTGTCGTAGCCGCTGTGGCCTTGCTTGTCGCTCAGTTGATTGATGAACCCATCCGCTTGGGCGCTGGCGGCGGCACTGCGTATTTCCTCATCGGTGGCGTCGGGGCGACCGTAGGCAATGTTGTCGCGGATGGACCGGTGCAACAGCGACGTGTCCTGGGTGACCATGCCGATGGCGCTGCGCAGGCTGTCCTGCGTGACATGCGCGATGTTCTGCCCATCGATTCGAATCTCACCGCTGTCCACGTCGTAGAAGCGCAGCAGCAGGTTGATCAGCGTGGATTTGCCGGCACCGGAGCGACCTACCAGGCCGATCTTTTCACCTGGCCGGATGCTCAGGCTCAGGCCATCAAGCACCTGGCGTTCGCCGTTGTAATTGAAGCTGACGTTGTCGAAGGTCACCGCACCACCGGTGGTCACCAGCACACCGGCGTCCGGCGCATCCTTAACCTTGGGACCGCGCGTCAAGGTCTCCATGCCATCCTGCAGAGTGCCGATGTTCTCGAACAGCGAGGTCATTTGCCACATGATCCAGTGCGACATGCCATTGATGCGCAAAGCCATGGCCGTAATCGCCGCCACGGCACCGGTGCCGACTTCGCCTTGATGCCATAGCCACAGCGCATAACCGCCCGAACCCATGATCAATGCGACGACCAAAGCCTGATTGACGATCTCGAACTGGCTGACCAAGCGCATCTGGCGAAAACCGGTTTGCTTGAAATCTTCCATGGCAGCGCGGGCGAAGTGTGCTTCGCGTTTTGAGTGGGAGAACAGCTTCACCGTGGTGATGTTGGTGTAGGCGTCCGAGATACGCCCGGTCATCGACGACCGCGCATTGGCCTGCTCCTGGCCGACTTTCTCCAGGCGCGGCACGAAGTACCGCATGGCCAGGCCGAACAACGCAACCCAGGCAATGAAAGGCAGCATCAGCTTCAAATCAAAGCCGCCAGCCAGAGCAATGATCGCGATGAAATACACGCCAATCCCCGGCGCGATCTCGATGATGGTGAACAGCACCTCGCGCACGGACAGCGCCGTTTGCATCACTTTGGTAGTGACCCGGCCGGAGAACTCATCCGAGAAGAACGAAAGGCTTTGCCGCAGCATCAGCCGATGAAAATCCCAACGCAGTCGCAACGGCAGATTGATCGCCAATATCTGGTGCTGCACCATCGTGCGCAACGCCACCAGCCCGATGCTGGTCACCAGCATGATGCCGATGCCCCAAAGGACTCGGCTTTCCTGCCTGGTCGCATCACCACCGGCCTGCCAGGTCGAGAGCAGGTCGACGACCTGGCCGAGAAAAGAAAACAGCCAGGCTTCGTAAATAGACACTCCGGCGCTAAGCAGCGCAAGCGCCAGGATGTAACCGCGGGCACCCCGCGTACAGGCCCACAGGAACCGCGCCAGACCGTCCGGTGGTGGCGGCGCCTCGTCGGGCGGAAAAGGGTCGAGCCGTTGTTCAAATGCGTGAAGCATGGTGTCTCCATGACGATCCAAGAAGGAGATTGGCATCTAAAGATTGCTTTGAAGGGTTTGGATGGAGGGCAAGATTATCCGTTCAAAGATTTTTCCATGACGATTGTGCGCTCTGCGCCGTGAAACGCGTCGCGGACTTTGCGGAAACCCAGGGAGTAATAAAACGTCTCTGCCGTGATCGAGGAAGGGACTCGCAACCATTCAACGCCGTTTTCCGAGGCCGCCGACTCGATCGTGGCCATCAACTGACGACCAATGCCCCTGCCCTGATAGGACGGGTCAACAAATACGCTTCGGACGGTGTCTTTATCAAGACTTCCCGTTGCGACGAGCTGACCATCGAAGCTCGCGACATACACCTCGCGCAGGCTTAGAAAGTCCAGGATTGCCGACGGTGAAAAGCTTCGCTGCACCTGCTCGATGATGTCTGATGAATAGTCTTGGGCATTGGACTCGCGCAGTGCCGCTGCCACGACCAGGCTGATTGCTACGGCATCCGTACTGATTGCCTTTCGAATAACGCAGTCCATTGAGCGCTGTTCCTTGCGTTCGGTTGTTGAAATGCCAGTGTAGGCGACTGCATACCCACCGCACCACGTCGCCGAACAGCTTCTATCAGGCCCGTCCAGAATCCCGCACCAACGGCACATGTATGCAGCGCCCGGGCCTAAATCCGACGCCTGTCTATGCTTCAAGCACCTCGACGCGCTCATCAGTGGCTGGATCAACGGAGTAGACCATGAAATATCTATCGTTTGGCAAGACTGGGCTCAGGGTTTCCCAAGTCGCCCTCGGCACCGGCAATTTTGGCACGGGCTGGGGATACGGTGCCGATCCAGACACCAGCGAGACCGTGTTCAATGCGTATGCCGAAGCCGGAGGAAATTTCATCGACACGGCGGACGCCTACCAGTTCGGCCAGTCTGAAGAGCTACTCGGCAAGCTGCTCGCAGGCCGGCGCGATCAATTCGTCCTCGCGACGAAATTCAGCAATGGCGCCGCGCCAAACGCCGACAGGCTAGTCACTGGCAACAGCCGCAAGGCCATGGCCGCCTCAGTGGAAGCGAGCCTTAAACGGCTGAAGACCGATCACATTGATCTCTACTGGGTGCACCATCCTGACGGCGTAACCCCCGCCGAGGAAATAGTCCGCGGTTTCGAGGACCTTGCCCGCGCTGGCAAGATCCTCTATGCGGGCCTGTCGAATTTTCCCGCGTGGCGACTCGCCCGAGTGGCCACGCTGGCTGAGCTCAATCGCGTGATACCTATTGCCGCCGCCCAGTTTGAACACAGCCTGGTCCACCGCGATCCTGAAGCCGATCTTTTCCCCGCGAGCCATGCCCTTGGGCTGGGCGTCGTCACGTGGTCGCCGCTGGGTGGCGGGATGCTCACCGGAAAATATCGCAAAGGTGAAAAAGGCCGTGCCGAAGGCTTCGGCGGTCGCGTGTTTCAACCCGAGGACTCGGCGCAACGCACACAAGTACTCGACACGGTACTCGCCATCGCTGGCGAACTGGGCGCCAGCCCGGGCCAAGTCGCCATCGCGTGGGCGGGCACGCACGGGGCCGTGCCGATTCTCGGCCCACGCACCCTGCCCCAACTCGCCGACAACCTCGGCGCGCTCTCGCTTGAGCTTTCGGCTGAACACATCGACCTGCTTGATAGTGTCAGCAACCTTGTACCCTCCGCGCCGGTGAGAAAGGCCATTTCATGGGAGGCAGGAGACAACCCGGTGGTTGCATAACTCAGGCTTTCATCGATGGGCGTCTTTTCGCCCATTTAAGGCGGCGGTATTCGGCGGCGCATATGTCTTGCCTGCGTGTTTGACATGTTCCTGTCAGCCGACCGTCACCCTGACGTCAGATCCTCTCCCCTAAAGTACTGCCTGACTGCCCCTGCGGTGCAGCCGTGACCAGGTACCGATACAGGGCCCACCGCTTTAGCTGGAACTCTTGCTATCAGCCGGAAGGAGAAACGCAATGAGCCATCCTGATGCGCACGTCAGTGCTCTCGAGCAATTTACCTGGCAATCGACACTCGACAGCAATCTGGACAGAAAAGGCCTGTTGCTCCGGCTGTTCGCCGAACAGCGATTCATGGCCGCGCAGGTGCGCGCCTGCAAACTTGATCACAAGGATTACCTGCTTTCGCTGATTGATCCGGCGTCGACGACGAACGACGACACTCGGCACTCATCAAGCGTCGATAGCCATCGAATGCGGAGCGTCATCACCGAAGCGGCAAGGAAAGCCCATTGGGGCACGCTCCCAAGACATGGTCGGGCGCAAGGCATCGCCGCCCACTATGACGCGCAGACCTGCATGGCGGTCGTACTCGATATCGAGGTGAGCGACGAAGGTCGCTTGATCATTCATGACGCGGTCGTGGTTGCGGACTTGGGTTTCGTGGCAAATCCTGGTCGCGTGCGCTCGCAGCTCGAAGGCGCTTGCCTGATGGGGATAGCGTTTGTGACGTCCAGTGATTTTGATCCGACCACTAAAGACGCCCGGGCTAAACCTGCCTATCGCACCCGCTGGCCACTCCTCTCTTGGCTGCCAGGACAGATCGCGGTGCACCTGATCAATCCCACCGGGGATTGCGAAGCCGGCCAGCCCAGCCAGACCAGCTACGCACCTGTTGCCCGGGCCCTGTGCAATGCAATTTTGAAGGCTACGGGTAACGAGTCGGTCCGGATCCAGTCACTGGAAAGATCGAGCGCAAGTTAACTCGCAGTTTCGCCTGGCTTACTAGGCAGCTATGCGAGAACTCTTCGCTCAAACGGCTCCCACTTTGCGCACCGGCCAGGATTCAACCCGGTTTTTGCCCAGTCGCTTGGCCGCGTAAAGCGCCGAGTCAGCCGCTTTTAACAGAGTACCTTGATCGGCCCCGCTGGTTTCTGTGGAAGCCACCCCAAACGAAGCCGACACCGTGAATGTCTGCCCGTGGTCTGTCAGGCTCGTCTCTTCCAACGATGCTCGTATGGCTTCGGCTCGTGACGCCGCGACCTCGGCTGAACATTCCGGCAGGATCACAATCAGCTCCTCGCCGCCAAAGCGACAGGCAATATCGGATGACCTGAGCGATTGCACGATCAACGCGGAGACCGCACGCAGCACGGCATCGCCGGCTGCATGGCCGTAAGAGTCATTCAACTGCTTGAAGTTATCGAGGTCCAGCATGATGACGCTCAGGCAAGAGCCGTTGCGCTCGGAGCGCGCGAGTTCGCGCTTGAGCGTCTCATCCATGAAGCGCCGGTTGTACAGCCCCGTCAGCGGATCCTTGATGGACTGGGTTTCCAGTACTTGCCGCATCCTGCCATTCGCCAACGCCAACGCGGTTTGTTCGGCCACGGCTTCAGCGACTTGGAGCCCCTCCTCGGCCAAGTCACGCAGCCCAACTTGACGGATATGCAACAGCCCCAGGATCTCGCCGTACGCCATTAACGGCAGACAACAATCGGTCACTTGCTCTGTGTCCGACGACGCCGCGGGGTAATGTGGGCAGCAGAGATCGCGGTGATGCTCGGTCAAATGCGATCGCCCTCGCCTGATTGCCCAGCAATCCTTGGGGTTGAGCATGACATCAGCGCCCTTTTCCTCAGCCCGCCCCCAGGACGCAGCGTGCTGCAGGACGTCAGCAGAGTTGCGATAGAGAAAAAACTCCCCTTCGCTGGCAGGTATCAAACGCTGGCAGTAAGTGCTGGCCAGCTGGAGTATTTCCATCTGGGACAGCTCTGTCTGCAGCAACCTCGCCATGTCAGCAAGAAGGCCGATCTCGCCGTTACGGCGTTTCAAGCGCTCCAGGCTCTGGCTCAGTTGGTCGCTGGCCAGGATCGCCGCTGCTGCGGACTCCGACTGACGACGGACGCTGCGGCGCATGGATACGTAAATGAAGCGACCTAAACCTAGGGTAACGATGAAACTTGCGATCGAAATCGCAACGGCCCAGCGAATGTTGCTTAAAAGCTGACGTTCGAGCGCCGCCAGTTCCTTTGTTTCGTCAATGATCAGTTCTGCGCCGATGGTACGGACGACGTCCATCAGGTCTTTACCACCGCCAGCAGTAACTTCCTCTTCGGCAGCATCATTTCCGTGAAGACTTACCAGCTTCACCACGCGATCCAGGTGCACCATCTTCAGTTCAGCATGGCGGATGAATTCTTCAACACGCCCAACCTCTTCGGCTGGATCGCCTTGATAGGAAAGGCGCAGGCTCTTGAGGGCCGAAGGCAGTTGGGATACGGCGATATAGTAAGGTTGTAGAAATATGTCCTTTTCCGTCAACGCGTACCCGCGCTCACCGGTTTCGGCATCAACCAACAAGCCCTGGACGTTGCGGATACGATCTATCTGCACCTCGACAACGTTTCGCTCCAGGCGCGTCTCGTTTGTCCAGAACAACGTGATGGGACCAACGGCCGCCGTGACGGCCATCACAAACGTCGCGGCACCCGCGGCGAAAAGAAGGCTTGCTTTACGATCAGGCATTGAAGATTACGCTCTCGGAAATCCAGCGAGGTCGGCCTAATGGAGAGCCAGGCGCCAAGAGACAGAACCGACAAACGGTTTATTGCTTTGCACAATAAGGCAACCAAGCTGTATCCGCCAGATACCGCCAACGCTCGGGAAAACCCGTCGCAGCATGACAAGCTCCGCACGAAGCCGGGTAAATCAACGCTTCCAGGCCCGCCGATGTGCTGCTTCCCTGCCTTTAGGATCCAATGTTTTTTCGATATCCGCGTGCAACGCGGCGCTGCCCTGTCGGGAAAAGTAGTGATCCAATCAAGCGTGGGCTTTGCCCGGGAAATATCGCGGGTAATCCGTGAACCCTTGTTCATCGCCGCCGTACAGCCCCACGGTGTTCAGGGTATTCAACGGCCAGCCATTGGCGATGCGCCGTGGCAAGTCGGGGTTGGCGATAAATGGCCGACCGAACGCAACCAGATCGGCCATGCCTGACTCGATCAGGCGCGCCGCGCGGGTGGCGGTGTACAACCCGGCATAGATAATCCGTCCGGTGAAGGTACTTCTTACCTCACGGCGAAACGCTTCGGGCAGGTCCGGAGCGTTCGGCCAATCGGCTTCGGCGATGGACAGGTAGGCAACGCCCTCTTGCTCAAGCACCTTGATGGCTTCGATGTACGTCTGATGCGGGTCGTCCTCGACGAAGCCGATGTAGACGCGGTCTTCCTCGGTGCTTGAGAACAGCGGCGAGAAGCGCACACCCAGGCGATCGGACCCGACCACCGCGCTGACGGCTTGCACGACCTCACGCAAGAAACGCAGGCGATTGTGCAGCGAACCACCGTATTCATCGGTGCGCTGGTTGGCATGGGCGGAAATGAACTGGTTGACCAGGTAGCCGTTGGCCGAGTGGATTTCGACGCCATCGAACCCGGCGCTCAAGGCGTTGCGCGCGGCCTGGGCGTAGAGTTCGACCAGCGCCTTGATTTCGGCAACGCTCAGCTCTCGGGGGATGGACGGCTCGACCAGCGTGCCGGTGCCTGGGCCGGTTTCGATAAAAGCCTTGGCTTTCTGCGCCTGAACCGCCGACGGCGCGATGGGAGCGGCATTGTCCGGTTGTAGTGCGTGATGGGACACGCGGCCGACATGCCACAGCTGGGCAAAAATCACCCCGCCTTCAGCGTGCACGGCCTCGGTCACGGTGCGCCAGCCATCGATCTGCGCTTGGCTGTGGATGCCCGGCGTCCAGGCATAGCCCTTGCCGCGGGGTTCGATCTGGGTGCCTTCGCTGATGATCAAGCCAGCGCTGGCACGCTGCTGGTAATAACGCGCCATAAGGGGCGTCGGTACGTCGCCGGGCTGGCTACTGCGCTGGCGGGTAAGCGGCGGCATGACGATGCGGTTTTTCAGGGTGATGGCGCCCATTGAAGTGGGCTCGAACAGCGAGCGGTGTTCCATGATTCGCTTCCTGGGTGCGTCAGTCTCGGCGGCTCGAAGACCGCCCAGGCTGGGTATCTACAGTTGAGGTATTCGTCGAGGCCACTGGGCCGAGCCTTCGCGGCCGCAGCCCTGGCCCCGGCGAAGGGCGTTTCTTCAGACGTAGTTGAGCAGGTCTATCAGCGCCGTCGCGGCTTCGCTTGACGAACCCGGGTTCTGGCCGGTGATCAGCAGGCCGTCCCGAACCACGTAGGAAGACCAGTCAACGCCTTTGGAATAAACGCCGCCGTTGGCCTTGAGCATGTCCTCCACCAGGAACGGCACTACGTCGGTCAGGCCCACTGCCTCTTCTTCAGTATTGGTGAAGCCGGCGACTTTTTTGCCCTGGACCAGCGGAGTGCCGTCAGGCTTCTTGACGTGGCGGAGCACGCCAGGTGCGTGGCATACCAACGCCGCGGGTTTGCCGGCGGATTGGAAGGACTCGATCAACTGGATCGAGACCGGATCCTCCGCCAGATCCCACAGCGGGCCGTGACCACCCGGATAGAAGACAGCATCGAAATCGTCTGGCGAGACACTGTCCAGACGCACGGTGCTGGCGAGCAATGCGGAGGCTGCGCTGTCAGCCTCGAAACGGCGAGTCAGCTCAGTCTGAAACGAAGGCTCGTTACTCTTCGGATCAAGCGGCGGCTGCCCTCCTTTCGGCGAAGCCAGGACGACCTCAGCGTTGGCGTCCAGGAACGCGTAGTAAGGCGCCGCCAATTCTTCGAGCCAGAAGCCGGTTTTACGGCCGGTGTCACCAAGAGTGTCGTGGGAAGTCAGTACCATGAGAATTTTCATTTTTGGATTTTCCAATTTCAGATAAAGAGTTTATTAGACTGGTCGTCTACTAGCGGGACGGATCGAAAGTTGCTGGGCCTTCTTGACGTGTGGCTACCTTAATAACAATTAGACCAGTCGTCTAGTTCTCTTTTGGTTTTTTTTCGATCGCTTTACTGGAGGTTCTGAAGGTGTATCGGGACCGCGAGGAACGCGGCCCGCCCACAGGGATCAGGAAAGGTTGAGAATCTGACGCGTCGTCGACATCGCCGTCCCAAAGGGCTGGACACTCTTGGTGATTTTCACCATGACACTGGCGCCGACCCACAATTGATAGAGGCTCTGCGCGACCGCATGGGGCTCCCCGGCGGTTGTCAGTGACCCTTGCGCGACGCCGGTCTCGATCGCCTGCGCAATGCGGTCGGTAATACCCGACGTACCTCGCTTGAGCACTGCACGCATCGTCTCCGAAAGGTCGGCCACCTCCACGCCCAGTTTCACCGCCAGGCATTTACCCTGGCAGTCCTGGAACGATTGGGTTTGCTGCCAGATGTCCCAGTATTTCATCAGGCGCTGGGCCATGGTCAGGCCAGGCAGCGCAAGGACTTCATCCAGCTCGGCCAGATAGGCCTCGAAATAGCTTTCCAGCAGCGCCTCGCCGAAAGCGTCCTTTGAACCAAAGTAATGGTAAAACGACCCTTTCGGCACACCAGCGGTGGCCAGGATTTCATTCAAGCCCACGGCGGAATATCCTTTCGCGGCCATGATTCGTTGGCCTACATCGAGGATTTCCTGGCGGACGTCGGTGGTTTCGCGGGTCTTTGGACGGCTCATGGGCGGCATCTTATTCTTTACTAGACGATCAGTCTACTAGGGGCTCAAGCGCCCTCCTCCACTTGGCCCCGACAGGGCGATCAGGGGAAAGGCGCGAGATCCGAAAACGCCGCCTCCTCAATATGGTAGACCGTCGGCTCTTCGGAAAAATATTCCTCCAAGCCCATCATGAACACCCGATGGTCTTCACTCTCTTCAAAACCTGGCGTGTGGTCCTCAAGCGATTGCCATCGCACGATCAGATTGAATTGCTCGGGCGTTTCAATCCCTTGCGCCAGCAAATGACCGCAGTAACCCTTTGCGCGGGTAAGCAAGGGAGCGACCTCGGCAAATGAACCTTTGAACGATTCAATGCGTTCTTTGTGAATGGGCAGCAGAGCGATCTCGTAGATCATGGCGTTTCTCCAGATTGATTTGATGACTGCGCACTCACGGAATGAGCGATGGCTCGACTGCAATCGCGATTTTTCCTTGGAGACCATTGTTGGGGCTCTCCAGCCGCGCATGGGCGAGCGCGAGGTCGGCGAGTGAATAGACGGCGCCGACGTGCGGGCGCAGCTGACCGCGCTCTATCAGGGTACTCAACTCGTCCAGCTTGCCGCGGTTTTGTCGAGTGAAAACGAAGTGATAACTCGCGTTCTTGCCCCAGGCCTGGATGACGTTTTGTGGCTGGGCAATGTCCACGATGCTGACAACCCGGCCAAGTTGAGCGAGGGCGTCGGAGCTGCGGGATAATGTGTTGCCGCCGATGGTGTCAAACACCACATCGACGCCGCGGCCATTGGTTTCCCGATTGATGGCGTCGACGTAATCCTCCTTTTCGTAGTCGATGAGCACATCGGCACCCATGCTTCGTGCGAATTCAAAGTTCACTTCTCGCACCGTCGTGAAGACCCGCGCTCCAATGGCCTTCGCCAACTGGATCGCTACATGACCGACGCCCCCCGCGCCGCCGTGTATCAGAATGCTCTCGCCCACTTTGAGGGCTGCACGCACGACCAATGCTTCCCACGCCGTGCCGCCAACCAAGGTCAGGCTCGCCGCCTCAAGATGGCTCAGCGAGGCGGGTTTCTTCCCGACGATGCTTTCGGCAGCGACGTGGTACTCGGCATAGCTTCCTGGCCCATCAAATATTTGCGGGGTGTACCAGACTTCGTCTCCTGGAACGAAGGCCGTCACACCCGGCCCAACGGCTTCGACAACGCCAGATACGTCGTGGCCGGTACTCGCCGGCAGTGGCACTAGGTCGGCGTAATCACCCCGTCGGACCTGGAAATCCAATGGGTTGATGGAGGTTGCGTGGACTCGGACCAGGACTTGTCCCGACTGGGGCACGGGCTTGGGCACGTCGCTGAGCTCGAACGATTCAGGGCCGCCAAATGATTTCAGGATCATCGCTTTCATGGGTATCTCCTCATATCTACAAAAAGGGATATCGAGATATCTCGATATGCTGCGGTAAAAAATTACAGCTCTTTTCCAATGATCTCGGCCAGGGCGCTGATGGTTGCTTCATTCCGTTTGTAGTAAGTCCACTGACCGATGCGCCTGACCTCTACCAGGCCCACTCGTTGCAACGTGGCCAGATAACCCGACACCGTTGACTGCGAGAGTCCGATGCCTTCTTGAATACTGCTGACGCAGACTCCCACCGTGAGAACGTCACCCTCATCCTGCGGAGGGAAGTTCTTTGCGGGATCCTTCAAGCCTTTCAAGATTTCAAGGCGTGTAGGATTCGAGAGGGCTTTGAATATTTCGATCAGTTCCATACCCCGAGGATATCGAGATTTTTCGATATGTCAATACGCAACGTCAATTCAGTTTCTGGCCAGCCTGCTATCTCTCCAGCCACTGCCCAAAGAGCTGAGGTAATTGCACGCGCATCCACTCGATAAACGCTTGAACTTGCGGGGCCAGGTGAGACCTGCTCGGATACAAGACCGATACAGGTCTAGGACGAGGTCGATAGCGCCGAAGCACCTCGACCAATGAACCGTCAGCAAGGTAACGGTCAAGGGTAATGCCAGGCGCTTGCAGAATGCCGAAGCCGGCAACGCCGCATTCCACATAGGCGTTGGACTCGTTGACTGTGATGCCATGGCGACTGACGTAGGCTCGCTCGCTAGCACCATCGATAAACTGCCAAGGCAACGGGCGCTGGTTCTGGCCGGAGAGAAACGTGACGCCACGGTGCGCGCTCAGGTCATCAAGCGTCTTGGGTTCTCCATGCTCCTGAAGGTATCTGGGCGCAGCGCAAGTGATCATCGTGGCGTGGCCGATGCTACGGGCGACGAGACTCGAATCGGGCAGATCGCCGATACGCAGCGCGCAGTCCACGCCCTCCGCCACCAAGTCCACTGTCCTATCCGTCACGCCAAGTGCCAGCTCGATGGCCGGGTATCGCGTGGTGAAATCCCTGAAGCTCTCGATGAGCGCCGGCTGGGAAAAAGCTGTCGGGATGTCGACACGTAGCCGTCCGCGCATCGCCGAGCCTGGCAGCCCAAACATCGAAGTGGCCTGCGCAACGTCGCCAAGAATGCCTTTCACTCGCTCGTAAAAGCGCTCACCTTCAGAAGTGAGCCGCACCTTTCGCGTGGTTCGCTGGAATAGCCGCACGCCTAACGAAGTCTCCAGCTCTTGAATCGCACGACTGACTTGGGGGCGGCCTAGCTGCAAGGCGTCTGCCGTTCGGGTGAAGCTGCCGAGTTCGGCCAGCCTGGCGAACACCTGCATTGACTGAAGCAACTCCATGGGACCTCTTTCTGTTGTTGATTGTTAACGCCAGAACGACAAGTTTTAGCAAAACTATTGCCATAAGACATACCAATCTTGTGCCTGTCCGCGCATTTATTGCGCCCCTCCCCTGCGCAACACTGTCGCCAGTTGGTTCCTGTCCCTCTGGAGAAAGACAAATGAAAGCGTGGCTTCTGAAAGATTTTGGTCTCGACAATCTTGTACTGGATGAAACTCCCACCCCTGTACCCAAGGTCGGCGAGTTGTTGGTGAAAATTGGCTCGGTCTCCCTGAATTTTCGTGACAAAGCGATCATCGATGGTATTTACGAACCCCATCTGGTGCCCAAGCCGTTGATCCCGGTGAGTGACGCAGCAGGGACCGTGGTCGCGGTCGGCGAAGGCGTCAGCCGCTTCAAGGTGGGTGACCGCGTTAACTCGCATCTGTATTCGAGCTGGATCGATGGCGAGCCTGGCCCGAACGAGCCTGCCTACTGCTTGGGCATGCCGCTCCCAGGCGGCTTGGCCGAGTACATGATCATTCACGAAGAAAGTGCCGTTCGGGCGCCAGATAACATGTCGGATGAAGAAGCGTCGACCTTGCCGATTGCAGCGCTGACGGCTTGGTATTCGTTGGTGGATTATGGCCAGATTCAGCCAGGTCAGACAGTCCTCGTACAGGGGACCGGGGGCGTCTCGATTTTCGCGGTGCAGCTGGCGACCGCGCTTGGCGCCAAGGTTATCGTCACCTCAAGCAGTGACGAAAATCTGCAAGCGGTGAAGAAGCTCGGCGCTGTCGCCGGCGTGAACTATCGGACCTTCCCACGCTGGGAAGAACAAGTGCTGAAACTGACCGACGGCAAGGGCGTGGACCTTCTGCTTGATGTTGCCGGCGGTGAAGGCCTGAATCAATCCATCCTGGCGACCAAGGCCGCCGGCAAGATCGCGCAGATCGGCTTTCTGACCGGGCAAATCACCACGCTGAGCCTGATGCCGCTGATCTTCCGCCAGACCACCATCCGCGGCATTGCGGTCGCGCCTCGCTCATCGTTCGACCGCATGAACGAATTCCTCAACCAGCACGCGATCCGCCCGGTGATCGAGCAGACCTATGCGTTCGAAGAAGCGCAGCAGGCCTTCCAGCACTTGGCTCGTGGGGCGTTTGGCAAGGTGGTGATCAAGGTTTCGTAGAACTGCAGTAGCCGCCCTCGCCTTTTGGCGGTTGTTTTGCAAGTCAATACACCTGCAACTGGCGCAACTCCCCACCCTCTTCCTTGAGGCGCTCCAGATACACATCGGCGTTCAGCAATTGATAAGGAAAATGGAGCCCCGGTGAAGTCGGTGGATACCCATCCAACCCAGTCAGACGCTCCAGCAGCATGGCGACGCTGAGGCCGGTCAGTGCCGCCGCACCCGCAGGGTGAATCACGGCATGACGTGTGCGCAGCGGTTCACCCTTCAGGCCTTCGCCGGCGAGCTCGATGATGATCTCGGTCGACATTGGTTTACCCTGGCGTCGGGTTGAACTCACCCCAATACCAATGTTGAACTGGACGTTAGCCGCGCCCGTCGCGGCGGCCAGGCCGGCGACATCGATGGAGGAGAAACCAGAGGCTTCGATTTCCGTGCCGTCTACCGCGTGGAATCTAGTCTTGGACTCTTCTCCTTCGCGCCAGACGAACACACCGTCGCGCCGCGTCATTGCGGCGGGCAGCATTTTATTCAGGTGTTCAAAGTCGCTGGCGACGGTCGGGCCGCCGGTGTCCTGCTCATCGACCAACGCGTTGATACGGATGGCGTTGACCCGTCTGAACGCCCGGGCAATGCTCAACGCCGATACGGTCGTCGCGCCCACCAACCATTCATAACCGAGGACGATAGGCGAGGCGTCAGGCGTGTGAATATGCATTGCGATTTCCGGCGCGATCTCGAAGACTCCGGAGGAAATGCTCAGGTGCGGCACTCGACGTTTTTGCGCATAACGTAATCCAGCAAGTGCGTGGTCCATATAAAAAACCACGACGGCGCTGATCGGGCGATCGCCGAGGCCCAGGTCTTCGGCGGCGGAGTCAATCACCACGGCCTGCGCCCCACTCATTTGCTCGGCGGCCCGCTGTGCCTTGGCAAGATCGCGACCGCCAATCAACAGCGGCACGTCAGGATGGATCGCGCGCAGGGCGCGGGCGGTTTGATGACCAATGGCGCCAGAACCGCCCATGAACAAGATAGGATCAAGTGACATTGCAAATTCTCCTCGTTTTTTGGGTTACACCTACTGTTAGTAGGTAAGCTAGCACAACATCACAAACTTTTGCCTACCATTGGTAGGTTTCTTGATTTGGAACGACAACGTGCAGAAAAAAATCGAGCCCTCCTCCACCGATTCATCGCCCCGTCGGCTTTCCAAAGCCGAACGGCGCAAGCAGTTGCTCGACACCGCCTTATTGATCGTGCGCGAGGAGAACGCCGACCGCTTGACCCTGGGCCATCTTGCCGTTCGCGCTGGCGTGTCCAAGCCTGTCGTGTACGATCATTTCGGCACCCGTTCGGGCCTGCTGATCGAGCTCTACAAGTGGATCGATACCGAGCGGGTCAGCGCTTTTCGTGAGGCGATGGCCAACACTGCGCGTAGCCCGCAGGAGACAGCTCAAGTCCTGGCCAGTGCCTACATCCAGTGCGCTGCGGACAATACCGACGAATTTCATGCGGTGGGCGCTGCCCTGGCCGGCAGCGAAGAGAAGGCGGCGGTTTTTCAGGAACTGCTGGATAACTGCGTGCAGATGTTCGTGACCGTGCTCGCGCCTCACGCAACGTTGCCCGCCGTCGAGCTTGACCGCTGCTGCGTTGGCCTGATTGGTGCGGGAGAGGCGCTTTCGGGTGCCTTGGTCAGGGGGCGACATGGCGAGGACGAAGTCATTGAAGCGTTCGCTTCGCTGATCCGAGGCGTTTTGAGTTCGAACTGAGCAAGCCCCCTTTCGTAGCAACAAGCTTGATCAATACCTGCCAACCTGATCGTTGGCGTCACCTTGGCAACCTCGGCGGCCATGGTGATCGGCGAGTTCAACGCCGGCAAGGACAACTATGCCGGTTTGCTGGTGGCGTTGCTGGCATCGCCGTTGGGCACGTAGCGGGTGATCCTGATCCTGGCCGTGCTGACCACGTTCCTGGGAGCCGCCGCGCTGTGGTGGTTTGCCAAGACACGAAGCCCGTTGATGCTTGAGGCTGACCGGGAAGCCTGAGCGTGAGATCGGCGTTACATCGGCTAGGTTTACTGCCCAAGCAAGAGCAGGGTCTTGCGGTCTGGCTCCCCCGAATAAAACTGGTCGAGTGCCTGTTGATACACAGGGGATCCGGACGGGACATTCATGAAAAGCGTAAGACAAGAGCGAAACTTCAGGTCATCGGGCGAACCGAATATCTGCTCGGCACTGACCCCTCGGTGCTGCAAAACGGCTGCAACGCTCGCCTCCAGCCTGGGGCCGAGCAACTCGTGCTGTAGATAAGCGCGAGCCTCGGCAGGGCCGGAAATCGCAAAGCGTCCGGCCATTTCGGAACGTCCGAGCCCCTGGAGTTGCGGAAAGACGAACCACATCCAGTGACTGGTCTTGCGGCCCGCGCGCAGCTCGTCCATGACTCGACTGAACACCGGGCGCTGGGCCTCGACGAAACGGGACAGATTGAAAGTATCCTGCATGATTCTCTCTCCTGCGTCAGTGAGCGCGTCAGGCAGCGTGACGCCCGTCCGCGCTCCGCTCTTATCAAAGTGCCCCGGCCCAGTCGCGCAGCAGATATTTCTGGACCTTGCCTGTCGAGGTTTTCGGCAGCTCACTGAACACCACGGTCCTGGGCACCTTGAAGCCCGCCAAATGCTCACGACAGAACAGGATGATGTCGGCTTCCTGAGTGTCCTGGCAGTCAGCTTTTAGATGGATGTAGGCGCAAGGGGTTTCACCCCATCTTTCGTCGGGCCGGGCAACCACGGCCGCCTCGAGTACACCAGGGTGGCGGTAGAGAACGGCCTCGACTTCGATGGTGGAAATGTTCTCCCCGCCGGAAATGATGATGTCCTTGAGACGATCCTTGATTTCGATATAGCCGTCAGCATGACGAACGGCCAGGTCACCGGTATGGAACCAGCCACCTTCGAACGCTTCTAGCGTCGCCTTGGGATTTTTCAAGTAGCCCTTCATGACGGTGTTCCCGCGCATGAAGATCTCACCAACACGTGTGCCGTCGAAAGGCACCGGCTCAAGGGTTTGCGGATCGGCAACCATCAACCCTTCCAGGGTCGGATAGCGCACGCCTTGACGCGACTTGATCTTCGCACGCTCAGTCAATGGTTGTTCGTCCCATTGCGCTTGCCAGGCGCACACGGTCACCGGTCCATAAACTTCGGTCAGGCCATAAACGTGGGTGACTTTGATGCCCATCTCTTCGACCGCACCGATAACCTTGGCTGGCGGTGCCGCGCCCGCCAGCATGGCATCAACCGGATGATCAAGGACGACCTTCGCCGATTCGGGCAGGTTGGCCAACCCATTGAAGACAATCGGCGCACCACATAGATGGCTGACCCGGTGTTCGTTGATCAACGAAAGGATCTTTTGGGGATCAACTCGACGCAGAAATACATGAGTCCCAGCCAGTGCGGTGACTGTCCACGGGTAGCACCACCCGTTGCAATGGAACATCGGCAAGGTCCAAAGAAACACCGGGTGGTGCCCCATCGCCCAAGTCATTTGGTTGCCCAGCGAATTGAGATAGGCACCACGATGGTGGTAGATGACGCCCTTCGGATTTCCGGTGGTGCCAGATGTGTAGTTGAGCGAGATGGCCTGCCATTCATCTTCAGGCCATTGCCAGGCGAACTGCGGGTTGCCTTCAGCAAGAAACGCTTCATAGTCCAGGTCGCTGACGGCGGTGCCCTCGCCGAACTCCGGATCGTTCACATCGACCACCAGTGGCGGATGAGCGAGCAACCTCAGGGCGTCACGAATAACGGCGTGAAACTCCCGATCGGTGATCAGCACCTTGGCTTCGCCGTGTTCAAGCATGAAGGCTATGGCCTGCGCATCCAGGCGAACATTCAGGGTGTTAAGGACCGCGCCGATCATCGGCACGCCGAAATGCGCTTCGAGCATCGCCGGGATATTGGGCAGCATGACCGCCACCGTATCGCCCTTGCCGATACCTCGCCGGCTCAGTGCACCGGCAAGGCTGCGGCAGCGCTCGTAGGTGTGTTGCCAGTTGCGGCGTATCGAGCCGTGGATGACCGCCGGATACTGACCGTAGACAGAGGCCGTGCGCTCAATGAAGCTCAGGGGGGACAGCGCAATATGATTGACTGCCGAGGGCGCCAGGTCCGTTTCGAAAATCGACATAAGAATATCCTGTATGGCTGATTGTTAGCTCTGTTCAGGCGCTAACGGCCCCACCTGATCGATGAGACCGCTGCAACGGCGTAGCTGGCGCCTCAAGCAGTCTGCTGCTTGTTCTTGCGCAAGTAAGCGCGCCAGGTCATGGCCCAGTGTTCCGGGTCTTCCAGCGGTGCGCTTTTCAATCGGTGGATCGCCTGGTTATGCGGTGACGTCTTGACGATCTCCGGGTTTGAGTAGGCCTCGTCGGATATCTGCGCGAGCACCGCAATCCAGGTGTCCAGCGCCTCCTTACCGTACATCTCGCCCGGCTCGGGCGTAAAAGGTTCCGGCACCAGCCATGGGTGATGGCTGCTCCACATCGGGTCAATACCGAAATCGCTCATGCGATTCTGCACATCGTGGACGTCGACGCCGGTGTCTTCCTTGAGTTGCTCGAGGCTATAGCGTGTCATCTCCATCCTCGGGCTCGTGGCTTCGGGATGGGAACGGGTTACGCCGCGTATCGCCAGCAGGCCTTTTTCCATGTAGTTGTTGGCCAGGACCGAGATGTCCGAGGCCTCTGCCATCCCGTCCGCCCCCATGGAACGGCACCATGCATAGGCCTTGAGGATGACCGGAACGTTGCCCCAGAACTCGCGGATCTTGCCCGAACTCAGTGGACGGTCGTAATCGAGACTGTAGCGATCACCGTCAAAGTCCACCACCGGTGCCGGCAGGAACGGAGCAAGTTGCGCCGAACAACCATAGGCTCCCACTGCCGGTCCCCCTACTCCACTTTTAGGCGCGCCGAATGTCTTGTGCAGCATGAACATGCACGCGTCGAAGCCCAGCTCTCGCGCACGAATCTTGGTCATCGCACCGTTGAAATTGGCGTGGTCGTAGAAACACAAGCCGCCTGCTTCGTGCACCACCTGCACCCACTCGCGGATGTGCGGGTTGTACACGCCCATGTCGTCGGGATTGTTCACCATCAACGCGGCCGTGCGATTGGACACCGCGGCCTTGAGCGATTCGAGTGATGGGTACCCGTTCTCCTCGATCATCAGGGTGATGACCTTGAACCCGGCGGCAGCGGCAGTCGCGGCACTGCTGGGGTGGGTCTGGATCGTGGTGATGATCTCGTCCCGTTGTTCCAGTTCGCCACGGGACGCGTGGTAGGCACGGGTCACGGCGCAGCTGGTATACGCGGCGTCGGCACCGCCGCCCGCCTGGAAGATGAACTGATCCATGCCGGACAACTCGCGCAGGATGGTGTCCATGCCATGGACGATTTGCAGCGCGCCTTGCAACGTGTCCTCGTCCTGATACGGATGAACATGAGTGATTTCCGGACGCCAGGCCATCGCCTCGTTGATTTGGGCGTTGTACTTCATGGTGCAGGTACCGAACAGGCTGATGTTCATCATGCCCAGCGTCTGCTGGGACAGTCGTAGGTAGTGATACAGCACTTCGGGCTCCGACATCTGCGGCAAGGCCGGCTGACGTGAGCGGCGCATGTTCGCCGGAATCAAATCCCCGGCACTGCCGACCGCTGCCTGAATGTCCGCTTCGGCCTCGGAAAAAATCACCCCCCGACGGCCCGGATAGCCCATTTCCAGAATGACGGGTTCGCTCCAGACCGGCGCATGGTATTGCTTGAGTGTCGTGCTCATTGTGCGATGACCTTTTTCAGTGCAGTGCTTAGCCGCTGGATATCAGCCTGGGTGTGGATCTCGGTGACGCAGTACAGGGCGCTGGCCCCCAACGCTGGAAAATCCTGCGTCAGGTCTTTGCCGCCGAAGATTCCGAGTACGAGCAGCTGCTTATTGATGTCCTTGACGCTCAACCCAGTGGCGTCGAAATTCACGACGAACTCTTTGAAGAAACCGGAAGGGAACGTCACCTTTACGCCCGGGATTTCGCCAAGGAGCTTCGCTGCGTAGTGGGCACGTTGCAGAATGAGATTGCCCACGTCCTCGAAGCCTTTTGGTCCCATCATCGCCATGTACACGGCATTGGCGATGGCCCACATGTACACTGAGTGGCCAGTCCAGTCGTTGCCCTTGTCGCGCAAGCCGTAGGACGATTGTTCGAATAGGCTCAGGCCAAAACCGAATTCACCAGGCTCGATGGTTTCGGCGATGCTGATGAACAGCGTCGGGTATTGGTGGGCGTACAGCTCCTCGTCGCGGGTGGCAATAAAGCCGCTGACGCCGCCACCGCAGTTCATGTGCACGCCGAGCGGCTGGGTAGTGCCCACTACAATGTCAGCGCCGAAATCAATCGGTGCAGCGAGCACGCCCAGGGAAATCGGATCGACACCGACGATGACTTCGGCACCCACGGCATGGGCGATGGCGGCGATCTCCGCGCCCTGCTGCTCGATCACACCGAAGTACGACGGCGTTTCGAAATAGACAGCCGCCGTTTGCGCCCCGACGCAAGCGCGAAGGTGATCCAGGTCAAGCAAGCCGGTGTTCGGGTCGTAGTCGATAAGTTGGACTGCGATGTGGCCGGGCATCTCCACGGGCTCGCAATAGTTGCGGATGACCGACAATCGCTCAGGGTCGATGGCACGAACCACCGCCACTTCGCTGCGCCCGGTGATGCGCGTGGCCATGCGGATGGCGTGGCCTGCGGCACAGCCCCAACTGCGCACAGGCAGACCGACCAGGTCCATGTTGAGCAATTCACCGAGCTGGCTGCAGAATTCAAACCAGGCCTGATTGCGACCGTGGTCGGAACTCGGCTCGCCAAAGACTGAGGTCAGCCACTCGTTGCGACGAACGACCTCGTCGCACGCCGCGGGAACGTGGTGCTGCCAACAACCGGCGCCGAGGAAATTCAGGTTCTGCTCGCAGGTCCTGTTCTTCGACAACGTACTGACCAGGTGCCGGCGCAGCTCGCTTTCATTAAGTGCCGGCGGCAAATCGATCGGACGTTGCAGTCGGTGCTCAGGGGGAATCTGTCGGAACAAATCCTCTATGCTGTCGACACCGATCGAGTCGAGCATCTCCTGTTTGAGCGCGGGAACAGAGTTCGCCATGTAGGGGTGGGCGACATGATGATTCATGGGGTTATCCTCATTTTCGAATGAAACAAATGATCAGGCGCGAACCCTGAAGAAGACGGACCGGTCAGGTCCTGTGTGCACGCGTATAGGGCTGCTGAGCATGGCGTCGACTTCGGCGTCACCCGTGTCGACCCGCAGGCAGCCGGAATCCAGGGAAAGCAGCTTGTTCATTGAAGCGATGACGATGATGCGTTCACGCCCTACCCGGCGGATGATCTCGGCACTGATCTGCTGATTGCCACGGCCGAACAGGCTGCCGTGACCGCCAAGGACGCCAACCACGATGTGGGTTTCGCGCCCTTTCATCAGACGGATCAACCCATGTTCATCGAGATCAGCGCCAACCAGAGCCCCGTCCATGATGGCGTCTACGCCCAGCAGCGTCGAAGGCAGGCCGAGTCTGTCCGTGACCCGCCGTGTCGTGGTGCCCGGTCCCAACAGGTACAGGCAGCCGGGTTTCATTTCCCTGACAACCTGCCGGGATACGGCATCGAGCGCCATGTCTTCATTGGCAACGGAACCTGACTTGGCGTTTTGCGTCAAATGCCGCTCGTGCGGGCTGCGCGCATACCCATAAAGGCGCGCCGAGAGCTGATCGCTGCGCATTGCAGCCTCGTCGATGTCCATCACCTCGGCGTCGCGAACGCGTACCGAAGGTTGGGCGGCAATGAATCGTGCAGCCAGATTTCCAGCGCTTTGCGCCGTGGTGCCGAAAACGGCGGAATACATCTTTACACCCGCGGGGATGCCGAGGATCGGCAGCCGGTCCCCGACGATGCTCAGCACATCCCGTGCCGTGCCGTCACCACCGGCAAACAGCAGCAGGTCAACCGATGTATAAGCCATGACCAACGCAGCGTTTCGCGTGTCGTCGGGCCGGCTCTCGCCCTGTGGAGACGCGTAGACGACAAGTGGGTCGAGACCGGCGGCCCGAGCGACGTCTTCGCCCAACGCCCCAGAGCCGGTCACCAGTCGGAACGACGTCGCCGAAGCCGCCAGCCGCTGAAGCGCGAGCAAAGCCCGCTCGCTTGAGACGGGCCGCGCACCACGGCGGCGCGCTTCCTGCAGCACCTCGACACCATCGGTGCCCTTCAATCCCACAGCTCCCCCCATGCCGGCCACCGGGTTGACGATAAATCCGATGGTTTTTTCTAAACCGGCGGGATGAAGTGGAACTTCGAAATCGCGCTGTTCACGCATTGGTCGGTATCCTGTGCTGAATGGCGGGCCGCAGGGCCGGAAAACCGGCCCACAGGGCCAATTGCATACGCCGCGTATGTCAGACACAATACGACATACGCCTTGTATGTCAATTCACATACGCAGCGAATGTTAAATTTTCTTCAAGGAAACGACCGATGGCGCAAAAGCGTGCGGACATGATTGCAGAGACCCGTGGCAAGCTGATCAAGGCTGCGCGAGACGCATTTGCCGCGAAGGGATATGCGGAGAGTTCGATGGATGACCTGACCGGTCAAGCGGGCCTGACCCGTGGGGCGCTGTACCATCACTTTGGAGACAAAAAGGGTTTGCTGCAGGCGGTGATCGCCCAGATCGACGAAGAGATGATGGCGCGCTTGTCGGTGATCATTGACGAAGCGAGCACGACCTGGGACGGCTTCATCGATGAATCCATCGCCTATATCAAGATGTCCCTGGAGCCGGAAATCCAACGCCTGGTATTCCTCGATGGGCCGGCTGTGCTGGGCGATCCATCGCAATGGCCGAGCCAGAACGCGTGTATTCGCAGCACCCAGCACAGCCTGGAAAAGCTGATCGATGAGGGAACGATCCGCGCGGTCGACACCGAAGCAACGGCGCGGCTGGTCATGGGTGCCCTGCTTGGCGCTTCCTTGTGGATCGCACATGCCGCGGATCCAGAGGCGGCTTCGGAAAAAGCCGTCGAAAGTTTCCGGGCATTGGCTTCCGGATTGCTGCTGACAGGCAATGCTGCGAATCAGTCGTGAACAAATGGCGGCTAGCCGAATGACCTAGAGCCCAGCCGCCTGGGCAATCCGCAACCGCCAGTTGCGACGCTGACTCAGGCCGTCTGTTCCTGCTTCAGCCGCTTGAGCAGCGCCTCGGCAGCGGCTTCGGAGGAGGCAGGATTCTGACCGGTGATCAGGTGCCCATCCTCGACTACATAGCTCGCCCAGTCCGCGCCTTTGGCGTACTCGCCTCCCTTGGCCTTGAGCATGTCCTCCACCAGAAACGGCACCACGTGCGTCAGCCCCACCGCCTCTTCCTCTGAGTTGGTGAACCCGGTGACTTTTTTGCCTTTTACCACGGGTTGGCCATCCGGTGCGTTGACGTTCTTCAACACGCCAGGGGCATGACAAACCGCCGCGATGGGTTTGTTCGAGGCATAGAAGGCTTCGATGAGAGTTTTGGAATCGGTGTTCTCAGCGAGATCCCAAAGGGGCCCGTGGCCTCCTGGATAGAACACGGCATCGAAGTCATAGGGGTCGACCTCGCCCAGTGGCAGCGTATTGGCCAATGCCGCTTGGGCCTTGGTATCGGCACCGAAGCGGCGAGTCGCATCGGTCTGGGCATCCGCTTCATCGCTCTTGGGGTCCAGCGGCGGTTGGCCGCCCTTTGGAGAAGCCAGCGTAACCGTGGCCCTGGCGTCGACGAACGCGTAATAGGGCGCGGCAAATTCTTCCAGCCAGAAACCGGTCTTCTGGCCGGTGTCGCCCAACTGATCGTGAGATGTGAGGACCATTAGAATCTTCATGTGAACCTATCCTCCGAACGTGAATGGGCGAAGTGCGTTCGCCCTGCATTACTGTCAGAGGCTGTGTTGAGATGGACGTTCAACAAACGTTCTTCATGCCCTGGCCGAAATCGCCGCCAAGCGCAGCTCCCGGGAAGCGGCATAGTCGGCCTGCCGGCCCAGTTGCCAGCCCAGGTATCCCCACAGCAACGCGCAACACGCCCCCACCATCGCGGCCATACCGGCGCCCTGCCCCAGCATGTCGAGAAGACTCTTGGCCCAGCCACTCATGGCGTCGCCGGCACGATAGACCACGGTGTCGATAAAATTCTTGGCCTTGTATTTACTCTCGGCATCCAACGGCGCAAAGAGCATTTCCCTGCCCGGGCGCACGAACGCGTACTCGCCGATGCGTCGCACGATCATCAATGTCGCAAGCAGCGCAAATCCAGGCGCCAATGCAAGACCGACGAAGCCGATGCACATAAGCAACGGCACGATGGCCAACAACGCACGGATCCCCAGCTTCGGCGCGATACGACCGGTGATGAACAGCTGGGACAGCAAGGCGCCCGCCTGGACAATGATGTCGATGGTGCCAAAGATGCGGACTTGCGAGGCTCGGTCCGGGTAAAGCTCGGCCACCAGGCGTGCCTGCTCAAAATAGAGAAAGGTGCTGACCGTCGCCAACAGCACCACGAACCCGGCGATCCCCAGCAGGTATGGCGACTGGAACACCGCCGTCAAACCACTGAGCGGGTTGCCCTGCAATGGCTGGCGCGGGCTTTGCGTCGGCGCGGCGCCAGGTCGGCCAGCGCCGCCCGTTTCGCGCCATTTCATCAGCGCCCGCTTCAATACCAGCGTGACACCGAGCAGCAAGGCCGCCAGCAGCATCAAGCCTGACGCACCGATGGACTCGATGAACAGCGCACTCAGGGCCGGCCCCAGCAGGCCGCCGATGCTGGCGCCCGCCGCGATGAAGGCGAATAAACGCTTGGCCTGCTCGCTGTCGAAGACATCCGCCATCAAGCTCCAGGCCACCGACACCACGAACAGGTTGTAGACCGAAATCCAGACGTAAAAGACCCTGGCCAACCAGATACTGTCCGGCTGGAACTGGAAGACCTCGACGAACATCAGCAGGTTGAAGCCGAAGAAGCCGTACACCCAGTCGATGAGGCGCAGGCGCGGCACTCGGGCACTGAGCCAGGCGAATAAAGGAACGGCCACCAGCATGGCTACGAAAGTAGCGGTAAACAACCATTGCAGGTTCTCCACGCCCGCCGCGATGCCCATCGACTCGCGGATCGGACGCAGCATGAAATAACCGGTGAACAGACACAGGAACAGCAAAAAACCGCACAGCGCCGGGCGCAGTTCACCGTCGCGAGCATTTAGGGCGAGGCTCAGCCGATGCAGATAGGAAGGCGTACGCATGGGAACTCCAAAAAACAGCTACGGACCAGAGGGGTGGGCACGGAACGAGACCGTGTCCGAGGCGGCATCAGGGATAGATAACGCCGGTCAACCGTTCGGAGACCGCCCAAAGCCGCTCGGCATCCGCTACGTTGGTCGCCGCGACGGGCGTCTTGGCGAAGCCCAGCGGACCGCGTTTCTCCTCGTCCCCAGTCGGGCCGTAATAAGCCCCGCCCACGGTCTGCGGCGCCGTGGCGGCATACAGCGTGGGCAACGCCCCTTGCGCGGCTGAGTGGTACACGTCGCGGTCCTTTGCCCAGCGCTGGCCGAACTCGCTGTTGAGACCCGGACCCCGCGCAATCAACTCGGTGACCGCAACGCCTGGGTGCGCGGCAATGCTGCGAATTCCCCACTTCTGGGCATCACTGCGCCGTTGCAACGCAAAGGACCAATGCAGGATCGCCAGTTTCGACTGCGCGTAAGTCACATAGGGGTCGTACTTCTGCTCGGCCTGAAGGTCATCGAAGTTCACCGTACCGCGCGCCGCTGCAATGCTTGAAAGGCTTATCACACGGGCGTCCTCGCTTTGACGCAAGAGCGGCACTAGCAGGCCGGTCAATGCGAAATGGCCCAGGTAATTGGTCGCCAACTGGAGTTCGTAACCGTCTGCCGAAGTGCCGCGTTCGGGCGGCGCCATGATGGCGGCATTGTTGATCAGCACGTCGAGGCGCGGCAGCTTCTGGTTAAGGCGCTGGGCCAGGCCGCGCACGGATGAAAGGTTAGCCAGGTCCACGGCCTCGAACTGCACCTTGGCGTCGGGCACCGCCTGTTGGATCCGGGCGATGGCCTCGGCGCCGCGTTCTGGATTGCGCGCCGCAATAATCACTTCGGCACCGGCGCGCGCCAGCGCCAGCGCATCCTCGTAACCCATGCCGCTGGTGCCGCCGGTGATCAGTACGATCCGGCCCTTCTGGGATGGCATGTCGTTGGTCGACCAGTCGGGTTTCGGGGCAACTCGTGCCGAAGCCTCGATGCTCATGACGCTGAGCAGCGCAACGCCGGCGGCCAGCGTCCGGGCCAGTCTCATCAGCGGACTTGTGCGGTTTTTTGAGTCGATTGCGCAAAAGCTTGTTGTTGTATTCCACATGGTTGAGTGCTCTCTATTTAAAGGATTAACCGACACGGCCGGCGCTCACTGGATGGCGCACGCATCAGCCAGTTGCAGAAAACTCACCTGGCGGATTTCGCCGTGCGTATCCACGTAGGTCATTTTTGCCGGCACCACTTCGCACACCGGCGATTGCGGTGCCTCGATACGAATGGCCTGGGCGACGTCCAGCGGCATGCCGTACTCGTAGGCCGGTGGTTGCGCTTGTTCTTTGGCGAAGAGAGGTGAACCGCTCAAGGAGATGACCGCCAGCAGGCTGACGATCGATAGGTGCTGGATATTCATGATGGACTCCGCGACTGCCTTTACCGGGATGGTGGTAGCACTCTAGGAGGGGGACGCTGACGTCAAGGTGACTGGCGCCTGACAGGAACATGTCAAGCGCCGGCGAGGGAGAAACGTCGGCTTGCGCTGACTGCAACAGCGCCAAGCCGATCGTTTGGCGGCGACTAACGCGCCGCCTGGCTCGTCAGGGAAAAACCGAAGGTATTGAGGCCGTTCTTGCTGTAGGCGAACACACGGCCGCCGTGCATGGAGGCCACCGCCCGCACGATGGAAAGCCCCAGGCCATGATGCGCATCACTTCGCGCCCGGGCGGCGTCGGCCCGATAGAAACGCTCGAACAAGCGCTCCAGGTGCACGTTGTCAATCGGCTCGCCGGCGTTGGAAACGCTCACTTCAGCCTGCATGCCATGGCTGACCAGACTCACCGTGATGGTGCTGGTCGGCACCGCGTAGCGCGCCGCGTTCTGAATCAAATTGGCCAGGGAGCGATGGAACAGGCGTCGGTCGATACACACCTGCATGTCGCCCTGGATCACCACGCTCAGCTGCTTGTCGTGCAGGACCGGCTCCAGATACTCCACCGTCTTCAACGCCTCTTCATTCAGCGAGACATCGCTGAGTTCGGTTGCCCGTTGCCCGCTTTCGGCACCTGCCAGGAACAGCATGTCGTTGACGATGGTGCCCATCCGTTCCAGCTCTTCGAGATTGGACTGCAACAGATCCTGAAGCTCGTTGACGTCCCGCCCGTGGGCCAACGCGACCTGCGTCTGGCCGATCAGGTTGGTCAGCGGCGTTCGCAGTTCATGGGCGACGTTGGCGTTGAACCCTTCGAGCTGGCACCAGGCTGCTTCCTGGCGCGCCAGGGCACCATTGAATGACACGGCCAATTCCTGCAATTCCCCTGGCAGCGCCTCGGTGTCCAGTCGCTGCTTCGAATCCCCCGGCGGCAGGCTGTTGGCCTGGCGGCTCAGGCGCCTGACCGGCCCCAGGCCGAAACGCGCGATCCAGTAGCCCAGCAGCGCGACCAGCACGACGCCCAGCGCCGAGGTCAGGACCAGGGTCTTGGTGAAATTGTCCAGGGTCTTCATGAACGGCGTTGAATCGAGCCCGACGATAAAGCGCACCTCCGGTCGGCTGCCCATGGCCGCGATGGTCTCGACCATCAGCATCATGGGCCGATCCCGGCCAGGTACCTCGACGGTGGAAAAACCATCCGGGCGCTTGGACCAATCCTGGCCGTCCGGCATCGCGCCGCCATAACTGTAGGCCGGGTTGTCGCCCAGGACCCAATAACGCACCCGCTCGTCCGCGGGCGTCAGGCCATCGAGCTTCTGGCGCAAGCCTACCCAGAATTCCGGCGAATCATATTTCGCGAGCACGGGGTCGAGTACGGAGTGGCGCAGGGTCAGTTCGTTTTGCATCTGGTCTTCAAGCGATTGCTTCAAGGAACAGCGCAACAGCGTCGCGCTCACGGCGGTGATGAGCGTGACCGCGAGGGCAAACATCAGGGCAAGCCGCTTGGCTATCGATCCTTTCATCACTGCGCGCCGACTTGCCTGTCGCAGGCCTCACGACTCTCCAACACATAGCCCATGCCCCGGACGGTGTGCAGCAGCTTGCGCGGATACGGCGCGTCAACCTTGGCGCGCACGCGCTTGATCGCGACCTCGACCACATTGGCGTCGCTGTCGAAGTTCATGTCCCAGACCTGTTCGGCAATCATCAACTTGGAAAGAATTTCGCCCTGGTGCCGTGCCAGCAGGCTCAACAGGCAGAACTCCTTGGCCGTCAGGTCCAGCCGCAAGCCGCCACGCGTTACCTTGCGCGCTTGCAGGTCGACTTCCAGATCGTCGATGCGCAAGTGCGTCGGGTCGGCGCTGTCATCGGCGCGACGTCGGATCAAGGCCTGGACGCGCGCTACCAGCTCGGCAAAGGAAAATGGTTTGGCCAGGTAGTCATCGGCGCCCTCTCGCAGTCCGCGGACACGATCATCCACCGTGCCCCTGGCCGACAACATGATCACCGGGGTTTTCTTTTGCAGGCGCAGCCCTTGCAGCACGCCGTAGCCGTCCTTGCCTGGCAGCATCACGTCGAGGATCACCACGTCGTAATCCATCTCCAGCGCATAGTGCAGGCCATCGATGCCATTGGTGGCGACATCGACAATGTAGCCGAGCTCACTCAAGCCGCGATGGACGTAGGAGGACGTCTTTTCTTCGTCCTCGACAATGAGCAGACGCATCAAGTAATTCCTCTGCGGAAACGGGGGCAACCTACAGAGTCTAGACAGCAAAGGTGTCTGGAGGCTGACCGCTTCCTGACATTCCTGTCAGAAATGGATCCGGTTGCCCATTTGCACGAAGCATCGACGCACTGCCAAGGGCGCGGTAGCGGTCATGAAACTACCAAAGCGCCACATCATAAGTGAGGTAGAGACGGTTGCTATCGCGTCCCCGTGAAAAATCCGAGCGATAGACATAGTTGCGCAGTTTCACGCCCAGCCCCTTGAAGTTGCCTTGCTGCACCACATAGGCAATTTCTGCGTCACGCTCCCATTCCTTCACGGCGGTGTTGGACTTGCCATCGTTGCCGCTGAGGTAACGGGTGGAAAACGTCAGGCCGGGCACGCCGAGGCGAGCGAAATCGTAGCCGTAACCGAGCATCCAGGTCTTTTCGTCTTCTTCGATGAATTTGCCGATCCCGGCGTTGCTGAAGGAATAGACGGTGGCGCCGCTGATGTAAGGCAAGCCCCCTTCCCCGCTGAGCCTTTGATAGCCGGCGCTGAGTGTGTGGCCGGAGACGGCGTACGACAGCAGACCGCTGAGCATGTCGTTATCGACTTTACCGCCGTAGGCTGAGCCCGAATCGGCACTGTTGAAGTAGCGCAGGTCGCTGGTCAGCACGCCGGCGCCCAGCGGCAAGTCATGTTGGATGCCAGCAAAGTTCTGCCGGTAGAAGTTTTCCAGCTCGCCGTAGAAGTAGCTCAAGCGGACAGTTTTACCCAGCTTGTAGTCGCCGCCGGCATAACTGAAGTCGCCTGACTGGTCGCCGCCATAGCCGTCGGGCACGATCGGCATGCTGTCGCTTGAGTCCCGCAGTTTGAAACGCTCCAGGTGCCCGCCGGTGAGGGTGAGGTTGTCAATGTCGTTGCTGCTGACCTGGGTCCCCTGGTAGGTCTGGGGCAACAGGCGCGCATCGTTGTAGATCAGCACCGGATTCTTCGGCAATAAGGTGCCGTATTTGACCGTGGTCTTGGCGACACGGGCCTTGGCGGTCATGCCCGCGCTGGCAAACTCATCGGCGGCGCGGCCGTCGTCATGCACCGGTAGCAGCCCGGTGCCGCTGTGGCCACGCCCAGAGTCGAGCTTGACCCCGAGCAGGCCGAGGGCATCGACGCCAAAACCGAGAATGCCTGGCGTGTAGCCGGACTGGTAATCCAATAGAAACCCCTGGGCCCATTCGGTCCGTTCACTCTTTGCGGTCCTCGCCGACCGTGCGCTCATGCCGTGCTCATCGCGAAAGTTTTCGTTGAAGTAGACGTTGCGCAGTTGCAACTTCAGCTTGCTGTCGTCGATGAATCCTTCGGCGTTGGCCGTGGCCAGCGGCAACAGGCCAAAGAATGGAAACAAAGCCCTGCGGGTCAGGTAAATACTCATGTCGACTTTCTCATTGTTGTTATTAGGCACGCACGCCAGCGCACTCCCGCGGGCGGGAGCGTCAGGCAAGCAATAGAGGGTGCGAGGGTGAATCAGGAAAACAGCGTCAGCGCCCCGGTCAGCAGCGCCAGTGCGGTAATCACCAGGGAAGTGAGCACCGCCCATTTGATCGTGGCTTTCTGGAAATCGCCGAGATCGCGGTCGACCATGCCCACCAGCAACAGCGTCGAGGCCACCAACGGACTCATCAGGTGCACCGGCTGGCCGAGAATGGAAGCCCGGGCGATTTCCACCGGATGAATGCCGTAAGCCGCGGCAGCGTTGGCGAGGATCGGCACGACGCCGAAGTAGTAGGCATCGTTGGACAATACGAAGGTCAGCGGCATGCTGGTAATTGCCACCACCAGCGGGAACAGATGGCCCCAGGACGGCGGAATCCAGTCGACCAGGGTCTGCGCCAGCGCATCGACCATTTTCGTCCCGGAGAAGATCCCGGCAAAGATGCCCGCCGCGAACACCAGCAAGACCACGGTCATGGCGTTGCCCGAATGAGCGAGGATGCGCTCCTTCTGAATATCCAGTTGCGGATAGTTGATCATCAGCGCCAGGACGAAACCGATCAGGAACAGGATCGCCGAGTGCATGATCCCCATCACCAGCGCGACCATCACCGCGATCACCAACAGCAGATTGACGTAGGCCAGTTTCGGGCGCTTGTGTGGCGTGTCTTCCATGATCGCGTTGATGTAGCAGTTACCGCCGCCGCTTTGCAGCTGGACGTTGCCGATGCGCTTGCGCTCGGCACGGCCCAACAGGAATGCCGTGAACACCACCCATGCGGCCCCACCGATCATGGTCGGCAGCAACGGCACGAAGTACTCACCGGCATCCAGGCCCAGCGCTGCGATGGCACGGGTCGCCGGGCCGCCCCAAGGGGTCATGCCGCTCATGATGCTCAAGGAGAGCATGGACACGGTCGCCAGGATCATCGGGTTCATGCCGATGCGTTTGTACAGCGGCAGCATCGCGGCACAGGTGATCATGTAGGTGGTCGTGCCGTCACCGTCCAGCGCCACCAACAGCGACAGCAGCGCAGTGCCCACGGCGATCTTCATCGGGTCGCCATTGACCCGTTTGAGAATCTTGCGGATCAGCGGATCGAACAGGCCGGCGTCGATCATCAGGCCGAAAAACAGGATCGCGAACAACAGCAGTGCCGCCGACGGTGCGACCATCTTCAGGCCATCCAGCATCATCTTGCCGGTGGTCCCGCCAAAGCCGCCAAGCACCGCAAAGACGATCGGCACCACCGTCAGGGCGACGATGGGCGACAGCCGTTTGGTCATTATCAGGAAGGTGAAGACCACCACCATGGCCAAGCCAAGTAAAGCGAGCATATGTCAGATCTCTTGTTGTTATTGAGTCGCTGATGCAATGACGAGGTCTGCCTGGCTATCCGGCCATGCGCCGGGAAACCTTGGCGTAGACGAAACCTGAGAAAAGCCTGCGCGCGGTACGTACCACCGACGCGCGAATGGTCTCACCCTTTTCACCGGTGTAGGACAACACGACATCGATGCCACCGCTGGGGTGCTCGATGCGAACCTGCTGCAGACGCGGCTCGCTGACGCCACCGATCAGGTTGGCCGCGACGCTGCCGTCGGTCACGCAAGCCGTCGCGATACCGATGGAGCCGGTGATCGCCAAGGCGCGATGACAGTTGTGGGGCATGAAGTAGCGCACCTGGAGGGTCCCGCCAGACGAGGCCGGCGACACCAGGACCGGCTTGGGAATCACCTTGTCGCTGACATCACCCAGGCCCATCGCCAGGCCGGCTTTGAGCCGCAAGGATTCCAGGCGCTGCATGAATGCCTTGTCAGCGTCCAGTTCAGCGGGGCTTTCGTCACCGCGCTTGCCCAGGTGGCTGGCCTCGACGATCAGCATCGGCATCGCCATGTCGATGCAGGTCACCGCAATGCCGTCGATCATGTCCAGGGGTTGCCCGGTCGGGAAGAGTTTCCCCGTCTTGCTGCCTGCAGCGTCGAGAAAGGTCAGTTGCACCGGAGCGGCGGTGCCGGGCACGCCGTCGATGGCGGTGTCGCCTTCATAGCTGACCTTGCCTCGGGGGGTGTGCACGTCGGAATTCACGAACGTCCCGGTATTGAGGTTGCGAATACGCACCCGGGTCAGGTCGCCGGTAGCCTTGACAAGCCCCTGCTCGATGGCGAACGGGCCGACGGCGCAGAGCATGTTGCCGCAGTTGGGCGCGGTGTCGACCCGGCGCTGGGAAACCATGACTTGGACGAACAAATAATCCACGTCTGCTTCGGGATGCAGCGATGGGCTGACAATCGCGACTTTGCTGGTCTGTGGGCTGCCGCCGCCGATGCCGTCGATTTCCAGTTCGTGACCGGAACCCATCAGGTTGATCAGCAGCTCGTCACGTTCGGCGATGGCGACCGGCAAATCCCAGGCGAGAAACACCGGGCCTTTTGACGTACCGCCGCGCATCAGCACACAAGGAATTCGTTTCATGAACATTAACTCTTGTTGATCAATCTGGATAATTGATGTTCTGGACACAAGAGTGGCAGGGTTTAAAAAGTGTTTCCAATGCAAAGATCGTAGAGATTATTGCGTTTCACAAATGAATTACCTTACGATAATTGGCATCGCGCAGCCCCTCTCCGCCGAGGTAAAAACATGGAATATGAGCTTCAGGACATACGATCTTTCGTGAAAATCGCCGAACTCGGAAGTTTCCACGAAGCTGCCGATGCGCTGCATCTGTCGCAACCGGCCCTGAGCCGACGGATGAAAAAACTCGAGGAAGGCCTGGGCACCGCACTGCTCGATCGCACCACCCGCAAGGTCAGCCTGACGAGCGTCGGCCGTGACTTCCTGCCCAAGGCCCGGCGTTTGCTGGACGATTTCGACGATTCGATTCTCAACATCCGCGAACTGGCTGAACGGCAGATCGGCCGGGTGACCTTGGCCTGCATCCCGACGGCAGCATTCTATTTCCTGCCGTCGGTGATCCGTCTCTACAACGAACGCTACCCCAAGATCCGTATCCGCCTGCTGGATCTCAGCGCCAATGAAGGACTGGAAGCGGTCCTGCGCGGCGAAGCCGATTTCGGCATCAATATGATGAGCGGCCAACACCCGGATATCGAGTTCGTGCCACTGGTCAACGAACCCTTTGTCTTGGCCTGTCGGCGCGACCATGAGCTGGCTGGACGCAGCGCCGTGACCTGGTCTGAACTCAGCGACTATCGACTGATCGGCGTGGGACGCCTGAGCGGTAACCGCATGCTGCTCGACCACGCCTTGTCCGGCCTGAGCTGGCGTCCGCAGTGGTTTTATGAAGTGCAGCACCTGTCCACCTCGCTGGGTCTGGTCGAGGCGGGCCTTGGGGTGTCGGCGATGCCAAGCCTGGCAATGCCTGCCGGCGACCATCCAACCTTGGTCAGCGTGCCGCTGATTGAGCCGGTGGTGAATCGATCGCTGGGCCTGGTCTATCGACGGGGCGCATCGCTGTCCCCCGCTGCGGAGAAATTTGTCTCGATCCTGCTGGAACAGTGGCCGCAATAGCGGCTGCCCGATGCAGCTCTTTTTCGCTGCCATACTCGTCAGTGGTGACTGACACCGCTGCGTACTCATCAAGTCAACACCGGTGAAACCATGGTGGTGGATGGTGGCAATTGCCTGGTGGAGAACAAGGCGCCTTACTCAGCCACCGCCAACACCTGACGAATCACCCCCGATTGCCACTGGAAATAAGGGTTGTAGGTCAGCCGCGCATGGATTTTACCCGGCTCGCTGTAACCCCAATCCGAATACCAGACCTCTTCCCCCGCTTCGCACCGGGCCACTTCGTCGGCGTTGCGGCTGTTGCGGCAGAACCGCAGGGTGCCGGAACGACCGTAGAGCGGGTTCGTTGGCGAGAACAGAATGCCCATGTGGGAGAACTGGCTGATTCGTTCGTCGGCGATGCGGTCGGTACGCGTCAGGACGCGTGAATCGTGGGGGGCGCCGCTGTTGTCGGCCGGCGCCGCCTGCCCATACCAGATCAACCGGCTGGAGGAATGGGTAAATCGGTGTTTGAACAGTTCCCGCACGTAGCGCACGTCGACCACTGAATCCTGCTCAGTCAGGACAATGGCCACGGGACGGTCGAAGTCTTGGTGTTCGATGAGCCGACGAACCGCGACGCTGCTGCGGTAGAACTGGGCGAAGCCGTTGGTGGGGACGTTGTGGTAGCGCACCGCCGATTGTTGTGGCCGGGTGTTGTCGGGGGCCAATATCCAGGTCTTGAAATGCGCCAGCCAGGGCGTGGCCCAGTCATAGGATTCGCTCGATCGAAAGGCCGGCGAAAACAGCACGAGGCCCCTGATGTCCGGGTCGTTGATGGCGTATGCCAGCGCAAGATTGGCGCCGGTTGAGAAACCGCCCAGGTAAACGTCCGGATAATCCTTGCGCAGCAGAGCAACTTGCTCTTCGACCAACTGTTGCCACTGTTCCAGCTGCACGTCGATCAAGTCAGCCGGCTGGGTGCCGTGCCCCGGCAACAACGCAACGCGCACAACGAAGCCTTGCTCCGAGAGATCCTGGGCGATGTCGACGAAAGACCAGGGTGAATCCCCCAGGCCATGCAACAGGAGGATAGCTTTGCTGGACGGCCCGTCGGGGCGCACTTCGTAAGGCGCGTTCCAGGCAAGTTCATCGCTGCGGTTGGCAGTCTGGAACACCCGCCGTTCCTCGATCCATGCCCGTGATGCCTGCGTGTAATCATCAAAGGTCGCAGGCTCCGTCCGGGCGTCGGCCGCGCTGGGTTGCCGGGCACACCCGGCCATCAGCGCCAGGCACGCCACGGTAGCGGCGACGCCCAGCATGAGCGGACGCCACGACGGAAAAACAGTGCTGATCCTTGCTGGAACCTTCAACGCTTACTCCCCGCTTCGCTGCCCAAACCGTTCGCCTCGTCAGGTAGCTCCCCTTGCGAGAGCACGCCATGGATGCGCTTGTACAACCACTGCGCGCCATCGTCCACGTAGGAAAACACTACGGGAATGACCAACAGGCTCAGCACGGTCGAGGTGACCAGCCCGCCGATCACCACGATCGCCATCGGCGCGCGAAAGCTCGGGTCGGTTCCCCAGCCCAGTGCGATGGGCATCATGCCTGCGCCCATCGCGATTGTCGTCATGATGATCGGTCGTGCGCGCTTGGCGCAGGCATCCAGGATCGCTTCGTGGCGACCCAGGCCGTGGTCCCGACGGGCCAGGATGATGTAGTCGATCAGCAGGATCGAGTTCTTCGTCGCAATGCCCATCAGCATGATCAAGCCGATCATCGAGGGCATCGATAAGGTCGAGCCGGTGATGAACAGTGCCAGGAACGCGCCGGGCACCGAGAGCACCAGGGCGACGAGGATAGTCACCGGTTGCATGAAATCTTTCAGCAGCAGGACCAGCACCATGTAGATGCACAGCACCCCGGTCAGCATCGCTACGCCAAACCCCGAGGCTAGCTCGCCCATCGCTTCTGCATCGCCGACGGACGTCTGCACCAAACCTGGCGGCAGCTCGCGCAAGCTCGGCAGGGCAAGCACGGCTTGCTCGATGTCGCCCAGCGCCTGGCCATTCGTCTCGATCTCGATGTTGACGTTGCGCATGCGGTCGAATCGTTCGATTTGCGCGGGGCCACTGGCGATTTCCAGCGTTGCGACATTCTCCAGCGCGACCGGACCACGGGCACCGGGTACCGGCAGCCGCTTCAGCGTCTCGAAGTCCTGGCGAGCGGCATCGGTCAGCCGCACGACAACGGGTACCTGCCGCTCGCTGAAATTGAGCTTGGCCAGTTCCTGGTCGTAGTCGCCCAAGGTTGCAACGCGCAGCGTATCGGCGATTGCGTTCGAGGTGACGCCCAGGTCGGCGGACCTGGCGAAATCGGGCCGGACCACCAGCTCGGGGCGCATCAGGCTGGCGGTCGAAATAACGCCGCCGACGCCCGGCACCCCGCGCAGTTCACGTTCGACCTTCTGCGCATGCCGGGTGAGCAAGGCGCCGTCCTCGCCAGCCAGCACCAGCACATAGTTTTCCGATTCACCCATGCCGACTTTGACGCGCACGCCAGGCAAAACCGTGAGTGTTTCGCGCAGCTGGTTTTCGATCTGCTGTTTGGTCAGGCCCGGACGGTCGTCGCGGTGAGTCAGGTTCAGCGTCAGCACCGCCGTGCGGACATTGGCGAGTCCGCTGCCGGCCGGCGCCATCGGATCAGCGCCGGCGCGGCCATCGCCCACGGCGGTGTAGACCTTCTTGACGTGTGGGTTCTGTCCGACAAGCTCCCGCGCCTGTTCGGCCAGCACCAGTGTGTCACCCAGCTTGCTGCCGGGCGCAAGTGTGAGGGTCACTTGGGTCTGCCAGTCGTCCTCCGGCGGAATGAAGGTGCCCGGCAACACCGCCGCGAGCATCAGCCCCGCAGCGAAAAAAACCACAGCGCCGAGACTGGTCACGGCACGATGGCGCAGGCACCAGCCTGCCCAGGACAAATACGGGGCCAGCCACCAAGCCGGCCTGCGCTCAGGCTTCTGCGGCGCCCGCAGCAGGTAGGCGGCCATCATCGGCGTCAGCAGGCGGGCAACGACGAGGGAGAAAAACACCGCTGTCGCCGCCGTCCAGCCGAACTGGACGAAAAACCTGCCGACCGTGCCGCTCATGAATGCGGTGGGCAGAAACACGGCGATCAGCGTAAACGCCGTGGCGACCACCGCCAGCCCGATCTCATCGGCGGCGTCCATGGCCGCCTGATAGGGTTTCTTGCCCATCTGCAAATGTCGCCCGATGTTCTCGACCTCGACGATGGCGTCGTCCACCAGCACGCCAATCACCAGCGACAGCGACAGCAGCGTGACGATGTTGAGGGTGAAGCCCATCCAATGCATCACCGCAAAAGTCGGTATCGCCGACAATGGCAACGCGACTGCCGTGACGAAGGTCGCTCGCCAATCCGGCAGGAACAGGAACACCACCAGCACCGCCAGCGCCGCCCCTTCGTAAAGCAGGTGCATGGAGCCCTGGTAATTCTCGATCACCGGATCGACCAGGTTGAAGGCTTGGGCGATGGTGATTTCAGGGTGCCGCGCCTTGAGTGTGTCGAGGGCCGCGCGCACCCCTTCGTCGACTTCTATTTCTCCGGCGCCTTTTGCCCGGAGGATTTCGAAGCCGACCACCGGCTCGCCGTCCAGGAATGCCGCCGAACGGCGCTCGCCGACGGTGTCGGACACCGTGGCAACCTGGTCGAGCCGAATGCGCCGGCCGTCGCTCAAGGTCACATCAAGCAAGGCGATTTCCTCGGCCGACTGCACCGTGGCAAGGGTGCGTACCGTTTGCTCGATCCCGCCCAGGTCGACACGACCGCCCGAGGCTTCTTGTTGGATCTGGCGCAGTTGCCGCGAAATGTCCAACGCCGTGGTGTTCAGCGCCAGCAGGCGCGCCGGGTCGAGGTCGATGCGAATTTCCCGGGTCACCCCGCCGACACGATTGACCGCCCCCACGCCAGGCACCGCCAGCAAGGTCTTGCTGAGGGTGTTGTCGACGAACCAGGACAGCGCTTCGTCGTCCATGCGCGTGGCCGCCACCGTGTAGGTCAGGATCGGCGAGCCGGCGAGCTCGTTCTTCTGGATCACTGGGTCGCGCAGGTCGGCGGGCAGGTCCGCCCGTACCCGGGAGACGGCGTCACGCACATCATCCAGCGCTTCCTGCGTGGGCTTCTCGAGGCGGAACTCGACCGTGATATCGGCGTTGCCGTCGGTCAAGATGCTCTGGATATGCTTGACGCCCTGCACCGTCGCCAGCGAATCCTCGATCTTGCGCGCCACATCGTTTTCCAGTTGTTCGGGTGAAGCGCCGGGCAGCTCCACCGAAACGGTGACCATGGGCAGGTCGACATCGGGGAAGTTCTGGACCTTCATCTTCCAGAAACCCATCAAGCCAGCGAGGGTCAGCAAGAGGAACAACAGGACGGAAGGCGTCGGATTGCGGATCGACCAGGACGATAGATTAAGGCTCATTGCGCGCTCCCGCGTGTCAGGCTGTATGCCGAATGGCTGGCTGGGTTGCTGCTCGGATGGCTGCGCGACTGGACCACCCGCACGAGGTCTCCCTCGGCGAGAAAACCGGCACCGGCCTCGACCACGGCCGCCGTGCCGTCAATACCGCCGATGATCTCGACGCGATCGCCGACGCGGCGTCCCACCGTCACTTTGACCCGGCTCACCTTGAACTCGGGTCCGATCTGAAGGACGTAACTGAAACCGTCATGCTGCAGCACCGCGCTCTGGGGCAGCGTCATCATCCGCTCGGCGCCGACCTCGAACTCGCCGCGCGCGAACATCCCGGCACGCGCCGCGGTGCCCGCCGGGAGGTCGACGTAGAC
This sequence comes from Pseudomonas marvdashtae, assembly GCF_014268655.2. Taxonomy (NCBI): domain Bacteria; kingdom Pseudomonadati; phylum Pseudomonadota; class Gammaproteobacteria; order Pseudomonadales; family Pseudomonadaceae; genus Pseudomonas; species Pseudomonas marvdashtae. The sequence goes on from NZ_JABWQX020000001.1 coordinate 2,877,929, forward strand.
CAAACCATTGCGTACCTGCATGTCCACCGTCGGCGCGACCCTGCGCACCCTGCCCTCGATAGCCTCGCCGTTGGCCGCGATCACCCGCACCAACTGGCCAGGAGTGAATTTACCCAGGTCCGCTGCGGCGACTTCAGCGCGCCATTCGAGCCGACCGTCGCGAATCAGCCGGAACAGTTCCTGGCCGGCGGGCAGCACCGCACCCACCGTGGCATTGCGCGCGGAAATCACCCCGTCGTCGGGCGCCATGACCTGAGTCTGGGCCAGGCGCAGATGTTGCAACCGCTCCAGCGCCCTCGCTGCGTCCAGCCTCGCCCGCGCCGTGTGTTCGGCCGTCACGTGCAGATGAACCTGTTGCTTGGATAACGCCCCGCTCGATTGCAGCTCCCGGGCGCGCTGGGCATTGCCCCGTGCTTCGGCGAGCGTCGCCTGCGCTTCGGCGGTGGCGGCGCGACGCTGCGCGAGTTCGGCGGCGAGCGTTTCCGGAGCAAATGTGGCGAGCACCTGGCCGCGCCGGACCTCATCGCCGACGTTCACCTTGACCTCGGCCAACCGCAAGCCATCGGCTTCGGTGCCGACGCTCGCTTCCTGCCACGCCATGACGTTGCCATACGCCAGGACGCGGGTCGGCTGCATGGCCGATTGGAGTTGGGTGACGGCCACCGTGAGCGCAGGCCTGGCCGGAACTTCGGCGCTATTGGGGCCCGCGTCAGGCGAAACGGTCATCATCACGACGACGATGGCGCAGGCCAAGGTCACGACAAACAGAACGACATGCCGTGTCTTTTTTTTCATGGGGATCGTATTCCTGCGCAAGAGGCCGCGTGATTGCTTGAGGCGGCCACTATCCGACAGGGAACCTTTCGGAACTCTTACCAGCGAAAAGGTTGTTATCCAGACCCAACGGTAAGTGTCCAGTAAGAAGAAGTTTTCAACGATAGGGACGCTTTCATCCTATTGATCTGGAGACCGTCATGCGTTCCATGCCCTTGCCCACCTCGAAAAATTCAATTGCGACACGGCTGACTACGGCCACCTCTGTGTTTGTGCTGGGCTTGTGCGCGTCAATGGCGGCCAGCGCCGACGAGCCGGAAGGTTCCCAATGGGGGCTTGGCGTGGGTGCGGTCAGCAGCCAGCAGCCGTACAAGGGCATCGACCGGGACAGTGAAGCCCTGCCGCTGATCTACTTTGAGAATGAATATGTGCGGGTATTCGGCCCTACCGCCGAGATCAAGTTGCCGGGCCTGGACCTCAGCGAGACCCAACAGCTCGAATTCAGCATCGTCGGCGAGTACGACTTCAGCGGCTACGACGACGATGACGCGCGGATTCTCGATGGCATGAGCGATCGCGACGGTGGTTTCTGGGCAGGCGCCAAGGTGAAATGGCTCAACGAGGTGGCCGATGTCAGCGCCGAGTGGCTGGCCGACGTTTCAGGCAACAGCAAGGGCCAGCGCTTTGCCCTGGGACTGGAGAGGTCGTGGACATTTGGCGAGCACATCATGCTGACGCCACGCCTGGCGGCCCTATGGCAGGACGATAAATACGTCGACTACTACTTCGGCGTTCGCGAAAGTGAAGCTCGCGCCGACCGGGCGGCCTATGATGCGAAGTCCGGTATCAATACCGAATTCGGCGTTCGTGGAAATTATATGTTCGATGATCATCACTCCGTATTCCTGGACCTCAAGGCGACGCGCCTGTCCGATGAAATCAAGGACAGCCCGCTGGTGGATCGATCAACCGAGAACAGCGTGCTGTTCGGCTACCTGTACCGTTTCTGATGAGCCGCATTCTGCTGGTCGAGGACCATGAACGCCTGGCGCACCTGGTGAGCAAAGGCTTGTCGAGCGCCGGGATCGCCGTCGACGTCATCAGCCGCATCGATGCCGCCTGGGCGGCCATCCAGCAGGTGCCTTACCAGGCGCTGATCCTCGATCGGGGCTTGCCGGACGGCGATGGGCTGGTCCTGCTGCAGCGTTTGCGCACTGCCGGGCTGGGCCTGCCGTGCCTGGTCCTGACAGCGCGGGACGCGCTGCATGATCGGGTCGAAGGCCTCGACGCCGGGGCGGATGATTATTTGCCCAAGCCGTTCGCCATGGACGAAATGGTTGCCCGCGTACGGGCATTGCTGCGTCGCCCGGCGGAACACCGGCCATTGGCGCCTGCCCACGGCGACCTCAGCGTGCAACCCGACACGGGCATCATGTGCAGCACCGAAGGCAGCGTGCCGCTGGCGCCTGCGGAAATGCAGATCATGCTGTTGCTGCTGCGCAAACCCGGTGAAATCGTCCGCCGCAGCGCCATAGAGGCGGCTGCGTGGGGCCTGAGCGAAGCCGTGACGCCGAACGCCCTGGACGTGGCCCTGCATCGTATCCGCCGAAAGCTGCTGGCGATCGGCTCCCATCAACGGATAGTCAATTTGAGAGGCCTGGGTTATGCCCTTCGTCAGGACGACTTGGCGCAATAGCATCAGCTTCAAGGTGCTGCTCGCCTACGTCGCGGGCGTGGGATTGAGCATTTTGCTGATTGCACTCGGCGTGTTCGCACTGGTCACTTCCAGGAGCGACATCCTGCTGAGTACGGACGTCGCCGAGCGCACCCATGAACTGTCCGGCAAGCTGCTGTTCGACGCTACCGGCCGGCCCACCGGGTTCGACAACAGCGAGGGTGACCGGATCTGGACCTTCAAGAGCCTGGGGGCAGAAATCGGCTACCGCGTGCTGGATTCGGAGGCAAACGTCGTCCAGACGTCCACTGACGCGGCGTTCTGGTCGTCCGTTGCAACGGAGCATCCGACGAAGCAGTCGCGCTTCAAATTCGAGCGAGAAGGCATCCTGATGTACGCCGCCACCGCCCCGCTGGAACATGACGGCAAGGTCTGGTATCTGCAATTCGCCGCCAGCGAACGGCTCATGGAACTGCTGCATGAGGGGTTCGCCTGGCCGTTCATGGGCGCCGGAATCGTCCTGTTCAGCCTGGTGCTGCTTTTCGTCTTCGGCGCCTGCGCCTACTTTACCTTGGGCTATGCGCTCAAGCCCTTGCGGGAGGTCTCGGAATCAGCGGCGGCCATTTCCCCGCGCTCCTTGCACTCGCGGCTGGAGGTCAAGGCCGTGCCGTCCGAGGTGGCGCCGCTGGTGACCAGTTTCAACAGTGCGCTTGAGCGCCTGGCGCATGGCTACCGCGTCCAGCAGGAATTCCTGGCGACCGCGGCGCACGAGCTCAAGACGCCCCTGGCGTTGATCCGCGCCCAGATCGAATTGATGGAACCCAGCAAGGGCCGCGACTCGCTGCTCGACGATGCCCGGCACATGACCCGCCAGGTCCAGCAACTGTTGCTGCTGGCCGAGACGAGCGAAGCGCACAACTACAGCCTCGCCGCCGTGGATGTCATGGAGGTCGCCCAGGAAGCCGCCAGTTATCTTCAACGCATGGCCGATGCGGCCAATGTGCGCGTCGTCCTGGCGGGCCATGTAGATGCGCAAGCGCCTTGGCAGGCCGACCGCAGCGCCCTCTTCACCCTGCTGAAAAACCTTCTGGAAAACGCCATCCAGCACGCCCCAGCCGAAACCGAGATACGCGTTGAGCTGAGCGCAGATACGTTGACCCTGCGCGATTGGGGCCCCGGGGTTGAACAAGGCCAACTCGCTCAGATATTCACCCGTTTCTGGCGCGGCGCTCATCGACGCGACCACGGCGCGGGACTGGGCCTGACGATCTGCCAGGAGATCGCCCAGGCCCACGGATGGACGCTCGTCGCGCGCAGGGCCGAGCCGGGGTTGTTGTTTTGTCTGTCCCGGCCCGCCCCTGAGCAACCCGCCTGAGCGCATGCGCTCAGGCGTGCTCACTGCCAACCAAACCTACAGGGTATTTCTGCAAGATTGGGCAATCATCGGACCGGATCGTGCAAGCTATCCCAGCCGATGCTTTCTATATTAATCGGTGCCAAACCTTCTGGAGCTGGTCCGACAATGAGCGCCCTCAATATCAATGGCCGTGAGCACACGGTAGACGTAGACCCCGGTACCCCGATTCTTTGGGCCTTGCGCGACACGCTGGGCATGACCGGTACCAAATTCGGCTGCGGTGCGGCCTTGTGTGGCGCCTGTACCGTTCACTTGGATGGCCAGGCCATCCGGTCCTGCGTGACGCCGATCGCCGCGGCGGTTGGCAAGAAGATCACCACCATTGAAGCGGCGACCGATGGCAGCGACCCGGTGGGCAGCGCCGTGCATGAGGCCTGGGTCAAGCACGATGTGGCGCAATGCGGTTACTGCCAGAGCGGCCAGATCATGAGCGCCACGGCGTTCCTCAAGGCCCAGCCCAAGGGCAAGCAACCTACGCCGGCCGAGATCGATTCGGCCATGGCCGGCAATATCTGCCGCTGCGGCACTTACGCCCGCATCCGCGCCGCAGTGGCCGATGCCGCCAAAGCCCTCGCCTGACAGGAGCTAGCCCATGCTGAACGAGATTTTTCCAAATGAGCTGCCGCGCGCGCTGCAACACCTGCTGGATCGCGACGGGACTGAAGGCCCAGCCACCCTGCCCCGGCGCAGCTTTCTCAAGATCGTCGGCATCGGCGGCCTGGCCTTGGGCGCGTTCCCTCACCTCGCCTTGGCGCAACAGGCCAATGGCGCGAGCGAAGGACCGCTCAAGCCCACTCAGCAACCTTTGGCCTTCGTACAGATCGCGCCCAACGGCGAAGTTACCGTGACGATCAATCGCCTGGAGTTCGGCCAGGGTGTGCAGACTGGCTTGCCAATGATCCTCGCCGAAGAACTCGACGCCGACTGGACCCTGGTGCGCACGCGCAACGGCAGCAACGATGCGGCCTACATGGACCCGGCGTTTGGCATCCATCTCACCGGCGGCTCCAATTCGATCAAGAACAGCTACACCCAGTACCGCGAACTGGGCGCCCGCGCCCGCGCCATGTTGCTCGCCGCCGCAGCCGCGCGCTGGAACGTCGACGCCGCGAGCCTGACCACGCAAAACGGCAAAGTGCTGGGCCCGGGTGGCCGCAAGGCGACTTACGGCGAGCTGGCCGAAGCCGCCATGGCGATGCCCGTGCCGGAGAAAGTCACGCTCAAGGATCCCAAGGATTTCCGCATCATCGGCCAGGCCACGACCCGCCTCGATGCCAAGGTCAAGAGCAGCGGCCAGCAGGATTTCGGCATCGACATGCGTCTGCCGGGACAACTGACCGCCGTGGTCGCTCGCCCGCCGGTGTTCGGTGCCAGGATCGCGTCTCTGGACGACAGCGCGGCGCGCGCAACCAAAGGCGTGAAAGCCGTGCTGCGCGTGCCGCTGGATGGCGGTGCCGAAGGCGTTGCCGTGGTCGCCGACGGTTACTGGCAGGCAAAACTTGCGCGTGATGCGCTGAAGGTCGAATGGGACGTGGCTAAAGTCGAAAAGGTCGACACGGAAAAACAACTGGCCCAGTACCGGGAGCTGGCCGGCCAACCCGGCGCGCTCCATTTCGATGCCGACATGACACCCCTCGCCTCGGCCCCGCACCGGTTGGAGGCTGAGTTTGTGTTCCCCTATCTGGCCCACGCCCCAATGGAGCCGTTGAACTGCACTGTTCAGCTATCCGAAGGCCGCGCCCAGTTGTGGGTCGGCACCCAGTTCCCAGGCGGCGACGCCGCGGCAGCGGCGAAGGTGCTGAACCTCAAGCCCGAGCAAGTCCAGGTAAATGTACAGACGGCGGGCGGCGGTTTCGGTCGTCGTGGCGTGCCGACCAATGATTTTGCAGTGCAGGCTTGTGAAGTGGCCAAGGCCGCGCGCGCTGCGGGGCTTGATGCGCCAATCCGCACCCTGTGGAGTCGCGAGGACGATATCAAGGGCGGCTACTACCGTCCGCTGAATCTGCACCGCGCGCGCATCGGCTTTGATGACAGCGGCAAGGTGTTGGCGTGGGATCACGCCCTGGTCGGGCAGTCCATCCTCGTCGGCACCCCGTTCGCGGGGCAGATAAAGAACGGCATCGACCCCACCGCGACGGAAGGCATGCGTGATCCCTATCCCTTGCCGATGCGACTGACCGTGCATCACCCCAAGCTCAACGTGCCTGTGCTGTGGTGGCGCAGCGTGGGTTCTACTCATACCGCGTTCGTGATGGAGACGCTGATCGACGAAATCGCCCGTACGACGAAACAGGACCCGGTGGCATACCGGATGAAGCTGTTCGGCGACCAGAACCCCCGCCATCGCGCCGCGCTGCAACTGGCGGTGGACAAGAGCGAGTACGGCAAACGCCAGCTGCCGGCGGGCCAGGCCTGGGGCGTGGCGGTGCACGAGTCGTTCAGTTCGGTGGTGGCCTATGTGGTGCAAGCCTCGGTGCAGGATGGTCGTCCCGTGCTGCACAACGTGACGGCGGGCGTGCACTGTAATCTGGTGGTCAACCCGCGCAGTGTCGAGGCCCAGGTACAAGGCGCAGCCCTGATGGGCCTGTCGATGTGCTTGCCCGGTGGCGCGATCACGCTCAAGGATGGCGTCGTGCAACAGAGCAATTTCGCCGACTTCAGCGTGCCGCGCATTACCGACATGCCGCAGATCGCCGTCCACATCGTCCCCAGCGCAGAGCCGCCGACCGGAATGGGCGAGCCCGGCCTGCCCGCCTTGGCCCCGGCATTTGCCAACGCCATTGCGAGCCTGACCGGGAAACCGCTGCGGCAGTTGCCGTTCAACCTGGCGTAGTCGCAAGCAAGTGACAACCCGTCGATCGTCGATCGTTCCCACGCTCCTGCGTGGGAACGCCGCCAGGGACGCTCCGCGTTCCGCTTCTGGGGGGTGACGCGGAGCGTCACGGGATGCATTTCCACGCAGAGCGTGGGAACGATCATCAGTTCGTATCGACGCTATTTTCGCCCAAGCTGCCGGTCTGTCCCATGAAACGCCTGCCCCAGCGCCGCCAGCCGCTCCGCCAAAGGCGGCAGGCATTGGCTGCTGCGGGTCAGCACGGCGATGTTGTCGGCGTTGCGCTCGGCCACGGCCTGCACGGTTTGCAGCCGCTCATTGATGCCCATTGACGCCGCGGACTGTTGCTGGGTCGTGCTGGCGATCAGATCGTTGAAATGGTTGATCACCGCGATGTCCTCCACGACGGCATGCAGCAGCTGCGAGGCCTGCTGGCTGGCGGACACGCAACGCTCGACCCCTTCGCGGCTGTCTTGCATGGCGATGGCGGCCTGGCGGCTGCCCTGTTGCAGCTTGGCGATGATCTGCTGGATTTCCGTGGTGGATGTCGAGGTCCGTTGTGACAGCGTCCGGACCTCGTCGGCCACCACGGCGAACCCGCGCCCCTGCTCACCGGCGCGGGCCGCCTCGATGGCGGCGTTGAGGGCCAGCAGGTTGGTTTGCTCGGCGATGCTGTTGATCACGTCCAGCACCTGGCCGATCTGCTGCGCCTGCTCGGCGAGCAGTTGCACGGTTTCATTGGTCAGGTTGATGCGCCCCGCCAATTCGAGAATATCTTCCCGGGTCTGGTCAACGGTGGTGCGCCCCCGGTTGACTTGCTCGTTGGCCTGTCCGGCGCGTTGCAGCGTCTGGCCGACATGGCCGGTAATATTTTCCATGGCCTGCATCAACTGGCCGATCGCGCCGCTCATCTGCGCCACTTCGTCCAACTGGTGCCGGGCACCGTTTTCCAGGGTCTGGCCGACCTGGGACAAATCCTGGCCGAGGTCCGACAGCTGGCGGGTGTCGCGTACCACGCCGTCCACCAGGCGGGTCACTTGCGCGAGGAAATGGTCGAAACGCTCGCCGGACGAGACTTTCACGCCCTGGCTGCGTTGTGTACCGGGGTCACGGCTCAACTGCGCAGCGGCGGCCAGCACCTTGTCGAGCACGTCCTGGTTGTCCGTTGCATCGGCCAGGCTCTGGTTCGCCAGGTAGATCAGAATCACGCTTTCGACAACGACATAAAAGGCATGGACGAAAATCATCGTCCATCCACCGTGGGCATCCATCACAAATACCGGGTATCCCAGATGCTGGAGCCAATGAAAACCGACGTGGTGAACGGCAATGGTGGCGGCGGCCACGACGATCGGCAGCCAATCGCGATAGAACGTCAACACCGCCAGCAGCACGAAGATGCCGAAGTGGAACTCGATCACGCCGCGAGTCTGGTTGATGTGCAGCGCCGCCATGACCATCAGCGCCATGGCGATGATGCAGCGCATGGCACGGGTGCCGCCAAGGCCGCGGTAGAGCAGCGTGGCCAGCAGGCACGTCGGTGCACCGATCAGCAATGCCTGGGTGAAGGTCGAATGAAGAAATGCCAGGCCCAGCGAATACAAGAGCGTGAGCCAGAGCAGCCCGAGCATGATGCGATCGGCTTTGCGGTAGTGATCGTTAAAGCGCAGGGGCGATGTCATCGGGGCTGTCCTTGTCATGAACGGGTGTCCGTCGTCGGCGTATCGACGTCTCGGGACGAAACTGTAGCGCATTGCGGCCAATTAATGGCAATTAGCTACCAACCTTTTTGTTCAGCTTCTTTGCTTTATGATGGCGCGATTCCGACTCCCTGACTGATGGAACCACGATGACTTTCGATTTCGACCTGGTGTTCGAACGCCACGGCACCGGCAGCACCAAATGGAGCCGCTATCCAGCCGAGGTATTGCCGATGTGGGTGGCCGATATGGATTTCGCCGCACCGCCAGTGGTCATCGATGCGCTGCGCAAGCGCCTGGAGCACCCGATGCTCGGCTACAGCGTGGCCCAGGACAACCTGCGCGCCGCCATCGTGGCGGATCTGTGGAGCAAATACGCCTGGCGCGTCGAGGCGCAGCAGATCCTGTTCCTGCCGGGGGTCGAGCCGGGGTTCAACATGGCGTTGCATTCCTTGGTCGAGCCGCAGCAAAACGTCGTGGTGCAGGTCCCGAACTACCCTCCTCTACGGCAGGCGCCGGGCCATTGGCACCTGAACAAGGTGGAGCTGGCGTTCACTCCGGTCGATGGCGAGTTCCATACCCCCCTGGCCGAACTGCGCGACGCCTTGCGCGGCGGCGGCGCGCTGTTGCTGAGCAACCCGCACAACCCGCTGGGCAAGGTGTTTGGGCGCGAAGAACTCAAGGCCGTGGCGGACATCTGCCTGGAGCAGGACGCCTGGATCATCTCCGATGAAATCCATGCCGAGCTGTGCTTCGATGGCCGCGTGCACATCCCCACCGCGTCCCTCAGCCCGGAGATTGCCGACCGGACCATCACGCTGATGTCGGCCAGCAAGGCCTACAACATCGCAGGGCTGAAGACTTCGTTCGCGATCATCCAGAATGCCAAGCTGCGCGAGCGCGTCAACGGCGCCAGGGCCGGCATGGTCGACAGCGTCAACGCCCTGGGCCTCGAAGCGACCCGTGCCGCCTACAGCGAAGCGGGCCCGTGGCTCGACGCGTTGAAAGGCTACTTGCAGGCCAACCGCGATTATCTGGTCGAGGCGGTCAAGACTCGCCTTCCCGGCATCACCATGACCGTGCCCCAGGGTACTTACCTGGCGTGGCTGGACTGCTCGGCGCTGGGGCTGGACGATCCGCAAGGGTTTTTCCTGAAGGATGCCAAGGTCGGACTGAGCGCCGGGCTGGATTTTGCTGACGACGCAGGACAATTCGTGCGCCTGAACTTCGGTTGCCCGCGGGCGTTGCTGGAAGAAGGAATCGCGCGGATGGAACGCAGCCTCAAGGCCAGGAGCTGATCAGGCCGACAATGAGCCCTTTTGTGGCGAGGGGATTTATCCCCGCTGGGTCGCGCAGCGGCCCCGTTTTCCTTACGGTCGCTGCGCAACCGAGCGGGGATAAATCCCCTCGCCACAGGAGCGGATCACTTCAGACGGGGGTCAGTCATGCATATCCGGCGTATGCACGAAGCACAGCTTGTTTCCCTCCGGATCCCGGCAATAGGCGCCGTAGTAATCCTTTGAATATTGCGGCCTCGGGCCCGGGGCGCCTTCGTCGAAGCCGCCCATGTCGATCGCCGTCTCCCAGGCGTCGCGTACGGCCTGCTGCGAGTCGGCGGCGAAGCTGACTTGCATGCCGTTGCCCCACGTGGCCGGCAGGCCGTTGATGGGCACCTGGACGAACACCTGCGGCCAATGTTTGCCGGGCTGATGCCAGCCTTCCCCGGGCGGGCCCGAATCGTCTTCGCTGGGCATGCGCTCCAATCCCAGGCAACCGAGGACGGCATCATAAAACGCGACCATTCTAGTCAGGTCACGTGCACCGATTTGTATGTGACTGAACATGCCCTTCTCCTTTTCAAGCCGTATCCCGTTTGGAGAATACGGCGTCGCCTGCGTTCACCGATAGCCCCTGGGCAGTCGACGAAACGCCTCTGCCACGCTCATCGATTGTTGGGGAAATCCGACCGAACTCTGGCCAAAAAACCGCAGTCCACCCTCCATCGCAACCACTTGGATGGAGAACGACAATGGCCAACTACCCAACCCCACCTTTCCCGAAACAAAGCCAACCCGTGCCCGGCAGCCAACAGAAGATGGACCCGTACCCGGACTGCGGCGAACAGAGCTACAAAGGTTCCGGGCGCCTGGCGAACAAGATCGCCCTGATCACCGGCGCCGACAGCGGCATCGGGCGCGCCGTGGCGATTGCCTTCGCCCGAGAAGGCGCGGACGTAGCGATTTCCTACTTGAATGAACATGAGGACGCCAAGGAGACCGCACGCTGGGTCGAAGAGGCCGGTCGCCAATGCCTGTTGCTACCCGGTGACCTGGCGGACAAGGGGCAATGCCGCAAGGTCGTCGATGAGACCGTGGCGCGCTTCGGGCGCATCGACGTCCTCGTCAACAATGCCGCGTTCCAGATGACCCATGAGACCCTGGAAGAGATCCCGGACGAAGAATGGGTGCGCACGTTCGATATCAACATCACGGCGATGTTCAGGATCTGCCAGGCCGCCGTGCCACACATGAAGGCCGGGGGTTCGATCATCAATACCACCTCGGTCAACTCCGACATGCCCAAGCCGACGCTGCTGGCCTACGCCACCACCAAGGGCGCCATCGCCAACTTCACCGGTGGCCTGGCGCAAATGCTCGGGTCCAAGGGCATCAGGGTCAACAGCGTCGCGCCAGGACCGATCTGGACGCCGCTGATTGTCGCCACCATGCCCGAAGAAGAGGTGCAGAATTTCGGTTCCCAGACACCGCTCGGCCGTCCTGGCCAGCCGGTGGAAGTGGCGCCAATTTTCGTGCTGCTGGCGTCGGATGAGTCCAGCTACATCTCCGGCTCGCGGTACGCGGTGACGGGCGGCAAGCCGATCCTCTAAGGTAAGGAAGCGCACGTTCCACCGTGGCGAGGGAGCTTGCTCCCGCTGGGCTGCGAAGCGGCCCCAAGATTTTGCGGCCGCTGCGCGCCCGAGCGGGAGCAAGCTCCCTCGCCACAAAAGCACTGCGCGCCAAGGCTTAGGCTCACTCCTTGGCAATCACCGAAATCTTGCCGTTGCGCTCGATAATCGCAAACTTGATCTGCTCCAGGGTCTCGATGCCCTGGCTCGAGCGTGCCGCCTCCATGATGTCCGCTTCCGCCAGCCGGGCGTGGCGCATGCGCCCCTGAAGGATGCGGCCGTCCTCGACGATGATCGTCGGCCCGCCGTCGATCAGCCGCGACACCCAATTGGAACGCAGCTTGAGCAACGAAAATCCGACATCGATGGCGATCAGTGTGACGATGACCATGAACGCGTTGGTCAGCGAGAAATCGTCCCCCAGCAACGCCTGCTGGGTAGCCTCGCCAATGATCATCAACAGGACGAAATCGAAGGTGGTGATCTCCGCCAGCGAACGTCGGCCGGCGATCTTGAACAACACCATCAATACCGCATACATAACGGCGGCTCGCAGTACCGAATCCATACGTCACCTAAGGGAAGATGAATTGATTGAAGCTCACTGTCGCCCCGCCAGGAATAACGATGCGGCTGTGATAAGTCCCGACGCCTTCGCTGAGCAATGACAGGTGCAGGTTGGCCTGCCCCTGGCTATCCGCCTGGATCCAGAGCTTTACACCCTGCCCGGCGGCAGCTGAGCGTATGGGCTGCGGTTGCACGCTCTGGACATCGAACGCCTCCAGCCAATCGCCCCCGAGCTCGACTTCCAGCACCGCGTTGGGCGCGCCTTTGAGACGCAGGACCATCGGATTGGTCGAGCCGTTGCGATGGAACGCCTCGTATTCGACGCCAATGTTGCCGTCAGCGCTTTGCAGTTCGCGGCTGCTCAACGGCCCGCGGGAAAACAGCCCGAGCAAAGTCAGGATGACCAACAGCACCAATACGTACCAGCCCACCCGCTCGAACCGCCAGACCTTATGTTGGTACACCATGTCTTCGCGCACCGGAAATTCGCGGCTACGGTGGTCGTCTTGCTCCCATTGATCGGTCATGGGCGCACTCTCCTAGCGGCGTTCACCCGCCACGGCACGTTGGTGATACCGGGGCAACTGCTGCAAGACGTACTCGCTGGCCTGCAGTTGCACCTGGTGACGGTCGCCAAAAAAGCGTTCCTGGCGGCTGAACAGCGCGCGCTGGCCGTTCACTTGGAACGCCCAGGCAAAGCAGATCGTGCCGGCGGGTATGCCGTCCTTATCGTCCGGCCCGAGCAGGCCAGTGGTAGCGACGGCGACGTTGGCGTTGGCGTCGTGCAGCGCGCCAAGGGCCATTTCCTCGGCGACTTCGCGACTGGTGAGATTGAAGGTGTCGATGGTGCGCGGCTTAACGCCGAGCAAGCGCTGCTTGGCTTCCGGGGAATACACCACATAGCCGCTTTCGATCAGCGAACCGCTGCCCGGCACTTCGGCCAGGAGCGTGACGATCAGCCCGGCAGTGCAGGACTCAGCGGTGGTCAGGCGCAAGTCATGCTCGCGCATGTAATCAACCAGGGATTGGGCAACAGTCATGGCATACAGTCCTTCATGGATGCTGATGGGTTGACCCCTGCCGTTTTGAATCATTCCCTTTATCGCGCCGTCGCGCCGCCCGGCCAAATAAATGAAACCCCCGGCCGATCCCGTACCTCATAACGGTATGAGCCTCATTGCGGAGGCTGTCCCTGATCAGGAGGTCGTCATGTCTGTACTTTTCGTCAAACTGTTCACCCATCCCGAATTCGCCTGGGTGGACATTCGCGAGCAGGAACAGGCTCATCCACACCACTACCTGGCCCATTTGTTGTTGCTCGCACTGATTCCGGCGGTGTGCCTGTTCATCGGCACCACCTGGACCGGTTGGAGCCTGGCCGAGAACGAAACGGTGAGGCTGAGTCGCGCCAGCGCATTGCAGTTGTGCGCGCTGCTGTACCTGACCATTGTCATTGGCGTCACGTTGATGGGGCTGTTCATCCGCTGGATGTCGCGCACGTTCGAAGCTCGCCCCTCGATCAACCAGTGCATCGGATTCGCGGCCTACACCGCTACACCGTATTTCCTCGCCGGGATCTGCGGCCTCTATCCCAGCCGATGGCTGGCCGTAGCGGTGCTGCTGGCGGCGTCGGCCTATTCGACGTTCTTGCTGTTCGTCGGGCTGCCGAAATTCATGAACCTGAAGAAGGAACAAGGCCTTTTGTACTCGGCCAGCGTCTGGGGTGTCGGCTTGCTGGTGCTGGTGACGATCATGGTGGAAATGATCCTGCTGTGGTTCAACTACTTGCAGCCGGAGTACCTTCGCGTGCCGGTAGGCTGATTCGCCTTGAAGGCGCACAATGCCTGAAGGGGCGGCGTTGCAGGCGTCCGTTTTCGCAATCTTCGCGCAACCCGACTATCCTGCGAGTTTTTGTATCAATGAAATCGAGTCGGCAGCGCCGGACCGCCCCGCCGCCCTTTAAGGCCAAACTTATATGTCATCTCCTAGCAAACGCTCTCCCAACGTGCCGCAACGACGAGAGCTGAGCCCCAGCGAATTGGACTTCCCCGTAGTGGGAATCGGTGCCTCCGCGGGTGGATTGCAGGCCATCAAGCAATTTTTCGAACACATGCCCAAGGACAATGGCATGGCGTTTGTCGTCGTCTTGCACCTGGCACCGGATCATCAAAGCGTCGCGGATAAAATCATCCAGGAATCGACCAAGATGACCGTGCTGCAAGTCACCGAGACGGTGCCTATCGAGAAAAATCACGTCTACGTGATCTCCCCGGCCCATCAACTGTTGATGAATGACGGTTACTTGAAGATTTCCCCGGCCGAACCACGCCAGGGCGGACACGTGGCCATCGACCTGTTCTTTCGTGACCTGGCCGACGTGCACAAGGAACGGTCCTTCTGCCTGGTGCTGTCGGGTACCGGCTCGGACGGCGCGGTGGGGCTGTCGCGAATCAAGGAACAAGGCGGCGTGACCCTCGCGCAATCCCCGGAAGACGCGGAATTCGATGGCATGCCGCAAGCGGCCATCGACACTCAGATGGTCGACCTGGTGTTGCCCGTTGCGGAGATGCCGCAGAAACTCCTGGAGATCTGGCGCAACTCCCAGGCCATCCGCCTGCCGACCGCCAATGACCCGGAGATCCATACCCAGCCTCCTACGTCGGAACGTGAGGCCGCCGTCGCCGAACAGTTGCTGCATGACATCCTGGTCCAGCTGCGGTCCGGCACCGGGCACGACTTCAAACACTACAAGCGGGCCACCGTGCTGCGCCGCATAGAACGGCGCATGCAGGTTACCGCCCAGCCGGACCTGAGCGCCTATTACGCATATTTGCAGGGCCATCCGGAAGAAACCAAGGCGCTGTTGGGCGACCTGCTGATTGGCGTGACCAATTTCTTTCGCGACCGCGATGCGTTCGAGGCCCTGGAACGGGACGTCTTGCCCCTGCTGCTGCAACCGCTCGAGCCGGCCAGTGCGCCGCCCGAGGAAATACGCGTCTGGTCGGCCGGCTGCTCCACCGGTGAAGAAGCCTATACCTTGGCAATGTTGGTCAGCGATCAGCTGCAACACGAGAACAGCTCGGCCAAACTGCAGATCTTCGCCACCGACATTGATGAACGCGCCATAGCCGTCGGGCGTAACGGCGCCTACCCGGAAGCGATCATTACCGACGTGCCGCCGACGCGCTTGCGTCAGTACTTCATGAAGGACGGCGCGTCTTATCGGGTGCGCAAGGAAATCCGCGAGCGCGTGCTGTTCGCCAAGCACAGCCTGCTGTCTGACCCGCCCTTCTCCCAGATCGACCTGATCGTCTGCCGGAACCTGCTGATCTATCTTGATCGCGAGGTGCAACGCGAAATCCTGCAAATGTTCCACTTCGCCTTGCGACCGGGCGGCTACCTGTTCCTCGGCTCCTCGGAATCGGCCGATGCCTGCCACGAACTGTTCGCCCCGGTGGACAAGCGCAACCGGATTTTCCGCGCCAAGTACGGCACCGCCAGCAGCCGCCGCACGCCAACCATGCCCCGTGGCGGTTACGTGCGCAGCAGCGCCTCGCCGGCCGCGCCGCTGGCACCGGTGGTGCGCAAAGTGTCATTTTCCGATATCCACCTGCGCGCCATCGAGCACGCCGCCCCGCCCAGCATGATTGTCGATGCCAACGCTGACATCATGCACATGTCCGAAAGCGCCGGTCGTTTCCTGCGCCATGTAGGCGGCGAGCTGTCGCGTAACTTGCTGACCTTGGTCAACCCGCAACTGCGCCTGGAGATCCGCACCGCGCTGTTCCAGGTCCAACAGAACGGCCAGCCGGTCAAATCCCGCCAGGTCAATCTGGAACGGGACGGACGACGCTACCTGGTGGATTTGCTGGTGCAGCCTTATCGCGACGACCAGTCCGACGGCGAGTTCGTACTGGTACTGTTCGAGGAGGAGGAAGCCGATCCCATCCTGCAGGCCGACGCCATCACCAGCCAGACTGAAAACCAGGTGTTGGCGACCCTAGAGCGCGAGCTGCAGCGGACCAAAGTGCACCTGCAGGACACGATCGAGCAGGCTGAGGTATCCAGCGAAGAACTGAAGGCCTCCAACGAGGAAATGCAGGCCATCAACGAGGAACTGCGCTCGGCCACCGAAGAGCTGGAAACCAGCAAGGAAGAGCTGCAGTCGATCAATGAAGAACTGCTGACGGTCAACTACGAGCTCAAGACCAAGGTCGAAGAAACCGACAAGATCAACGATTACCTCACCAACCTGATCGCCTCCACGGACATCGCCACGGTGTTTGTCGATCGCAGCATGCGCATCAAATGGTTTACACCGAGGGCCACGGATATTTTCAGCATGCTGCCGGTGGACACCGGCCGCTCGCTGCTGGACATCACCCATCGCCTGGACTACCCGGGCATGGCCGCGGACGCAACCCAAGTGTTCGAGTCGCTGAACATGATCGAGCGCGAGGTCAGCAGCAACGACAGTCGCTGGTACATCGCCCGACTGTTGCCATACCGCTCCAGCGAGGACCATATCGACGGCACTGTGCTGACCTTCATCGATATCACCAAGCGCAGGTTAGCCGAGGACGAGCTGCGCATAGGAGAGGAGCGCATGCGCCTGGTAGCCGAAAGCACCCGGGACTACGCCATCATCCTGCTGGATGAGCATGGTGTGATCACCAGTTGGAACACCGGGGCCGAGTTGATCTTCGGCCACACCAAGGCTGAAGCCGAAGGGGCCTATTACGATTTTCTCTTCACCCCTGACGACCGCGCGCTTGGCGCTCCGGAAACCGAACTGAGCACCGCCCGCGTCAACGGCCGCTGCGAAGATGAGCGCTGGCACCAACGCAAGGACGGCAGCCGTTTTTATTGCAGTGGCGAAGTGACGCTACTCAAAGGCGACCACTTGCAGGGCTACGTGAAAATCGCCCGTGACCTCACCGGCCATAAGCGCATGCACGAAGAACAGACCCAGCGGCTGATGGAAACCCAGAACACCAGCCACCTGAAAGATGAATTCTTCGCGGTGATGTCCCACGAACTCAAGCACCCGCTGAACCTGATCCAGCTCAACGCCGAATTGCTTCGGCGCCTGCCCGTGACCAAGTCGGTCAGCGCGGCGGCCAAGGCGGTCAACACCATTTGCGACGCGGTCACCAGCCAGGCGCGGATCATCGACGACCTGCTGGACGTGGCGCGGGTGCGCACCGGCAAACTCAAGCTCAAGCGCCAGGCAGTCAACCTTGCCCGCGTGCTGCAAGACATCTACACCGTGGTGATCAACGACAACCACCCGAACAAGGTCACCCTGGAATTACCCGAAGGGCCCGGCACCGAGCTGATCATCAACGCCGACCCGACCCGGTTGGAGCAGATCATCTGGAACCTGGTGAACAACGCACTGAAATTCACCCCCAGCGGTGGCCGCGTGCAACTCGTCGCCAGCCACGACGGCCGCATGGCGCGCCTGGACGTGAAGGATTCCGGCGTCGGCATCGCGGCGGAGCATCTGAGCGAGGTGTTCGACCTGTTTGGCCAGGCCGAGACCCAGCACGCCACGCATCAACGCGAAGGGCTCGGTATCGGTCTGTCCCTGGTACGGCAGTTGACCGAAGCCCATGGCGGTAGTGTCGAAGTCAAATCCGAAGGGCTGGGCAAAGGCTGCACGTTCACCATTCGCCTGCCGTTGAGCAACGCCGAGATGGTCCCCGCGCCGCAAGCCTGCGAGGAGCAATCCGGACGCCTGAGCGGCTTGACGGTGCTGCTGGTGGATGACTCCCCCGAGGTGCTCGATACCCTGAAGTTGCTGTTGGAGATGGAAGACGCCCATGTCCTCGCTTTTGACCAGCCGCAGGAAGCCTTGAAAGCAGCCAGGGACGCCCGTTTCGACGTAGTGATTTCGGACTTGGGCATGCCAGTGATGAACGGCCATGAATTGATGGAGGCGTTGCGGCAGTTGCCCCACGTCAAACATATCCCCGCCATTGCCCTGACCGGGTACGGCGCGTCCAACGACCTGAAAAAATCCAAGCAATCGGGCTTCGACCAGCACATCGGCAAGCCGGTGTCCTATGACGAACTGATCGACGCGATCGAGCAGTTGCGGCGTTCGCAGGTTTATTAAAGGGTCGCTGGAGGCTAAAGGTGCTTGGTGGCTGGAACGGCTCTTGTGGCGAGGGGATTTAGCGAAACGTCGCACCGCCCCGCTACTGATCGTTCCCACGCTCCTGCGTGGGAATGCCGCCAGGGACGCTCCGCGTTCCGCTTCTGGGGGGGTGACGCAGAGCGTCACGGGATGCATTCCCACGCAGAGCGTGGGAACGATCAAACGATCAAAAAACCGACATCTCGTAGACGGCGCTCCAGTTTCCTGCGCGACAGCGCAGCGTCGCAGACGCGGCGGCCACTCCCTCGCCACAAAAGCAAACCGACCGCGAACATATAGGGGCTATTTAGCGGTTTTCTTCATGCCGATCCGCCGGCGCATCTCGGCGGTGATGCCCTGGCGGGTCTTCTTCAGATCCGCCCACGGCTCATGCCCGACCTCTGCCAGCCGCTCATGCACGTTGTGCACGTTCCACAAGTTGGCGCCCTTGAGTTCGGCCATTTCTTCGCGGTAAATCGGCACCGACACCGGCAGCCCCTCGCGGGTCCGAGCCGCGTAAGCGCAGATGGTCGTAGCGCCGAGGCCGTTGCGCAGGTAATCGATGAAGATCCGCCCTACCCGGTTTTTCGGCCCTGACACCGCCGAGAAGCGATCAGGCAACAGCTTGGCCATGTGACTGACGATGGCGTGACTGAAACCCTTGACCTCGTCCCAGCCAAGTTTACGCGTGAGAGGCACCACCACGTGGATGCCCTTGCCGCCGCTGGTCTTGAGAAACGCCTTCAGGCCCAGCTCATCGAGCACCGACAAGGTCAACTGCGTGGCTTCCACCATGCTTTTCCACGGCAATGCTGGGTCTGGGTCGAGGTCGAGGACAAAGCGATCTGGCTTGTCCAGGTCGATGGACGTTGCGTTCCAGGTGTGCAATTCCACGGTGCTCATCTGTACCGCGCCAATCAGCGCTTCGGCGTTATTGATGATCATCACCGGTTGCCCGGTCAGGTCCTTGTCCAGGCTGGTGATGCCGGGAATGCCCAGCCGCTCGGGGTTTTTCTGGAAGAATAGCTCGCCGGCGATGCCATCCGGCGCCCGTACCAACGCCACTGGACGGTCGGCCAGCTCCGGCAGGATGAAGTCGGCGACGCTGGCGTAATACTCGGCCAGCTGCATTTTTGTCGTGCCGCTGGTCGCATCGATGATCCGGTCCGGATGGGTAATGCGCACCTTGCCCTCCAAGGCCGGCGCCTGGGTGGTCTTGGGTTTGGCTTTGGCTTTTGCCTTGGGTTTGGCGGGTGCTGGTTCCGCTTCGTCCTTGGCTGCGGCTTTTTTCCTAGCGGCTTTTTCGACCGGTTTCGGCAGTTCCTGGGTAATTGCCTTCGCCGGCTTGTCGTTGCGCAAACCGTGGAACACCGCGTGGCGCACCGAACCTTCCTTGGTCATTTCGGCAAACGCCACTTCGGCCAGCAACTGGGGCTTGAGCCAGTGAACGCCCTTGGCGTCGTAGCCGGTGGGCGGGTTGACCACGGCGGCTTTTTTCGTTTCCAGTGGCAATAACTGCTGGTAGATGCTTTTTAGCGTGGTTTCGTTGAAGCCGGTGCCGACCTTGCCGGCGTAGCGCAGCTCACCGCTGTCGACGTCATGCAGGCCCAGCAACAGCGCGCCAAACGCGCTGCGGGCGCCCTTGGGGTCGCTGAAACCGACCACGACGAATTCCTGGCGATTCTTGCATTTGAGCTTGATCCAGTCGTTGCTGCGGCGCGACACATACGCACTGCCCTGACGCTTGCCGATCAACCCTTCCATCTGCATTTGGCAGGCACTGTTGAGCAGCGCCTCGGGAGTTTCCTCGAAGGCATCGGAGAAGCGCAGCAGCGGATCTTCGTTGGGCTCAAGCACGGCGGCCAGCGCGGCCCGGCGCTCTTCCACCGGGACGTTGCGCAAATCCATGCCGTTGAGGTACGGCAAGTCGAACAGGTAATAAGCGATCTTGCCGCTGCTGCCGGCGTCGAAGGCGTTTTGCAGGGCCTGGAAGTCCGGCACGCCTTGCTCATTGGCGACGACCATTTCGCCGTCGAGCCAGGCCGATTCCAATCCCAGCCCGGCCAAGGCCTCGGCCTGTTTCGGCAGTTTGTGGGTCCAGTCGTGGCCGTTGCGCGTGATCAAGCGCACATCGCCGTTGTCGATGCGCGCCATGACCCGGTAGCCGTCAAACTTGATCTCATAGAGCCAGTCACCACTGGGTGCGCTTTCCACCAAGGTCGCCAGTTCCGGCTTGAGGGTCTCGGGGATCGGGCCGGCCACCGCGCCGCTGAGGGTGGTCTTCGCGCTTTTTTTCGGTGGCTTCGGTTTGGCGGCTTTTTCCGGCTGTTTCACGGCTTTGGCGGCGGCAGCCTTGCCCCGACGCTTAGGCACGATGGTGCGGTCGCTGAGCACGCTGTCCGGCTCGGCCTCGACCACGTCGTACTCGCTTTCCGGACGAGCTGCGTCGTCCTGGTGCTTGATCAGGAACCATTGCTCCTGCTTCCCTGGCATGTGGGTGCGCACCAGGTTCCACAAGCCGGCGAGTTTTTCCCCGCGCAGTTCGAACTTGAGCCGGCCCTTTTCGTAGGCTTCGTGCACATCGCCCTGTGGGATCCACACGCCACGGTCCCAGACGATCACCTCGCCAGCGCCGTAGTGCCCCTCCGGGATACTGCCCTCGAATGTGGCGTAATCGAGCGGATGGTCTTCGACGTGCACGGCCAGGCGCTTGACCTTCGGGTCCAGGGACGGTCCCTTGGGCACCGCCCAGCTCTTGAGCGCGCCGTCCAGCTCCAGGCGGAAGTCGTAATGCAGTCGCGTGGCGTCGTGTTTCTGGATGCAGTACTGCAGGGCGTGGGCGGTTTTCGCCGACTTGCGCGAACGCTTCGCCGCCGGCTCCGAGGTGGCGGCGAAATCGCGCATGCGGTTGTAATCATCAAGGGTTTTGCTGGTCATGGGCCACCTGCAACTTGCGCAAGGGTGGGATCGGCCACGGGCATGCCCGCGGTTTCCGACAGCAGTTGATCGACCACTCGACTCAAGGCCTGCTCGATGGTATCGCCCAACAACAGGCCCTGTTCATACAGGACCACTTGGCGATCGGCGCTGGTGCCTTCCTGGATGATCCGGCGGGCTTGCTTGAAAACGTCCTGCACGCCCAGCGCCGTCGCGGTGTCGGCAAAGGTCTGCTCGGCGAGGTTCAGCCATTCGCCGATAAGCATGGGTTGATCCTGCCCTTCAACGATGAACTCCGCGAGGATGCCGTGGCGCTTGGCCCGGTAGCGGTTTTCCTTGAGGATCCAGTGGGACATCAGGCTGTAGTCGGCCCCCGGTTTGGGCTGAGCGACGGCATGGGCCACCATCAGGCGAAACAGCGATACGAGACACAGGACATCGTCGATTCGCGGGCAGGCATCGCAGATGCGCAGCTCGAGGGTCGGGTACCGCGACGAAGGCCTGAGCACCCACCAGCAGTCGCTGGGCTGGCGAATGGAACCGGTGCGCGTGAGCATGTCGACGTAGCCATTGAATGCCGGCTCGCCGTCGAAAAACTCCGGTATACCCATGCGCGGCCATTCATCGCAGGCCACTTGGCGATAACTGCTGAAGCCGCTGTAGGCGCCATTCCAGAACGGCGAAGAGGCACTCAATGCCAACAGCATCGGCAGCCAGGGCAGCACTTCGTTCATGATCCGGACCCGGTCTTGGCCGGTCGGCACCTCTACGTGCACGTGCAGGCCCGACAACACACTGCGTCGCGCCACCCGCTGGTAATCGTCGAATAGTTGCTGGAAATGCAACTCGTCGGTGGGCTGCAAGCCAACGGTGGTCATCGGATGTGAGCCGGCGCTCAACAATCCCAGGCCATGGGGTGCGAGGCGTCGCGTCAGGCCGCTACGCACCTGGGCCAGGTAATCGGCCGCCTCGGCCAGGCTCTGGAAGATCGGCGAAGCCATCTCTACCTGGCTCAGGAACATCTCGTGGGCAAAATGTTCGCCCAGCTCCTCCCGGCATGCCGCAACCGCCGCCGCGGGAGGCTGGTCGGGCATGCGCCGGGATTGCAGGTCGGTGATGAAATATTCTTCTTCAATGCCGAACTTCAGACGCCTGTTCATCGATGTTCCCTCCGATACCCGCACCCGTGCGGGTGACAACCAACGCCACCACGGCGATCCTTTCCACGTCCTGGTAACCCGGGGTCAGCAATTCCTCGCCGAAGACGTCCGGGTCCAACTCCCTGTAGGTCCAGCCGAACTCGGCCGAGTCGCGCCACGCGCCCAGGGCTTCGAGGAACGGATCGCGGCCATCGACCATCGCCACACCGGTATAGAGCACCAGCGAACCGCCAGGCGTAAGCCGGGGCAACGCCTGCTCGACGATGCGCAGCGACAACCCGGCGCCCAGTGTCCCGCCGCCATGGCGGTAGGCACGCTCGGCCGGGTCGGCCATGTAAGGCGGATTGGCGACGATCAGGTCGAAGCTGCCGTCCACGTCTTGCAGCACATCACTGTGGGCAATCTCGACGTTGGCAACCTCAGCCAGCGCCGCGTTGACCGCGCACAGGCGCAAGGCCAGGGGATTGATGTCCACCGCCAGGACCTGAGCCTCGCGCCGGGCGCGGGCAATCACCATCGCCCCGACGCCGGCACCGCAGCCAATGTCCACGGCCCGATGCACCGCGCTGAAGTTCTGTTGCAGATGAGTGTGGATCAGTTGGGCAAAACGGTAGCTGTCCGGACCAAAAAAAACCGCATCGGTAGCCTG
This sequence comes from Pseudomonas marvdashtae, assembly GCF_014268655.2. Classification (NCBI taxonomy): domain Bacteria; kingdom Pseudomonadati; phylum Pseudomonadota; class Gammaproteobacteria; order Pseudomonadales; family Pseudomonadaceae; genus Pseudomonas; species Pseudomonas marvdashtae. Next base: position 2,900,688 of record NZ_JABWQX020000001.1, read on the forward strand.
CGTAGGAAACGGCGAATGAGCGAACAACATGCCGTCCAGGCTCGACCAGCGTACGCGGCTGTAGAGCAGGCCATCGCGCGCTTCGAGCACTTGGGCGTCCTGCAATTGGCGCTGTTCGTCGGCGGAGACCAGCCCCGGCGCAAACGGCCGCGACCAACCGAACACGTCTCGCAGGGTCTTCGAGCGCTCGTTACCGGGCCGTTGGTTGACGCGTTCGTGGGTCAACGGTGTCGGGGTGATAAAACGGTAGCCGTCGGCGTGCAGGCGACGACCCAGTTGCAACAGCGCCAGGTCAGGTTCGGACAGGCGATCTTCCTGATTCATGCAAGGCTCCTAACGAAGGGCGGATTTGAGTTCGATGAAGCGGCGGGTCGCCAGCAACCCGGCCGGATGGCTGTGGCAGCGGGCCGAAAGCCAGGGCGTCAGGATCTGCATCTGCTCGTCGGGCGCCTTGCCCCGCAGCGTTTGTTGCAAGTTCTGCACGTCCGGGTCCTGCGCTGGTGTCGGCGGCTCATGGGCCACGCCATGACTGCGACGGGCTCCGGGGCGGCCACGCTCGTCCAGCCAGTCACCGGCGATCCAATCGTGCAGCAGCTGTTTCTCATAGGGGCTGAACACCCCGAACATCGCGGCGCCGGCGCCTTCGATGAGGGTCCAGAACCGACTGTTTTGCGGGTCTTCGTGACGCCGGATCCAGCCTTTGCCCTGCATGGCCTTCAGGAAGCCCTCCAGTTGCCCGGGTTCCGCCAGCCATTGATTGACGGTCCGGCCTTCGAATTTGCAGTAGTCGGAATGCATGTGCTGGCCGAACGGGCGCTTGCGCTCGAGCATGTCAAGCAGTTCGCGATCCAGGTCAAACGACTCGATGACCGCACGACTGCCCTGCCCCAGATCATTGAGGCGATAGCCCCGGGTGACCCGGCGCCAGAACGATTCGCGGTCCGCCTCCATCGGCATCAACTGCATCAGCGACTGCACGGCTTTGTGGGCGTGGCCGGTGCTGGCGTTATCGATGGTCACGTGCAGGGTGAAATAATACGGGTCAATGTCGAGTTCGCTCAGCTCGTAGGCGCTGATCAACAGGTGCAGGGGCAGTTGTTCGTAGCCCAGGTTATAACCAATGACTTCGGGCAGGTAATCATCGCCGGCGTAGCCGAGGGCCAGTTGCACCGCGCCTTGCAGGTAGCGATCGTCATCGATGTCGGGCATGTCCGGCAGGCCGTGTTCGGCGAGCAATTTGCGGTAGAGCACCACATGGTTCTGCGCGGGCACGCCGTCACCGAGTTCTTCCAGATAGGTGCACAACAGCCCCTCGAAACGGTGGTCATGCCAGTGTTTGAGCACGCCGTACAACCAGGCGCCGTCCACCAGTTTGGTCGGCGCCACGGACTGGAGGAAATACAAGGCGTGGGCCTTGCTGGTGAAGAACTCCCGACGGCCGCCGTTTTTCCGACGTTCCAGGTAGTCGGCATATTGCAAGGCCACGTCAGCGCTGTGCTGCTCGACCCAGGCAAGCAACGCCGCGGGATCGTCGGGCATTTCCTGCGGCAGTGCGCCGGCCTGTTCGAGGCAGGGTTGCAGGAAGGCCTGGGCGACCGCTTGTTTATCAGCATCGTCGGGGCCTTGCAGCAACCGCTCGTAGCATTGGCGCACGTTACCGACCGTGGAGAATGGCTGCGCGTCGGCAGGCCGGGATTGAAGGGGTGTCAGCGCAGTCATAAGGGCCTCTTGGAATTCTCGGCAGGACGCTGGATCAGTACGTCTCTTCCTTTGCAGAGCCCTGCGCGGGGGAAAAAATTCCCCACAATCGAAAAGCGGCCGGATAAACGGAACCGCCTTCAGAAACGCGGAACCCTCGCTTCGCTCCGGCCCTCGAACCCTAGGCAACGACGACTCCTCCATGTAGCGAGGCAGCCTTTTGTGGTGAGCCACAGGGAATCGTGGTCATTGCCACCCGACACAGGCGTTATTCAAGGAGCAACCATGATCTTCACCGTGTGGGTGGCCGTGCTCGGAGCCGTGTTGCTGACCCTGGCCCTGACGTCTTCCTACCTTCGCTGGATGCCGGTCACGACTTCGGCGGTGTGCCTGGCCTTGGGCGTCGCCATCGGGCCGGCGGGGCTCGGACTGCTGAGACTCGAAGTCGATGATTCTTCCGTATGGATGGAGCACCTGACCGAAGTCGCGGTGGTGTTCTCGCTGTTTGTCAGCGGCCTCAAGCTGCGCCTATCGCTCAAGAACCGCAGTTGGCGCGTGGCCTATGGCCTCGCCGGCCCAGTGATGATCCTGACCATCGCCGGCTTGTGCCTGGTCCTGCATTATCTGTTTGGCCTGGGCTGGGGAGTCTCGCTATTGATCGGCGCAATGCTGGCGCCCACCGATCCGGTGCTGGCGGCCCTGGTACAGGTGAACGATGCCCGCGACGATGACCGCGTGCGTTTCGGCCTGTCCGGGGAAGCCGGATTGAACGACGGCACTGCATTTCCCTTTGTCATCCTTGGCCTGCTCATGCTGCGCGAACCCGACGGCGGTTTTCTCGGTGAGTGGGCTTTACGCAATGTCTTGTGGGCCGTGCCGGCGGGCTTGCTGATTGGCTATTGGCTGGGGCGCGGCATCGGTCGACTGACCTTGTCGATGCGCATCAAGAACGCCGACAGCACCTTGTCGCCCAATGACTACCTGGCCCTGGCCTTGATTGCCCTTGCCTACGTCGCGGCGGAAGCCGTCCAGGGCTACGGCTTTCTCTCCGTTTTCGCCGCCGGCCTGGGGCTGCGTCAGGCCGAGGTCGACTCCGGCGATGAAGACGCGCCACCGGCCGAGCATCTGGTGCAAGCGGTGGTCGGACACGAAACGGTGGATCCCGAGCAGGCGGTGGTGGGCGACGCGCAGGGGTTGGACGACGGCCAGGTGGCGGCCGGTGTGATGATGAGCGACATGCTGGCGTTCGGCAGTTTGGTGGAGCGGTCCATGGAGGTCTTCCTGGTAACGCTCTTGGGGGTCGTGCTCGCCAGTCACTGGGATTGGCGCGCCTTGATCGTCGGCGGACTGCTGTTCGTGGTGATACGCCCGCTGAGCGTGCTGGCGATGCCTTGGGGGCGCTTGTTGAAAGGACCGCAACGGATGTTGATCGGCTGGTTCGGCATCCGTGGCATCGGCAGTCTGTTCTACCTGTTCTATGCCTTGAACCATGATTTGCAGCCAGAAGTCGCGGCGCTGTGCATCGACCTCACGTTGTCGGTGGTAGCGCTGAGCATCCTGGTGCACGGGGTAAGCACCCAGCCCGCGCTGGCCTGGTATGAGCGCCATAAAGCGAAGCCCGACGATTAGCCGCCCGGATCGGTGACTTGGATGAACACTGAGTACACCCCCAGCAGCACCCAGAACGCGGCAAAAATCCACGGCGTGCGCAACGAAAACAGCAGCGACTTGCGATAGCCCTTGTGCGTGGACTCGCGCTCGCTGAACAGCGGCGATTCATCGTAGGCCAGACCCATCAGCGGTTCACTGCGCAGCAGTTCGCTTTGCTTGAAATGCCAATGATCGATGATCTCGTAGGCGGCGCGGATGCCCGGCCAGGCATTGAGCGAACTGAGGAAACCCAGCAGCGCCAGGAATGGCGGCACGATCAGCGTAAACAGCTTGCCCCACTCCGGATTGAGGTTGGCCATGCAGGAGGCGAAGGCGATCACCAGGAAAGACTGGGCGGTCAGGTAGGCATCGGTTCGATTGGCCAAAATGCTGGTTTCGTACTGGATTTCCCGACGGTAAAAGTCCAGCCGTTCCTTGGGCGAGCCGAACAGCTTGGCGTTGTGCTCGGTGAGTTCTTCTTCCGGGGTCTGGCGGGTAAGGATTCTGGGCATTGCGTAAGTTGTCCCTCGGCGTGGTAGAGGGCCATTAGAAGGGAGCGCCGCGAGGCAAGTTCAAGCGGATGGACCAAAGGTCCGAGGAAACGCTACGGCGCCGTTGGGGTCTCTAAAGACAACGAGGGCAAGAGGAAAACCGCGTGGATTATCTGGGATGGGTCCAATGGCCCGCGATGGGGGTAACGGTGCTGGCCGCTTGGCTGATCGGCTCACGCCAGCCGCGCCGGCGGGTGGCGGGATTCAGCTGTTTTATCGTCAGCAATATCTTGTGGGTGGTGTGGGGCCTGCATACCAGCGCTTATGCGCTGATCGTCTTGCAGTTCTGCCTGTGTGCGATGAATTTGCGCGGGTTCAAGAAAAACACACAGTAGTTCAAGTGCGTGGCGCCCACGGATTTTGGGGGTCGCTACGCAACCCAGCGGGAGCAAGCTCCCTCGCCACATTGGATCTACGCCGGGTGTTTTATTTCATTGTCTGCCCAATGATCTGCACCAGGTCGATCTGTTTGAACGGCTTGGTCAGCCGTGGCAGCTCGGTGGCGAAGCCTTCCAGGCGTTCGGCATAACCGGTCGCGAGGATGATCGGCAGGTTCGGCTGGCGCATACGCAGCAACTTTGCCAGCTGCGCGCCATCCATTTGTGGCATGGCCATGTCGGTGATCACCAGATCGATGTCCTGGTTGCGCTCATACAACTCCAGCGCCTGGGCGCCCGACGGTGCGCAGAGAACCCGATGGCCCAGGTCTTCGATCATCAGGCGGGTGCTGGTCAGCACCAGGCTGTCATCGTCCACCACCAGCACGCGCAACTCCTCGACCGGGGGCGCCTGCGCCGGCGTCGCAGGCGGCGTCTGCGCTACCGAATCATCCGCCACCGGCAGCCAAAGCTCGGCGGTGGTGCCGACACTTTTTTCGCTCCTGAGTATCAGCCTTCCGCCCAACTGCTCGGCGAGACCATGCACCATGGACAAGCCCAGGCCGGTGCCCTTGCCCACGCCCTTGGTGGTGAAAAACGGATCAACCGCCGAGGCCAGCGTCAGCTCATCCATGCCCTCGCCCTCGTCCGTGATCGCCAGGCAAATGTACCGCCCGGGGGCCAAGGGCTTGTCCAGTCCCGTTACCTCGGTCGCCAACCGTTCCTGCGCCTGGATGAGTATCCTGCCGCCGTGTGGCATGGCGTCCCGGGCGTTGGTCGCCAGGTTGAGGATCGCCAGTTCGAGTTGATTGACATCGGCCAGCACCGGCGCCAACGCCTCGGCGAACTGGGTCTGGATATGAATCGAAGGCCCCATGGAGCTTTGCAGCAGACCGCTGATGCCCTGCACCAACGCCGACAGCTCCACCGATTCGGAGGTGAGCTTCTGCCGGCGGGCAAACGCGAGCATGCGCTGGGTCAGCGACACGCCGCGAAGCGCGCCTTGGGTCGCGTTATCCAACAGCTGGCTGAGCTTCGGCTCGCTGGGCATGCGCTTGCGCACGATCTCCAGGTTGCCGAGGATCACCGTCAACAGATTGTTGAAATCATGGGCGATGCCGCCGGTAAGCTGCCCGATGGCTTGCAGTTTCTGGGACTGGAACAGCGCCTCGCGGGCCTGTTCAAGGGCCTGCTGAGCCTGGGTGGCATCGGTGATGTCGCGGGTGATCTTGGCAAAGCCCAGCAGCGTTCCGGTATCGCTGCGAATCGCATCGATGACCACATGCGCCATGAATCGCGTGCCATCCATGCGCACGCGCCAGCCCTTCTTTTCGAACCGGCCCTCACTGGCGGCGATGCTCAGGGCACGCTGCGGCTCACCGGCTTCGCGGTCTTCGGGCGTATAGAACATTGAAAAATGCTGGCCGATGGCTTGCGCCGGCAAGTACCCCTTGATCCGCTGCGCGCCCTGGTTCCAGTTGGTCACCTGGCCATCCGGGTCGAGCATGTAGATGGCGTAGTCGGTGACGCTCTGCACCAACAGACGAAACTGTTGCTCGCTTTGCTTGAGGGTTTCTTCGGCCATCTTGCGATCGGTCAGGTCGCGGGTGATCTTGGCGAAACCGAGCAGTTCTGCGCTCTGGCTGTCGATGATCGGATCAATGACCACATGGGACCAGAACAGCGTGCCGTCCTTGCGCACCCGCCAACCCTCGCCTTCGAAGCGCCCCTCGCTCACGGCCGTATCCAGCGCCCGCTGCGGCAGGCCGGCGGCACGGTCCTGGTCGGTGTAGAAACGGGAAAAATGCTCGCCCAAGATCTCGGACTCTTCGTAGCCCTTGAAACGTCGGGCGCCGGAGTTCCAACTGGTGATGATGCCCGAAGGGTCAGTCATGTAGATCGCATAGTCGACCACCGCGTCGATGAGCAGTCGAAAGCGCTGGTCTTCACTGATGACGGGGGCGGTCTTTGGGTCGTTCTCAAGCATGGTGGCCGAGGAATCCTTGGGGATTTTCGTGGAGTATGAAACAAGTCCCGCGCCAGGAAAAACCTGCTTTATGTGGGGTTATGGTGATATTTGTCGGGGGATGGGGCTTGTTCCGGCCTGACCGACCACCATTGCGGTAGCAGCCGTTGCACCTTGGCCTCGCCAAACCGGTCGTCGATGAGCATGACGACGCCTTGATCCTGCTGGGTGCGGATGACGCGACCCGCCGCTTGCACGACCTTTTGCAGGCCGGGGTACAAATAGGTGTAATCGTAGCCATCGCCAAAAATGACCGCCATGCGTTGCTTGATCTGTTCGTTGACCGGGTTGAACTGCGCCAATCCCAAGGTGGCGATGAAGGCGCCGATCAGTCGCGAACCCGGCAGATCGATCCCCTCCCCGAACGCACCGCCCAGCACCGCGAAGCCGACGCCCTGGCTGTGTTCCATGAATCGGTCGAGGAACGCCTGGCGAGGCGCCTCGCCCATGCCGCGCGATTGCGTCCAGGTGACAATGTGCGGGTGCCGTTCGGCGAACAGTTCGGCCACTTGCTGCAAATAATCGAAGCTGCTGAAGAACGCGAGGTAGTTGCCAGGACGTTCTTCGAACTGGCGCGCCATCAGCGCGACGATAGGCTCCAGGGATGCCTGGCGATGGGCAAACCGAGTGGAAATCCGGCTGATCACCTGCACATCCAGCTGTTGCGCCTGGAACGGCGACTCGACGTCGATCCATACAGTGTCGGCCGGTGTTCCCAGCAGGTCCGCGTAATACTGGCGCGGGCCCAGGGTCGCGGAAAACAGCACGCTGCTGCGCGACGCCGTGAACCTGGGCCGCAGGAAACCGGCCGGCACGACGTTGCGCAGGCATAACGTGGAGAGGCTGCGCTGGCGACCGGACTCGCGCTTGTGGATGTCGAACAGGAAATGCTCGTCGAACGACTCCGCCACGCGGCCGAATTGCAACGCGTCGAAGTAGAACGCTTGCAGCCCGCTGTCGAGTCCCTGGGGATGGTCGTTGAGGTAATCACCGAAGGCCGTGACGCAGGATCCCAGCGCCTGGAGCAGCTTTTCCGGGGGTTTTCCATAGGCTTGGTAAGCGGCGATTTGCGGTTCATGCAAGGCGTTCCACTGCCGATTGACTTTCTGCAGCGCCTTCTTCAAGGGCGCGGGCGCGGTTTTCAGCACCGCCGTCAGCGCCGGCTGGTCAAGGGTCGCGCTGTACATCTGGCGGCCTCGCTCCACCAGGTTGTGCGCTTCGTCCACCAAGGTCGCGACCGTCCAGGCATTGGCCTGGGCAAGGCCGAAGAGCAAGGCGCTGAAGTCGAAGTAATAGTTGTAGTCGGCCACCACCACATCCGCCCATCGGGCCATTTCCTGGCTCAAGTAGTACGGACAGACCTCATGAGCCAGCGCGATGTCACGCAACGCCGCCTGATCGAGCAGCGTGATCTGGCTCGCCGCCTCGCGGGCCTGCGGCAGCCGATCGTAAAACCCGCGGGCCAGGGGACACGACTCGCCATGGCAGGCTTTGTCCGGATGCTCGCAAGCTTTGTCCCGGGCGATCATTTCCAATACCCGCAGCGGCAGCGCGGGGTCGCTTTGGGTGATCAGCCGAGCCGCGTCCAGCGCCAGCTTGCGTCCCGGGGTTTTCGCGGTGAGGAAAAATACCTTGTCCAGGCGCTGCGGCGCGAGAGCCTTGAGCATCGGAAACAGGGTGCCAACGGTCTTGCCGATCCCCGTGGGCGCCTGGGCCATCAGGCAACGACCGGTGCTCACGGCCTTGAACACCGACTCGGCCAGGTGCCGTTGCCCGGGCCTGAAACCGGCGTGGGGAAATGCCAGGGCCTGGGCCCCCAGGTTACGTGCCAGGCGATGGCCCATTTCCTGTTCGGCCCAGGCCAGGAATAGCGCGCACTGCTGCTCGAAAAACGCCTGGAGTTGCGGCGCGTCGAAGCTTTGCGCCAGGCAGGTCTCCTTTTCACTGACAATGTCGAAATACACCAAGGCCACGTCGATGCGCGGCAGTTGCAGCTTCTGGCACATCAGCCAGCCATAGATCTTCGCCTGGGCCCAATGCAACTGGCGATGGTTGTCGGGTTGTTTGCCCAGGTCGCCCCGGTACGTCTTCACCTCTTCGAGGCAGTTGCGGACCGGGTCGTAGCCGTCCGCCCTGCCCTTGACTTTCAGCGCGTGATAGACGCCCTCCAGGCTCACTTCGGCCTGATAGCCCTCACTGCGCCGCGATGCCACGGTGCGGTGGCCGACAATGCCTTCCAGCGCCGTGGGCGACGGGGTGAAACGCAGGTCCAGATCGCCGACCTTGGCAGTGAATTCACACAACGCCCGGACCGCGATGCTGTAGCTCGGCGCCTCGGTCATGCGCCCTGCTCCGCCCATTGCACGTAACAGACTGCAACGGGCATCCGGTGCTCATGGCAGAAGTCCAACCAGCGCAATTGGTTGTCCTGCAGGCGATCACCCGGGCCTTTGACTTCAATCATGCGGTAGGTCTTGTGCTGCGGCCAGAACTGGATCAGGTCGGGCATGCCGGCGCGGTTGGCCTTGATATCCAACAGCAGGCGGTTGAACCAGTGCCTGAGGTGTTCAGCCGGCAAGCAATCGAGCGCTTGGTCCAGCAGTTCCTCGGACAGCGCGCCCCAGAATACGAAAGGCGATTGCACGCCCGATTTTTCTGCGTAGCGGCGGCGGATGGTGTGCCGATAGCGACCGTCCTCCAGCTCGGCGAAACACGCCGCGAACAGCTCGGCGCGGCGGTCATGGAAATCTTCATGGAGCAGGTCCACCGGGCCGCGCTGGAACGGGTGGAAAAAGGCGCCCGGCAGCGGCGCGAAGATCGCCGGCCAGCACAACAGGCCGAACAGCGAGTTGACCAGACTGTTCTCGACGTAATGTACCGGCGCGGCCTCATCATGCAGATGCGCCTGGACGCAATACTCCACCGACAGGGCCGGGTCGACGCGGGGCAAATGCAGGTCCAGCCGCTCCACCGCCCGAGCCATCGCCCGTGGCACCGGTGGCCCACCCAGTTTGCGTCGCAATCGAGGCACTATCCTCAGCACGGCCTGATGTTCGGCGCCATTTTGCGGCGACTGGGCTGCCGCTTCGCCCAGCTCGAGGGCCAACGCATATTCGCCGATCCGCTCCAGCACGCGGATCATCCGCAGCCGCGCGCCGGGGTACGTGCAATCGCGATAAATGCGCAGGGCCAAGGCAAAATCGCCGATACGCTCGCCGTGCTGGCCGATCTGGAACAACAATTTGCCCCGGCGGCGCTCCAGCCAAGGGTTGTCCAGAACCAGGCTGTCGACCTGGGTGACGATCGATTCGAGCGGCTCGCCAGCCTCGAAAGCTTGCTGGCATTGATGCAGGAAAAAACACGCATTGATGTCCTGTCGGCTGCGCAATCCCCGCGATTCGACGCTGAACTCGACCGTTTCATAAGTAAAGATGCCCAGGTCCGCCAGCACGAACTCCGACCAGTCCTGGTAAAGATTACCGAAAAACATCAGTCGCAAGCGGTCGCATAGCGCCATGACCGTGACGCTGAACAGTCGATCCTCGAGCTGAGGGCACCAATCGCGAAACGGCTGGGGTTGGCTGCAATGATCGCTCAATGCTTGCAGCCATTGGGTCTTCTTCGCCTTGGGGTGCTCGATCAAATGACCCAGGCAAAGGAGGACTTCCTGCTTGAGCAACACGTCAAACAGCTCGACCAGAGTAAGATCGGCGTGCTCCTCGACCCAGCCCAGCGCCAACAACGGCGCCACGGCGAGGTCGATTTCGCCGATTTCGCCGTAGTGCAGTTTGTTGCGGCGAAAGTGCAGCCCCTTGCGCATCACCAACCGTACCAACAACCCCTGGGACGAGCGCGGCAATGCCGAGAAATCCTCGATGAAGCGCAGTTCTTCGCTGCCGAGCACATCGGCGTAACGTTGCGTCAGCCATGCGAGTACTCGCTGGAAGTTGTTCAGATAGTAAAAGGGATCGTCGAGGGGGTTGGCTGTCACGGAAAAGCGCCACGCATGCGGGAAGTACTGGTTATGCGTACAGATATCAGCTACTCGCGGCCCAAGCAACTGCAAAAGATGAGCGGTCTTCTATATTTAAAGGTGAAATCCTTCAATCGGCGATGAACTTTCCTACGGCAAGCGAGACCAATGGCGGTTAACTCAGTGATGGCCTGGTCGAATCAGCCAGGCTCGCGTCTTTTTGACTAGAGGTTATGGACTATGAACATCAGGTTTCTCGGGCTGCCCTTGGTCGCCGTGACATTCCTGGCGCTGGCCGGCTGTTCGACACCGACCGTAGTGACCTTGCAGAACGGTACCCAGTATTTGACCGAGGACACCCCCAATACCCGTACCGCCGACGGCTTCTACGAGTTCGAAGACATTTCGGGCAAGAAAGTCCGGGTGCGCGCCGATGAGGTGGCGACGATACGCAAGGAAGACTGACTGTAATCGAGCCCTCTCCGTGAGGGCTGGCCTCTTCTGGCCCGGGGCAAACCGGCCCGAGCCTGTCAGCATCACGCACACACCTCCCGCAGACAGCCCCTTAGCCAACGGTGCACGGGGTCGGCATCCATCCGCGGGTGCCAAAGCATGGCAATGGTGAATTCGGGCACCGCCACTGGCAGCACGAAACTGTGCATGCCAATTCGCAAACGGGCGGTGTAGCGTTCCGGCACGCTGGCGATCAGGTCGCTTGAACGGGCGAGGCCCAGCGCGGTGGAAAAGCCCGGTACGGTGGTAATGATTTGGCGAGTCAAATCCATCGAGCCCAGGGCCTTGTCGATCAGGCCATGCTCAAGGCCACGCATGGAAACTCCGATGTGCTGGCCCGCCGCATAGTCGGTAACGTTCACCTCGCCCCGACTCAGGGGATGCCCCGCCCGCACCACACCCATCAGGCGGTCGGTGAACAGCGCTTGCGTGCGCAGCTCCGGGCGGGTGTCCTCGCCCACCACGGCGGTCTCCAGATCCACGCTGCCTTCGCGTAGCGCCGTGCTGTCGCGGTCCGCCTTGTCGACAAAACGCAGCCTAATTCCAGGGGCTTGCCCACCAATGTGGGCAAGCAGCTCAACCGCGAAGTTTTCCACGAACCCTTGGCGGGTGCGCAGCGTGAAGGTGCGGTTGATTCGTCGAAGATCCGGGGCCTGCACCGGGCGCAGCGCCGCCTGGACGTCCTGTAGCAGTTGACCGACCTGCTCGCGCAACTCCTGCGCCCGTGGCGTCGGAACCAGCCCACGCCCCGCCCGTACCAACAATGGATCACCGGTCGCCTGCCGTAGACGCGCCAGCGCTCGGCTCATGGCCGAGGGGCTCAATCGCAGCCGTCGGGCCGCACCGGCCACGCTGCCTTCGGACAGCAAGGCGTCAAGGGTAACGAGCAGGTTGAGGTCAGGTGTGGACATGGTCGGCCCCGGATCTGATAGATGGCGTTTGACGCAGCTATAACATGCAACTCGTGCGTCTTCCGTCATGTTATGCCTCGGCGTACTGTTCCGACAGCTCCAATGCGAGAGCAGCAAACAGAGGGAACATGATGAAGCCAGCCGATACAGAGCAACGCGTGCTATCGGACGCATTTCGCCATCAGGGTGTTTCTACACGCTGGGCCCTGGCCAGCCTGGCACTTTCCACACTGCTCGCCGCCTTGGGCGCCAGCGTAGCCACCGTGGCCTTGCCGGTGCTGGCCCAGGCATTCGATGCATCTTTCGCGCAGGTGCAATGGGTGGTGCTGGCTTACCTGCTGGCGATCACAACGCTGATCGTCAGCATGGGACGCCTGGGAGACCTGATGGGCCGCCGCACGCTTTTGCTGATGGGCATTGCGTTGTTTACGCTAGCGTCAGCCCTGTGTGGCTTGGCGCCCTCGTTGTGGTTGCTGATTGCCGCCCGGGCGCTGCAAGGCCTGGGGGCGGCCATCATGATGACCCTGACGATGGCGCTGCTTGGCGAAACGGTCGAGAAGTCCAAGACCGGTGCCGCGATGGGACTGCTGGCCACGCTATCGGCGGTGGGCACCGCCCTGGGCCCGTCGGTAGGTGGCCTGTTGATCAGCGGGTTCGGTTGGCATGCGGTGTTCCTGATCAACGTGCCACTCGGGCTGCTGACGCTGCTGCTGGCTTGGCGATCCCTTCCGGCCGGACCCACGGCAACAAAGGCCGGGCATGTGCGCTTCGATGGCCTGGGCACATTGCTCCTGGCAACGACGCTGGGCGCTTATGCCTTGGCGATGACGCTTGGGCGCGGGAGCTTTGGTGGGTTGAATGCCGGATTGCTGCTGACGGCAATCCTCAGCGGTGGGCTATTCGTCCGGGTGCAGCGTCGGCTGGGGTCGCCACTGATCCCCTTGGCGATGCTTGGCGACCGTTTGCTGGTGTCGGGCCTGGCGACGAATGCGCTGGTCGCAACGGTGATGATGGCGACCTTGCTCGTCGGGCCGTTCTATTTGTCCATCACGCTCGGCCTGCCTTCGGCCATCGTCGGGCTGGTATTGGCAGCGGGACCGTGCGTCGCGGCCCTTTCCGGGGTTCCCGCCGGGCGCCTGGCTGACCGATTCGGTGCGCGCCCCATGCGGCTGGCCGGGTTGGCGACAATGGTCCTTGGCACCTCGCTGTTGTCATTGCTCTCCCCGGCGCTTGGCATCGGTGGCTATGTCGCTGCGATCGTGGTGACGACCCTTGGCTACGCGATGTTCCAGACGGCCAACAATACGGCGGTGATGGCACCCGTCGCCGATAACCAGCGCGGCGTCGTCTCGGGTCTGCTGAACTTGTCCCGCAACCTCGGCTTTTTTACCGGTGCCTCGGTGCTCGGCGCGGTTTTCGCGGCCACGCTTCCGACCAACGGTATCTCTACAGCCAGCCCCGACGACGTTGCAAACGGCTTGCACATGACCTTCGGCGTAGCGCTGGCATTGACGGCCCTGGGATGGCTTATCGCGTTTAAACACCGCGTCCCAGAGCCATCGCAGGCCTATCAGGAAAGCACAGGCGAACGATGATGGCACTCTGAACATTTGCCTTTAGGTCATGACGCAGATCAAAAAAACTGAACCAATCGCCAAACGGACTGAAAAAATCCACGTGACGTTCATTTTCAGGTGCTATTTTTAGTTCTCATTGGTAGAGCCATGATGGCTCTTCCTTCCTGACATGAGCAAAAGGAAGCGCTTGATGAAGAAGGCGGGCCGCAAATGAATAAAGGATCTTTCAGCAAGGTGACGTTCCCCAATGCCTGCCAATTGATGCGCTGGCATTTCCATCCTATGGGCTTCGAAGCCAGCATGGACGCGCCAGGCAGCATGGTTGCCCGGTTGTTCGACCGCGCCAGCGGCGAAACCATGATCGCGATTGCAGGCATTCCCTGCGCAACCGTAATGAACGCTCCCGACGTCGAGCGAATCATCGAAGCGGTGGAAGCCGAGCTTGAAGCCTTCGTGCCGCCAGTTGGCTTGCAACGATTCGCCTCCTGACGCGTCCTGGCAAACCAAAGCCCACAATTGATGTGGGCTTTTTTATGGGCGATTCAATCTGATCTCAACCTCGGGCACGGCGATGGTCGAGGAAGAACGGCTTGCCCGCGCCGATCCGGTCCGAAGCCTTCGGTGCATTGACCGCCTGGCCTTCCTGGGAGTCGACATACCAGTAGCAATGCTGGATCGCACGGGTGATGCCCACATAGGCCAGGCGCAGGACCTCATCTTTCTGCGCCGTGTCGTACGGTTCGATGTCACCTTTTTGGCCCAACCCGGCCATCCGGTAAACCTGATTCTTGTAGGGCGAACGGGTGAGGTGCTGGCAATCCCCTAAGAGGAACACCGCATCGGCTTGAAGACCTTTGGCGCTGTGATAGGTCATCTGCCTGAGCCGCCGCTGCGGGTACGGCAGGCTAGAATCCACATTAACTATTTGGCTAATGTTCTTTTCCATCAAGGATTTATCGCTGCTTTTTCGATACAACATCAAGATCGAATCACCGTTGCGGTAATGTTCTTCGAGTCGCCGCGCCAACCCTTCGTCGTCCCGGTCCAGCACCGTGACCGGATTGGGTACACGGGGCTTGCCGCTTGCCTTGGCTTTTTTACCGGGGATGGATTGCGCCGAGCGAACGATGTGCTCGGCCGCATCAATGATGTATTGGTGGCTACGGTAGTTTTCAGTGAGCATCACCCGAGTTGTGGCCGGTGACGGGAACTGCTTGTCGAAGCCCATGAAGAAACTCGGCGAACTGCCGCGCCAACCGTAGATTGACTGCCAGTCATCGCCCACGCACAGCAAGGATGAACGTTGCGCACCGCGCCCCACGTGCATGGCGGGTCCGCGCCTGCGCACCTCGTCCAGACTCGCCCGTATCCAAGAGACGATTTGTGGAGAAACGTCCTGGAACTCGTCGATCATCAGATGCGAAAGCGGCCTCAGTAATGTGTCGTCGAGCAGCTTGAAGTTTTCTGGCGAATGCTCGCTGAACAGCGCAAACATTCTGTTGTAAGTCATCACTGGTGGCGACTGGTCGAGCAAATGGTCTTCAAACGCCCGCCAGAATCGACTCAAGGCTTCAAAAAAATACCGATCGGGATCGTCTTGGGCGAAACACATTTTGCCAACCGCATCCGGGACGTCCAGGCCGAGGTTTTCGATAAAGCCTGCCGCCGAGACGAAACAATCCAGCAACGGTGCTGAACTCAATTCACCCTTGACCCGGTAATCGAACCCGGGCCCCGAGCTGGCGTTCCCCGCCAGCGAGGTCATGACGCGTTTGGAATCTTCATAGCTGTCTAACCAAATCAATGGTTTACGCGAAAAAGCTTGAAACAAGGTTCGCTTTACAGCCCATTCGGCGCGCAGGCTCAGCTTGGCACCGGGTCGGCTCAGTTGGGAATTTTCACGGGGATCGAATCCCAACATCACCCATGCATCGAGCGACTGACTATAGCCATGGCAATAGAACCGTGATCCGTTGATCTCGAACACCTGGCGCTTGGGCTCAATGCCCTTGATCGGCCAGGCACCCGCGCGAAACCATAGGTCTTCAATCGCATCGCACAACGCTTCATCGCGCTGAGCCGCCAACTCAGTCACTGCCACACGCTTTTGCACATCCGGGTGGTCACGTTCCAGCGCCTTGAGTTGCAGCGCGTGGAGGGAAAGCGGCTTGATCAGCTCGCGGAAGCGCTCGTCGCGCTGGTAGAGTTTGTGATAACAGGCATTGAGTTGCTGGCGCTGGGCATCGTTGATACGTAAATCGAACGGATTGCCCTGGGTGTCGTCGTCATCCGCCCCGGTGCGGTGGCTCAGCGTCTCGAACGCCTGCAGCCGCTCAAACCCCGGCAGGCTACGGACCATGGGCAGGAGACGGGAATGGAAGGTGCGCACTAGGTCGCGCGCCTCCTTGAGGCTGATGGTGCGCCCCCAAAGCGCAAACACCGCGACCAGTTTTTCGATGAAGTCCTTGCGCGACTCCCGGGTAAACGTCACCACGGTCATCGAATCCAGCTCGAAACCCAAGTACTGGGAGAGCAGCACAACCCGCAGCACCAACGTCGTGGACTTGCCCGCACCCGCGCCGGCTATGACCGAAGTCGTGGGCGTGTCGCTGAAAATCATTTTCCATTGCGCACTGCTGGGCTGCTCATCCGTCGGTAAACGTCGCGCAACGTCGGCCTTGACGCGCTTCTTCAGCTCAGCGGTGACGGGCAGGCGCCAATCGTCGAATAACAGATCATCGACCTTGGGAGGCGGGTGCTCGGTACTTCGTGAGTCACGGATCAACAGGACCTGACGGCCCTCCTCCAGTCCTTCGGCTTTGCCTTCGCCGAAACCGTAGTCGAATCCGGCGGCATGACCGCTGCGAAAACCATCAGCCTGGCCGTGCAGCCAGGATGCGCGATGCTGGGCGCGCAGACGGGTCAGGCCGTGGCCGAAAAATCGCGCGGCCAGGCGTTTTAACCAGGGCATCTGAGCCAGGGGCAAAAGTTCGGGAGGAAGATCGGGGCTGTGTTGCGACACGCTGGAAACTCCGGTGTTCAGAACCATGGCGACCATGGTGTCTGGATTTGCCAGCGGATTCCAGCCAAAAGCTTTTAACTCAGGGATTTAGGCGATGAAATGAAAGTGTCGTATCAGGATGCCCATTGCCAATTACAAGCAGCCTCGCCCCCATAAAACGATTTGCATCGTTGCAAATCGTATCGTGTGGGTGAGGCTGCTTAGCTGTTTATTACCGTCCGGAAATAGCCCCGTCCACCAGTGCCTGGGCCTCGACCACCAATTGTTTCAGGTGCTCGTCGCCGATGAAGCTTTCGGCGTAGATCTTGTAGATGTCTTCGGTACCGGATGGACGCGCCGCGAACCAGCCGTTTTCGGTCATGACCTTCAAGCCGCCGATGGCCTGGTCGTTGCCTGGCGCATGGCTGAGGATGCTCTGGATCGCCTCCCCGGCCAGCTCGGTGGATTGGACCTGATCCGGCGACAGCTTGCTCAGCAGTGCTTTCTGTTGCGGGCTGGCCTTGGCGTCGACGCGCACCGAGAACGGTTCGCCCAGCTCATCCGTCAGGGCACGGTAGGCCTGGCTTGGGTCACGACCGGTACGAGCGGTCATTTCAGCAGCCAGCAGCGCCGGGATCAGGCCGTCCTTGTCAGTACTCCAGACGCCGCCGTCCTTGCGCAGGAACGAAGCACCAGCACTTTCCTCGCCACCAAAACCCAGGGAGCCATCGAACAGACCGTCGGCAAACCACTTGAAGCCCACCGGCACCTCATAGAGGCGTCGCCCCAGGCGCTTGGCCACGCGATCGATCAGGCCGCTGCTGACCACGGTCTTGCCGATGGCGGCATCGGCCCGCCATTGCGGACGATTCTGGAACAGGTAATCGATGGACACCGCCAGGTAGTTGTTCGGGGCAAGCAGGCCACCACTCGGCGTCACGATACCGTGGCGGTCGTGATCCGGATCGCAGGCAAAAGCCACGTCGAAGCGTTCTTTAAGGCCAATCAGGCCTTGCATGGCGTGACTCGAAGAAGGGTCCATGCGGATTTGCCCATCCCAGTCGACCGTCATGAAGCGGAAGGTCGAATCCACATGGGTGTTGACCACTTCAAGATCCAGCCGGTAGTGCTCGGCAATGGCTGGCCAGTAGCATACGCCCGCGCCGCCCAGCGGGTCGACGCCCAGGCGCAACCCGGCACCACGGATGGCATCGAAATCGATGACGTTGACCAGGTCAGCCACGTAGGTATTGAGGAAATCGTGGCGGTGGGTGGTCTCGGCCTTGAGCGCCTGTTCATAGCTGATGCGCTTGACGCCAGCCAGCTGATTGGCCAGCAGCTCATTGGCCTTGGCTTCGATCCATTTGGTGATGTGGGTATCTGCCGGACCGCCATTGGTGGGGTTGTATTTATAGCCACCACTCTGCGGCGGATTGTGGGACGGTGTGATGACGATGCCGTCAGCCAGGCCGGTGGTACGGCCACGGTTGTAGCAAAGGATGGCGTGGGAAATCGCCGGCGTGGGCGTGTACTCGTCTCCTTCGGCGATCATGACGGTCACGCCGTTGGCGGCCAGCACTTCCAACGCGCTGGCGCCCGCCGGGGTCGACAACGCATGGGTGTCGATACCGACGAACAACGGCCCATTGATGCCCTGGGCTTCACGGTACAGGCAGATCGCCTGGCTGATGGCCAATACGTGCCATTCATTGAAGCCCAGGTCGAAGGAGCTTCCCCGGTGGCCCGAAGTGCCAAAAGCCACGCGTTGGGTCGAAACCGAAGCATCGGGCCGGCCAGTGTAATAGGCCGTCACCAGTCGCGGGATATCGATCAACAACTCTGCCGGTGCCGGCTTGCCCGCAAATGGACTGACTGTCATGCAAAACCTCGGAATGGAGTGGCTCGAGAAATGAACGCAGTTTACTGACAGTTCGACCATCAAGCGATGGGTTCGATCCATCGCCCTGTCATCATGATTGTTCGGCCCTCAACGCATCGGCCAACGCGCAGAAGGCTGCGTCTGGATCCTCGGTCCCGCTGACCACGTGAGCCAAACGCAAATGCTGATCGTATAGTCCCTGTATGCTGAACAACTCCCCCGGCGCGATAACGATTCGCTGGGCAAGAAGGCGCTGGAAAACGCGCCGCAGATCAGCTTGGCGCGATGACCGCACCCAGATCGTCGCGCCACCTTCAGGCTCCACCCATTGCAGGCAGTCCCCTAGCCGCTCGCCTATCCACTGCGTCGTCGAAACGGCACTTTCACGCAGCAAGCGCCGCAGCACCTGCAAGTGCTGGTCGATCCGACCATTGCTGTACAGGCGAGCAATCGCCTTCTGGCGAATTGGCGACAGACGAAACGCGCGCAACAGAAAATGCCGCTGCAGCGACAGCGTCAATTGCCGCGACAGCAGATAACCGTAGGGCGCTTCGGCACCGATGGTTTTTTCGAAAGTGGAGTAGACAATCAGCCGATCCGGGTCAAGCAAGTCTCGGTAAGGCGTTCCTCCTGGCTCGAATATCAGGTCGGTATAGCTGTCGTTTTCCAGCACCCATGTGCCGTACGAATCCAACAGCCGCGCCACCGCGTGGCGATTGCCTTCACTTGCCTGCGTACCCATGGGCATGCTCAGGACCGAGGACAGCACCACCAACCTTACCGTTTCGCTCGCCAGTAAACGGGCCAGTTGATCAACATCGATTTCGCCCCCTTCCTGCAACGACAGTTCGATGACCTGGACGTCGGCCGCTTGCAACAAGCGCAGGATCGTCCAGTCGCAGGGCGATTCGATCAACACCGTTGCGCCCTTGAGGGCCAGCACGGCAATCAGGATTTCCAGGACCCCTCTCAGGTCGGCCCCGATATACACGTCGTCGGCATTCCAGCATCTAGCCGGCGACGAGGTGTAGCGCGCCGCCAGCGCCATGCGCAGCTCCTGCTCGCCCCAAGGCTGCGAAGGCAGCTGCGAAGCGCGTGGATACTGGCGTAGCAACTCGCGCTCAAGCAACAGGAGCGGACTGTCCAGCGGCTGCAAGGACGCCGGTTCGTCGTCGCTCAGCGCCAGCATGCCTGGCCGGCGTGCATTGACATACAAGGTCTCAAGCAAATCGTCGCTACCGCCGAGTGTAGCAACGCAGGGCACCGGCAACGCGTAATAACCGGACTTGGCGATCGAATACACACGCCCTTCTTTCTCCAGCAAGGAATAAGCGTACTGGATGGTCGAAATGGATACGTTCAAGCGCTCGGATAATTGCCGCAACGACGGCAGGCGCACCCGGGCGTCGGTGCCCAACTCATTGATCAGGCTCGTCAGGTATCGATAGACCGCCTGGTAAGCAAAATCGGTTTCACGGCCACCCTTCATGAAGAAAGGCCAACAAAATGTGCCATGACCGGACATGGCCGGATGATGGAGCAGAAATCGTTCAAGCAGTGCTCCTCAACGCCAAGCCGATCGTCCACACAGGCCGTCGCCCTCCTGCTCGTCGTCCTCCGTAGCAACGCTTCCGACAGCCGATTGCAGGTCGCTCGTCAAGACGCTTTCCGCTTCCGCCGGGCTAATACGCGTCCGGTACAACTTGCCCAGCATGGGAATGGGCAGGCCGCTGACATCAACCATCCATTGCGCAACCTGATCGGCCACGGCTCCGCCCCGCATGGCCTTGTGCAAATCTGGCATCGCCACCAGCATGCCGGGATGGCAACAGCGCAGGAAATGCTCCAGGCCGGCGCCGTTTTCCACGAAGGGTGCGAACAGCATGCAAACCAGTTGCGTTTCGTTGAGGCCCAGCGAGTTTTGCGCTTCGACAGCCGCCTGGGCGCGGCGCTCAGGAATGGCCGCCGGCGTGCCGAACAATTCCTGGACCTGCTGGCAGACGTGCATGGGCAGTTGCTTGCGATGCATGATCATGATGGTTCGCTGCACATAGTCGCTGTAGCCCGTTTCATAACTGCGCCCTTGCAGGTAACAAGCCTGCAAGCCGTACAAGTGGGCGGATAGATACGGACTGAGGTACTCATGTTCAAGCGTTGGCACGATCAGTCCGTGGGAGCGCACCCCCAGGAACTCGCTGAACAATGGCCAGTTGTTTTCTTCCGACCGGTCGACAATCAGGTCTTCGATGCTGATATGCCCTATCCGCCGACGGGCCTCGAACTGCCCCTCGGGCTGCCACGGCCCCAGGCATTCCTGCCCGTAGAAACCCCGGAAGACCTCGCCGCCCAAGGTCTCGAGATGGGAGAAAAGGCCGTCATAGCCACAACCTGGGTCAATGGCCCGGCCGATCTTGTGCATCGAGCGTTGGAGGCCCGTCATGAATTGCTTTTGCTGGCGTGGCGTGTCACAGGTGACCCATGAGTCCACGCCCGACTCCCAGCGCGCCATGTGCCTGTAGAACTCCGCCATCGCCAGGTAGCCGTCGTCGCCCATGCCCAAGAGGCTGTCATTCGACCGCAGGTGCCCGAAGACCAGCATATCCAAGCGATTGGCCTCGTGCCCCGCCGTCGACAACGCTTTGTTGTGGTTGAACGGCACCACTTCACGATTGTCCGCCATCAGCAGCTCCACACGCGGATCATCGTAGACAAACAGAGCGCTATAGCAGCGATGGATATTTTCCAGGCTGGCCTGCGTGGTCTCGCCCAGGCGAGGCGTGGCGACGCGCAGATCGAACGTCGTCGGATGCCGGCCAGCAATGCTCAACTGCGCGGCGCGCAAGGCCGTGAGAACATAGAATCCTTCCCGGCTTCCGTTCTGGACGGTCAACACGCGGTATTCGCCTATGCGGTCGATGCCTCCGGCTGCGACGATCAAGCGCTGAATCAAAAGCTGCAATGCAGTCCGTTCCGCACGAGAATAAAAATCCAGCAAGCGCTGCAATACTTGCTGATATACGTAAGTCATCGCCTGCTCATGAATTGCACTCATAACCATTTACCTGGAAATTCGATTATCGGCGTCGCGCCCGCTTGATTTACACGACGTGTTGGTCTGGAGGATTGTTTTGCTATTGCCCGAAGTATTGGCGACAGGCTTGAATACTGTCCTGCGTAATTATTTGACACATACGAGCAGTGCCACCCCTTCTCCGCCACTGGCGCTGGCAATCCCCCCGGAAACATGGGGCATCGCCAAACGTTTAAAGTGTCCTAGGAGATTTCTTACAACTTCCCACAGACAGGGGATACAACAAATAAGGAAGATGCCGAGCGGCGACCTGCCTGCTGCCCCAGCCACTCTTCCCCTTTGTCGACGCACAGCCATGAAGGAAATAACGCGGAAGTCACTTGGAACATGCGCAGAAGATTCGAAATCAGTACAAAGTCTGTATCGCGCCACGACTTCTTCCTTGAGTTGGAAACAAGCGCTCAATTATCAGGACTTAAATAATGATTAGAAGATACAGATTAACGGCAAAAACCAGTTCAGTTGCCGTTCTCGCGGGGTGAGCCTTCAACGCGCCGTAGTGAAACGGCCTTGCGTCACGCGTGCCAGGCGCAGGTGCGCACTTTCCGGCGGACACGATGGATTACGAACGAGGAAGAAAATGGTCGGTACGACCAGGGCAGCGCAAGAGTCGAAGCCCGTGACTCTTGCGCAAGGGGGGATAATCAGGCGGGATCGACTACCTGAAGGGCAACACGTTCACGGCAAGGGCATTCGCCCATGTAACGGTGAGCTTCGACAAACTCGGAGAACGGAAACACCCGAGTCTTGAGCGGCAGCAGCACGCGATCAGCAGTCAGCTGATTGATATCGCGCAACGCCCGCTGCAACGCCACCTGGTCCTGGACAATGCCCAGCTCCGGCTTACCGGTGAAATTGCCGATGCAGTGCACAAAGAACTGAATGTTCTTCTGGAACGCCGCGCAGGCTGGAAAGGGTGTCTGGTTACCGCCCTGCAAGCCATATAGCACCAGGCTGCCACGGGGTGCCAGCACGTCGCCGAGAAGCGACATCTGCGGCCCGCCGAGACCATCGAACACGACATCGACGCCACGACCATCAGTGAGCTTGTTGATTTGCATCAGCAAGTCCTGTTCTTCGGTGACGATGACCTTTTCAGCGCCAAGCGACAGAAGATAGTCGCGTTCGTCGGAAGTCTTGGTCGCCGCAATCACCCGTACGCCCAAGGCCTTGCCCAATTGCACAAAGGATGGGCCGGCGCAATGGCTGGCGTCGGTCACCAAGGCAAATTGCCCGGGTTTCACCCGCGCCAGATCCATATAGGCAAAGTAGGCGATCAGCAGCGGCGTGTAGTGCACTGCGGCTTCGATCGGGCTGAGCACGTCGGGGTAACGAGTCAACGCCGTACGGGGCAGCACGATGATTTCACCGTACACCGGGTAATCGTTCGGGCTCTCGGCGGGGAAGCTGGCGACCTTGTCGCCCACGGCCAGGTCATCGACACCCCCGCCAACCGCCGTCACCACCCCAGCCATCTCATGACCCAGCCCGGAAGGCAGGCGGGCCTGGGACGACGCCAGGTTCTGGCGCCACAGGGTGTCATACCAACTGATGCCGATCGCTTCGACGCGGACCTGCACTTCTCCTGGCGCAGGAAGAGCCGCCGCATGCTCTTCGCATTTGAGCACCTCGGCACCACCAAACTTGTGAAAACGGATCGTGCGGGACATCGCAAACCTCGTCAAAGTTACCTCTAATGCCATGAACTCTATCCGGGCTTTGTACCCAAGACCATCAGTGGCTATTAATAGTCGACATGCCTGTCATTGATTCCGCGTAGGAAAACCGAACCAGTCCGGTAAGACTTATCCCTAAAAAATGCAATTAGCCGATGCAGAGTACCAGCCTTTCCCCGTAAGATTCACGCCGGTCATTGTTCTCATATGGCCGCCCACGTCAAGCTTGCCGAATCTGCCAGGACCCCAGATGAATCGTAATGACCTGCGTCGTGTCGACCTGAACCTGTTGATCGTGTTCGAAACATTGATGCATGAACGCAGTGTGACCCGCGCCGCCGAGAAGCTGTTTCTCGGCCAGCCGGCCATCAGTGCCGCGCTGTCGCGCCTGCGCAGCCTGTTCGATGACCCGTTGTTCGTGCGCACCGGGCGCAGCATGGAGCCCACGGCCCGGGCGATCGAGATCTTCGCCCTGCTGTCCCCGGCCCTGGATTCGATTTCCACGGCCGTCAGCCGGGCGGCGGAGTTCGATCCGGCCACCAGCACGTCGGTGTTTCGTATCGGTCTGTCAGATGACGCCGAGTTCGCCCTGCTGCCCATGCTGCTCAAGCGCCTGCGAGCGGAAGCGCCAGGCATTGTGCTGGTGGTGCGGCGAGTCAACTACATCTTGATGCCAGGTCTGCTCGCCTCAGGTGAAATTTCCATTGGTGTCAGCTACACCGACGACCTCCCGGCGAACGCCAAGCGCAAGGTATTGCGCCGCAGCTTACCCAAAGTGTTGCGCGCCGACACCGCGCCGGGACGATTGACCCTGGACGAATTTTGCGCCCGCCCCCATGCATTGGTTTCCTTTGCCGGCGACTTGAGCGGCTTCATCGACGAAGAGTTGGAAAAACTCGACCGCAAGCGCCATGTGGTGCTGGCCGTGCCGCAGTTCAACGGCTTGAGCACGTTGCTGGCGGGCACCGACATCGTCGCTACGGTGCCCGACTACACCGCCGACGCATTGACCGCCGCTGGCGGCGTACGCGCCGAAGACCCACCGATCCCGGTGCGCAGCTTCGAGCTGCACATGGCCTGGCGCGGATCCCAGGACAACGACCCGGGCGAACGCTGGTTGAGATCGCGGATTCAGATGTTTTTTGGCGACCCTGAGAGTCTCTAACTGCGGGCAGCTTCAGCGACGTCCACGCAGTTGGTGCGCAAGAATTGCCGGCGCGTATCGCTCGCGCCGTGAAAGCGTCATGGATGACTCCTCAGTTCCAAATGGCCGCGAGAAGCGTAGGTCACGCGTTCACATCGACGACCGTGCGCCCCCGGACCTTGCCTTCCAGCACCTGACTGGCGACCGCTGGAACCTGTGCCAAACCCACCACCTGAGTGGTTCGGGCGAGCTTGCTCAAGTCGAGGTCCCGCGCCAGTCGTGACCATGCCTGCAACCGGACGTCTTGCGGCGCATTGACAGAATCGATACCGGCCAGGGTCACGTTACGCAAGATGAAGGGCAACACCGATCCGGGCAGGTCCGCCCCCTGGGCCAGGCCGAAAGCAGCGACAACGCCACGGTATTGAGTCTGCGCCAAGGCGTTGGCCAAGGTATGGCTGCCGACCGAGTCGATGACGCCCGCCCAGCGCTCCTTGGCAATGGGTGCGCCCGGCTCTGACAAGGTGTGGCGATCGATGACTTGTGTCGCACCCAGATCGCTCAGGTAGCCGGCTTCCTCTTGACGCCCGGTCGAGGCCACCACCCGATAGCCAAGGCCCGAGAGCAGCGCGATCGCCACCGAGCCGGCGCCGCCGCTGGCGCCCGTGACCAGGATATCGCCGCGCTCCGGGGTCAGTCCGCCATGCTCCAGCGCCAAGACGCTGAGCATCGCCGTATAACCTGCCGTGCCGATCGCCATCGCTTCCCGGGTCGAAAATACCTCGGGGACTTTTACCAGCCAATCGCCGCTCACCCGTGCCTTCTGGGCAAAACCGCCGTGATGGGTCTGGCTCAGCCCCCAACCGTTGACCAGCACCCGGTCGCCAGCCTGGAAACCGGCGTGGCTGGAGCTTTCGACGATGCCGGCGAAGTCGATGCCTGGGATCAATGGAAACTGGCGGATCACCGGCGTGCGGCCACTGAGGGCCATGGCGTCCTTGTAGTTCACGGTGGAATATTCGATCGCGACAGTGACGTCTCCGGGCATCAAGTCCTCGTCGTTGAAGTCGACAAGGTTGGTGGAGATGACATCGCCAGTTTTATTGGAAAGCAGCGCTTTGAAGGTCATTGTTGTTTTCCTGTCCGTTTGAGCGAATTCGGGCCAGCGCTTGTGCTCCAGAGCGCTGGACAGCGTAGGCGATTCAGGCCAATTGCATGGCTTTGCGAATGCCCGAGTCCAGCAGGCCTGCCGGAGCGAAGCGGCGCATGAATTGCAACTGGGCGGCGGCCTTGCCAGCGGTATAGCGCAATTTCGGCCGATCGGCACGAGCAGCCTTGAGCACCACGTCGGCGACCACATCGGGCCCCTCGGCAGACGCCATTGCCTGATTGACGACTTTGGTTACCTTTACCCGAATATCCTCATACAGGTCCAGCTTGGCGTCGGCCTGGAAGCTGTTGCTCTCGAATGCGGTTTTCGTATAGCCGGGCTCGATGACCACAACCCGGATGCCATGGGTACGCAGTTCGTGATCCAGCGCCTGGGAATAGCCATCCACCGCATGTTTACTGGCCACATAGAGCGCGACATAAGGCACGGGGACAACACCGAGTATCGAACCGATGTTGATGATTCGACCGACACCTAGGCGTCGCATGTGAGGCACGACGGCGCGGGTCATTCGCACGACACCGAGGAAATTGGTATCGAGGAGCGCCTTGGCTTGCTCGATCGAGCTCTCTTCGGCTGCGGCCGGGGCGAGTCCGAAGCCCGCGTTGTTGATCAACAAATCGATGCGCCCTTCCAACCGCAACAGCTCTGCGACGGCGGCTTCGACGCTGGCATCGTCAGTCACGTCCAGGGCCAGCATCGCAAACGCCTGACGTTCCGCCCGAGCTCCTCGTCGACTGGTGCCGTACACACGGTAGCCAGCGGCCACGAGTTTGTTGGCAATGGCTTCTCCGATGCCAGACGAAGCGCCTGTCACCAACGCTACGGGTTTAGGGATTGTCATAGGAACTCCTCGGGCTGGGTCGGCCCGGCATCGAAGCGTGTCGGGCGAAGCTATGATGATGGTCATAATCTTCGCCGTCAATATTTTGATTTCGATCAACATCTAACTGATGACTCGAATACCCGCTCTACCGGGCGCCACCCCGTTGTCAGGCCGCTCTTACTAGCTGTTCCGGTTGTTTTGATCCGCTGTGCTGCGCTTATCGCTTGAATAACTCAGTGCACATGAAATCAATGAACACCCGCAACTTGGGCGCCAGATGTTTGCTGGAAGGCCAAAGCATGCGGAACGTGTTCTGGTGCTGATTGAAGTCATCCAGAACGGTGACCAATTCCCCAGCGGCGAGCGCATCGCGTACGGTGAAGTCCGGCACACAGGCAATCCCCAGTGCATCGCGTACAACGTGTAGCAACGCTTCGGTGGTGTTGCAGATCAGAGCCGCCGGCAGAGCGAGATCCGCCTCCCCTTCCCCGGCGACCGGCCAAACCTGCAATCTGCCGGAGCTCGGAAATCTGTACAGCAGGCAGGCATGCTGCAACAAATCCGCCGGGACCTGCGGCCGGCCATGTTCGACGAAGTACCGGGGTGAACCGACCACCAACAGTTTAAATGTGCCCAACGGCCTGGACATCAGCCGGGAATCGTTCGGTTCGCCGGTACGAATAACCGCGTCAAAACCTTCCTCGACGATGTCCACCAATCGATCAGAAAAATCCAGGTCCAGCTCAATACTCGGATAGCGGCGCATAAACGCAATCAGCGTCGGCATGACCAGCCCCGCCACCAAAGGCAGGCTCACCCGCAATCGCCCGCGCGGCGCTTTTCGGGTTTCGGACAACTCGAACTCCGCCGCTTCGATTTCGCACAGGATGCGCCGGCAGCGTTCCAGGAAAAGCGCGCCCTCCGCCGTCAGCGTGATACTTCGCGTGCTGCGATGGAACAGACGCACGCCCAATCTTTCTTCAAGGCGAGCCACGCTTTTGCCCACCGCCGACGAGGAGACCCCGAGTACCCGGCCCGCCTCTGAAAAGCTTCGAGCCTCGGCGGCCCGAACAAAAAAATCTATCCCGCTTAACGATTCCATGGCAGATCCATTAGAGACAATTTGTCCGTTGTGTTCCGAACCTTAGCATTATTGTCTTCACTCTGAAGCGCACTTACCGTAGCCGCCAGATAGTCATCCTTGAGGGACGGAATCATCCAGTCCACCAGCGGCTTACAGGAAGGTGAAACATGACGATTGCCAATACCCGGATCGGCGCAGATCGAAACGACGGCGAAGATGCCGCACCACTCCCCCTCGGATCGCTGTTTGCCTTGGCACTGGCAGCGTTCGTCACTATCCTCACCGAAGCACTTCCCGCTGGCCTGTTGCCGCAGATCAGCGAAGGGCTGGCGGTCTCGCAAGCTCTCGCAGGCCAACTCGTTACTGTCTATGCGCTCGGTTCGTTGCTCGCAGCCATCCCGTTGACGGCAGCCACCCAAGGCATGCGCAGAAGGCCCTTGTTGTTATTGGCCATCGCCGGCTTCGCCATCGCCAATACCGTCACGACACTGTCCACCAGCTACGGTTTGACGATCATCGCTCGGTTGCTCGGTGGTGTTTCAGCCGGGCTGCTCTGGGCATTGCTGGCCGGTTATGCCGCCCGCCTGGTGCCAGAACGCCAAAAAGGTCGGGCAATCGCGATTGCGATGGTTGGAGCGCCGCTGGCACTGTCCCTGGGCGTGCCGGCAGGCACTCTGCTTGGCAACCTGATTGGCTGGCGGATGAGCTTCGCCATCATGAGCGTGTTTGCGATTGCCTTGATGGTCTGGGTACGTCTCAAGGTGCCTGACTTTACTGGGCAACCCCGGGCGACGCGGCTTGAATTAGGTCGGGTGTTTGCTATGCCCGGTGTCCGCAGCGTGTTGTTCGTGGTGCTGACCTTCGTATTGGCGCACAACATCTTGTACACCTACATCGCTCCCTTCCTGGCAGCGTCCGGGTTGGCCGAACGAACGGATCTTGTATTACTGGTGTTTGGCGTCGCCTCGCTACTCGGCATCTGGATCGTCGGCGTATTGATTGATCGACACCTTCGGGCCCTGACGCTCGCCAGCACAGTCCTGTTTGCCATCGCCGCGTTGATGCTAGGGATGATGCGCGACATGCCGGTCGCGATCTATGTCGCGATGGCAGCGTGGGGAATCGCTTTCGGTGGGGCCGGCACGCTGTTCCAGACAGCCATTGTCAAGACGGCGGCACAAGCAGCTGATCTCGCCCAGTCCATGCTGGTCACCGCATGGAACGTTGCGATTGCCGGCGGTGGAATCATCGGAGGCGCCATGTTGAATCATCTGGGGGTCGTTGCGTTTGCGCCTGCGCTGACGGTCCTGCTGCTTTTGGCACTGGCGGTGGCGTGGTCGTCGCAACATGGCTTTGCGGCACACGCCAAGCGTGACGCCGCTGCCGCTGCGGTGACCTGATATCCGCCCAAGGCAAAGCCTTCAAATCGCTCAGCCGCCCCTCATCGAAGGCAGGCTGAGCGATTGATCAAGCAACCAGATCGTTGGCACTGAACGTGTTGACACCGAGCAACTGAATCTCGAAATCAGCGTTCAGGTCGCCGTTGACGTTGCCATACAGCACATGGTCAATGAAGCGCAGTTGCCCTGCTCCGGTGAAATCGTTCGCGTCGATAAAGCTGAACTTACTGAATAACGGTGTCAGGGCATTGGCATCCAATTTCGACAGATCGATCTTGTCGCCCTGCAGGCGGCTGAAATCGAGAATGACGTCACCGGTACCGTCCTTGCCCAGCTCACTCAACGTGCTGAAGACGAAACGGTCGGCTCCGGCGCCACCGATCAAGGTGTCGGTGCCAACACCGCCCATCAGCGTGTCATTGCCGGCTCCGCCATCGAGGCGATCATTGCCTGCGCCGCCGTTGAACACGTTGTTGCCAGCATTGCCGGTCATGACGTTATCCAGCGCATTGCCGCTGCCGTTGATGTGAGCGACGCCCGTCAGCGTCAGGTTTTCCAGATTGGCGCCCAAGCTCCAGCTCACCGAGGAACGCACGGTATCGATCTCGCCGTCCAACGTACTGGTTTCGCTGACGATGTCCTTGAGGTTGTCGACCACGTAAGTGTCGTTGCCGGTGCCACCGATTAAGGTGTCGATGCCGGCGCCGCCGTCCAGGAAGTCCGCGCCATCCAGGCCATTGAGCACGTTGGCCGCGGCGTTGCCGACCAAGCTGTTGTTCGAGGCGTTGCCGGTTAAATTGAGCGCGGCAACGCCGAGCAGCTGGCCGTCCTCGACGTTGGCCGACAAGACATGGCTGACCGAAGTGCGGACCACGTCGCGGCCTTCATCGGCGAGTTCGACAACACTGTCGCCAACGTTATCGAGCATATAGGTGTCGTTGCCCGCACCGCCGATCAACGTGTCGCGTCCGGCCAGGCCATTGAGTAGGTTGTTGCCGGCATTGCCGGTCAGCACGTTGTTCAAGGCGTTGCCGCTGCCGTTGATAGGGGCAATGCCAGTCAGCGTGAGGTTTTCCAGATTGGCGCCCAGCGTCCAGCTCAGGGAGGAACGAACCGTGTCGATTTCGCTGGCCAGGACACTGGTTTCGCTGATGACGTCCCGGAGGTTATCGACCACATAAATGTCGTTGCCGGTGCCGCCAACCAACGTGTCGATACCGACTCCGCCGTCCAGCAGGTTCGCCCCGGTGTTGCCGGTGATGCGGTTGTTCAGGGCGTTACCGGTGCCGTTGAGGCTGGCGGCGCCGAGCAGCGTCAGGTTCTCGAAGTTGGTGCCCAGGTTGTAGCTGATGCTTGAAAAGACACTGTCAATTTCAATCAGCGACGCACCCCGCTCAATCACTGTGTCGCCAAGATTATCGATGTAATACGTGTCGTTGCCCGCACCACCGTCCAGTTGGTCGACGCCTGCGCCACCATTCAACACGTTATTGCCGGCATTGCCGGTCATGACGTTATCCAGCGCATTGCCGCTGCCGTTGATGTGGGCGACGCCCGTCAGCGTGAGGTTTTCCAGGTTCGCGCCCAAGCTCCAGCTCACCGAGGAGCGCACGGTGTCGATCTCGCCGTCCAGCGTACTGGTTTCGCTGACGATGTCCTTGAGGTTGTCGACCACGTAAGTGTCGTTGCCGGTGCCACCGATTAAGGTGTCGATGCCGGCGCCGCCGTCCAGGAAGTCCGCGCCATCCAGGCCATTGAGCACGTTGGCCGCGGCGTTGCCGACCAAGCTGTTGTTCGAGGCGTTGCCGGTTAAATTGAGCGCGGCAACGCCGAGCAGCTGGCCGTCCTCGACGTTGGCCGACAAGACATGGCTGACCGAAGTGCGGACCACGTCGCGGCCTTCATCGGCGAGTTCGACAATGCTGTCGCCAACATTATCGAGCATATAGGTGTCGTTGCCCGCACCGCCGATCAACGTATCGCGTCCGGCCAGGCCATTGAGTAGGTTGTTGCCGGCATTGCCGGTCAGCACGTTGTTCAAGGCGTTGCCGCTGCCGTTGATAGGGGCAATGCCAGTCAGGGTGAGGTTTTCCAGATTGGCGCCAAGGGTCCAGCTCAGGGAGGAACGAACCGTGTCGATTTCGCTGGCCAGGACACTGGTTTCGCTGATGACGTCCCGGAGATTATCGACCACATAAATGTCGTTGCCGGTGCCGCCAACCAACGTGTCGATACCGATGCCGCCGTCCAGCATATTCGCCCCGGTGTTGCCGGTGATGCGGTTGTTCAGGGCGTTGCCGATGCCGTTGATATTGCCGGAACCGCTTAACGTCAGGTTTTCGAGATTGGCGCCCAGGGCGTAGTTGACGGACGAAATAACGCTGTCGATTTCAACCAGCGAAGCGCCTCGCTCGGTGACCGTATCGCCGAGATTATCCACGTAGTAGGTATCGTTGCCGGCACCGCCGTCCAGTTGGTCGACGCCTGCGCCACCATTCAACACGTTATTGCCGGCATTGCCGACCAGCACGTTGGCGAGCGCATTGCCGCTGCCGTTGATGTGAGCGACGCCCGTCAGCGTCAGGTTTTCCAGATTGGCGCCAAGGCTCCAGCTCACCGAGGAGCGCACGGTGTCGATCTCGCCGTCCACAGTGCTGGTTTCGCTGACGACGTCCTTGAGGTTGTCGACCACGTAAGTGTCGTTGCCGGTGCCACCGATCAAGGTGTCGATGCCGGCGCCACCGTCCAGGAAGTCCGCGCCATCCAGGCCATTGAGCACGTTGGCCGCGGCGTTGCCGATCAAGCTGTTGTTCGAGGCGTTGCCGGTTAAATTGAGCGCGGCAACGCCGAGCAGCTGGCCGTCCTCGACGTTGGCCGACAAGACATGACTGACCGAAGTGCGGACCACGTCGCGGCCTTCATCGGCGAGTTCGACAATGCTGTCGCCAACATTATCGAGCATATAGGTGTCGTTGCCCGCACCGCCGATCAACGTATCGCGTCCGGTCAGGCCATCCAAAACGTTGTTGCCGGCATTGCCGGTCAGCACGTTGTTCGAAGCGTTGCCAAGGCCGTTGAGGTTGGCGAGCCCGGTCAGGGTGAGGTTCTCCAGGTTGGCGCCCAGCGTCCAATTCAAAGAGGAACGTACGGTATCGATTTCGCTGGCCAGGGTGCTGGTTTCGCTGATCACGTCCTTGAGGTTGTCGACCACGTAGGTGTCGTTGCCGGTACCACCAACGAGCGTGTCGATACCGATGCCGCCGTCCAGCACATTCGCCGCGGTGTTGCCGGTGATGCGGTTGTTCAGGGCGTTGCCGGTGCCGTTGATATTGCCGACACCACTGAGCGTCAGGGTCTCGATGTTGGCGCTCAAGACATAATTGCTGGAGGCCAGGACTGTATCGACTCCGCTATTGAGCGCACTGCTTTCCTGAATAACATCGTCGATATTGTCGACGACGTAGGTATCGTTACCTGCCCCGCCAATCATCACGTCCTTGCCAGCGCGACCGTTCAGCACGTTGGCCAGCGCGTTGCCAATCAGCGTGTCGTCATTGGCCGAGCCGACTGCGTTTTCGATTTTGGTGCCATAGGCGATCGCCAGGCCTTCATTGAAATCAGTGTCGGTACTGAGGTTCACGAATGCCTGGCCGATCTTGCTGAACTGCCCTTCGTTCAAGTTGATACGCACAGCTTGCGCCTGGCTGCTCGCATCAATGGTATCGATGCCGCCCGCGTCCCAGATCGTCTCGAACACAGACTGGTTGGCAGTCCAGCTATAGGTGTTATTACCGATTTGCCACTGGTTGTTCGCGCCGTAAAGACTCTGGATCGCGGCGATATCCAGCAACATCGGTGTCGTGGGCTGATACGAGTAATTGTTGTTGTAGCTCATGATCGTATAACGAACGTCATCGAACTGAGCGGACAGGACTGTGGCGTTTGAATCGCTTGGCGAAAACGGATGCTTGAGGCCTAGCCCGTGGCCGATCTCATGCATGAACGTCATGTAGTCGTAGGTGCCTTTGACAGGACTCGGGTCATTGGTGACTGGACCGATCCACACATCACCCCCGCTAGGGCTATTGGCCGGGTAATAGCCCCAGGCAGCGAAGCTATCGGGCATATCCATGTAGCCGCCGAATCGCAAGTCTCCAGTGTTGGCGAGTGTATCGGAGACCTGTTTGAACTTGAGGTTGGAGACCGAGCTCCACGCACCTAGCGCGCTGGTGATGCTGTTTTGCTGTGCCGAGGTGAGGGAGTAGCTGGCTCGATATTCGTCGAAATCACTGTAGTTCCTGGCGAAATAGGAATTCGTACCCAAGAAGCTGTACGTCAACGACGTACCCGTGGTCGCGCTGCCAGCCCAATAAGTGCCGTATAGCAAACTGTTGACCTGCACATTGCTAGTCAGCTTTGCATACGAAATCGAGGAATAACCAAGTGGACTGGGCATACGAGCTTCCTATGGGCGATCTGCGGCCTTTCCCGGGTGCGGCCGCGACAAGTGGTTCATTTTGCCCGAAAAATGGCGTCAATAATATTACTTAGCCATCATTTTTTGACCGTATATCCGACGAGGCGGGGGCAACGAGCCATTCGTTGGCTTTGCGGATATCCCCCTCCCCCAACCTTCCGCTCCAGCGGTGCAGGACCAGCAGGCTGGTGACGAAGCGGTATTGGGACTGAAGGAAATCACGCCGCGCGCGAAACTCCTCCTTGATGCTATCGAGTACATCCACGGCATTCTTGACGCCGTAGGTGAAGGCTTTTTCGGTGGCGACCCGGGACTTTTCAGCGGAATCCAAAGCGCGGCGCGTCGCCTTGATACGACTCAGCTCGGCGCTCATGCCCAGGTAGGCCGTACGGGTTTCCTTGATGACCTGGCGTCGCAAGGCTTCCAGTTCCTGCTGGGCGACTTCCTTGTCGCTTTCGGAACTTGAGACTCGGGCACGGGTGGCGCCGCCACTGTAAAGCGGAACTTGCAAATCGAGGGACGCGACGAGGTTGTCCGAGCGAGGCGCCAACGCGCCTTCATAGCCGATGTCGCTGCGTTGCGCCATCAGGTTGAGGCCCAGTCGGGGCAGATGCCCGGCCCTGGCTTCACCGATAGCCGCCTCGGCGGCGCGGATACTGTGTTCGCGCGCATGCAGCGCCGGGTTGCTGTCCAGCGCGGTCTGCACCCAATAATCCTGCGCTTGTGCCGGCAAGCTGAACGCCGGATTATCGGCGATGCGCTTGAACGGCTCGGTGACGGCGCGCCCCACCAGTTCGGACACTGCTTCGCGGCTGACCTCGACCTTGTTGCTGGCCTCGATCTCATCAGCCTTGAGCGCATCCACGCGCGCCTCGAGGTCCAACGTATCGGTCACCATCGCCATCTGGCGCGCATAGAGGGCGTTGAGACGCTTGAGGTTGCGCTCGGTCGCGCCGAGCTCGCTGCGCACCAGAGCCAGTTCGTCTTCCGCTGCGAGCACCGCAAAATACCGCTCGGACAGGTCAATGCTGGCCTGCACCTGGGTATCGTCGGATTCGTACTCGCTTTGCCGGGCCAGCTCCACGTACCGCTGATAACTGCGCCAGACCTGCGGGTCGTAGATCACCTGATTGAGCATCACCGCCATGCGCTTGCCGTTGTACTGGATACGGCTCAGATCATCGTCGCGCCGACTGCGGTTGACGCTACCGCTGGCGTTGAGCTGCGGCAACAACTGACCGAAGGCCGCTCGCTCGTTGCCCTCTCCGCTGCGAATCAGGGCTTGTGCCCGAAGGATGCGCGGATCCGCCCCCTGCGCCTCTTGATGCAATTGCCAGAGGTCCAGGTAAGCGTCGTTGTCAGCTAGAGCGCCAAACGGCATGAGCGCCAGGCACAGCAGGACCAGAGGCTTCATATCAATCCTCGATCAGCGAGCGGGCGAATGCATTGCTCGCAGGCTGCATCAAATACTCCAGCAGCGTCCGCGCGCCGGTATTGATCAGCACCTCCACCGGCATACCCGGCACCAAAGCGAGGTCGCCCAGCGCCAAGCGCCCGTTGTCGGTCAACGCCACCCGCGCCAGGTAATAAGGCGCGCCGGTGTCTTTGTTGACCAGGCGATCGGCGGATACCTGCACCAGCTGCCCTTCCATGACGGGCGTGGTGCCGCTTTTGAACGCGCTGAAGCGAATACCCGCCAGTTTGCCGACCTTGATCCGGTCAATGTCCATTGGCGAAACCTGCGCCTCGACGATCAATTCCTCATTGGCCGGGACAATGTCCAGCAGCGCGGTGCCAGGGCTGACCACGGCGCCCAGGGTGTGCACCGTCATGCCCATGATCCGGCCTGATTCTGGCGCAAGGATATCGGTGCGCTGGTCGCGATCCTGCAAGGTGGCCAGTCGTTCACGCAGCTCGTAGACCTTGGTCCGCGCATCGCCGAGCAAACCCGCGACTTCGGTAGCGAAGGTTTTTTTCAGCTGAAGTATCTTCAGCCGCGCTTCGTCGACATGAACCCCCGCTCGCGCGCTTTCGGACTGGCTTTCGGCAATTTCGGCGTGCAGGCGCGCAAGGCTGCGCTCCTGCTCGCGAAGGCGTTGCTTGTCGACGTAGCCTTCAGCCAACAACGCACGCAAATCGGAAATTTCTTCCTGATAGGACACCGCGAGCAATTGTTTGCTGGCGACGATGGCCTTGTAGCCACGAATCTGTTCTTCGATCTGCCCGATGGACTTCTCCAGCAAGGCGATCTCGCCGAGCAACGAAGTGCGGCGGGTCTGGAAAATCCGCGCCTCGCTGTCGCGGGCCTCGCGTACGCGCAGGTCGGCAGGATCCAGGGTCGGGACGGCCAACGGCTCGGGCAATGCATCACGTTCAGCCACCAGCCGGGCTTCGAGTTCGAGGGCGGCAATCAGCTGGCTGCGCATCGCCTCCATCTCCGAACGTGCCTGGGTGTTGTCGAGCACCAGCAGCACATCGCCCAACTTCACCAAGTCGCCGTCATGCACGCGCAGTTCACGGACGATGCCGCCTTCCAGATGCTGCACGGTCTTGCGATAGCTTTTGACCGTGACCACGCCCGGCGCAAGCGCCGCGCTGTTGAGCGGCGCCAGGGTCGCCCAGCCGCCGAACAGGCCGAAGGTCACCAGCAGCATCAGATAACCCACTCGGCGCACCGGTTTGTCGTCGATAGGCAAGCCGACCCTGTCGACGGATGAGGGACTACTGTTTTGCATAAAGCTGTTCACCCGTTTTCTGCGCTTCAACCGCGGCGACCTGCTGGGTGGCTGGGGCTGCGCCCTGCAACCGCGCCAGCACCTTGTCCCGTGGACCGAACAGGCTCAGCTCGCCTTGATTGAGGACCAACAGTTTGTCGACCTGCGCCAGCACCCCGGAACGATGGGTGATGACGAACACCGTGGCCCCACTCTGCTTGAGCTTTTTCAGCGCCTCGGTGAGCATCTTCTCTCCGGCGTCGTCCAGGTTGGAGTTCGGTTCATCCAGCACCACCAGGCGGGGCTCGCCGTAAAGCGCGCGGGCCAAACCGATGCGCTGGCGCTGGCCACCGGACAATCCACCACCATTGGCGCCGATCACGGTGTCGTAGCCATCGGGCAGTTGCAGCACCAGCTCGTGGACCCCGGCCATGCGTGCGGCAGCGACCACCGCGGGCGCGTCCACCGGGCCGAAGCGTGAGATGTTCTGGCTGATCGTGCCCTCGAACAACTCGATGTCTTGCGGCAGATAACCAATGTACGGGCCCAATTCGTCCCGGCGCCATTGGCTGATGTCCGCGCCGTCCAGGCGCACCGTGCCGGACTGGCCAGGCCAGATCCCGAGCAGCGCTCTGGCGAGGGTCGACTTACCGGCGCCGCTGGGACCAATGATGCCCACCACCTCTCCCGCCGGCACTTCGAAACTCAGGCCACGAATGATCGCCTGGCGGCTGTTCGGCGATCCGACACAAAGCCCTTCGACGCGGATCGCTCCTTCGGGTGCCGGCAACGACATGCGTTCCGGTTCGGCGGCGATCTTGAGCAGTAGTTCATGCAGCCTGGCGTATTGCCCCCGCGCACTCAAAAAGCCTTTCCAGACGCCGATCAACTGATCGATGGGGGCCAGGGCGCGGCCGAGCAAAATCGAACCGGCGATCATCAGTCCCGGCGAAATCTCCTGATTGATCGTCAGGTATGCGCCAAGGCCCAGCACCAGCGATTGGACAATCTGGCGGAACGTCCTGGACACCGCGGCAACGCTCGTGGCGCGGTCACTGGCCAGACTTTGCAAAGACAGGATGTTGTAGGTTTGTCCATCCCAGCGCTGGCGCAGACTGCCCAGCATGCCCATGGATTCAACCACTTCGGCGTTGCGCAGGCTTTTGTTGGTAAACGCGGTGGCCGCCATCTGTTCACGGTTGGCGGCTTGCAACGGCGCGTGGGTCAGCTTCTCGTTGACGAAGGCCAGCGCCCCCAGCAATAACGCGCTCAGCAGCCCCATCCAGCCGTACCAGGGATGGAAAATGAACATGACGGTGAGGTAAATCGGAATCCACGGCGTGTCGAAAAACGCGAACAGACCATTGCCAGTCAGGAACTGGCGCAACGCATTCAAGTCACTCAGCGGTTGGGCCGTGGCGTTCATGCCACAGGAGTTGAGTGCCTGCTTGAAGCTCGCATCGAACAGACGCCGCCCAAGCAGCGTGTCCAGGCGCGTGCTGATCCGCACCATGATCCGAGAGCGAACCCATTCCAGGCCGCCCATGGTAGTCATCATCAGCAGCATGATCAGCGTCAACATCAATAACGTCGACAGGCTGGTGCTGGCGACTGCGCGGTCGTAGACCTGCAGCATATAGAACGAGGGGACCAGCATCAGCAAGTTGACGAAAAAGCTGAAAAAGGCAACGGAAAGAAAACTGCCTTTGCACGCGGCAAGGGCGCCTTCCAATTCGGTCCGGGGATGGGCTGACATGGTTCTTTCCCTGAGGTCCGCTTATGTTCATACCTGCGAAAATCGTAGGGAGTACAAGTACACGAACGCCTTGATTTTCCTGGCTGGGGCGCTCGAAAGCGACCGCGCAATAGAAGTTATGTGCGCTGTATCGGCATGGGCGCGCGGTTCTGAAGGGGCGCTGCTTTACAAGGTTCGATGGAGTGCACCCGCCTGACATCAAATCCCGCGCACCCGGGTTTTTATCGTCGGGATGATCTATACCTTCAGGAACACGCAATCAGGCCGGATGACAAACGCGGACATGTCCACACAAGAACGCGCCGTGTATGCAAGCGCGTCCCCATGACACAGCGGCCTGCAAGACGATGTGACTGGCGCCCGGCATGCGTAGAATGGCGCCCCGCCCTTTCAATGCCTGAAGTATCGATCATGAGCCGGATCAACCGCGTTTTGAATGGCCGTACCCAAGCATTGTGCCTGCTCTGCCTGTTGCTGCTGGTAGTCGATCACGCCCGCAGCGAGTCCCAGGTGCTTGAACTGCACATCCTCGACGCGCCCCCGCTGACCTTCGTCGACGACCCCAGGGGGCACGGGATTATCGGCGATGTCGCGGTGCAAGCCATGACCCGGGCCGGGTACACCGCGAAGATCCATCTGCTTCCCTGGGCCAGGGCACAGAAACACGTGAGCGAAGAACACGATTACTTGATAACGCCCCTGTCGCGCATTCCGGGGCGAGAGGATCGCTTCACCTGGATCGCCCGGATCATGCCCATGGAGCGAGCCTTCTTCAGCCTCGACCGGCAGGTGGACAGCTTCGCCCAAGCGAAAGAAACCTTCCGCAAGATAGGCGTCGGCCTGGGCAGCGCGCAAGAGGAGATCCTGCGCACCGAGGGCTTCCGGGACGACCAGATCTACCCCCTGGCCATCGGCGACAACCCTGCCCAGATGCTACTGATGGGGCGTATCGATGCCTGGTTCAACGGTGTCCCGGAGAGTCGCTACATCTGGCCGAAAGTGTCCAAGCGCAAACTGCTGATGAGTTCGGTCGGCAGCAGCGCCGACCTTTACCTGGCCTGCTCGCGGCGCTGCTCGGCGAAGATTGTCGACGACTTGCGTGAGGCGGTGGAAGCGTTGCGCAAGGAGGGTGCGATCAAGCGTATTCATGATGTTTACCTGCCATAAGACGTGCCCGAAACATCATTGCAAATGATAGCCACCTAACGAAAGCCCCGCTCCAGAGGGCTCGCCAATGGCTTATATCATTCCGAATGATAGTTACCTTTGCTTCATTCGATTCGTTCCTCTGCGCCTCGCCACGCATCATCCGGCCATCTCAATACACTTGGCGGATGCTATCCATGGAACATTCACTTTCTAAACTGCGCTTTCCCCTCGCACTGTTGGCAGTGCTGGTGATCAGCGCTTGCGGCAAGACTCCCGACACGGCAGCTTCCATGCCGGCGGCCAAAGTCAGCGTGGCCAAGGTGCTGGAGCAGCCCGTCAACGAATGGGATGAATTCACCGGACGCCTCGAAGCGCCGGAAACCGTCGAGATTCGCCCGCGTGTTTCCGGGCAGATCGATGAAGTGGCCTTCACCGAAGGTGCGCTGGTCAAGAAAGGCGACCTGCTGTTCCAGATCGACCCGCGCCCCTTCCAGGCAGAAGTGCGTCGTCTCGAAGCCCAGTTGGCCCAGGCCCGCGCCACTGCAACCCGCAGCGAGAACGAAGCCCAGCGTGGCGAACGCCTGCGCTTGAGCAATGCCATCTCCGCCGAACTGGCGGATTCGCGCACCACCGCGGCCCAGGAAGCTCGCGCCGCCGTAGCGGGCATCCAGGCGCAGTTGGACCTGGCGAAACTGAACCTGAGCTTCACCCGAGTCACCTCGCCCATCAGCGGCCGCGTCAGCCGTGCGGAGATCACCGCTGGCAACCTGGTGACCGCCGACGTCACGCCGCTGACCAGCGTCGTGTCCACCGACAAGGTCTACGCCTACTTCGACGCCGACGAGCGCGTCTTCCTCAAGTACACCCAACTCGCCCGCCAGGGCCAGCGCGGCCAGGCCACGCCGGTCTACATGGGCCTGTCCAACGAAGACGGCAACCCGCACCTGGGCCAGATGAACTTCGTCGACAACCAGGTCAACCCGCAGACCGGCACCATCCGCGGTCGCGCGGTATTCGACAACAAGGACGGCGCCTTCACGCCAGGCCTCTACACTCGCCTGAAGCTGGTGGGCAGCGGCACCTACTCCGCCGTGCTGATCAACGACGAAGCCGTCGGCACCGACCTTGGCAAGAAATTCGTGCTGGTGATGGACGCCGAGAACAAGCCTGCGTACCGCGCCGTCGAGCTGGGGCCGAAGATCGAAGGCCTGCGCATCGTGCGCAACGGCTTGAGCAAGGACGACACCATCATCGTCAAGGGCCTGCAACGCGCCCGTCCAGGTTCGCCGGTTACGCCTGAAACGGTGCCGATGGCCAGCGAAGCCACCCTCGCCGCCCTGGCACAACAACGCAAAGCGCTCGAAGCCAGCAACTTGCCTCAGGTCGCGCCCGCCAAGGCGCCGTCCGGATCGGCAGGCAAACTGGCCTCTGCGTCCCCACGCGGTTAAGGGACTGAACTCAAGATGAAATTTTCCCAGTTCTTCATTTCACGGCCGATCTTTGCCGCGGTGCTCTCGCTGCTGATCCTGATCGCCGGCGCCATCTCGCTATTCCAGCTACCGATCAGCGAATACCCGGAAGTCGTGCCACCGACCGTGGTCGTGCGCGCCAACTTCCCAGGCGCCAACCCCAAAGTGATCGGCGAAACCGTTGCCGCGCCCTTGGAGCAAGCCATCACCGGTGTCGAGAACATGCTGTACATGTCCTCGCAGTCCACCGCCGACGGCAAGATCA
This sequence comes from Pseudomonas marvdashtae, assembly GCF_014268655.2. NCBI lineage: Bacteria > Pseudomonadati > Pseudomonadota > Gammaproteobacteria > Pseudomonadales > Pseudomonadaceae > Pseudomonas > Pseudomonas marvdashtae. The sequence goes on from NZ_JABWQX020000001.1 coordinate 2,941,066, forward strand.
CCCTGACCATCACCTTTGCCCTGGGCACCGACCTGGACAACGCCCAGGTGCAGGTGCAGAACCGCGTCACCCGAACCGAGCCCAAGTTGCCGGAGGAAGTGACCCGCATCGGTATCACGGTGGACAAGGCATCGCCCGACCTGACGATGGTCGTGCACTTGACCTCGCCGGACCAACGCTACGACATGCTCTACCTGTCCAACTACGCCTTGCTCAACATCAAGGATGAGCTGGCGCGCCTCGGCGGCGTGGGTGATGTGCAGCTGTTCGGCATGGGCGATTACTCCTTGCGGGTCTGGCTGGATCCGAACAAGACCGCTTCGCGCAACCTGACCGCCACCGACGTGGTCACGGCGATCCGTGAACAGAACCGCCAGGTTGCCGCCGGTGCCCTGGGCGCCCCGCCAGCGCCGAATGCACAGGCGTTTCAACTCTCGGTCAACACCCAGGGTCGCCTAGTGAGCGAAGAAGAGTTCGAGAACATCATCATCCGTTCTGGCGCCAACGGTGAAATCACTCGCCTGAAAGACATCGCACGGATTGAGCTGGGTTCCAGCCAATACGCCCTGCGCTCGTTGCTCGACAACCAGCCGGCGGTAGCGATCCCGATCTTCCAGCGCCCAGGCTCCAACGCCATCCAGATTTCCAACGATGTGCGCGAGAAAATGGACGAGTTGAAGAAAGGCTTCCCGGCCGGCATGGACTACAGCATCGTCTATGACCCGACGATTTTCGTGCGCGGCTCCATCGAAGCGGTGGTCCACACCCTGTTCGAAGCGCTGATTCTCGTGGTGCTGGTCGTCATCCTGTTCCTACAGACCTGGCGCGCCTCGATCATCCCGTTGGTGGCCGTTCCGGTGTCGCTGATCGGTACCTTCGCGGTCATGCACCTGTTCGGCTTCTCCCTTAACGCGCTGTCGCTATTCGGCCTGGTATTGGCCATCGGGATCGTCGTGGACGACGCCATCGTGGTGGTGGAGAACGTCGAACGGAACATCGGCCTCGGGCTCACGCCGGTGGAAGCGACCAAGCGCGCCATGGGCGAAGTGACGGGGCCGATCATTGCCACGGCACTGGTGCTGTGCGCGGTGTTCGTGCCAGCGGCCTTCATCAGTGGCTTGACCGGACAGTTCTATAAGCAGTTTGCCTTGACCATTGCCATCTCGACGGTGATCTCGGCGTTCAACTCGCTGACCCTGTCGCCAGCGCTGGCCGCGGTATTGCTCAAGAGCCATGACGCGCCCAAGGACCGTTTCTCGCGGTTCCTCGACAAGATCTTCGGCGGCTGGCTGTTCCGACCGTTCAACCGTTTCTTCGACCGCGCCAGCCACAGCTATGTGGGCGCCGTCGGCCGCGTAATCCGCAGCAGCGGCATTGCCCTCGTCCTGTACGCAGGCCTGATGGTGCTGACGTTCTTCGGCTTCTCGAGCACACCGACCGGTTTCGTGCCTGGCCAGGACAAGCAATACCTGGTGGCCTTCGCCCAATTGCCGGACGCCGCGAGCCTGGACCGCACCGAAGACGTGATCAAACGCATGTCCGACATGGCCCTCAAACAGCCAGGCGTTGAAAGCGCGGTGGCCTTCCCGGGCCTGTCGATCAACGGTTTCACCAACAGCCCGAACTCCGGCATCGTGTTCGTCACCCTCAAGCCTTTTAACGAGCGCAAGGACCCGAGCATGTCGGCCGGTGCGATCGCCGGTGCGTTGAACGGCCAGTACTCGGAAATCCAGGAAGCCTACATGGCGATCTTCCCGCCGCCGCCAGTACAAGGCCTGGGCACTATCGGTGGTTTCCGCCTGCAAATCGAAGACCGGGGCAACCTGGGCTACGACGAGCTGTACAAAGAAACCATGAACATCATCACCAAGAGCCACAACGTGCCGGAACTGGCCGGTCTGTTCACCAGCTACACCGTGAACGTGCCCCAGGTCGATGCCGCCATCGACCGTGAAAAAGCCAAGACCCACGGCGTGGCTGTCAGCGATATCTTCGACACCCTGCAGATTTACCTGGGTTCGCTGTATGCCAACGACTTCAACCGCTTCGGCCGCACCTATCAGGTCAACGTCCAGGCCGAGCAGCAGTTCCGCCTCGAGTCGGACCAGATCGGCCAGCTCAAGGTACGTAACAACCGTGGCGAGATGATCCCGCTGGCGACCTTCATCAAGGTCAGCGACACCTCGGGGCCGGACCGCGTGATGCACTACAACGGTTTCATTACCGCTGAAATCAACGGTGCCGCCGCCCCGGGCTACAGCTCCGGCCAGGCTGAAAAAGCCATCGAGAAACTGCTCAAGGACGAACTGCCCAACGGCATGACCTACGAGTGGACCGACCTGACGTACCAGCAGATCCTCTCGGGCAACACCGCGCTGTTCGTGTTCCCGCTCTGCGTCCTGCTGGCGTTCCTGGTACTCGCGGCACAGTACGAAAGCTGGAGCCTGCCGTTGGCGGTCATCCTGATCGTTCCGATGACCCTGCTGTCGGCCATCACCGGTGTGATTCTGTCGGGCGGTGACAACAACATCTTCACGCAGATCGGCTTGATCGTACTGGTGGGGCTTGCCTGTAAGAACGCGATTCTGATCGTCGAGTTCGCCAAGGATAAACAGCTCGAAGGCATGACCCCGCTGGCCGCCGTGCTCGAAGCCTGCCGCCTGCGTCTGCGGCCGATCCTGATGACCTCGTTCGCCTTCATCATGGGTGTGGTGCCCCTGGTGTTCTCCAGCGGCGCCGGTGCGGAAATGCGCCATGCCATGGGTGTCGCGGTGTTCTCGGGGATGCTCGGCGTGACGTTCTTTGGTCTGCTGCTGACGCCCGTGTTCTATGTATTGATCCGCAACTTTGTCGAGCGCAGCGAGGCCCGCAAAGCGGCCCGGGCCTTGAAACTGGAGGCGCAACAATGAGTTTGAAAGTGTTCATTCCGAGCTTGCTGGTCCTGGCACTGAGTGCCTGCGCCGTGGGCCCGGACTACAAGGAGCCAGAAACGGAGGCGGCGAATATCACCACCGCCACCGACGGCGCCGCCGGCCAGAAAAACTTCGACCGCGCGCGCTTCGAAGGCATCTGGTGGCAGCAGTTCGACGACCCGACCCTCAACGCGTTGGTGACCCGCTCCCTGGAAGGCAACCGCGAGTTGCGCGTGGCCTTCGCCCGTCTGCGGGCCGCCCGTGCGATTCGCGATGACGCCAGCAATGACGCCATGCCGACCATCACCAGCCGTGCCAGCAGCGAGTTGGGCAAGGGGCAGAACCCGATGGGCCAGACCGATGATCGGGTCAACAGCGAGCGCTACGACCTGGGCCTGGATATGGCCTGGGAGCTGGACTTGTTCGGTCGCATCCGGCGTAACCTGGAGGCCACCGACGCCGACCAGCAGGCCACCGAAGCCGACCTCTACCAGTTGCAGGTGACGATGATCGCCGAACTGGTGGATGCCTACGGCCAACTGCGCGGCGCCCAGCTTCGGGAGAAGATTGCCCTGGCGAACCTGGACAACCAGCAGGCGTCACGCAAGATCACCGAAAGCCTGCGCGATGCCGGCGTCGGCGATCAACTCGATGTGGTCCGTGCCGATGCTCGGCTGGCCGCAGTGGAAGCCAGCGTGCCGCAACTGCAAGCCGAACAGGCCCGCCAGCGCAACCGCATCGCGACATTGCTGGGCGAGCGGCCGGACAAGCTGAGCGTGGACCTGAGCCCCAAACAGTTGCCGGCCATTGCCAAGGCCCTGCCGATTGGCGACCCCGGTCAACTGCTGCAACGCCGCCCGGACGTGCTCAGCGCCGAGCGTCAGTTGGCAGCCGCCACGGCACGCATCGGCGTGGCCAAGGCCGACCTGTTCCCACGGGTCAGCCTCAGCGGCTTCCTCGGCTTTACCGCTGGACGCGGTTCGCAGATCGGCTCTTCGGCGGCCAATGCCTGGGCACTGGGTCCGAGCATTACCTGGGCAGCTTTCGACTTGGGCAGCGTGCGGGCTCGCCTGCGCGGTGCCAGCGCCGAGGCGGATGGCGCCCTGGCGAACTACGAGCAACAAGTGCTGCTGGCCTTGGAAGAATCGGAAAATGCTTTCAGCGACTACGGCAAGCGCCAGCAACGGCTGATCTCGCTGATCCGCCAGAGCGAATCGAGCCGCGCGGCCGCCAACCTCGCCGAAATTCGCTACCGCGAAGGCACGGAGGATTTCCTCGTGCTCCTCGACGCCCAACGTGAGCGCCTGGCTGCGGAAGATAGCCAGGCCCAGGCCGAAGTCGACCTGTATCGCGGCATCGTCGCGATCTACAAGGCCCTCGGCGGCGGCTGGCAACCGGAAACCGTCGCCCGCAACTGACCAGCCGGCTCAACCGAGCTCCTTTGGTTGGCCGCAACCAGCCAAATTTTTGCCCCGCCTCCCATCTGGACGCGGGGCTTTTTTTGGTCGATCGCCGATACGTTTCGTGCGCGGATAGCCACAAGGTTTGACTAAGGTCGCGGCCTGACCGAAGCTTGCGACATTTCACGCTCCTGGTTATGGATTACCTGCATGCCCTCGCCTCGCCGCTACCTGCTCCTCAGTCTTGCCGTTGTGTTGGCGATCGGTCTTGTCGCGATATGGCAGCGCGGTACGACGCCGCAGATTCCCGAGGCTATCAAGCGCGGTTACAGCGAAGCCCTGGAACAAGCACGCAATGGCCAGCCCGGCGCCGCGCGGATGTTGTATCAGCAATTGGGACGTCCGGACCTGTCGCCCAAGCGTCGGGTATGGCTGCACGCGGAACTGCCCAACTACCCCAGCCCCCAAGCCCTGAAACTGGCACAGGCGGACCTGCAAAGCGAAGCGCCAGAAGTGCGGCGAGCGGCCATCGGCAGTATCGTCGGGCTGGTGCCGAACGCCCATCGCAGCCTGTTGCTCGGCCCGCTGCTGGATGACAACGAGCCAAGCGTCCGATTCGCTGCGGTGGATGCGCTGCTGGGGTCTTCGCCGGATGAACTGGGCCTGTATTTCGCAGCGATGCAGATCGCTGTCGATACCTGGAAACAGGTGTTGAACGACGGGCCACCGACTACCGAATCGCTTTATCAACTCGCCCGCCTGTATTTGCACAACGCCGAGCTGAAAAAAGCCCAGCAGGCACTTGAACAGGCGCTGCGCCTGCAACCGGACAACCTGCCGGCGCTGGTCATGCAGGTCGACGTGCTGGACAAGCAAGGCCAGGCTGAAGCCGCACGACAATTGCTCGCCCGCCAGTTGCAAACCCAGCCGGCATCCGCCTATCTGCAACATGCGCTGGGCATGTGGCTACTGCAACACGGCCAGAGCGAATACGCGGTGCTCGGCCTGGCAAAAGCCGTGGAGCTGGAGCCTGAGAACAGGCATTACCGTTATGACCTGGCAACCACGTTGCACGCCGAGCAGGAAGTGGAAGCCGCGCAGAAACAGCTGCAGGAAATCGTCCAGCGCTACCCCGCCGACCGCAAGGCACGTGTGCTGCTGATCAACTATTGGAAAGAGACTGGACAGTTGCAGAATGTCCAAATCCTGCTGGCCCAATTGGAACAACTGAACCCCGACGACCCGGCGCTGCAGCAAGGGCTCTAGGCCAATCGACGCGAGCCGAAAGTTGCGCAGCAGTGCGCGTTTTGTCAAAGAAAGCGGAACCGCCATCACTGCCAAAGGTCAAGTGTTCAGGCAGTTCATTTCAGGCGATACCCCGCCTACTGCCCACTCCCCTAGTCATGAGAGGGTTATTTTTGATTACATCTAACGAGTCGATCAGCGCAAAAGCCGCCACCGGTATCGAGGGACTGGACGACATCCTTTCCGGTGGTTTGTCTCGGGGTCATGTGTTCCTCCTGGAGGGCGAACCGGGTACCGGTAAAACCACGGTTGCGTTGCACTTCCTGATGGCCGGCGCCCAGGCCGGCGAGCGCTCGTTGTACATCACGCTATCGGAAACCGAGCGTGAACTGCGCCAGGGCGCAGCCTCCCACGGGTGGACACTGGATGAAAACATCCATATTTTCGAACTGACCCCGCCCGAGAGCCTGCTCAATGCCGAGCACCAGCAAAGCCTGCTGTATTCCTCGGACCTGGAGTTGGGCGAAGCTACCCGGCAGATCTTCGAAGTGGTCGAGCGATTCAAGCCGACCCGAGTCGTGCTCGACAGCCTCTCCGAGATCCGCCTGCTGGCGCAAAGCTCCCTGCGCTATCGCCGCCAGATCCTTGCGATCAAACACTATTTCGTGCGTTACGACGCCACGGTATTACTGCTGGACGATCTCACCACCGAATCCTTGGACAAAACCGTGCACAGCGTGGCCCACGGCGTTATCCGCCTTGAGGAATTGACCCCCAGCTACGGCGCAGAGCGGCGCCGGCTTCGGGTGGTCAAGTATCGCGGGCAGAAATACCGAGGCGGTTACCACGACTTCACCATCATGAGCGACGGCTTGCATGTCTTCCCTCGCCTGGTGGCTGCCGAGCACCGTGGCCAGTACCTGCGCCAGCAACTGTCCAGCGGCATCGCGGAAATGGACGCCCTGCTGGGCGGTGGCATCGAGACCGGCTCCAGCACGCTGATCCTTGGCCCGGCCGGTACCGGTAAATCCCTGATTGCGTTGATCTTCGCGGCAGCCGCCGTGCGACGTGGCGAAAAAGCTGCGCTGTTCATCTTCGATGAAGAAATGGGCTTGCTGTTCGAACGCATGAGACACATCGGGATTGATTTGAGTGCGCTGCAAGAAACCGGGAACCTGCTGATCGAACAGGTGGACGCTGCGGAACTGTCGCCCGGCGAGTTCTCCCACCGCGTGCGTCGCTGCGTCGACGAGGGCGACATCAAGACGGTCGTGATCGATAGCATCAACGGCTACCAGGCCGCCATGCCGGAAGAAAACGCCCTGGTCCTGCACATGCATGAACTGTTGCTCTACCTCAATCGCAAGGGCGCGGCAACGTTCATGACCGTTGCGCAGCACGGTCTGGTGGGCGACATGCAGGCGCCGGTGGACATTACCTACCTGGCCGACACCGTTATCCTGCTGCGTTATTTCGAGGCGCTGGGCAAGGTTCGCCGAGCGATATCCATTATCAAGAAACGCACCGGCAGCCATGAATCCACTATCCGTGAGTACCGCATCAGCAAGAAGAGCATGACCATTGGCCAACCATTGGAGGCTTTCCAGGGCGTGTTGCGTGGCGTACCGACTTATATGGGGTCGGACAACCCGCTGCTCGAGGATGCCCCCCAGTGACTTCGGCGACGCCACTGTCCGAGCGGGCGCTGATTCTCGCGCCGCTGGGACGGGACAGCCAGATTGCCCTGATGATTCTCAACGAAGCCGGTTTCGGCGGAGTCGTTTGCAGCCATTTGGGTCGTTTGTGCGAAGAACTGGAGCATGGGGCGGGCGTGCTGGTAGTGTCCTCCGAAGCCCTGGTGGGGCCAGATATGGAAACGCTGTTCCAGCACATCGAACAGCAACCGGCCTGGTCCGACCTGCCCATCGTCCTGCTGACTCACCACGGTGGCCCCGAGCACAACCCGGTCGCTCGCATCGGCGCACAATTGGGCAACGTGACGTTCCTGGAACGGCCCTTCCACCCGGTAACGCTCGTCAGCCTGGTGACCACCGCGCTGCGTGGACGCCGAAGGCAATATGAAGCACGGGACCGCCTGATCGACCTCAGCAACAGCGAACTGCGCCTGCAAAATACCCTCGAAACCCTTGAACTACAGGTCGAGGAGCGCACCGCCCAACTGCGTCATAACGAAGAAGCCCTGCGCCAATCACAGAAAATGGAAGCGGTCGGACAGCTCACCGGCGGCATCGCCCATGACTTCAACAACATGCTCACCGGCATCATCGGCAGCCTCGAACTGCTGCGCCGACGCCTGGCCCGCGGCCGTACCGAAGACCTCGACAGTCTGATCGACCTGGGGGTGACGTCGGCCAATCGGGCGGCAGGCCTGACGCATCGGTTGCTGGCCTTCTCACGCCGGCAATCGCTGGACTCCAAGGCCGTGCAAATGAACACCCTGGTGTTGTCCATGGGCGAGTTGCTGCAACGCAGCCTCAACGAGAGTATCCGCCTGGACATGCAGCTGGACGATCAGCTCTGGATCGCCGAAGCCGACCCCAACCAACTGGAAAGCGCCCTGCTCAATCTGGTGCTCAACGCCCGGGACGCCATGCCCGATGGCGGGAAACTGGTGGTGCAGACCTTCAATCAATACCTGGACACCGGTTTCACCGACGCCTACACCAACCTGGAGCCCGGTGACTACGTGGTGCTGAGCGTGCAAGACAGTGGTTGCGGGATGCCTGAAGCGGTGATCAACCGAGCGTTCGACCCCTTCTTCACCACCAAACCCATCGGCCAGGGCACCGGCCTGGGTCTTTCGATGATCTATGGTTTCAGTAAGCAGTCGCGGGGCCATGTGACCATCGACAGCGAGGTCGGCAAAGGCACCACGGTGAACCTTTACCTGCCGCGCTTCGTGGGCGAAGAAATACACGAACCGTCGGCCGTTGCCCAACAGGCCCCTTATGCACAGGATGGCGAAACCGTGCTGATCGTCGAAGATGATCCAGCGGTGCGGGTATTGGTCTGTGCGGTGCTGAGCGAGTTGGGCTATGCCTTCGTCGAGGCCGGCGACGCCAACGGCGCGATGCCGATCCTGCAATCGAGCCAGCGCATCGACCTGTTGATCAGCGACGTGGGCCTTCCTGGGATGAACGGGCGGCAACTGGCGGAAATCGGCCGGCAGATCCGCCCGGATCTCAAGGTACTGTTCATCACCGGGTACGCCGAACACGCAGCCGTGCGCGGTGGCTTCCTGGACCCTGGCATGCAAATGATCACCAAGCCGTTCACGTTTGATCTATTGACGGCGAAGGTGCGGGAAATGATCAAGGTTTAGAAGACGCAATATCTTGAATGCAGATCGCACTGATGGATAGCTGTAAGAGTTGACAGTTATCCGGACGGTTTTTTCCTGATTAGATCTTTAACGCACAGCCCTGGAGAACCCTCCAAGGCATGAATAATGCGTTTGAGGTGGATCATGAAAAAAAAAATTGGCATATGGGCGTTGCTGATCGCATTGACAGGTGGTGCCGTAGAGTTTGCTTCCGCATCGGATTGGCGCCGCTCGGGTGGCCAAGTGGCAGTCGAACTGAATCAACGATACAACGATCTTCGGGATGATTGCGGCTCCGCTACAAGGCCGAGCTTTCTTTGCTCTGGTGTAATGTTGCGTGCGGCAAAAGGCGGATCCAATTACTTCGCTTGGAATCCAAGTCCATACTCGCAAGGTAGCGGCGGGGTTTCGTTTTCCTTCCTGAGAAAGGATGTGAAATTCCAGGGGTTGGTTTATGGGCAACGCAGCGGTTACATTTTTTATCCGGACTTGATCAGGGATCCCGACACTCTCCACGTAAAGGTCCTATGCGCCTTCCCTATGGACGGAGCAACCAACAATCGGGAGAAGCCCGGCTGTGGCGCTTACCCTTTCACTGATGCTACCCAACGCCATCAAAGTCAACGTTGCCAGACACTGGGCATCACTACCGCAGAGCAATGGGTACAGAACCGGGATGCCCACGGTGCATGGTGCGGTTTTGACGTCGATAACCGAACGAACAATGCCAGCGCGAGATCCTTTGCAGAGACCATTCGAGCCCACAACCTCGCCGGTTTTTTCGAGGGAAACTATGCCTATATCGAGCTCATCCTCGCCACGTGGCCACAGTTGAACAACCCCGCTTCGGTTCCCATTGAGGCTTTTTTTTATACCGAAGGCGGACTGGAAGACGCCCAGCGAGACCAATGGGCCCATTACATTCAATCCGGAGGAATGGTGGTGGTGCCGATTATCAGGCTGACACTACCGGCGACACCTTCTGACGATGCAGTGTTCAGTTACATAGGCATCGAGCAGAGAATATTGAGTGGGTACCCCTGAAGTGTTTGAAGTCAGGACAACATTTTTTGCATGATTTTCTGCAGCACATCCAAGTCAAACGGCTTGTCCAGGATCGGCGCCTTGCGGGTGATCGGGCTGTCGGTCTCGCGCACTTCCTGGGCGTAACCGCTGATGAAGATGACCTTCAGGTCAGGACGCAACCTCACCGCCGGCTCGGCGATCTGCACGCCGGAAATGCCGCCGGGCAGGCGGAAGTCGGTAATCATCATGTCCAGATGGGGCTTGCTCGCGAGGATCTCGAACGCCTGCTCACCGTTTTCGGCCTGCAGCACGCGATAGCCTTCGCCGGACAGGTAAGCCGACAGCACCATCAGGATCGAGGGGTCATCCTCGACGATCAGAACAACGTCTTGCGCATCTTCACTCATGAGAAGCCTTTGTTGGATCAATAGCTGCTGATACGACCCTGGGGTCACTCAGAGGTTGCGTCCGTTCGCCAGTTTTCTGAAAAGGCAGACAAACGCGAAACAACGCCCCTTCGTTGAGGCGGCTATCGACCGTGATGCTGCCGCCATGGGCGGTAACGATCTGTTCGGAGATGAACAAGCCCAACCCAAGGCCCGCCGTGGCGGCCTTGGAGGAAACCCGCTCGAATTGCTGGAAGACGCGCCTCTGATTCTCTTCGCTGATACCGATGCCCTGGTCCTGGACTTCGACGCAAGCATGGTCGGGCGTCTTGTAGACCCGCACGTCAATTGGACTCTTGCTGCCATAGCGCAGCGCATTCGTCAGCAGATTCGACACCACCTGCTCGATGCGGAACTCATCCCAGTGCCCTTCTACCAACGGTTCGGCCGTGCAGCTCAGCGTGCATTCGGCGGCAGCGATCTGCGGCTGGAAGTTGCGCAGCAGGTTCTGCACCAGCGCCGTCAGGTTGAAGCGGGTCGGACGAATGGACAGCTTGCCGGTTCGAATGCGAGAGACGTCCAGCATGTCCTCGATCAAGCGGATCAGGCTTTTGATCTGGCGTTCATCGCGCTCCACCATCGCCTTCACCTTATCCAAGGTGAACGCCGCTGCGTTGTCCCGCGCCAGGTGCATCTTGCGCAGCTGCGTTTCGAGGATCAAGCCATTGAGCGGCGTACGCACCTCATGGGCGACGATCGACATGAAGTCGTCACGCATGCGCACCGCCTGCTCGAGCTCGCTGCGGGTGGCTTGCAACTCCTTGAGCAACTGCTCCTGCTCCCGACGGCTTTGCTCGAGGGCAATCACTTGTTCCTTCATTGCCTTGCGCTGGCGATAGAGCTCGACGAACACGTTGACCTTGCTTTTGACCGCGTGGGTGTCCAGCGGCTTGTGCAAGAAATCCACCGCGCCATTTTCATAACCGGTGAACGCGTAATTGCGCTCGCGGCCGGCGGCACTGACGAAAATAATGGGAATGCTGCGGGTCTTTTCCGTGCCGCGCATCAGCTCGGCCAGTTCGAACCCGTTCATGCCCGGCATCTGCACATCGATGATTGCCAAGGCAAAGTCATGCTGCAAGAGCAGGGACAGCGCTTCATCGGCCGATAACGCCTTGAAGACTTGGCGGTCGTCGCGCTTGATCAGCGCTTCCAGGGCCAACAGATTCTCAGGCAGATCGTCGACGATCAGCAGTTTGGCTTGAATATCTCTTGGCATGTGGTTCATTCCAGCCCGGCCAGCAACTGGCCGATGCCCTGCAAAGTTAGGATGTGGTCGGGCTCATGCAAGCTGAGCGCCGCTTCGGGCATGGTGCAAACCTGCGCCTCTTCCGGGTCCTGGACAATCGTAAGGCCGCCCTGTGCCTTGACCTTCGCCAGGCCGCGGGCCCCGTCGCTGTTCGCGCCGGTCAGCACCACCGCCAGCAGGTCGGGGCCGTAGACATCGGCCGCCGACTCGAACAACACATCGATTGACGGTCGCGAATGGTGCACCGGGTCCTCCAGGCTCAATGACAGGCTGCGGTCAGCTTCGACCGACAAGTGATAACCAGGCGTCGCGACATACAAGGTTCCCGGGCTGATGTCCTGCTTGTCCTGGGCTTCCTCCACCGGTACCGCTAGGCGATGACGGAATACCTGGGCCAGCTGGCTATTGCGCTCGTCGGGCAAATGCAACACCACCAGGATGGGCACGCGAAAGCCCCTGCGCAGCGGGCTGAAAATTTTAAGCAGCGCTTCGACGCCCCCGGCGGATGCGCCGACGACGATGGCCTCGATCAGGGGCCTGGATCTGTCCGTCACTGGATTCATAGCTTGCGATAGATCCGTTCCTGTTTGACCAACGGTTCGAACTGCTTGCCAAATGCCGAAAAGTCGAGTGTTTCCTTGCTCCCCAGTACCAGGAAGCCACGATGGCAGAGGGACTCGTGAAAAAGGCCAAAGGCGCGATCTTGCAACTTCTTATTGAAATAAATCAATACGTTACGACATGAAATCAACTGCGTTTCGGAAAAAACACTGTCGGTCGCAAGGCTGTGATCGGCGAAGGTCACGTTCTGGCACAGGGTTTTATCGAACATGGCGTAATCGTAGGCGGCGGTGTAGTAATCGGCAAACGAACGTCGCCCCCCGGCAAGCTGGTAATTCTGGGTGTAGGCCCTGACGTTTTCCAGGGAAAAAATGCCCTGCTTGGCTTTTTCCAAAGAGCGCGGATTGATGTCCGTGGCGTAAATGAGCGTGCGGTCCAGCAGGCCCTCTTCGCGCAGCAGGATCGCCATGGAATAGACCTCTTCGCCGGTGCTGCAACCGGCGATCCAGATCTTGATCGACGGGTAGGTCTTGAGCAACGGCACGACTTCTTCGCGTATCGCCAGGAAATGTCCGGGATCGCGAAACATCTCGCTGACGGGAATCGTCAGCAGTTGCAGCAACTGCATGAACGCGCCCGGATCGTGCAGCACCCGCTCTTGCAAGGCAGAGATGGTCTTGCAATCGAACTGGCTCAACGCATGCAAGACCCGGCGCTTGATCGAAGCGCCAGAGTAATCGCGAAAATCATAGCTGTACTTCAGGTAGATCGCTTCGATCAATAAACGAAGTTCAATGTCGGTGTTACGTTCCACTAAATTCTTTCCATATTGGGTAACCACACGCGAATCAGTGAAAACAGGCGATCCAGGTCGATCGGCTTGGCCAGGTAGTCGTTGGAGCCCGCCGCCAGGCAGCGTTCCTGGTCATCCTTCATGGCCTTGGCCGTCACGGCGATGATCGGCAGTTTGCGCCAGCGTGGATCCTTGCGGATCAGCGCGGTAGCTTCAAAGCCATCCATCTCGGGCATCATCACATCCATCAGTACCAAATCGATGTCTTCTACCTCGTTCAGGCGCTCGATCGCCTCGTATCCGTTACGGCCAATGACCACGACCGCTCCTTTTGCCTCGAGGGCGCTGGTCAGGGCAAAAATGTTGCGCACGTCGTCGTCCACCAGCAGCACTTTGCGGCCTTCGAACACCTTGTCCCGGCTGCGGGCTGTCTGGAGCATGCGCTGTCTTTCATGGGACAACCGGGATTCGACTTTGTGCAGAAAGAGTGTCACCTCGTCCAGCAGGCGCTCCGGCGAGCGAGCGCCCTTGATGATGATCGAGCGCGAATATTTGCGCAGCTCGGCTTCTTCATCGCGGGTCAAGTTGCGCCCGGTGTAGACAATCACTGGCGGGAACGAACAGATCTCCTCGCTGGACATGCGCTTGAGCAGGTCGTTGCCGAGCATGTCCGGCAACTTGAGGTCGATGATCATGCAGTCGTAGACGTTGGTGCGCAGCAGTTCCAGGGCTTGCTGCGCCAGGCCGACGGCGGTGATTTCGATGTCATCGTCGCCGATCAGGCGGGTAATGCTGTCGCGCTGCAGGTCATCGTCTTCCACCAGCAGCACCCGCTTGACCTTCTGGGTCAGCTTGGCTTCCAGGCGGGCGAAGACATCCTTGAGCTCTTCCCGGGTCGTCGGCTTGACGGCATAACCGATGGCCCCCATGTGCATGGCCGCTTCGACGCGGTCTTCGACGGAGATGATGTGCACCGGAATGTGCCGGGTCTGGGCTTGTTCCTTGAGGCGCTGCAACACGGTCAACCCGGAGTGATCCGGCAGGCGCATGTCCAACAGGATCGCGTCGGGACTCAGTTGCAGGGCCAGGTCAAAGCCCTCGTCGGCGCCATGGGCCACCAGGCATTGGTAACCGAGTTCGTGGGCGAGGTCGAACAGGATCCGGGCGAACTTGGGTTCGTCTTCAATGACCAGGATGCAGCGGGTCTCGAAAGGCGCCTTGTCGCGGTCGTCCGCGAATTGCGGGACTGGCGGGTCCACCTCAGCGACCAAGGATACCGGTTTCGGCACATGGGCTGGCGCTGGCGCGGTCGTCGCTGGGGCGAACATCCTTGGCTCAACGGGGTTCTCGCCGGGCTCGATATAACGCCCGGGCAATACCAGGGTGAATACGCTGCCCTGCCCCGGCTCGCTGACAACCGAGATCGAACCACCAAGCAAGGCTGCTAGGTCCCGGGAAATCGACAGGCCCAACCCGGTGCCGCCATAGCGGCGATTGGTGGTGCCATCAGCCTGGCGGAACGCCTCGAAAATACTCTGCTGCTGGTCGGCCGCAATGCCAATTCCCGAATCACGCACCATGAACGCGATACCCGAACCCGGCTGGCCGGTCACCGAAAGCATGACAGAACCCTGCTCGGTGAACTTCACCGCGTTGGACAGCAAGTTCTTGAGCACTTGCTCAAGACGCTGGCGATCGGTGTACAGCATCGGCGGCGCGTCCGGCATTATCTGCACGTCAAACGCCAGGCCCTTTTCAGCCGTCAGCGGCTTGAACATATCCTGGAGCCCTTCCACCAGGCGCGGCACACTGGTGTTTTCCGGGCGCACTTCGAGTTTCCCGGCCTCCACCTTGGAAATGTCGAGGATGTCGTTGATCAGGTTCAGCAGGTCATTGCCAGCGGAATAAATCGATTCGGCGAACTTGACCTGTTCCTCACTGAGGTTGTTGTGCGGGTTCTCCGCCAGCAGTTTGGAGAGGATCAGCGAACTGTTGAGCGGCGTGCGCAGCTCATGGGACATGTTGGCCAGAAATTCGGATTTGTACTTGCTTGAACGCTGCAGCTCTTCGGCGCGCTCCTGCAACTGGATCTGCGCCAGGTTCAGCTCGCTGTTTTTCTGGTCCATGGCGTCGCGCTGCTCGGCCAATTGCTCGTTGGTCTGCTCCAGCTCCTGTTGCTGGGCTTCCAGGTGAGCCTGGGATTCCTTGAGGATGCGTGACTGCTCCTCAAGCTCCTCGTTGGCGGTCTTGAGCTCTTCCTGCTGCACTTGCAGCTCTTCGTTCAATTGCTGTGTCTCGGCCAGCACTTCCTGTAGACGCTGGCGATAACGGGCCGCTTCGATGGACGTGCCGATGTTGCCGGCAATCAGTTCCAGCAGTTCAAGATCGCGCTCGGTCAGTGGCCGCAGGAAACCCAGCTCAATGACCCCATTGATCCGATCGTCGTCACGGGTGGGCACCACCAACACGCTGTTGGGCAGACCTTGGCCGAGCCCGGAGCTGACCTTGAGATAGTCGTTCGGCACATCATCCAGGCGAATCAGACGGCCTTGCCGCACGGCCTGTCCAACGATGCCTTCGCCGTCGATGATCACTTGCTCCTGTTCGTCGTCCTCCCGGGACATGCCGTAGGTGGCAACGCGCCTGAGAGTGGCGTTTTCTTCCCGGGCATAAAGCACGGCAACCACCGTGCCCATATATTGGGCGCAGAACTGCAGGATGTTGCGCCCCAACAGATTCAGGCTCAGCTGGCCAAGGACCTGTTCGGCCAACTGCGTCTGGCCATTGCGCAACCAGGCCTGTTTCTCCAGGCGCAAGGCACTTTGCTGCTGCACTTTCAGGCTGGCGCTGTAATTCCCGGACAAGGTCAGCAGGTCGCGGCGACCGACGTAAGCCAGCAATCCACTTATCGCGGCGACGAGCAGCAAATAAAGGGCAATGCTCCAGATCGTGGTGGTGCGCACCTGGTCGTTGCGCTCAGCGCGCAATTGCTGCTCGGTTTCGACGACGTCCTCGAACGTCTTGCGTATCTCATCCGTCAGCCGCTTGCCACGCCCGGCCTTGAGCGCGCCCCGGTAATCGCCACTGCTGCGCTGCAGGTCGATCATGCTCTGAGCGTAATTGGCCCACTCCACTTGCAGCGCTTGGATCCTGTGCAAACGATCGGTCTGCACCGGGTTGTCAGCTGTCAGTTCCAACAATGTGTCCAGCGCCACGGCGATCCTGGGCTTGGCAACTTCATAAGGGTCGAGAAAATGCTCGTCGCCGCTCAACAGATAGCCGCGCATGCCGGTTTCCAGGTCGACACTCAGCTTGAGCGCTTCATTGGCGTTATTGATCACCCGGTCGGTGTGGCCGACCCACTGGATCACCGACAGCAGGTAAGTGATCAGCACTATGAAAAACACGGCGCTGAGGGCGCCCATGCCTAAAGGCAGACTGATGTTGCGGGCCAGGAGCTTGCGAAAACTTTGCTCGTCAACCGAAGACGAAGGAGTCATGGAAAAAGGCCTTGGTGGACAGTTGAAAGTCATGGAGTGTGCCCAAAAACCTGGGCTGGATCCACATTTCTGACAATTCAAGGACGCAAATCCCATGGCGACAGACCAGGGTTGTAAGGATGCGACTATCCTTGTCAGCTCTTGTACTATAGATCCTTTCTTGTACAGGTTCGGGAACTTGTGGCGTCTCGAAACTTACTCATGCATACGGCTACTTTTGCCGCGGCCCTACCGATTCCATCTTTCGAGAAGTCTATTATGTCCGTCCCCGCTCCTGACACCCCCTCCACCATCTTGGTAGTCGAAGACGACGACATCGTGCGCATGTTGATTGTCGATGTACTGGAAGAGCTGGAGTACAAGGTGCTGGAGGCGGATGGCTGCGAACAGGCATTGGCTTTTCTGCGCAACGACACACAGTCCATCGCCCTGATGATGACGGACGTCGGCCTGCCGGTCATGGACGGTCGTGAATTGGCGAAACAGGCCCGCATCCTACGCCCCGAGCTACCGATCCTGTTCGCCAGCGGTTACGCCGAGAGCATCGATGTGCCTGAAGGCATGTCGGTGATCGGCAAGCCCTTCTCCATTGACCAGTTGCGCGACAAGGTCAAAAGCATTCTTTCTTGAGCCTGGGCCCGTTCTTGGTCACTATCGGCGCCCCGCGCGCCGACTGCGCCTGATCGCACCAAGGAATGCCCGTCATGTCTCACCCCATCGCCACCAAGGTCCTGGTTATCGGCTATGTCTGGCCCGAGCCACGCTCATCGGCGGCCGGCGGGCATGTCATGCAGCTACTGGAAGCGTTTCTCGACGAAGGCTGGGAGATTACCTTCAGCAGCCCGGCCAAGCCCGGCGAAAACCGCGCCGACCTGCTCGCCTTGGGCATACGCGAAGTGCCGATCGAGCTCAATAACAGCAGCTTTGATACCTTCATAACCGAGTGTGCGCCGGACATCGTCCTGTTCGACCAGTTCATGATGGAAGAACAGTTCGGCTGGAGGGTCGAAAAACACTGCCCCGACGCCCTGCGTGTCTTGGAAACGTCCGACCTGCAAAGCCTGCGTCACGCCCGGCATCAACGCCTGAAGGATCGCTTGAAGGCCGACGAGTCGTCCCAGGATTTCAGCGACCTTTTCGCTCCGGCGCTGCGCGAGGAATTCGAGCTGATGGCCGACACCGACCTGGCCAAGCGGGAAATCGCCGCCCTGTACCGTTGCGACCTGAACCTGATGGTGTCTGAGGTCGAGATCGAACTGCTGGTGGAACACTTCAAGGTGCCCCGCGAATTGTTGCTCTGGTGCCCATTGATGCTGGATCTGCCCGACAAACCCGGCGCGCCCTTCGAAGACCGGGCGCATTTTCTCAGCATTGGCAACTTCCGTCATGCACCGAACTGGGACGCCGTGCTCTGGATGAAGAATGCCGTCTGGCCACTGATTCGCCAGCGAATGCCCGGCGCGCAACTGCATCTCTATGGCGCCTACACCCCGCCCAAGGCGGCGGCGCTGCATAATCCGGCGCAGGGATTCCACATCATGAACTGGGCGGAAGATGCCTTGCAGGTCATGTCGGCGGCACGCATCTGCCTGGCGCCATTGCGTTTCGGCGCAGGCATCAAGGGCAAACTGATCGAAGCCATGCTGTGCGGAACGCCCAGCGTCACCACCCCCATTGGCGCCGAGGCCATGCACGGCGGCATGCCTTGGCCCGGGGCAATTGCGCAGAGTGCTGAAGACATCGCCGATGCCGCGGTGCAGTTGTACAGCGACTCGACGCGTTGGGCCGCTGCCCAGGATGCGGGGCTGGCTTTGCTCGCGGAGCGTTTTCGCAGAAAGGTCCACGGCCCGGCGTTGATTGACAGCATCAAGGCCTGCCGCGCCGATCTTGTGCGGCGACGCCGGGACAACTTCACCGGCAGCATGCTCCGTCATCATCAACACAAGAGCACCCAGTACATGGCCCAGTGGATCGAGGAAAAAAATCGCAGCAGTTGATGGCCGGCGGCTTCAAGCAACCGGCGACGGGGCTGGAACCTGCCGGGCTTAGGGGGCATTATCAGCGGCGATAACAACAAAAGCGCCAGGCACATGACCCGAACAGCGAGAGTCACCGACCCCTCCTACGAGTTGATGGACGACCACAACGGGCTGTCCATCATCTATCGCCAGCACGGTTTCCCCTGCCCGCTGGTGCGCTGGCATTTCCACAAGGAATACGAGCTGCACCTGATCGTCGCCAGTTCGGGCAAGGTCTTCATCGGCGACTACATCGGCAATTTTTCCCCGCAGTCCCTGTTCCTCACCGGCCCCAATCTGCCCCATAACTGGATCAGCCAGGTGGCCGAGGACGAAGTGGTGCCCAAGCGCGACATGCTGGTGAACTTCACCGATGAGCTGTTCGAAAGCGGCAATCAGGTGTTTGCCGAGCTGAAGACCCTCGCCCCGCTGCTCGAACGCGCCCAACACGGCATCGAGTTTCGTTGCAAGCGCACCATCCGCCAGGCCATGACCTTGATGCAACGCATCGCCGACGCCCACGGCATGAGCCGACTGGGCTATTTTTTCATCCTGATGGAGTTGCTGGCGGCCTGCGATGATTACCAATTGCTGTCCGGCGCCACCACTCCACAAGCGGCGGACGAACACAGCATCGACCGCACCAACCGCGCGGTGGATTACATCTTCGCCCACTACGCCCGGGAATTGCCCCTGGAAGAAGTCGCCGAGCACCTGGGCATGAAACCCACCTATTTCAGCCGCGTCTTCAAGCAAGCCACCGGCCGTTGCTTCATCGAATTCGTCAATCGACTGCGCATCAGCAAATCCTGCGAACTGCTGGCCGACGGTGACAAACCGGTGACCGATGTGTGTTTCGAGTCGGGCTTCAACAATATTTCCAACTTCAACCGACGCTTCCAGCAACTCAAGGGCATGACCCCCTCACACTACCGGCGGCTGGCGGTGCAGCGGCTGACCGAGCAGAACCAGGGTTGACCTGTGGCGAGGGGATTTATCCCCGCTGGGCTGCGCAGCAGCCCCATATATGTCTGCTACTGGTTTGTATCAGACAGGACTCGGGGGCCGCTTCGCGCCCCAGCGGGGATAAATCCCCTCGCCACAAATGAATTCCCCGCCAGAAATTTTCTTCAGTGCAAAAAAGTATCAGTAAAAGTGCGACGGATGATTTGTCACGCCGTCCATAGAGGGCTGTAATCAGCGCACATTCTTCCCCTCATCCGGAAGACACAAAAACAATAACTGTCCTTCTGCAGCCCGTGGGCGCGGAAAAGGAGTGCGCGATGAAACCTTCGGTAAAAGCTCTGCTTGTCTCCACCTGCATGACCCTCAGCAGCGTCAGTTTCGGCGCGCAAACCCTCACCATTGCCACCGTCAACAACAGCGACATGATCCGCATGCAAAAGCTCTCGAAAACCTTCGAGGCCGAGCACCCGGACATCACGCTGAACTGGGTGGTGCTTGAAGAAAACGTGCTGCGTCAACGCCTGACCACCGACATCGCCACCCAAGGCGGGCAGTTCGACGTGCTGACCATCGGCATGTACGAAGCTGCACTCTGGGGCGCCAAGGGCTGGCTGGAACCGATGAAGGATTTGCCGGCCTCCTACGACCTGGAAGACGTTTTCCCTTCGGTGCGCGATGGATTGTCGGTCAAGGGTTCGCTGTACGCCCTGCCGTTCTACGCTGAAAGCTCGATCACCTATTACCGCACCGACCTGTTCAAGAACGCCGGGCTGACCATGCCCGAACACCCAACCTGGACCCAGATCGGTGAGTTCGCAGGAAAGCTCACCGACAAATCCAAGGAACAATATGGCCTTTGCCTGCGGGGCAAAGCCGGTTGGGGCGAGAACATGGCGCTCATTACCACCCTGGCCAACGGTTATGGCGCGCGCTGGTTCGATGAGAAGTGGCAGCCCGAATTCAATGGCCCCGAGTGGAAAGACGCGCTGAACTTCTACGTCGACAACATGAAGAAATCCGGCCCGCCGGGCGCTTCCAGCAACGGTTTCAATGAAAACCTGGCGCTGTTCAACAGCGGCAAATGCGCGATCTGGGTCGATGCCAGCGTCGCCGGTTCGTTCGTCACCGACAAGACCCAGAGCAAGGTTGCCGACAACGTTGGATTCACCTTCGCCCCCCACGAAAAAACCGACAAGGGCAGCTCGTGGATGTACTCCTGGTCGCTGGCCATCCCGACCAGCTCCAAAGCCAAGGAAGCGGCCAAGGTCTTTACCACTTGGGCGACGTCCAAGGAGTACGGCCAATTGGTCGCCAAGACCGACGGCATCGCCAACGTACCGCCAGGAACCCGCGCCTCGACCTACAGCGACGAGTACATGAAGGCCGCGCCGTTTGCCAAGGTGACGCTGGAGTCGTTGAAGGTCGCCGATCCGAAGGCGCCAACGCTCAAGCCCGTGCCCTACATCGGCATTCAGTTGGTGACCATTCCCGAATTCCAAGCCATCGGCACCCAGGTAGGCAAGTTTTTCTCGGGCGCACTGACCGGGCAGCAGACCGTGGACCAGGCGTTGACCGCAGCGCAGTCCACCACCGAGCGGGAAATGAAGCGCGCCGGGTATCCCAAATAAAAAGCTTGTAGACATCCATTTGTGGCGAGAGAGCTTGCTCCCTCGCCACAGGGAATGCGTGCATAACGAGTGATCGACATGAATACCTCGACAACGACAGTCAAAGCCCCCCTCGAAATAGCCCCGCCGGCACGCAAGGCCCGTGTGGCAAACCCCGGCTGGTTCCTGGTCAGCCCTTCGGTCGCCTTGTTGCTGCTGTGGATGATCGTGCCGCTGGGCATGACCGTCTACTTCTCGATGATCCGCTACAACCTGCTCTACCCCGGCGAAAACCAATTCGTCGGGCTGGAGAACTTCACTTACTTCCTGACCGACTCGGGCTTCATGCCCGGCGCCACCAACACCCTGCTGCTGGTGGGCAGCGTGTTGTTGATCAGTATCGTGCTGGGTGTGTTGATCAGCGCGCTGCTGGAAGCCAGCGAGTTTTTCGGCCGTGGGATCGTGCGGGTATTGCTGATCTCGCCGTTCTTTATCATGCCGACCGTGGGCGCGTTGATCTGGAAGAACCTGATTTTCCACCCGGTCTCCGGAATCCTCGCCTCGGTCTGGAAACTGTTCGGCGCGCAGCCGGTGGACTGGCTGGCGCATTACCCGCTGCTGTCGATCATCATCATCGTGTCGTGGCAATGGCTGCCCTTCGCGATCCTGATCCTGATGACCGCCATGCAGTCCCTCGACCAGGAACAGAAGGAAGCCGCCCGCCTGGACGGTGCCGGCCCGATCGCGATCTTCTGGCACCTGACCCTGCCGCACCTGGCGCGTCCTATCGCCGTGGTGCTGATGATCGAGACGATTTTCCTGCTGTCGGTGTTCGCCGAGATCTTCACCACCACCAACGGTGGCCCCGGCTACGCATCGACCAACCTCGCCTACCTGATCTACAACCAGGCGTTGGTGCAGTTCGACGTCGGCATGGCGTCGGCCGGTGGTTTGATCGCCGTGGTGATCGCCAACATCGCCGCCATCATCCTCGTGCGGATGATCGGCAAAAACCTCACCGACAAAAACTGAGGCCGTCGCCATGACTCTTCAACAATCCCGTCGCCTGCAGAGCCTGCTGCTGGGCACGCTGGCCTGGGCCATCGCGATCCTGATCTTCTTTCCGATCTTCTGGATGGTGCTGACCAGCTTCAAGACCGAAATCGATGCGTTTGCCACGCCGCCGCAATTCATCTTCATGCCGACGCTGGAGAACTACCTGCACATCAACGAGCGCAGCAACTACTTCAGCTTCGCCTGGAACTCGGTGGTGATTTCCTTCAGCGCCACTGCCCTTTGCCTGTTGATCGCGGTGCCGGCGGCCTACTCCATGGCGTTCTACGAAACCCAGCGCACCAAGGGCACGCTGCTGTGGATGCTCTCCACCAAAATGCTGCCACCGGTGGGCGTGCTGATGCCGATCTATTTGCTGGCCAAGAGCTTTGGCCTGCTGGACACGCGCATTGCGCTGATCATCATCTACACGCTGATCAACCTGCCGATCGTGGTCTGGATGATTTACACCTACTTCAAGGACATTCCCCGCGACATCCTCGAAGCCGCGCGCCTGGATGGCGCCACGCTCTGGCAGGAGATGGTCCGCGTGCTGCTGCCGATCGCCAAGGGCGGCCTGGCGTCCACCGTGCTGTTGTCGCTGATTCTGTGCTGGAACGAGGCGTTCTGGTCACTGAACCTCACCTCATCCAAAGCCGCGCCGCTGACAGCGCTGATTGCCTCTTACTCCAGTCCGGAAGGTTTGTTCTGGGCCAAATTGTCGGCCGTCTCGACCCTGGCCTGCGCGCCGATCCTGATCTTCGGCTGGATCAGCCAGAAACAGCTGGTGCGCGGTTTGTCCTTCGGCGCGGTGAAGTAACGCGCCCTACACAGTCATCAGAAGCGGAGGCCCATCATCATGGCCAACCTGAAAATCAAGAATCTGCAAAAAGGCTTCGAAGGCTTCTCCATCATCAAGGGCATCGACCTTGAAGTGAACGACCGCGAGTTCGTGGTCTTTGTCGGCCCGTCCGGCTGTGGCAAATCCACCTTGCTGCGCCTGATTGCCGGCCTCGAAGAAGTCAGCGACGGCACCATCGAACTGGACGGCCGGGACATCACCGAAGTCAGCCCGGCCAAGCGCGACCTGGCGATGGTGTTCCAGACCTATGCCCTGTACCCGCACATGAGCGTGCGCAAGAACATGTCCTTCGCGCTGGACCTGGCCGGCGTGCCCAAGGCCGAGGTCGAGAAGAAGGTCAACGAAGCGGCGCGCATCCTCGAACTGGGGCCGATGCTGGAGCGCAAGCCCAAGCAATTGTCCGGCGGCCAGCGCCAACGCGTGGCGATTGGCCGAGCCATCGTGCGCAACCCGAAAATTTTTCTGTTCGACGAACCGCTGTCCAACCTCGACGCCGCCCTGCGCGTGCAAATGCGCCTGGAACTGGCCCGCCTGCACAAAGAGCTGCAGGCGACGATGATCTACGTGACCCACGACCAGGTTGAAGCCATGACCCTGGCCGACAAAGTGGTGGTGCTCAACGGCGGACGCATCGAGCAGGTCGGCTCGCCGCTGGACCTGTATCACCAGCCAGCCAACCTCTTCGTGGCCGGGTTCCTCGGCACGCCAAAAATGGGTTTCCTCAAGGGCAAGGTCACCGCACTGGACGGCCGGGGTTGCGAAGTCCTGCTGGACGCCGGGACGCGGATCAGCCTGCCGTTGAGTGGTGCCAACCTGAGCGTTGGCGGCGCAGTAACTTTGGGCATTCGCCCGGAACACCTGAACCTGGCGCAACCGGGCGATTGCACGCTGCGAGTCACCGCCGATGTCAGCGAGCGGCTGGGCAGCGACACCTTCTGCCACGTCGTCACCGCGTCCGGCGAAGCCTTGACGATGCGAGTGCGCGGCGACTTGGCGAGCCGCTTTGGCGAGCAACTGGATCTGCACCTGGACGCCGAACACTGCCATTTATTCGATGCCGAAGGCGTAGCGGTCACCCGCGCGCTACGCGCTGCCGCCTGATTGCCGAGATTTTGTGATGAAACTCAACCGACAGAACCTGCACAACCTCAAGCCCGAGGTCGCCCTGCCCGCCTATAACCTGAGCGACCGTCGCCAGGGCATCGCCCACATCGGCGTCGGCGGTTTCCACCGTGCGCACCAGGCCTATTACACCGATGCGCTGATGAACACCGGCGAAGGCCTTGACTGGGCTATTTGTGGCGTGGGCCTGCGGGCCGAAGACCGCCGCGCCCGGGACGACCTGGCCGGCCAGGATTACCTGTTCACCCTCTACGAACTGGGCGACACCGATGACACCGAAGTGCGCGTGATCGGCGCAATCGCCGACATGCTGCTGGCCGAAGACGGTGCACGTGCGCTGATCGACAAACTGGCCGACCCGCAGATCCGCATTGTCTCGTTGACCATCACCGAGGGCGGTTACTGCATCGACGACAGCAACGGCGAGTTCATGGCCCACCTGCCGCAGATCCAGCACGACCTGGCCCATCCGAACCAGCCGACCACGGTGTTCGGCTTCCTCTGCGCGGCCCTGGCCAAGCGCCGCGCCTTGGGGACGCCGGCGTTCACGCTGATGTCCTGCGACAACCTGCCCCACAACGGCGCGGTTACCCGCAAGGCGCTGCTGGCCTTCGCCGCCCTGCGTGACCCTGAGCTGGGACGGTGGATCGACCAGAACGTAAGCTTCCCCAACGCCATGGTTGATCGGATCACGCCGATGACCAGCAGCGCCCATCGTTTGCAGCTGCATGACGAACATGGCATCGATGACGCCTGGCCGGTGGTCTGCGAACCCTTTGTGCAGTGGGTGCTGGAAGACAAATTCGTCAGCGGTCGCCCGGCCTGGGAGAAGGTCGGGGTGCAGTTCACCGATGACGTTTCGCCCTATGAAGAGATGAAGATCAAGCTGCTCAACGGTAGCCACCTCGCCTTGACCTACCTGGGATTTCTCAAGGGCTATCGCTTCGTCCATGAAACCATGAACGACCCGCTGTTCGTGCGCTACATGCGCGCCTACATGGACCTGGATGTGACACCGCAACTGGCGCCGGTACCGGGCATCGACCTGGACGAATACAAGAATACCCTGGTGGAGCGCTTCTCCAACCAAGCCATCGCCGACCAGTTGGAGCGGGTCTGTTCGGACGGCTCCTCGAAGTTTCCGAAATTCACCGTGCCGACCATCAACCGCTTGATCGCCGACGGCGCCGAAACCCGCCGCGCCGCGCTGGTGGTGGCGGCCTGGGCGGTGTATCTGAAGGGCGTGGACGAGAACGGCGTGAGCTATTCGATTCCCGACCCACGAGCGGCGTTCTGCCAGGCGCTGGTCGCCGACGACGTGCTGGTGACCCAGCGGGTGCTGCAAGTTGAAGAAATTTTTGGCACGGCGATTCCCCGTTCGCCTGAATTCGTGGCAGCCTTCGAATGGTGCTGCAACAGCTTGCGCGAGCATGGGGTGACGCGAACACTTGAGCGAATCCTCGCTGACGCGGACTGACTCGACGCAGTCCGCCTTTTGTGGCGAGGGGATTTATCCCCGCAGGGGCGCGAAGCGGCCCCCAACGTACTGTCTGATACACCGCAGTAGCAGATGCACCTGGGGGCCGCTTCGCGCCCCTGCGGGGATAAATCCCCTCGCCACAGGTAATTCCCTCGCCACGCAGGTTTTGTGTTTTGTTCTTTGATCCGAGGATTTCCATGGCAAACCAACAACTGTTCCTGGGCATCGATTGCGGCACCCAAGGCACCAAGGCGCTGATCCTCGATGCGATCAGCGGCCAGGTACTCGGCCAGGGCGCCGCAGCCCACAGCATGATCAGCGGCGCCAACGGCCGTCGCGAACAAGACACCCAGCAATGGCTCGACGCGTTCACCCAGGCCACTCGGCAGGCATTGTCGGCCGCCGGCGTGGATGGCCAGGCGATCCTCGGCATCGGCGTATCCGGCCAGCAACACGGCTTGGTCCTACTTGACGACCAGGGCCAGGTCCTGCGCCCGGCCAAGCTGTGGTGCGACACCGAGACGACCGCGGAAAACGATCGACTCCTGGCGCACCTCGGCGGTGAAAGTGGCTCCCTGGAGCGTCTCGGCGTGGTGATCGCTCCGGGATATACGGTTTCCAAATTGCTTTGGACCCAAGAACAGCACCCGCAAGTTTTCGAGCGGATCGCCAGCGTCCTGCTGCCCCACGACTTTCTCAATTACTGGCTGACCGGCCGCCATTGCAGCGAATATGGCGATGCCTCGGGCACCGGCTATTTCAACGTGCGCAGCCGCCAATGGGACACGGAGCTGCTGCGACATATCGACCCCAGCGGAGGCCTGCAGTCGGCCTTGCCGGAATTGATCGAGGCCCATCAGCCGGTCGGCAGGATCCTGCCGCAGATTGCCGCACACCTTGGCTTGAACCCCGAGGCCGTGGTGGCCAGCGGTGGCGGAGACAATATGATGGGCGCGATCGGCACGGGCAATATCCAGCCCGGCGTGATCACCATGAGCCTCGGCTCCTCCGGCACGGTGTATGCCTATGCGGCGGAGCCCGTGGTCAGCCCGCAGGCGTCGGTGGCAACTTTCTGTTCTTCCAGCGGCGGCTGGCTACCGCTGATCTGCACCATGAACCTGACCAACGCCACCGGGGCGCTGCGTGAGCTGCTGGACTTGGACATCGACACGTTCAATACCTTGGTCACCCAAGCGCCAATCGGTGCCGAAGGCGCCTGCATGCTGCCGTTCCTCAACGGCGAACGAGTCCCCGCCCTGCCGAACGCCACCGGCAGTCTGCTGGGCCTGACAACCACCAACCTGACCCGGGCCAATCTGTGCCGCGCCGTGGTCGAAGGCACGACCTTCGGCCTGCGGTACGGCCTTGACCTACTCAGGGCCAATGGACTCGAGGCGCAGAGCATTCGCCTGATCGGCGGCGGTTCGAAGAGCCCGGTCTGGCGGCAGATCGTCGCCGACATCATGGACACCACGGTCATCTGCACCGAACAGAGCGAAGCGGCTGCCCTGGGCGGGGCGATCCAGGCGGCCTGGTGCCATGGCGGCGCGCAAGAACAGTTGGCTGAACTGTGCCAGCGTTGCGTCAAGCTCGACCCGGCCAGCGAAACCCGGCCCGTCGCCGAACAGGTCGCGGCGTCCCAACAAGCTTATGAACTTTATCGGCAACACGTCGCAACCCTTTGAGAGCAGGCAACTATGTATCTGGTGTGTGGTGAAGCGCTGTTTGATCTGTTCAGCGCAAACGAAGCGGGAGCTCCGGCGTCCCAAGTGAATTTCAAGGCAATTGCCGGCGGCTCGCCGTTCAACGTGGCGGTAGGGTTACGCCGCCTGGGTGTTGAATCGGCGTTGTTTGCCGGGCTGTCCACGGACTACCTCGGCCAACGCTTGCGACAGGTATTGACCGACGAAGGCGTCAGCACGCAATTCACCCATGACTTCGACGCCCCCACTACCCTGGCGATGGTCGCCGTAGGGGCCAACGGCTCGCCGCACTACAGCTTTCGCGGTGAGGGTTGCGCGGATCGGCAGTTGAGCATGGCGCATCTGCCGACGCTGAGCCCGCAGGTGCGTGGCTTGCATGTCGGCTCATTTTCCCTGGTGGTGCAGCCAGTCGCCGACACGCTGCTGGCGCTGGTGCAACGCGAAAGCGGCAAGCGCCTGATCAGCCTGGACCCGAATGTACGGCTCAATCCGCAACCGGACATCGAGTTGTGGCGTTCGCGAATCGCCACGTTGGTGCAGTATGCCGACCTGATCAAAGTCAGTGATGAAGACCTTGGCCTGCTCTACCCCGACCGAGACCCGCATGAAGTGATCAGCGGTTGGCTGGAACATCGTTGCCAACTGGCATTTCTGACCCGTGGCGGTGACGGCGCGACGGTGTTCAGCCGTCATCATGGCATCTGGTCGCTTGCTGCCTGTCCGGTCAAGATCGCCGATACCGTAGGCGCGGGCGATACATTCCAGGCGGCACTGATCGCCTGGCTGACTGAGCAGCAGTTGGATTGTGTGGAGGGCTTGAATTCGCTGACCGCGAAACAGATCAGCCAGATGCTCGATTTCGCCATGCGCGCCGCTGCGCTGACCTGCGGCAAAACCGGCCCCGACCTGCCTTACCGGCGGCAACTGGACTAGCAACCAGCAAAAGCTGCACGCCGGGTTCGAACGATGTCGGACCCGGTCGTCAGGCTGGTAGGACGAGGAGTGATTAGCGGCCGCTCATCCGATGTTGCTGATGGAAATAGTTACCTGACGCGTGATTTGCAGAAGCGCGCCCGTGGTCTAGCTCGGTGCGCAGTTCGGCGATCAGATCATTGATGGCGCGGCAGCCGGTGAGCTTGGTGGCATCGATGTCGGTCTTGACCAGTGCTACACGATCGGTTTCATGGTCGTCGTAAATCTTCACCGTCATCGACAAATCCTGTGACAAGGTGCATTGCGAGCGTTTCGGCAGCAGGCTGCTTTCAATGATGTTTCGCATTTCGAGGGCAGATAAAAACATGGCAACTCTCTCCTGTTGAGGCAGCCAACTTATGTTCACGACGGCGGTATTTTCGTCCGATTGTTCCCTTCGGACTGGACTTCAAATGCCTTACCGTTCGTTCATTTTGGCGTTTTCTGGTGTTGGAGCCCATTCAATCGGACTCGGGTATCAACCCGCAAAAAACATGCCTGTACCTGGGTACATCCAGCCTGTTACAAATCAATCACTTAGCGAGAAAATCAAGCGAAACGGTCATGCAGAATGCAAGGAAGCGGTGTTTCTCTCATGCAAACTGCAATTACCCGTTCGGCTTGCCAAGCTCAGAGTAGCCACTATTTCGACTTCATGGGCGGGCATCCGTCGGTTGCTCAAAAAAACTGGGACGCGCCGGGCAATCTCTATCAGACGGCCACGGCCGCGCGTTCAGCGACGTGGCGCAAGCTGTCGAAGTTGATATTGGCGCCCGAGTCGATGGCCACCAGCGTCTGGCCTTGCGCGCCGCTGTCAGTCACGTACTGCTTGATACCCGCCACCGCCAAGGCGCCCGATGGCTCGGTGATCGAGCGCGTGTCGTCGTAGATGTCCCGGATCGCCGCGCAGAGCTGGTCGTTGGTGACGGTTATCACTTCATCGACACAGAATCGGCAGATATCGAAGCCATGGGCACCGATCTGTGCCACGGCCACGCCATCGGCAAAGGTGCCCACGCTGGGCAGCGTCACGCGTTCACCAGCAGCCAACGCCGCTTTAAGGCAGGCGGAGTGTTCGGACTCGACGCCGATGATGCGTATTTCCGGGCGCAGGTATTTGACGTACGCCGCGATTCCGGCGATCAGCCCGCCGCCGCCGACCGGAACGAAAATGGCGTCCAGCGGACCTGGATGCTCGCGCAGGATCTCCATCGCGACCGTCCCCTGCCCAGCGATGACTTGCGGGTCGTCAAACGGCGAGACGAACTCTCGTCCGGTTTCCTGGGCCAGCTTCAAGGCGAATTCCAGAGCGAACGGAAAACTCTCACCGTGCAACAACGCCTCGGCACCCCGGCTGCGCACGCCCAGTACCTTGAGCTGCGGCGTGGTGCTGGGCATGACAATGCAAGCGGAAATTCCCAACTCCCGAGCAGCCAGCGCTACGCCTTGGGCATGATTACCTGCCGAAGCCGTGATCACGCCACGGCTGCGTTGCTCCGGGGTCAGTTGTGCCAATTTGTTGTAGGCGCCGCGAATCTTGAAGGAAAAGGTCGGCTGCAAGTCCTCGCGCTTGAGCAGGATCCGGTTTCCCAGGGCCTGCGACAGCGCTGGAGCCGCTTGCAACGGCGTGGCCACCGCCAGTTCATACACCGGCGCGGCCAGAATCTTCTTGACGTAGTGCTCCAGCAGGGCTTGCTCGGCGCGGGTCGGGGTCATGGCGGTCTCCTGGTTCGAATGAAGCCCTGGAGACAGAAAGAAAAAACCCGCCTCTAGGGCGGGTTGGGTGCAGCCGTCAGCTAGCCCGCCAAATAAGGAATGGCGGTAATAATGCTTGGCTGGCTGCGCAGTACGGTGGAATTCATGGCTGGACGTTAGCCGCGCGCGCAGGGCAAGTCAATGGAAATCCCGGCCCGGCTACCCGAACCTCATTGGATTCACCGTCATTTAAGCCCGACCTTGTACAACGCACCGTCGCCCTCATCCGTCAGCACATACAGGAAGCCATCCGGGCCCTGGCGAACGTCACGGATTCGTTCGCCAAGATCACCCAGCAAGCGTTCCTCATGGACGACCTTGTCGCCTTCGAACTCCAGACGGATCAAGTCCTTGGAAACCAGCCCGCCGATAAAGACGTTACGTTGCCAAGCCTTGAATCGGTCGCTGTCATAGAACGCCATCCCGCTGAGACCTGGCGACAGCTGCCAGACGTGGTGCGGGCCCTCGGTGCCTTCGGCAGTCTTGCCCTGGGCTTCGGGAATTGGCGCGCCGGAGTAATTGTCGCCATGGGTCGCCAGGGGCCAGCCATAGTTCTTGCCACGTTCGATGATATTCAACTCATCGCCGCCCTTGGGCCCGTGCTCGTTCTCCCACAGCGTACCGTGCCAAGGGTTCAACGCCGCGCCCTGGGGATTGCGAATGCCGTAGGACCAGATTTCGGGCCGGACATTTTTCTGGCCAACGAAAGGATTGTCGTCCGGCACCTTGCCGTCGGGGTAGATACGCACGATCTTGCCTTGCAGCTTGTCCAGGTCCTGGGCGGTCGGGCGGTCGTTGTTTTCCCCCAGGGTGATGAACAGGTAGCCGTCCCGGTCGAACACCAGGCGCGAGCCGAAATGGTTGCCCGTGGAAAGCTTGGGTTGCTGGCGGAAGATCACATTGAAGTCTTCCAGACTCTTGAAGTCTTCGGACAATTGCCCGCGCCCGACGGCGGTGCCGGCCTTGCCGTCCTTACCCGCCTCGGCATAGGAAAGGTAAACCGTGCGGTCCCGCTTGAAGTCCGGCGACAGCACAACGTCCAGCAAGCCGCCCTGGCTCCGAGCCCAAACATCCGGCACGCCGCTCAGCGGTGCTGAAAGCTTGCCGTCCGGGCTGACCCGCCGCAGGTTGCCCGATCGCTCCGTCACCAGCATTCCCTGCTGATCCGGCAGGAACGCCACGGACCAGGGGTGCTCGAGTCCGCGGGTCACCGTTGTCACTTCGACCGTGCCCTCCTCGCTTTTCATTTGCTGGGGCTGCGCGGCAGAGACCGGCGTGGCAAGGATTAGAACAGCGCTGGCGCAAAAGGCCGCCAGGAGTGTTTTACGGATCATGCACACTTCCTTCTGTGGTATGAAAAAAGACCGATCTAGCGATTCCCGTTATTGCTGTTTCTGGGCGGCGTGGGCGCCTCGATCGTCGGCCGCGCAGAACCCGATGGCTGCCCGGAGCGCGGGTAGCCGTTACCGATGCCGCCGTTTTCCAGGGTCGGTGGCCGGGGAACGGGCACGGTCGGGTTGTTGCCAATGCCCGGCACGTTGGGCTGGGTGCCCTGCATGCTGTTGGGATTGGCCCGGCGTGTCGGGCTGTTATAGGGATTGTTATTGCCCGGCAGATTCTGCGCCACGATCACCGAGCCCTGGTCGAAGGACGTGGCCTGGGCAGTAGCCGTCAGCAATAGCGCAATGGTGGCAATCATCAGCCTGTTCATTGGAATACCTCTTGGATTCAGGCATATCGAAAACACGCTACGCCGCAGGTTCGCGGTTGTTAAGCGAAATGTCCGCGCGAAGATGTAACCAGGCATCTCTGGAACGCCCGTTCCGCTGGCGCGATGGCCGCGGCCAGCCGGCGCGCGGGGGAAACTTTTGCTGGCGCCCGGAGGTCACCAGAGAGACTCATTTACCGGCAAGGAAAATCCACCATGGCACGGGCAATCTGGAAAGGCGCAATCAGTTTCGGGCTGGTCCACATTCCCGTGGCGCTGGTATCGGCCACCGCGTCCCAAGGCGTGGATTTCGACTGGCTGGACAAGCGCAGCATGGACCCGGTGGGCTACAAGCGCGTCAATAAGGTCACCGGCAAGGAAGTGACCAAGGACGACATCGTCAAAGGTGTGCAATACCAGAAAGGTCAATACGTGCTGATCAGCGAAGATGAAATCCGCGCCGCCCACCCAAAATCCACCCAGACCATCGACATCTTTTCCTTCGTCGACAGCGAAAAAATCCCCCTGCAGAACATCGACAAGCCCTATTTCCTGGCGCCTGACAAGCGCGGCGGCAAGGTCTATGCCTTGTTGCGCGAAACCCTGATCAAGACCAACAAAGTGGCGCTGGCCCATGTGGTGTTGCATACCCGCCAGCACTTGGCGGCCCTCATGCCTTTGGAGTCGGCTCTGGTGCTGGTGATGCTGCGCTGGCCCGCCGAGGTGCGCGAGCTCGACGTGCTGGAGCTGGGCGACGAAGTGACGAGCCCGACGCTGGCCAAGGGCGAGCTGGAGATGGCCAAGCGCCTCGTGGAAGACATGAGTGGCGACTGGGAACCCCAGGAGTACCGCGACAGTTTCGAGGACAAGATCATGGAACTGGTGGAGAAGAAGGCCAACGAGGGCCGGCTCGAAGCGGTGGAAACCGACCCTGGCGAGGAACAGCGCAAGACCGCCGATGTCATCGACCTTACCGAACTGCTCAAGCGCAGCCTGGGCGGCAAGGGCAAGGCGCCGGACAAACCCGCCGAGAAGCCCGCGGCCAAATCCACCAAGACCCGCAAGCCCGCTCCCGCTAAAAAAGCCACCAAGGCCTCCCGGGGCTAACCCCGAGGCGCCAGCAACACAAGGGAATCTGTCATGGCCAAGGCCGAGAGTGAATATGCCCGTCTGTCCGATGCCGCGCTGGACCCAGCATCAGCTCCCCAGCCCCCCGGGAAAACCGCGCTGCCCGATCGACTGTTGCCGCAGCTGGCGACACCGGTCGAGCAACCGCCGGCCGGCGAATGGCGCTACGAAGTCAAGTTCGACGGTTATCGGCTGCTGGCCCGCATCGAAGGTGGCGAAGTTCGTTTGTTCAACCGTAATCAGCTGGACTGGACCGACCGGCTGAAACTGCATGCCGATGCGCTGGCCGAATTAAATCTGGATAACAGCTGGCTCGACGGCGAGCTGGTGCTGCTCGATGACACCGGTCACTCCGATTTCGCGGCGCTGCGTCAAGCCTTCGAAATCGGCCGCACGGTAGACATGGTCTATTTCCTCTTCGACGCGCCTTTTCTCAACGGCGCGGACCTGCGCCAGGCGCCTGTCGAAGAACGCCGCGCCGCCTTGAAAAAAGCCCTCAGCAATAATGGGAACAAGCGCGTGCGCTTCTCCGAGGCGTTCTCCGCCAGCCAGGGCGATATATTTGAAAGTGCCAACGCGCTCGCGCTCGACGGCGTGGTCGGCAAGCGCCTGGGCAGCCCGTATGAATCGCGACGCAGCCCCGACTGGGTGAAACTCAAGTGCCGATTGCGCCAGGCCTTCGTCATCGTCGGTTTCACCCGCCCCCAAGGCAAGCGTCACGGCTTTGGCGCGCTGTTGCTGGCGGTCAATGGGCCATCGGGTTTGGTTTACGCCGGTCGAGTCAGCAGCGGGTTCAGCCAATCGCACATCAAGCAGTTACATGAGCAACTGTGCACGTTGGAGCGTGACGCTTCGCCGCTGGCGGAACCGCTCAACGGCACGCGTAGCCGCAGCGTGAAATGGGTCGAGCCGACCCAGGTCTGTGACGTCGAGTTCACCGAATGGACTCGGGACGGCTTGGTCAACCAGGCGGTCTTCCTTGGATTGCCCCACGACAGGCCCTCGGGCACGATCATCCGCGAGCAACCGATGCCGATAAAAGCCGAGCCGACGAAACCCAAGTACCGCGGTAAAACCCGCACCGTGGAAGTCGCCGGGGTAAAGATCACCCATCCCGAACGCGTCATCGACAGCGTCAGCGGTGTGCACAAAGACGAGCTGGCCCGATATTACGCGGACATCGCTCCGTGGATCCTGCCGCACCTCAAGCAGCGGCCAGTGGCCCTGCTGCGCGCGCCGGACGGGATTGGCGAAGAGCAGTTCTTCCAGAAACACGCCGATCGCCTGGAGATTCCCCACATCAAACAGCTCGACCCAGCGCTGGATCCTGGCCATGCCGCGCTGATGGAAATCGACGACGTCCCATCCCTGGTCAGCGCGGCGCAGATGGGTACGGTGGAATTGCACACCTGGACCGCGACCCATGACCGGATCGAGTCGCCGGACCTGTTCGTCCTCGACCTTGACCCCGACCCGTCGCTGCCCTGGAGCGCCATGATCGAAGCCACCCGCATGACCCTGTCATTGCTCGACGAGCTGGGTTTGCAGGCGTTCCTCAAGACCAGCGGCGGCAAGGGCATGCACATCATCGTGCCGTTGGCGCGCAATGAAGGCTGGGACGTGACCAAGGCGTTCGCCAAGGCCATCTCGCAATTCATGACCCGGCAGATGCCCAAGCAGATCACCGCAACCATGGGACCAAAGAACAGGGTCGGCAAGATCTTCCTCGACTACCTGCGCAACTCGCGCGGCGCCAGTACGGTGGTCGCTTACTCAGTGCGCGCGCGGCCAGGGCTGCCGGTGTCGGTGCCCATAGCGCGGGCGGAGCTGGACGGCTTGCGTAACGCCCAGCAATGGGACATCTACACCGCCCTGGAGCGGGCCAAGGGCTTGGGCGCCGATCCGTGGGAAGGCTACAGCCATCGCCAACGAATCACGGCGAGGATGTGGGAACAGCTGGACGCGCAGAAACCCGGGGACTGAACCATCAGATCCAGATGAACAGCGCCAGCAAACCACCGAAGAACGCCCATTTCTGCAGGTAATAGAGCGTGCGGTTGCGCTTCTTCAGGGCTTTGCCTTGCAGGCGAATCTTGTAGAGCCTGGAAAACGCTCGATTCAGCGCACCGGTCTTGTCGCTGGCCGCATCGTTGGGCGCGCCGGCAGCCGCCATCACGGTACGGCTGAACCAGCGGTTGAAGGCAGTGGCCCAACGAAATTTCATCGGCCGCTCCACGTCGCAGAACAAGATGATGCGATTGTGTGGCGTAGTGTTCTCGGCGTAATGAATGAACGTTTCGTCGAACATCACCGCCTCGCCGTCGCGCCAATGGTAATGCTCGCCGTCGACGTTGATGTAGCAGCCGGCCTCGTTGGGCGTTTCCAGGCCCAGGTGATAACGATAGGACCCGGCATACGGATCGCGATGACGCACCAGCTTCGAGCCTGGCGGAAGTTCGGCGAACATCGCCGCCTTGATCGAGCCGATGCTCTGCACCAGTTCAGTGGTGCGCGGGCAGAGCTTCATCGCCGAGGGATGGCTGTCGCCGTACCATTTCAGGTAGAAGCGCTTCCAGCCGGTCTTGAAGAAAGAGTTGAAGCCCACATCGTCATACTGATTGGAACGCTTGATCTCCCCCGCCCGCAGCAGGTTCTGGCCTTCGGCGCGGATTTCTTCCCAATGGGCTTGCAATGGACTCAGGTCGGGGAACTGCTCCGGGCTCAGGAATGGCTTGTTGGGCAGCTTCGAGCACAGGTACAGCAGGCAGTTGATCGGCGCGAGAAAGGACGAGTGATCGCTCAACTGGCGCCCGAGCTTGTGCCGTACGCGCCCACGCAGGTGCACATAGCCAATGGAAAGGAGGTAGATCGCGACAATGATGAGCTTCACGGGATCGGTCTGGTCCAGGAGTGAACAGGCTGCTGCTCCTGGCCAGCCAAGCGGCAATGGAGAGCGTCGAGTGTGATGGCGATTTAGCCACAATTTGTAACTGAAGGTTATCCCTCAGTTGTGAAAAACTGTCTTGCCTGGGTAACACCCTATCGTTAATGCGGCCAGATCAGTACAATCGCCGCCAAATATCACGCGCCCCCTTGGCCGATACCGGAAAACCCGACTTCGGCGCAACTCCACTCGGTCCAGGCGCTCCGTATGCAGCTGTCCTCTTATGCCGGATGGACCCTTGCGCTTGCGACCGCGAAGCCTCTAGCGCGGTGCGGATCGGCGCAAACAGGTACTGAACAGGTACTGCCGCACCCTTAGCTACTCTGAATGTTCCGCAGGATAAACCTTTGATCTCTACAGCTAACATCACGATGCAGTTCGGCGCCAAGCCGCTGTTCGAAAACGTCTCTGTCAAATTCGGCGCGGGCAACCGCTACGGCCTGATCGGCGCCAACGGTTGCGGCAAGTCGACCTTCATGAAAATCCTCGGCGGCGACCTCGAGCCGTCCGGCGGCCAGGTCATGCTCGAGCCGAACGTGCGCCTGGGTAAACTTCGCCAGGATCAGTTCGCCTACGAAGAATTCACCGTGATCGATACCGTGATCATGGGCCACGAGGAACTGTGGAAGGTCAAGGCCGAGCGCGACCGCATCTACTCGCTGCCGGAAATGACCGAAGAAGACGGCATGGCCGTGGCCGAGCTGGAAACCGAGTTCGCCGAAATGGACGGCTACACCGCCGAATCCCGTGCTGGCGAATTGCTGCTGGGCCTGGGTATCGGCATCGAACAGCATTTCGGCCCGATGAGCGAAGTCTCGCCGGGCTGGAAGCTGCGCGTGCTGCTGGCCCAGGCGCTGTTCTCCGATCCGGAAGTGCTGTTGCTGGACGAACCGACCAACCACCTGGATATCAACACCATCCGCTGGCTGGAAAACGTGCTGACCCAGCGTTCGAGCCTGATGATCATCATCTCCCACGACCGTCACTTCCTGAACAGCGTCTGCACCCACATGGCGGACCTGGATTACGGCGAGCTGCGCCTGTTCCCGGGCAACTACGACGAGTACATGACCGTGGCGACCCAGTCCCGCGAGCAATTGCTGTCGGACAACGCCAAGAAGAAAGCGCAGATTTCCGAACTCCAGTCGTTCGTCAGCCGCTTCTCGGCCAACGCCTCGAAAGCCAAGCAGGCCACCTCCCGCGCCAAGCAGATCGACAAGATCCAACTGGCCGAGGTCAAGCCTTCGAGCCGTGTCAGCCCGTTCATTCGCTTCGAGCAAACCAAGAAACTGCACCGCCAGGCGGTCATCGTCGAGCGCATGGCCAAGGGCTTTGACGGCAAGCCGCTGTTCAAGGACTTCAGCTTCACCGTCGAAGCCGGCGAGCGCGTGGCGATCATCGGCCCGAACGGTATCGGCAAGACCACGTTGCTGCGCACCCTGGTCAATGAACTGAAACCCGATGCCGGTACCGTGAAGTGGACCGACGCCGCCGAACTGGGCTACTACGCCCAGGACCATGCCCACGACTTCGAAGATGACGTCAATCTGTTCGACTGGATGGGCCAGTGGACTCAGGGTGGCGAACAACTGGTTCGCGGCACCCTCGGCCGGATGCTGTTTTCCAACGACGAGATCCTCAAGTCGGTCAAGGTCATCTCCGGTGGTGAACAGGGCCGCATGCTGTTTGGCAAGCTGATCCTGCAGAAGCCGAACGTGCTCATCATGGACGAACCGACCAACCACTTGGACATGGAATCCATCGAAGCGCTGAACCTGGCGCTGGAGAACTATCCGGGTACGCTGATCTTCGTCAGCCACGACCGAGAGTTCGTCTCGTCCCTGGCCACGCGGATCATCGAGCTGAGCGCCGACGGCGTGGTCGACTTCAGCGGCACCTATGACGATTACCTGCGCAGCCAGGGTGTGCTGTTCTAAGGGCAGCTTCGAGCTGTAAGCTTCAAGCGGCAAGTGAAAGGCCCTGTCCATGTGACAGGGCTTTTTGTATTGCTAGGGTAAGAAACTGTTGTGTGCTCCATTGCGTTCGCGAGGCTATTAGTTAGCCTGCTTTCTTTTCTCCCCTCCTCGCGCCATGATGAAGCTCTCCTGCCG
Organism: Pseudomonas marvdashtae; assembly: GCF_014268655.2. Taxonomy (NCBI): domain Bacteria; kingdom Pseudomonadati; phylum Pseudomonadota; class Gammaproteobacteria; order Pseudomonadales; family Pseudomonadaceae; genus Pseudomonas; species Pseudomonas marvdashtae. The sequence goes on from NZ_JABWQX020000001.1 coordinate 2,978,970, forward strand.
CTGCCCGCGAACGAGCCCATGCCCACGCCCCCATCAGCTCCCAGTTCCCTGTCGATCACCCTGCAGATCGTCTCCATCGTTTTCTATACCTTCATTGCCTTTCTCTGCATCGGCCTGCCGATTGCCGTGTTGCCTGGCTATGTCCATGACCAACTGGGCTTCAGCGCGGTGGTGGCCGGGCTGACCATCGGTTCCCAATACCTGGCGACGCTGCTCAGTCGCCCCATGGCTGGACGGCTGTCGGACAGCATTGGCACGAAGCGGGCAATCGTCTACGGTTTGCTGGGAATTTTGCTCAGCGGCGTGCTGACGCTGATCTCAACGGTGCTGCAGGACTTTCCTCTGCCAAGCCTGTTGATCCTGATTGCCGGCCGGTTATTGCTAGGTGTCGCCCAAGGGCTGATCGGCGTCGGTACGATCAGTTGGTGCATGGGCCAAGTCGGTGTGGAACACACGGCCCGTTCGATTTCCTGGAACGGCATCGCTTCCTACGGCGCAATCGCTATCGGCGCCCCGCTGGGGGTGGTGATGGTCGATGGGTTGGGTTTCGCCAGCCTGGGCATCGCCTTGTCACTGCTTGCTGGCATGGCGTTGTTGCTGATTCGTAACAAGCCGTCGGTACCGGTCGTTCGTGGCGAGCGCCTGCCCTTCTGGGCGGTGTTCGGGCGCATTTCACCGTTTGGCGCCAGCCTGTGCCTGGCTTCGATCGGCTACGGCACACTCACCACCTTCATCACCCTCTTCTATCTCAGCCGCGGCTGGACCGGCGCGGCGTGGTGCCTGACGGTGTTTGGCGTGTGCTTCATCCTGGCACGGTTGTTGTTCATTTCCAGCATCGCCCGCTTCGGTGGCTTCAGTTCGGCCATTGTCTGCATGAGCATCGAAACCCTGGGGCTGGTGTTGCTTTGGCTGGCGCCGTCGACTGCGTTTGCCTTGGTCGGCGCGGGACTCGCCGGCTTCGGACTGTCGCTGGTGTACCCGGCGCTGGGCGTGGAGGCGATCAAGCAGGTGCCCAACAGCAGCCGGGGCGCCGGACTGAGCGCCTACGCGGTGTTCTTTGACTTGGCGCTGGCAATCGCCGGTCCGTTGATGGGCGCGGTGGCGTTGAACCTGGGCTACTCGTCGATCTTCTTCTTTGCAGCCTTGCTGTCAATCTTCGGGCTGGGGCTGGCGTTGCTGCTGCGACGGCGAGCGGAAAGAGTCGATCACTGATCGGCGGTCCTCAGGCCGGCCCGGGTCGGCTTGCCCAGTGCCTGGCTGAAAAAGCGGCTGGCCTCGGAGATCATCGTGCGGTGGATGTCCTTGCGGTCGACGCCATCGGCATCGGTGCACAGCGCCGGCATCGCCGCGATCTGCTCGTCCGTGCAAGGCGCCATGAAGACAAAGTGCCCTGCCCCGGCCAACGTCTTGAAATCCGGCGCGGTGGGCAGCTTGCGAGCCAGCGCCGCGGCATTCTTGTCGAAGGCCACCAGCTTGTCGCCGTCACCGCTATAAAGCAGCACCGGCACATGGACGTCGGCCAGCGTGTGCCGACCGAACTTCAAACTCAACGGCGCCATCAGCAATAACGCACGGACCCTCGGGTCGGCCACCGGCGACAAGTCGTCGCGGTCGACGATCAATTCGCCCTGGGTGTTGCAGGCGTCACGGTCATCCGGGCGTTCCTGGCAGTAGCGGCGCAAGCGATTGAGATCCGGGGTGGCGCCGGAAAGGATCAAGGCGGTTTCGCCACCGGCGGAATAACCGATGACACCGACCTGCCCCGCGTTGACGTAAGGCGAGAGCATCGGATCGTTCAATGTCGCGGTGATCGCTTCGGAGATCTGGATCGGCCGCCCATACAGATTGCTCAAGGTGCCGAGCCGACTGTGGTCCTGGGCGTTGTCGCCGGGATGAATCACCGCCACCACGACAAACCCCTTGCGCGCCAGCGACGTGGCCAGGTCATGCAGTGCCAGCGGCGTGCCGGTATTGCCGTGGGACAGCATCAGCAGCGGGAAACGGCCGATGGCGATCTGCGCGTTGGGCGCGGCGTCGATCTGGTAGCCGCCCAACGCGCTGGATTGTTCCCCGGCAATCGACGGATAGAACGCGATGGCATGCATCGGCTGGTGATCCAGCGGATCGAGAAAACTCAGCTCGTGAAAACCGGCGCTCCAATGCGGATGTGGCGCCGGCGCGGCCTGCACCGAACCGAACCCGCTCAACCCACAAAGCAACAGCGCTGCACCAAGACGTATCATCGAATTTTCCACCTTCACCCACCGATCGGGAGCCCATTGGCTCACGGTTCCGGTCGTGCATGATCTACGCCATGAATCCCGGCGCCGAATGCAGGAAAAACCCCGCATCCCAGCCATCCATTGACGACGAGAATACAGGGTTTTGCGAAGGTTGCCCGCAGAGCTTGGTGGCTTTACGCAAGCCTTACGCGGCGGCGAATTGCTGGCTGATCTGCAGCGTGGCTTGGCTCATGCCCTTGGCGCGCATGTCGTCGCCTTTGGCCAGGCCTTCAGCACGGACGAATTCAATGTCGGTAATGCCAAGAAAGCCGAACATGTGCTTGAGATAGTCTTCGTGGCCCACGCCACTCGGCTGTCCGGCATGCAGGCCGCCGGCGGTGGAAACGATCACCAGTTTCTTGCCGCCGCATAGACCTTCAAAGCCTGCATCGCCGTAGCGGAACGTTTGGCCAGCCACTGCGATACGGTCGATCCACGCCTTAAGCTGGGTCGGGATGGTGAAGTTGTACATGGGTGCGGCGATGACCAGCGCGTCTGCTGCCTGGAACTCGGCCATCGTTTCTGCGCTGAGCTCAGCCTCGTACTTGAGCGCGGCATCGCGCAGTTCGGCGCTGGTGCCGGCGGCGACCAGGGTTTGCGCGGAGAAGTGGCTGATGGCATCGGTGGCGAGGTCACGGTAGCTGACCGTCATGCCCGGCTCGGCGGCTTTCCAGGCCTGCACCAGTTCACGGCTCAATTGGCGCGAAGCCGAGTTGTCGCCAAGGATGCTCGAATCGATATGCAACAGTTTCATGTGAATGCTCTCCTGAGTGAGGATCGCAACCAGGCGATCAAGTGCGAACAATCCTATCGGTGAAACCAATAGCCGATAAGACCGCAAGAATGCGATAGTTCGTCCCACACACAGGACAATCGAAGTCAATATGCAAGACCTCAACGATCTGTACTACTTCGCCAAGGTGGTCGAAGCCGGTGGCTTCGCGGCCGCCGGACGCTTGCTGGGCATCCCCAAGTCGCGCCTGTCACGGCGTATCGCCGAGTTGGAAGAGCGCCTCGGCGCCCGCCTGCTGCAACGCACCACTCGCCAGTTGAAGCTGACGGCAGTGGGCGAACGCTACCTGAGCCATTGCCAGGCCATGTTGCTCGAAGCCGAGATGGCCGACGAGGCGGTGGCGAGCATGTCCAGCGAACCCCGTGGGCGATTGCGAGTGTCGAGCCCGGTGGGGCTGGCTCATCAATTCCTGCCCGTGATCATCGAAACCTTCCTGGCGAAATTTCCCTTGGTCCAGCTGGAAATGACCCTGCTCAATCGGCGCGTGGACCTGATCGGCGAAGGCATCGACGTGGCGTTGCGCGTGCGCGACGTAGGCGACGAAGACCCGCTGCTGATGACCCGCCGCCTGCGCCAGGCCCGACTGACGCTGGTCGCCAGCCCGGCATTCGTCGAAGGACGGCGAATCGAAACCCCGGACGACCTCAAGCAACTGCCGGTGCTAGGGGCACTGGACGCCGATCGACTGGTTCATCTGCGCCTGCTCGACCGCAGTGGGCAAAGTACCGAACTGGCCCTGGAAGCCCGCCTGGGCATCGATGATTTCATCGTGCGCCGCGCCTGCGCCCTCGCCGGCCTGGGCATTACTTTGCTGCCGAGCATGTATTGCGAGCAGGAGTTGCTTGACGGCAGGTTAGTGGAGTTGCTGCCTGGATGGTCATCGCCCGATGGCTGGCTCCTGGCAGTCTATCCTCACCGGCGCGGTATGCTGCCGGCGGTGCGCGCCTGGATCGATCATCTGGTGGCGGCTTTTGAACAATGCGGGGACAAAACGATATGAGTTTGAGCGAAGAGGACGTCGCACGATTTTGCCTGGGCTTGCCAGGCGCCAGGGAAGATTACAAATGGGGCGGCGTGCGAGTGTTCTCCGTGGCCGCAAACAAAATGTTCGCCCTGCAAAACCTGCGGGGCGACTCATTGGCGTTCAAGGTCGACAAGGACCTGTTCCTCGGTCATTGCGACCGCCCGGGCATTCGCCCGGCGCCTTATCTGGCGCGTGCGCAATGGGTCATCATGCAGGTCCCCTACCCGCTGGGGGCCGACGAGTTGCGTGATTTGTTGCAACGCTCTCATCAACTGGTGGTCAGCAAGTTGCCCAAGCGCACGCAGGTTGGGTTGCTGATGTAGACGCTCGCGGCGGTCATCACACCGTCGCCAGCCCCTTTCCGGCCCGCTCCAGATTGCGCCAGAGCCACGGTGGCAAGACGTCCGGGTCGAGGCTGTCGATCAGGTTCTTCAGCGCCAGGCCCAGTTCGGTGTCGCCTTCGATGACCAGTCGCCTGCGGAAGAACAAGGTGTCGGGATCTTCCTGACGGCTGGCCAATAGCAGGAATTCGCGCCAATTGCCGCTGATGCTGACCTGGGCGTCGGCCCGCTCGGCGATGCGCAGCCCATCGTGGGCCAGTGTCAGGTACCAGCACAACTTCAGGTCCGATACCCGCAGGCACAGCCAGCGCCCGTGCAGCACGTCGAAACCGCCATCGCGCAGCGGTTCGGCCAAGCAACGGTTGAGCGCCTGCTGCAAGGCCAGGCGTTGGACCAGGAACGGCACCTTGCCCGCCAGCGGCAACAAGCGGTCGGCGCCCTTGAGAAGCCATTTTTTCGGACTCAACACAGGCCCGCCTCCTCGACTTTCATCATGCCAGCGTGGCCGTGCCAGTATCCGTTGCAACCATCGACGAACAGCGGTGGCGCTTCGCCCTGACGGACCTTGTCGAAGGCTCTGACCACCTCGTCCATGCCCTGTGCCCTCGGACTCAGGCGCAGCACATCGGCGCCACTTGCCAGCAGCGCGTTGTAATCGGCCAACAGGTTCGTCACCTCGCCGGACATCGTCTGAATGCCGTTCAAGGTGAACAACAATTGTCCTTCCTGGCTGCTCAGCGCCAGTCCGTCGGGGTAGTTGATGCAACAGAACTGGCAGTCGTCCTTGGGCCGGTTTTCGGCCCGGGCGGTAAAGCAGCGCGCCGAATAGGCCAAGGGCAGATGGCCGTAGGCGAAGATTTCCACCTCGGGCACATTCCGATCCATCTCACGCACCTGTTCCAGCACATCGCCGATCAGCGCCGCCGAACATTCCACCGGCGGCACCCAGCGGATCATGCCGCAGTCGAGCAACTGCGCCAGGGCGTGGCCGTTGTACAGATTCAACGCCGGCCCGCCGACAAAGGGCAGCTTGCGCTCGGCCATGAACTGCACCGCGCCCATGTCGTTGGCTTCCACCAGCAACTCGCCGTTGTCACACAGGCGCCGCAGCGAGGACAGTTCCGAGGCCGCTTCGATCAGCGTCAAACTCGACAACACAATCTGCGCCTGGCTGCACTGTTGCAGCTCACGGCCCAAGCCCAGCCATTGGTCCAGGGAGAATGCCCGACGCTTCGAACAGACGGTTTCCCCCAGGTAAATCACATCCAGCGGCAAGGCCGACATCTCGGCGTAGAAATTTCCCAGTTGCGCTTTGTCCCAATAGAACAGGACCGGTCCCAGGCTGAGTTTCATCTGGCCTCCCTCATTGCCATGAACGGTGGTAGGCACCCAATGTGGTCTGGCTGCCCTCGGACAGACCGGCCAACACCTGGCGCCATTCTTCGCGAACCCGGAACCGCTGGGGCGCGGCCTGGTGCGCATCCAGCGCGGCGCGCCAGACCCGGGTCACTTGCTCGACGTAGGCCGGGCTGCGCTGGCGACCTTCGATCTTCACCGCCTCGACGCCGATGGCCGCCAGTTCCGGCAGCAGGTCCAGCGTGTCGAGGCTGGTGGGTTCTTCCAGCGCATGGAAGCGCTTGCCGCCCACCAGGAAACGACCCTTGCACAGGGTCGGGTAGCCGGCCGGTTCTTCGGGGGTGTAGCGGTCGATCAGCACCTCGCTCAAGCGCGCGCTCAGCCCTTGGGCGTCCTCGCTCCAGCGCACCGCTTTGGCCGGCGAGCAGACGCCACAGAGGTTCGGCGATTCGCCGGTCACGTAGGAAGACAAGTGGCAGCGACCTTCGGCCATGATGCACAGGCTGCCAAAACCGAAGACTTCGATCGGCACCGGACTGCCCGCCGCCACTTGCCGCACCTGGGCCAGGGACAGCACCCGTGGCAGCACGGCGCGGCGGATGCCGTAGCGCTGGGCGTAAAACGCCAGGGCCGCCGCGTGGGTCGCCGAGCCTTGTACCGAGAGGTGCAGCGCCAGCCGTGGGTGTCGTTGGCTGGCGTAGCCGAGCACGCCGGGGTCCGCGGCGATGAGCGCATCCACGCCGAAATCGGCGGCGCGATCCACCGCGCGCTGCCAGCGCTCCCAGCCCTTGGGTTGCGGATATGTATTGACCGCCACGTAGAGTTTGCGTTGACGCTGGCGGATGTGCGCGACCGCCGCGTCGAACTGTTTGTCATCCATGTTCAACCCGGCGAAATGCCGGGCATTGGTGTCATCGCGAAAGCCGACATAGACGGCATCGGCGCCTTGGCGCACCGCCGCTTTGAGGGCTGGCAGATTCCCTGCCGGGCAAACCAGTTGCATGGGGCATCCTCATCAGAAAACGCAAGCGCCGCCAGTCTAGCCAGCCCGGCGGCGGTGACCTTGACGGCGGTCAATTGCCGTCAATGCATCAGGCTCGCGAACGGCAAGTACATCACCTGGTCGTGCTTGTGCACTTGCGCCTCACGCTCCACCACCGCCAGCCCATCGGCCCAGCACGCGGCCGTCAGCATCGCCGAGCTTTGCTGGGGATGCAGTTCGACGCACAGGTGTCCGTCCGCACCGGGGACCAACCTGGCCCGCAGGTACTGCCGACGACGGTTGCGCTTGAGCCAGTCAAATCCGGCGGGCACCTGCAACGGCACGGGCAACACGTCGCTCATGCCCTGGGCGCGGAACAGGAACGGGCGCAGGACGATCAACGCGGTGATCAGCGCCGCCGAGGGGTTGCCCGGCAGGCCGATCCACGGCTTGCCTTCAACGTCACCGAACGCCAGGGGTTTGCCCGGCTGGATTGCCAGGCGCCAGAGGTCGATACGGCCCAAGGCCTCGATGGCGCGCTTGAGATGGTCTTCCTCGCCCACCGATACGCCGCCCGAGGTGATCAGCACGTCGCATTCGGCTGCGGCCAGGCGCAACGCTTGTTGACTGGCCAACAGCTGGTCAGGCATGACACCAAGGTCGTGAACCTCAAAGCCCCACCCGCGCAACAACGCCGCCAGGCTATGACGGTTGCTGTTGTAGATCTGCCCCGGCGCCAGTGGCTCGCCCGGTTCACGCAACTCGTCACCGCTGCTGAGCAAGCCCACCTGCAACGGACGAAAAATTTCCACCCGGGCGATGCCAGCGCCGGCCAACAGCCCCAGCTCCTGGGCACGCAAGCGAGTGCCGGCGCCGAGCAGGCGATCGCCCCGGCGCAGCTCTTCGCCTTCCTCGCGAACATGGTCGCCGCGATTGGCCGCCGGCAGCCAGATACGGCCGTCATCGACCCGGCAGCTTTCCTGCGGCACGACCGTGTCGGCGCCCGGCGGCAACGGCGCACCGGTAAAGATACGCACGGCCTGCCCCGCCTGGAGTGGCTCGCCCGGCCCATCGCCTGCGGCGATCCTTCCGGCCAACGCCAGGTATCCACCGCCAGCAGGCAGGTCAGCGGCCCGCACGGCGTAGCCGTCCATCGCACTGTTGTCCCAAGCCGGCAGGTTCATGGGACACAAGACATCGCTGGCTAGCACCCGCGCCAAGGCCTGATCCAAAAGCACCCGTTGCACCGGCGGTGGCGGCGGCGCCTGGTCAAGCAGATGCCGGATCGCTTCGTCCACCGGCGTCAACACGCCGCTGTCACACACACCGCCGCTCATGCGCGTGTCTCGCAGGCTGTCGGAGCTACACCGTCCTGCGGCTTGAGGTGCGGGGTGAAATTGCATGGCCCGGTGCGGCTGTCCAATTGCCCGGCCAGGATCTGCTCCCAACCGGTCCGGCACGCGCCCGGCGAGCCCGGCAGGCAACACACCAGCACACCGTTGCTCACGCCCGCCATGGCACGGGACTGCAGGGTGGACATGCCGATCTCGGCCAACGACACCTGGCGGAACAGTTCGCCGAAGCCATCGACATGCTTGTCGAGCAATGGCGCCACCGCTTGTGGCGTGTTGTCGCGCGGGGTGAAGCCGGTGCCGCCAGTCATCAGCACCACCTGCACCTTGGGGTCGGCGATCCACTGCGAAACCCGCGCGCGGATCTGATAGATGTCGTCCTTCACCAGCCCTCGGTCGATCAGCACATGGCCGGCGGTTTGCAGCAGATCCGCCAGGGTCTGGCCCGAGGTGTCGGTGTCGAAGGTTCGAGTATCGCTGATGGTCAGCACCGCAATGTTCAGCGGTTGGAAAAGGCGTTGCGTCAGATGGGCCATGATCAGCCGTCCTGTCAGAAAAAAGATGGCCCAGCCTGAACCGCAATCGGTGCCGGGCCTATTCCTCCATGGAGGTACCTCCCTCGGCGCTCAGGGCGCCAGGCGGCTGCGCTGCCAAAGGCCGTCGTGCAGCCGATAGTCGAGACGGTCATGCAGGCGGTCAGCGCGGCCCTGCCAGAATTCAAGTCGCTCAGGCCGCAGGCAATAGCCGCCCCAATGTTCGGGACGCGGAACCGGTTGCCCGGCGAAACGCTGCCCGACTTGCGCCAGCAAAGCCTCCAGCGCGGCGCGATTGTCCAGCGCACGGCTTTGCGGCGAAGCCCAGGCCCCCAGGCGACTGGCGACGGAGCGGGAATGGAAGTAGGCGTCCGACAGCGTCGGGTCAAGCTTATGGACCTGCCCTTCGACGCGCACCTGTCGCTCAAGGCCCGGCCAGAAAAACGTCATGGCGGCCCAAGGATGGGTCGCCAGATCCTGCCCCTTGCCGCTGTCGTAGTTGCCGAAGAACGAGAAGCCTTCTTCGCCAAACCCCTTGAGCAACAGGATCCGGCAATGCGGTCGCCCCTGCTCGTCCACCGTCGCCAGGGCCATGCTGTTGGCTTCCACCGGAGGGCTTTCGGTCTCGCGGGCCTGTTGCATCCAGAGACTGAACAGGGTCAGCGGATTCTCCGGAGCCTGGGCTTCGTCCAGCCCGTCACGGGTGTACTGGCGGCGCATGTTGGCCAGGGAAAGGGGCATGACCGATGTCTCCACTGTGGGTTTGGCCCCAGTGTGGTATCGACAGCGTTGGCTCGCCTTGATCGTTGTCAATGCCGGTTGTTGCATCGAGGCCGCAACACGGTTTCGCTGGCGCTACTTGAGCCCCAACCGCCGCGCCAGTTTATGCAGGTTGCTTGGGTCGATTTCCAACAGCCGCGCGGCCCCCGCCCAGTTCTGGCCGCAGCGCTCCAAGGCCTTGAAGATGGCTTGCCGCTGGCAGTCGTCGACCGTCGCACTCAAGGGCCGCAACGGGACCTCAAGCGATTCCTGCGGCGCGCAGACCGTGGCCGTGCTGGCATTGACGTCCAAGTCGAGCACTTGCGGCTCCAGGGTCATGATCAGGCTGCGACTGGCGCCACGGCTCAGTTGTTTCAACGCCGCTCGGCTGATCACGTGCTCCAGCTCCCGCACGTTACCGGGCCAGGTGTAGGCCAGCAGCGCCTGCTCGGCGGCCGGCGACAGGCGTAGCCCGCGCAAGCCCAATCGCGTGCGGTTAAGTTCGAGAAAGTGACCGGCCAATATCAACACATCGTGGCCGCGCTCGCGCAGCGGCGGGATTGGCACTGGATAGACCGATAATCGGTGGTACAGATCGGCCCGAAACAGCCCGTCGCGAATGCTGTCGGGCAGGTGCCGGTTGGTCGCGGCGATGATCCGTACGTCAACGTGCAACGGCTTGTCCGCCCCCAGGCGCTGGATCTCTCCGTTCTGCAAGGTACGGAGCAACTTGGCTTGCACGGTCAACGGCAACTCGCCGACTTCATCGAGAAACAGCGTGCCACCGTTGGCCGCGTCGAAGCGCCCGGCGCGGTCGGTCGTCGCTCCGGAAAACGCGCCTTTGACGTGGCCGAACAATTCACTTTCGGCCAGGGACTCGGGTAACGCCGCGCAATTGACCTGCACCAAAGGCTTGTGCCCGCGTCGGGAAAGACGATGCAAGCGTCGGGCAAACAACTCTTTGCCAACGCCGGTCTCGCCCAGCAACAGCACCGGCAGTTCGGAATCAGCCAAGACGTCCAGTTCGTTGAGCAACTGCTGCAAGCCCTCGCTGCGCCCGAGGATTTCGCCCTCCACGGCCGGCAGGCGCAGGTCCGTCTGGTCGCTGCGCGACGCCCGCAGGCTGCGGTTCTCCTGCTCCAGCCGGGTGACCCGCACCGCCGCCTCGATCTGCAAGGTACAGCGCTTGAGTTCCTCCCGGGCGCGGCTGTCGAAGGTGCCGGCGTGCAATGCATCCAGGGTGATCGCGCCCCACAGGCTTCCTTCCACATAGAGGCTCACACCCATGCAATCGTGCACCGGCAACGGCTCGCCGACGTGGTGATCGAGCAGGCCGTCGTAAGGGTCCGGCAGGCGGCTGTCGGGTTCGAACCAGGTCGGCTCACGCGATGCCATGATCGCCGCCAGACGCGGATGCTGGGCGATCACGAACCGACGGCCCAGCGCTTCGTGCACCAGGCCCACGGTCGCCACGGGCCGGAGGCTGTCGTCGTCGAGACGCAGCAAACCGACGGCGCCACTGTTGAAATATTCGCGCAGGGTCTGCACCAGGCGCTGCAATCGCACGGCATTGGGCAGCTCGACAATCAGGTCGGCGGCCAGGCTTTCACGCAGCATGGTAGTGATGACCCTCCAGGGTTCGTTTGACCCCTCGCAGCCAAGGTGAAAATCACCTTGTCATGAATTTATCTATTTACTTTCAAGCAGTTGAACCCTGGCACGGCGACTGCAATGCCCGTTCATCTGTCCCTTCCGGGATTCAACCCAAGGAAACATGATGAGCCTCGACCTGCTTGAACAAAGCCTCGGCCAACTGGCCTGCGACATTCCGGGCGCTACCCGGACTTTTCATCACTACAACCTCGACTTCTGTTGCGGCGGACAAAAGACCCTGCGCGAAGCCGCGCTGGGCAAAGGTCTGAACCCCCTGCTGATCGCCGACGCCCTGCGCACCCTGCAAGCGGCTGGCGAGCTGGGCCACGACTGGCGCAACGAGCCTCAGTCGCGGTTGATCGCCCACATCCTCGAACGCTACCACGCCCGCCACCGCGAACAACTGCCAGAACTGATCCGCCTGGCCCGGCGTGTCGAGCGGGTGCATGGCGCACGGCCCAGTTGCCCCAACGGTTTGGCCGACCATTTGGCAGACCTGTACCAGGAGCTTGAAGGCCACATGCTCAAGGAAGAACAAGTGCTGTTCCCGATGTTGCAACAGGGCCTGGGCGAGCGAGCCTCGGCGCCGATCCAGGTGCTGCGCTACGAACACGACCAGCACGGTGAAGCCTTGGAAACCATGCTCGCCCTCACCGACCAGATCACCCCACCGGCCGACGCCTGCAACACCTGGCGCGCGCTGTATCGCGGGCTGGTGGAGCTGCGGGATGACCTGATGCAGCATATTCATCTGGAAAACAATGTGCTGTTTGTCAATGCGATGAAGCCGGTGCATTGATTGAAAACTCCGCAGCCGTACCGGTTGCGGTGTTCAAGACCAGGTGTTCAAAACTGCCAGTAGAACATCCCCTTCGCCAACACCACGATCAGTAGCATGTGCCCGAGGATACTACGCCGCAGCCAACAGGCCCGGTTCGGCGTCAACCGTCCGCGCTTGAGCCAATAGGCCAGCCAGACGTAATGCCCGACGATGCTCAGGGCCAACAGGATCTTGAAACTCAGTAGCAGGCCGAAACTGCTGTCCAGCGGCTGCGCCAAGGCGCCGCGATGGTGCCAGGCCAGGCCGATGCCGGCGCTGTACAGCACGAGCACGACGCCATGCAGTACGTGCCGTGAACGCTTGGCGATCGCTTGGTCGGCAGCCTCGCGGGTGCCCTGCGCCAGCGGCCGGCGAGCGGCCTGCCAGATGATCACCTCGAAGAACAGCGTGCCAATGAAGGCGATGGCCGCCAATAGATGCGCGACCAGCAAAACCCCGTACATTATCGATCATCTCCGTGCGGCCGATTCATCCAGGATGCCCATCCACCCGCGCCTGCAGCAACATCGGGCCATAGCGCCAGGCGTACAGGCCAAACGCCAATAACCAGCAAAGGCCCGCCAGCCAAAGCGCGGGCATCGGCAAGAGCAACACCAGTAGCACTCGACTGAAACACGCCAGGTTCAACAAGATGAAGGCCAGCGTCATGCCCGTCGGCGGTTCGAGTGGACGCCCGGTATGGCCGAGACTGACGCGGGCGATCATCGCCAGGATCAGCCCGGCCATGGCGCCGATGGTCAAGGCATGCACCGCCAGGCTCGGGTTCAGCGGCGCGCCGAAGTGCCACAGCGCCATACCCAGGCACGCCACGGCCAGCCAAGCGTAGGCCAGGTGCAACGACCACAACAGCGGCACCCGCCACAGCCCGCGATCATGCCAGCGCACCAGTCGAATCCCGTGCCCCACCGCCAACGCGGTGAACAACAGGCCGACCCAGACGCTGACCGACAATGCCGGACCGAAGGCATACAACAACGCCACCAGCGCCGAACCCGCCAGCAACAGGCGGTCGAGCCACGGCCAAGGGGCCACGCCTTCGACCCGACCGAGGCCACGCTGGGTAAAGAACGGAATCACCCGCCCGCCAATCAACCCCATCATCGCCGCTACCAGCCACAGGCCGGTGAGCACGCTTTGACGCTGCAGGCCTTCGTCGTGTTGTACCAGGCCGTACACCGACAAGCCATCGGCGGCGGCCAACAGCAGCAATACCAGCACGATCGGGTAATTGCGTTTCTGCCGCACGCGCCACAACGTCAGGCCCATCAGTGCTGCCACAGCCAAGGCAAAACCCATTTCCAACGCCATCAGCAAAGGCCAGGGCGCATCGGTCAGCCAGGCCAGCCGCGCGCCCATCCACAGCAACGCCAATGCGGCCAAGCGCTTGCCGCTGAGCCCGGGGCTGCCCGTCCAGGTCTGCACCGCCGTCAGCAGGAATCCGGCGATGATCGCCAGGCCGAAACCGAACAACAATTCATGACGGTGCCAGGCCAGCCAGCCGCCGGCCGGTTGCCAATTGCCCAACCGTCCGCTGAACGCCGCCAGCCAAAAGGGAACCGCCAGCAACGCGAGCACGCAGCCGCCGAGAAAGAACGGCCGAAACGCCAGGCGCCACAACGGCGCGATGGCCATGGCCTTGCGACGATCAAGCACTTGCATACACAACTCCTCTGTCCCCGCTGGACCTCTGCGAGGTACGACAAATCAGGATTCCAATGATGGGCTATCGACGCAAGCGGGCCTTGTCTCAGATCAAGCCAGCTCGTTAGCGACGCTCACCTCGAACAGGCACTTGCAAGGGGCTTGCCGTTGTGGGAGCAGAGCTTGCTCGCGATGAACGATAACGCGGTCCGATCGTTCCCACGCTCTGCGTGGGAATGCCGCTTCGGACGCTCCGCGTTCGGCTGCGGAATGGACGCAGAGCGTCCCTGGCTGCATCCCCACGCGGAGCGTGGGAACGATCAAATAGGGTGCTTATAACCCTTTCGTGGTTGTTTTTACCCTAAAACATTCGGGTCATTTTTACCCTTCCAGTCTCAACGCCCCACAAATCAAAGCTCCCAGGCCTGGCCCGGCTCTTGCTCAGGCACGGCATTACCTTCAATTGTCGGGGTCCCCATGAAATCCGCCGTGTTGCCGTTTACCTGGTTCGTCCTGCTCTCTTGCGTCGTGGCAATTGCCAGCGGCTTGTCCCTGAGCCTGGTCTGATCCCGATCACTTCTTCGTTAAAACAAGGATTCACGCCATGGTGCTCCACCGTGTCCATCACCAGATTCTGCGCAGCCATCATCTGTTCGAGCCGCTGAACGAAGAGCAGCTTGACGAGCTGATGAGCCACAGCCAACTGTTGAGTATCGACAAGGGCGACCCACTGTTTCGCCAGGGCGAGCCGGCCCAGGCGTTTTACTTCGTGATTTCCGGCGCGGTGAAAATCTACCGCTTGACCCCGGACGGCCAGGAAAAAGTCTTCGAGGTGATTGGCGAGCGCCAGACCTTCGCCGAAGCCATGATGCTGATGGACACGCCCAATTACGTCGCGTCCGCCGAAGCCGTCGGCCCGACCCAGCTGTACCGCTTGTCCAACGCCACGTACATGCGCCTGTTGCAAAGCAACAGCCGACTGACCTTCGCGCTACTCGGCAAGCTATGCGTTCGCCTGCATCAACGGGTCAACGAGATTGAAACCCTGTCGCTGAAGAACGCCACCCACCGGGTGGTGCGCTATCTGCTGACGCAATTGGTGCGCCTGCAAACCGTCGACAGCCAGTTCGAATTGCCGATGGCCAAGCAATTGATCGCCGGGCACCTGTCCATCCAGCCGGAAACCTTCTCGCGGATCATCCGACGCCTGATCGATGAGAAAATCATCACCCAGGACGGTCGCCAGATCGCCATTCTCGATCGCCTGCGACTGGAACAGTTCGAATGAGCTGCCTGTATTGCCAACATGCCAACCCCGTCGATGCAAGCGAGTGCAGCCAATGCGGCATGCCCCTGCCGTTCGAGGCCGCAATGGCCGGCGAACGCCGGCTGCGGCGTTTCACCTGGTTCTGCGTCGGGCTGACGCTCTTCTGCATCGTCATGTTCTTCTGGTTGCCTCGCAGCATCGCCTGATTCCTCAATCCTGAGTCAACTGTCGGTACAACTGCGGCAAGCGCAGCGGCAGTTGCTCGGGCTGGCGAATCAGGGTGTAGCCGTTGGCGCCGAACATGTACGGCAGGTAGTCCCCCGCTTCCCGGTCGATGGTAATGCAGAACGGTGTCAGCCCTTGGCGCCGGGCTTCCAGCACGGCCTGGCGGGTGTCCTCGACGCCGTAGCGGCCTTCGTAGAGGTCCAGGTCATTGGGTTTGCCGTCACTGATCAACAGCAACAGTTTTCGCCGCCGCTTGCACCCGGCCATACGTTGGGTGGCTTGGCGGATCGCGGCGCCCATGCGCGTGTAATAACCGGGCTTGAGGCCCTGGATCCGGCCGCGGGTCTGGTCGTCGTAGCGCTGGTTGAATGCCTTGAGCTCGTGCATCCGCACGCTCTGGCGGCGCAGGGAAGAAAACCCGTACAAGGCGAAATCATCCCCCAGCACAGACAGTGTTTCAGCGAACAGCAACAGACTGTCTCGGATCACATCGATGACCCGGTGCTCATCATTGAGGTGGGCATCGGTGGACATCGACAGGTCGGCCAGCAGCAGGCAGGCCAAGTCTCGGCGGGTCTGACGCTGGTCCAGGAACAGGCCGCGTTCGCTGCACTGCCCGTGTTGGCGCTCGACGTGAAAGTCCAGCCAGGCTTGCAGGTCCAGCTCCGAGCCTTGGGTCTGCTGGCGCAGCCATTGGCGATCGTTGCGCAGGTGCTCGAACTGGCGGCGCAAACGCTGGGCCGGTCCGCGCAGGCGTAACGGCAGTGGCTGGGGTTCGCAGTCGCGGGGAACATAGGTCTGCACGCTGACGAAATCCGCTTGCAAGCGTTGTTGGCGATAGTCCCACTCCGGCAGGCGAATGCCCTCGCCCAGCGGCAGGTCATCGACATCGGCCGGCGGCAGGTCCAGGTGCAGTTTCAGGCCGCCGCCCTTGCGCAAACGGGTCCGGGAAAGGGTCAGCTGATCGAGGTCTTCGGCGACGCGGGCGGCGTCCGGGTCTTCGCTGTCGTCCGACCAGCGATCCAGGTCCACGTGCTCGGTCCAACTGAACAGATTTTCCAGGCGCACGATCAGCAGGCCACCGTCGCGGCTGACGTCATCGATGCGCTCGGCGCGCTTGCGTCCACCTTGTTGCTCACCTGGCGGCGTCGCCAGGTATTGCTCCGACTCCTCCAGGTCCGCCGCCTGGGGAAGGGCCAGGTTTCGGGGCGGATACAGCCATAACGGCAACGGCCAGGCTGCCCGTTCGCTGCGCGGGAAATGCTCGACACTGCCCGGCTCGCGTAGCGCCTGGCACAAGGCTCGTTCCAGCGCGGCTTCGGCCGGAGCCAGCGATTCAGGATCGGGGCGCAGCGACAGGTGCGCTTCCACCAGTCGCCGGTAGCGCGGGCGCAGCGCCGGGTAGCGCTTCAACACCGCCAGGGTCCAGCGCTGATTGTCGCGGCCCCAATGGGTCATCGGCCCCGACTGCGCGGCCAGCAACGCCAGCCAGCGATACAGCTCCTCGTTCAGCCCCACATTGGGAAACGCCGCCAGACTCGCCGGCAAGCGCAGATTGTCGCCGTCGCACCATGCCAGCGGTACTTGTTTGCAGGTGCCGGCGATCTGCTGCAAGAGGTTGCGGCGCACTAGCAGCTCGCGGTCGCTGGCCGCTTCCACGCCCTGGTGACGAGCACCGCCAGTGGCGCGAAACAGCACTTGCAGCGAGCGTTGCCGGGACACCAACTCGACCCGCGCCTCGGGAAAATCGGCACTGGCCCGGCGCGTGATGAACCGGTGCCAGACACTGCCGACCCATTCTTCCAGCTCCAGGGTGAATGCCATGGTTATTTCCTCTTGAGCCGAACCCATTGTGGCGAGGGGATTTAGCGAAACGTCGCACCGCCCCGCTGGGGCGCGAAGCGGCCCCCTACATCCTGTCTGATACACCGCAGTAGCAGACATTTTGGGGCTGCTTCGCAGCCCAGCGGGGATAAATCCCCTCGCCACAAATGGGTCCGGATTAACAACTGTGATGACTTATGAAGGCACCACCGCCGCCGGCGCACGCAGGGCCGCGCGGCCACGTTGACGGAAGCTGAACAGGTAGCAGAGCAGCCCGGCCAGGAACCCGACGCCACTGACCAGTCGCGCCCAGAACAGCGGCTTCAAGTGATCCATCGTCGCCATGAACGGCAAGGCACTGCCATCCTCCATCCAACGCTGCAGCCAGACCTGGACAACACCGGCTGCGGTGAGGAACAAGGTGATCATCACCATGGACAGGGTCATCAGCCAGAAGCCCCAGATTTCCAGGCGCTGGGAGCGCTCGTCCGCGGCTTCACCCAAGCCGCGCAAGCGTGGCATGGCGTAGCTGATCAGGGTCATGACGATCATTGCGTAGGCACCGTAGAAAGCCAGGTGTCCGTGGGCTGCGGTCAGTTGCGAACCGTGGGTGTAGTAGTTGACCGGTGCCAGGGTGTGCAGGAATCCCCAGACGCCCGCACCGAAGAACGCGGTGACCGTGGTGCCCTTGGCCCACAAGGTCGCGGCGCGGTTCGGGTGCTGGCGACGGCGGTTTTTCACCATGCTGAAGGCGAACACAACCATTGCCAGGAACGGCAGCGGTTCCAGCGCCGAGAAGATCGAACCTACCCATAGCCAGACCTCGGGCGCGCCAATCCAGAAGAAGTGGTGACCGGTGCCGATGATGCCGGTGATCAGCGCCATGGCAATGATCACGTAGAGCCATTTTTCCACCACTTCGCGGTCCACGCCGGTGATCTTGATCAGGACGAAGGCAAGCATCGAACCCATGATCAGTTCCCAGACGCCTTCCACCCAAAGATGCACCACCCACCACCAGTAGAACTTGTCGCGCGCGAGGTTTTCCGGGTTATAGAAGGAGAACAGGAAGAACACCGCCAGGCCGATCAGCCCGGTCATCATCACCATGCTCACCGTGGTCTTGCGACCCTTGAGCATCGTCATGCCGATGTTGTAGAGGAATCCCAGGCACACCACCACGATGCCCATCTTGGTGATGGTCGGCTGCTCGAGGAACTCACGGCCCATGGTTGGCAGCAAGTCGTTGCCGGTGAACTTCGCCAGCGTCGCATACGGCACCGAGAGATAACCCAGGATCGTCGCCACACCTGCGGCGGCGAACACCCAGAACAGCACCAGCGCCAGTTTCGGGCTGTGCAGTTCACGGTCGGCCTCCTCCGGTATCAGGTAATACGCCGCGCCCATGAAGCCGAACAGCAGCCAGACGATCAGCAGGTTGGTGTGGACCATGCGGGCCACGTTGAAAGGGATCAGCGGGAACAGGAAGTCGCCGACCACGTATTGCAAACCCATGATCAAACCGAACAGCACCTGCCCCAGGAACAGCATCAGGGCAAACACGAAGTACGGTTTGGCGACGGCCTGCGAGGCGAATTTCAGATGCGGATTAGCCATGCTCATCTCTCAGCCCTCCTTGTTTGGCGGCCAGCCATTGGTGTTGATTTTCGAGCTCCATTTGAGGAACTCGGCGATGTCGTCGACTTCCTGCTCGCTCAGGTTGAACTGCGGCATGGCCCGCCGGCCCGGAACGTTCAGCGGCTGCATTTTCATCCAGGCTTGCAGGAACGGCTTGAAGGCTTCGTCGCCCCCGCGCCGGTTCACCACGTTGCCCAGCTCCGGCGCAAAATACGCGCCCTCGCCCAGCAGGGTGTGGCAGCCGATGCAGTTGTTGCGCTCCCAGACGCCCTTGCCGCGTATCACCGATTCCGTCAGTTGCGCCTGGTTGCTGCGCTCCGGAAAGGTCTGTTCCGTGTGGTAGGTCAGGGCCAGGAATATCAGGAAAAAGAAGATGCTTCCCCCGAAGTAAATATTCCTGGCCATGCCTTTGGTGAAGGTATCTGACATGGTCACTTCCTCATTGCTTGGCGTGACCATTCTAGGAACTGAGGGGTCGGAAACCGCTTGATGGCGATCAAGAATCTCCGATGGTTTTGGTGGGTTGTTCAATGGGCACCGCGATGATGGAGAACGGCTCTTGTGGCGAGGGAGCTTGCTCCCGCTGGGTTGCGAAGCAGCCCTAAAACCTGCTGGCGCGGTGCATCAGATGGATTGAGTTGCTGCAATTGGGGCTGCTGCGCAGCCCAGCGGGAGCAAGCTCCCTCGCCACGGGGGTTGCGTCGGGATTCAGAGGGCAGATGAGATGACGATCCCGATCACAACCGCCAGCACCACCGCCCAACTCAACACCAACCGCCGCCACAATCGCGGCGCATGGCGCAGTTCCATGAAGCCGTCGGCGATCAGCCAGGCCTTGGCCACCGCGACCGCCAGGATGGCGATTGACACCAGCCCGCTGGTGGCGACCTGGCCCAGCGCAACGGTGCCAGTGCTCAGCACCGCAAGCGTTATCCAACAGGCGATCAAGACATGGGAAGCCGACATGTGCACCTGCGCTCAACCGAGAATGTAGACAACCGGAAACAGCAACACCCACACCAGATCCACCATGTGCCAATACAGCACGCCGGACTCCAGGCCACTGCTTTGCCGAGTACCATAGCGCCGACGCCGGCAACCTTCGGCCAGCCACGCGAGGATCACCATGCCCAGCAGCACATGAAGGAAATGGAACGCGGTGAGAATCCAGTACAAGGTGAAGAAGGTGTTGTGCTCCATGCCCAGGCCGTTCGCCAGCAGATGGGCATACTCAGTGAGCTTGATCGCCACATAACCGCAGGCAAGCAACAACGCCCCACACAACAACAGCGCGGCTCGACGCGGCCGGTCCTGCCTGACTTTCTCTTGGGCCAGTGCGGCGAACAGGCCGGCGGTCAGCAGGCTGAGGGTCATCGCCAGGCCCGTGGACCGGTCCAGCAACTGCCGGCCTTCGCTGAACATCTGCGGGTGTAACACCTGGGCAACGGTGAACGCCAGGATCAGCAAGGCGAATACCGACAGTTCGGCGAGGATGAAAAACCACATCGCCAGATCCCCGGGCAACCGCCGGGACACGCCAGCGGTTTCAGCCGAAGTGGACATCGACCACATCCATCAACGCGGCAACGGTCTGCGGGTCGTCGCTCAAGGGTTCGGCCAGACACCCAAGGCAGGCTTGGCGCGGGTCCATGCCGGCACCGATCATGCGCGCGGTGAAAATCAGCAAACGGGTGGACGCGACTTCTTCCAAGTCATGCTGATCGAGCCGGCGCAGCGCTTGCCCCAGTCGCACCACCTGGGCGGCCAGAGCCATATCGACCCCAGCCTCGCGGGCGACGATCCGCTCTTCATCGGCAATCGCCGGATAACCAAAGCGCATCGCCACGAAACGTTGCCGCGTGCTGGGTTTCATGCCTTTGAGCAGGTTCTGGTAGCCGGGGTTATACGACACCACCAGCATAAACGACGGCGGTGCCTGCAATACCTCGCCGGTGCGCTCCAGATACAACTGCCGACGGTCGTCCGCCAGTGGGTGCAGCACCACCGCTGTGTCCTGACGCGCCTCGACCACTTCATCCAGATAACAAATGCCGCCCTCGCGCACTGCCCGGGTCAAGGGCCCGTCCTGCCACCAGGTGCCCTGGGCGCCGATCAAGTGACGGCCCACCAGGTCGGCGGCGCTCAGGTCGTCGTGGCAGGCCACGGTGTACAGCGGCAGTTTCAGCCGATGGGCCATGTACTGGACGAAACGGGTCTTGCCGCAACCGGTCGGCCCCTTGATCAGCACTGGCATGCCGTGATGCCAGGCCTGCTCGAACATCGCCTGCTCGTTGTCCTGGGGTTGATAGAAAGGTTCGTCCGGACGTGGGGCGGTAGAGATAGCGTTCATGGAAAGACCTGCTCAGACAACTCGATTGCCCATCACGCTACGAGGCCCTGCGACAACCTGGCAAGGCTTGCGGCCGGCAAACTTGATCGCCGTCAAGCGGTTAACCATCCCCCCGGCATAGCCTTGCATCGCACCAAGAATCTGCGCGCCGGACGACATTTGCAGGGCAGCGCGGGTCATGCCTGAGGAGAAATGGAATGCTGATCAGCCACAAAAAAACGTGGGCCCTGAGGGTGACGGCGCTGTGTACAGCGCTGGTTGCTCCCTACGCCTTCGCCGACCTACCCACCACGCCGGAGTCACCCCGGGTGGTCAAGACCGAAGGCGCGCCAGACCTGAGCCAGGCCGACTTCGACTCGGCCAAGGAAATCTACTTCCAGCGCTGCGCCGGTTGCCACGGCGTGCTTCGCAAGGGCGCCACCGGCAAGCCGCTGACACCCGACATCACCCAAGCGCGCGGCCAGCCCTACCTGGAAGCGCTGATCACTTACGGTTCGGCCGCCGGCATGCCGAACTGGGGCACCTCCAATGCCCTGACCAAAGACCAGATCACGGTCATGGCCAAGTTCATCCAGCACACCCCGCCAACGCCGCCGGAATGGGGCATGGCTGAAACCCTCAAGACCTGGAAAGTCTTGATCAAACCCGAGGACCGGCCAACCAGGCAGCTCAACAACCTCAATCTGCAAAACCTGTTTTCAGTCACCCTTCGCGACGACGGCAAGATTGCCTTGATCGACGGCGACAGCAAGAAAATCGTCAAGCTGATCGACACCGGTTACGCCGTGCACATCTCGCGCATCTCCGCGTCGGGGCGCTACCTGCTGGTGATCGGCCGGGACGCCAAGATCGACATGATCGACCTGTGGCCGAAGGAGCCGACCAAGGTCGCGGAAATCAAGGTGGGCATCGAGGCTCGCTCGGTGGAAACCTCCAAGTTCAAGGGCTACGAAGACAAGTACACGATTGCCGGTTCGTACTGGCCGCCGCAGTTCACGATCATGGACGGCGAGACCCTGGAGCCCAAGCAAATTGTCTCGACCCGGGGCATGACCGTCGACACCCAGCAATACCATCCCGAGCCTCGCGTCGCGGCCATCATCGCGTCCCACGAGTGGCCCGAGTTCATCGTCAACGTCAAGGAAACCGGCAAGGTGATGCTGGTCAACTACCAGGACATCAAGAACCTCACCATCACCAGCATCGATGCCGCGCCGTTCCTGCATGACGGCGGTTGGGACAGCAGCCATCGCTATTTCATGACGGCCGCCAACAACTCCAACAAGGTCGCGGTGATCGACTCCAGGGAGCGCAAGCTCACCGCCCTGGTGGACGTCGGCAAGACGCCGCATCCGGGGCGCGGCGCCAACTTCAATCACCCGCTCTATGGACCGGTCTGGGCCACCAGCCACTTGGGCGATGCCGGGGTTTCGCTGATCGGCACCGACCCGGTCAAGCACCCGCAATACGCCTGGAAACAGGTCGCTTCGCTCCAAGGCCAGGGCGGCGGTTCGCTGTTCATCAAGACCCACCCCGCATCGCGCCACCTGTATGTCGACACCACCCTCAGCCCCGACGCCAAGCTCAGCCAATCGGTGGCGGTGTTCAACATCGACAAGCTTGACGCTGGCTACACCGTGCTGCCGATTGCCGAGTACGCCGGCATCAAGAAAGGCGCATTGCGCGTGGTGCAACCGGAATACAACAAGGCTGGCGATGAGGTCTGGTTCTCGGTCTGGAGTGGCCAGGAAGACGAGTCGGCGCTGGTGGTGATCGACGACAAGACCCTCAAGGTCAAGAACGTGATCAAGGACAAGCGCCTGATCACCCCGACCGGAAAATTCAACGTCTACAACACCCAACACGACATCTATTGAGCCCCATCAATAAGAGGAAAAACCATGAAGCCTATTCTGATCGCACTGGCCTTGACCGCCGCCTACAGCCTGCCGGCGTTGGCACAGGACGGCCCGACGCTGTTCAAGAGTAAACCTTGCGCGGCCTGCCATTCCATCGACACCAAGGTGGTGGGTCCGGCGCTCAAGGACGTCGCGGCGAAAAACGCCGGCGTCGCTGGGGCCGAGGCGGTACTGGCCAAACACATCAAGGAAGGCACGCAAGGCAACTGGGGGCCGATGCCGATGCCAGCCAACCCGGTGACGGAAGAGGAAGCCAATATCCTGGCTGCGTGGGTCTTGACCCTCAAGTAATCACATGACCCGTGGCGAGGGAGCTTGCTCCCTCGCCACGAAAGCGGTGCAATTTCATTCAGGAGGACGTCATGGAACGACACAGCTTCACCACCTCGATCACTGCCCTCCTCCTGCTTATCCCCGCCTGCGCGCTGGCCACTCCCGATCATCAGCGCCAGGCCCAGCTTCAACATCTTCTGGACCAGGACTGCGGTGCCTGCCACGGCCTGTACCTGACCGGAGGCCTCGGCCCGCCGCTGACCCGCGAAGCCCTGGCGGGAAAATCCCGCGACAGCCTCATCGCCACCGTCACCCTGGGCCGCCCCGGCAGTGCCATGCCCGGCTGGGCAGCGCTGTTGCCCCCCGACGACATCCGTTGGCTGGTGGACCGGCTCCTTCAAGGAAAACCTGCCTCATGATTCGCTCCCTGCTTTCTTCTCTGGCCATCGCCCTGTCGCTGGTCGCTTGCACGCAGGCACCACTGCGCGGCACCGGCGACTTGGGCGTGGTGGTGGAACGCGCCACCGGCAGCCTGCAGATCATCGAAAGCGACACCCGCTCCACACTTGCCCGCGTGGAGGGCCTGGGCGATTTGTCCCACGCCTCGGTGGTGTTCTCCAGGGATCAACGCTACGCCTTCGTATTCGGCCGCGATGGTGGCTTGAGCAAAGTCGATCTGCTGACGGCCCGCATCGACCGACGCATCATCCAGGGCGGCAACAGCATCGGCGGGGCGATCAGCCAGGACGGCAAGCTGATCGCCGTTTCCAACTACGAGCCCGGCGGCGTCAAGGTGTTCGATGCCCGGACTCTGGAACAAGTGGCTGACATTCCCGCTACGCCCCTGCCGGATGCGGGTAAACGCTCACGTGTCGTGGGACTGGTGGACGCGCCGGGCCAGCGCTTCGTGTTCAGCCTGTTCGACACCGGCGAAATCTGGACGGCTGACTTCAGTAACGGCGTCGTACCGCAAATCGAACGCTTCACCGGCATCGGCCAACAACCCTATGACGCGCTGATCACCCCGGACGGGCGCTATTACATGGCCGGGCTGTTTGGCGAAGACGGCATGGCGCAGCTCGATCTCTGGCATCCGGAACGCGGCGTGAAACGGGTACTGGGGCATTATGGACGCGGCCAGGCCAGGTTGCCGGTGTACAAGATGCCGCATCTGGAAGGCTGGGCCATGGCTGATCAGCAAGCGTTCGTGCCCGCCGTCGGCCATCACCAAGTGCTGGTGATGGACACCACCTGGCAGCAAGTCGATGCCATCGCCGTCGCCGGCCAGCCGGTCTTTGTCACGGCGCGACCGGATGGACGCCAGCTCTGGGTCAACTTCGCCTACCCCGACAACGACCGCGTGCAGGTCATCGACACCCAGACCCACGCCATCGTCGCCGACCTGCGGCCAGGGGTTGGCGTGCTGCACATGGAGTTCACCGCACGCGGCGATCAATTGTGGTTGTCCGTACGCGATGGCGGCGAGGTGCAGGCCTGGGATCCCTACCGGCTCGAACGGCTCACTGCGTTACCGTCCCTGAGCCCCAGCGGGATTTTTTTCAGCAGCCGTGCGCACAAGGCGGGCTACTGACATGACCCAAAGCCCGCTTGCCCGTCGCCTGATCGATCGATTCCAGCATGGCATGCCGGTGTGCGCCGAGCCCTATCGGGTCATGGCCCAGACCCTGGGTTGCAGCGAGGCGCAGGTCCTGGAATGCCTCCAGCATCTGCAACTGGCCGGCACCTTGTCGCGCGTCGGCCCGGTGTTCGAACACACCCGGGCCGGCGCAAGCACCCTCGCCGCCTTCGCCGTACCGCAGGAGCGATTGCAACAGGTGGCGGAACGCGTCAACCAGTACCCGGAAGTCAATCACAACTACGCACGCGAACATCGCTACAACCTCTGGTTCGTGCTGACCGGCCCAACCCGTGCTCACCTGGACAGCATCCTCCAGGAACTGGAGCAGGACACCGGCCTCACGCCGCTGGATTTGCCCATGCTCACCGCCTACCGCATCGACCTGGGCTTTGCCCTGGAGGCCACCCCATGAACACCGCCCTGACCGAGTCTCAATCCCTGGCGCTGCGCCGCCTGCTGGAAACCGGCTTGCCCCTGACCCCGCGCCCGTTCCAGGCCTTGGCCGAACAGATCGAAGCCAGCGAGCCTCTGGTGCTGGAGCAAATGCGCCAATGGAACGAACAGGGTCTGTTTCGCCGCGTCGGCCTCGTGGTCAACCACCGGGCGTTGGGGTTTTCCGCCAACGCCATGCTGGTGCTGGACGTGCCGGACGCCCTGGTCGATGAAGTCGGGCGACGCCTGGGCCAAGCCCCTGGCATCAGCCTGTGTTATCAACGACCACGGCGCCTGCCGCAGTGGCAATACAACCTGTTCTGCATGATCCACGGGCGCCAGCGGGACCGTGTCGAGGCCCAGGTCCAAGCGCTGCTCCAGGAACATCTGCTGGACGACCTGCCCCATCAGTTGCTGTTCAGTACCCATCTGTTCAAGCAGTGCGGTGGACGCTTCGCCGCACCTGC
This sequence comes from Pseudomonas marvdashtae, assembly GCF_014268655.2. NCBI lineage: Bacteria > Pseudomonadati > Pseudomonadota > Gammaproteobacteria > Pseudomonadales > Pseudomonadaceae > Pseudomonas > Pseudomonas marvdashtae. Next base: position 3,004,561 of record NZ_JABWQX020000001.1, read on the forward strand.
CGGAGCCGCCATTGATGGATGACCTCGACCGGCGCCTGATCAACCGCCTGCAACTGGGCCTGCCGCTGGTGCGCCAGCCCTGGGAACACTTGGCCGGCGAACTGGAAAGCAGCAGTGCTGAATTGCTCGACCGTCTGCACGAATTGCTCAACGACGGCGTCCTTACCCGATTCGGCCCGATGTTCGATATCGAGCGTTTGGGCGGCGCTTTCACCCTGGCCGCCCTGGCGGTGCCGGAACCGCGTTTCGACACCATCGCCGACCTGCTCGCCGACATGCCCGAAGTGGCCCACAACTACCGCCGCGAGCACGCCTGGAACATGTGGTTCGTACTCGCTTGCCCCAGCGAACAGGCGATTGCCGAGACCCTGCTGCGCATCGAGCGCCTGACCGGCCTGGTGCCGCTGAACCTGCCCAAGGAGGAGACCTACCATGTCGGTTTGTATTTCCCGGTCTGAAACGTTGCCCCTGGAGCAAACGCCGTTGGCCCTGCGCCTGGTCGAACTGACCCAGGCCGGCCTGCCGCTGCTCGAAGATCCCTGGGCCTGGCTGGCCGAGCAATTGGGCCTGAGCGTCGAGTCCACTCTAGACCTGCTCAAGCGCCTGCAGGCCGAAGGGGCGATCCGCCGCATCGCCGCGGTGCCCAATCACTATCGCCTGGGCTACCGCCACAACGGCATGACGGTCTGGGACGTGGCTGACGCCGACATGCCGCGCCTGGGTGCGCTGTTGGGCGCGCAGCCCTTCGTCAGTCATTGCTACCGCCGACCGCGCCGGCCCGGCTGGCGCTACAACCTGTTCGCCATGGTGCATGGCCGCAGCCGCGAGGAAATCGACAGTTACCGCGATCACTTGCGCTACCTGCTGGGGGAGGCCTGCGCCGCCGACGACATGCTGGTGAGCAGCCGCATCCTGAAAAAAACCGGCCTGCGCCTGTCGCCCCCCTCGCGCTGAACCGGCACATCGATCGAAGGAGCGTTGTATGTTAAGGATCAGCCATTACCTGCGTGCACTGGCCGGGCAATGCCCCGCCCCACGCGTCGCGCCGCCGGGCAGCAGTCGCCCGCCGGTGGTGATCTGGAACCTGCTCAGGCGTTGCAACCTGACCTGCAAGCACTGCTACGCGACGTCGGCCGACAGTGTTTTTCGCGATGAACTGGACACCGCCGCAGCGCTCCAGGTCATCGATGACCTGCATGACGCCGGGGTACGTGTGTTGATCCTGTCTGGCGGCGAACCATTACTGCGCGAAGACCTGTTCCAGCTCAACGCCCATGCCCGCGCCAAAGGTTTCTTTATTGCCCTGTCCACCAACGGCACGCTGATCGACGCCTCGAACATAGAGCAGATAACGGCGGCGAATTTCGACTACGTCGGCATCAGTATCGACGGCCTGGAAACGACTCACGATCAATTCCGCCAGCTCAAGGGCAGTTTCGCCCGTTCCATGGCGGCCATCCGGCTCTGCCGCGAGCGAGGGATCCGGGTCGGGCTGCGTACCACCCTCACTCAGCAGAACCATCCCCAGTTGCCTCGGTTGCTGGACCTGATGGATGAATACGATGTGCAGAAATTCTATCTGTCGCATCTGAACTACAGCGGTCGCGGCAGGCGCAGTCGCAAGCTCGATGCCCAGCAGCAGATGAGTCGCGAGGCGATGACGTTGATCTTCGAGCGCGCGTGGGCGGACGTCGAGCAAGGGCGCGACAGCGATTTCGTCAGCGGCAACAACGATGCCGACGCGATCCTGTTGCTGCAGTGGGTATCCCGGCGCCTCCCTCAGCAATACCCCGCACTGGAGCAGATGCTACGGGCCTGGGGCGGCAACGCTTCGGGCAGCGGCATCGCCAACATCGACAATACCGGTGAGGTCCACCCCGACACGTACTGGTGGCAGCACTCGGTGGGAAACGTGCGCCGAACGCCCTTCAAGGCACTCTGGCTGGAGCACCCCGACGCCCTTCTCTTGAAGCTGCGCGAACATCCACGCGCCGTGGGTGGACGCTGCGGCCAGTGCCGTTGGTTGAGTATCTGCAACGGCAACACCCGCACCCGCGCCTGGGCCGATGGCGATTTGTGGGGCCAGGACCCGGGGTGTCACCTGAGCGATGACGAAATCGGCTTGCAGGCGATTCCCAACGTTGCGCTGTACCCATTAGCCCGATAACCCGACGGCGAATCTGATGACGAAACAAGGAAGCCCTATGCCTGCCTCCATCGCTTTGCCCGCTGCCCTGCAATCACCGTTCAGACCGGGTGAAGTCGCCCTGGTCGGCGCAGGCCCCGGCGATCCGGGCCTGCTGACGCTACGCGCCTGGAGCCTGCTGATGCAGGCTGACGCGGTGGTCTACGACCGCTTGATCAGCCAACAACTGCTGGGCCTGGTCCCACTGACGTGCGCCCGGCATTACGTCGGCAAAGCCGCCGGTTGCCATAGTCTGCCGCAGGCGCAGATCAACGAGCTGTTGGCCGACCTCGCGGACCAGGGCCAACGGGTGGTCCGTCTCAAGGGCGGCGACCCGTTCATTTTTGGCCGGGGCGCCGAAGAGCTGGAATATCTTTTATTCCGGGGAATCGATTGCCAGGTGGTGCCTGGCATCACCGCCGCGGCCGGGTGCAGTGCCTACGCCGGTATTCCGCTGACCCATCGCGACCTGGTCAATTCCTGTCGTTTCATCACCGGCCACTTGCAGCGCGAAGGCGAGTTGGACCTGCCGTGGCGAAGCCTGGCCGACGACAGCCAGACGCTGGTGTTCTACATGGGGTTGTCGAACCTGGGCCTCATCGCCGAGCGGTTGGTGGAGGCCGGGCTGCCGGCCGATACCCCTGCGGCGTTGATCAGCAACGGCACGCGCCCCGACCAGCAGGTGCTGCGAGGCACGCTTTCACATCTGCCGGAGATGGCTCGGGGATGCGCCGAGGGCCTGCCGACATTGACGGTGATCGGCAAGGTGGTCGGTTTGTTTGCCCATCAGCCAGTACAGCATCCGGCACGTATTCATCCGCTGCCACAGCCGACAACCCACGCCTCGAAGGTGGCGTCATGAGAGGTTGGTGGTTCACGTCGCTACTCATGGTCGGCGCGGCTCATGGCGAGGTCATGGACCCGCCGGACCTGGCGTTGGCCGAGCGCAATTATCAGCAGCATTGCCAGCAATGCCACGGCGTCAATCGCATCGGCGGCGCCGGGCCTGCACTGTTGCCGCAAAGCTTGAGCCGGATCAAACCCGATGAAATCCGCCGCGTCATTGAAAACGGCCGTCCCGCCAGCCAGATGGCCTCGTTCGGCGGAATGCTGGACGGCGCGCAGATCGATGGCCTGACTCACTATCTCCAGCGCGCGCCCGCCGTCGAACCGACTTGGAGCGAAGATGACACGCGCCATAGCCATCGCCTGCTGGCGAATGTCGCGAGCTTGCCCACTGCACCTCAGCACAGCGCCGACCCGCTGAACCTATTCGTGGTGGTGGAGGCTGGTGATCATCATGTCGACATCATCGACGGCGATCGTTTCGAAGTCCTGGCGCGCTTCGCCTCGCATTTTGCCGTGCATGGCGGGCCGAAGTTTTCGCCGGACGGACGCTTCGTCTATTTCGCCTCCCGGGACGGCTGGATCAGCCTGTACGACCTGCACAACCTCAAACTGATCGCCGAAGTCCGGGCCGGGCTCAATACTCGTAACCTGGCGGTGAGCAAGGACGGGCGCTGGGTGCTGGTGGGCAACACCTTGCCCGGCAATCTGGTGGTGCTGGATGCCCGCGACCTGTCACCGGTCAAGACTATTGCAACAGTGGGGCTGGACGGCCAGGGCTCGCGAGTCAGCGCGGTGTATACCGCGCCGCCGCGCAACAGCTTCATCGTCGCCTTGAAAGACGTCAAGGAGGTCTGGGAGCTGTCCACCGGGCCGAACCCGGACTTCGTGCCGAGGCGTATCGAGGCCGAGGATTACCTGGATGATTTTTCCTTCTCGCCCGATTATCGGCAACTGCTCGCCACGTCGCGCAAGGCCAAGGGCGGGCAAGTCATCGACCTCGACACCGGGCATGTGGTGAAGGACATCGCATTGCCGGGGATGCCGCACCTGGGCTCGGGCACTTATTGGAGGCGCGATGGGCACTGGGTGTTCGCCACGCCCAATATCAGCAAAGGGCTGATTTCGGTGATTGACTTCGACACTTGGAAAGTCATCAAGCAGATCCCCACCCTGGGGCCGGGCTTCTTCCTGCGCAGCCATGCCAACTCGCGCTATGCCTGGACCGACGTGTTCTTCGGCCCGGACAACGATGCCATCCACCTGATCGACAAACAAACCCTGGAAATCGCCCACACCCTGCGCCCAATGCCCGGCAAAACCGCCGCCCATGTCGAATTCACCCGCGACGGCCGCTACCTGCTGCTGAGCATCTGGGACACCGACGGCGCACTGATCGTCTACGACAGCAACACCCTGAAGGAGGTCAAGCGCCTGCCGATGAACAAGCCGTCCGGCAAGTACAACGTGGGCAACAAGATCGAGTTTGCCGAAGGCACCTCGCACTGACCGCTCTCCTGGAGGACTGCTCTCGCTGGGTTGCGCAGCGACCCCAAAAAGGCTGGACGCGATCGATCGTTCCCACGCTCCTGCGTGGGAATGTCGCCAGGGACGCTCCGCGTTCCGCTTTCGGAAGGTGACGCAGAGCGTCACGGGATGCATTCCCACGCAGAGCGGGGGGAACGATCAAACGCGGTCAACCTGCCCCACCTCAGTGGCTGAGCCAAGGGACTGCTGCGCAGTCCAGCGGGAGCAAGCTCCCTCGCCACAAAAGCGGTGTCGGTCTATGTATCCCAAGACAATCGAAATCCCTGTGGTGATCAGTGGCTCATTGGCGACATGGCGGTGGCTTGCCCCAACAGCTTCTGGTCGATGTCGTCCAGGCGCAGGACTTTGCCGCCCGTCTCGCTGGCAAGCTTTTGAGCGGCCTTGGGGTCGGAGAACGAGGCCAGGACGACGCCCATGGCACCCTCGAGGCCGGAGCCGATGACAAAATAAGCGGTCCGGGCGTCGATCAGGTGAGCATCGTCCGGCGTGTTCCAATGGCTGCGACCCATGTCGTGGACATACAGCTCGACATCGTCGCGGTGGTTTTCTGGCTGCAGCCACCAGCCGAGCATTTCCGCTGGCGAGCAGAACTTTTTCGTCCCGCTGGCGCCGACAGCCGCGCCCTTGGGCCCTGGAAAATCAGTGATGACCATGCCGCACACATGGCATTCATCAGCAGGATGGAACGCCAGCGCCGCCTCGGCGGCAGGTGGCGATTGAGCCTTGTCGCAGGCCACCAGCGCCAGGCATACGAGCACCCCAGCCAGTACACGGCTCGCCTTGAAATAAACCCCGTTCATCACATGCTTCCTTCATCAAGATCAGAAACTCATGGGCACCGGCGATTGAACAGCCGATAGGCCAACCACAACGGCATCACCAACCACAGCCCCAGGCACAGCCACAGCAGCGGGCCGGCAACCGGCAAATCGCTGCCCAGCGTCAACACGCTCGCGCCGCTGGAGCCGGTGTCGAACCCGGACACATTGATCAGCCGATACACATCGGTCGGGTTCAACAGCAGCAACCAGGGCAGCAGCTCCGGGCTGAAGCGACCTTCGCTCAGCACCAACAGCGCCAGCAGCACCAGGTCGAACACCAACACGAAGAAAAACCACACGCCCAGCGCCAGCCCGGCCGCGGTGGATTTTTCCGCCGACAGGCAACTCAACACGTAGGCCAATCCGAGGAATACCCACCCCAGCAGCGTGCTGGACAACATGAAACGACCGAAGGCCCAGAGCAGCAGACTCAGCTCCACATCGTCCACCAACACGGCAATCGCCAACATTGCGCAGCCGAAACCGATCAAGGTCGCCAGGGCCAGGATCAGGCCATGACCGACAAACTTGCCCAGCAGCAATTGCCCGCGCCCCAACGGATAAGTGAGCAACAACAGCAACGTGCCGCTTTCGTCCTCGCCGACAATCGCGTCATAGGCCAGCAACAACGCGATCAAGGGCATCAGGAACGTCGCCAGGCTGGCCAGGCTCGCCACCGTCGCCGGCACCGAAGTGAAACCCAATTGGCCGGACGCCGCGGCGCCCAGCCAGGCAATGCCGATCGCCAGTACCGCGAACAACAGGCTGATCGCCAACAGCCAGCGATTGCGCAGCCCATCGCTGAATTCCTTGCGGGCCATGTTCCAGATCGGGTTCATTGGCTGGCCTCCTCGGCCGCTGCACGGGCCATGTAATGACGGTACAAATCCTCCAGCGACGGCGGCTTGATCTCGACATCGGTCGGGTCATCCTGGGCCAATAACTGGCGCAGCAATTTGAGCTTGCTGCCGTCTGGGGCAGACACCTGGACCCCTTCGGCGCCCCAGCCTTGGGTGGCGTGCCCTTCGCTGCGCCAATGCTGTCGCAGCCAATCGGCTCGTGACAGGCCCGAGGCGCGGATCAGCGTCGGCAGCCCCGCGTCCTCCCGCAACCTTGCCAGGCTGCCCAGGGCCAACAGCCGTCCACGGGTGAGAATCGCGGCGCGGTTGATGTGCGCTTCCACGCCCGGCAAGACGTGAGAGCAAAGGATGATGCTGGTGCCCTGCCAGCGCAGGCGATCGAGCAACTGATAAAGATCCTGGGTGGCGATGGGGTCCAGGCCCACGGTCGGTTCGTCGAGCAATAGCAGGCGCGGTTGGCCGAGCAAGGCTTGCGCCAGGCCCAGGCGTTGGCGCATGCCCTTGGAATAAGTGCGCACGCGCCGTTGGGCGGCGCCCGCCAGTCCCACTTCCGCCAACAGCCGCTCGACCTGTTCCGGCGCCGCGCCTTTGAGCCGGGCAAAGTGCTGCAAGGTCTCGCGCCCGCTCAACTGCGGATAGAACATGACGTTTTCCGGCAGGTAGCCGAGCATCCGCCGCACGTTCGGGTCACTCGGCTCGCGGCCAAAGACCCGTACCTGGCCTTCGCTGGCGCGCAACAAACCGAGTATCAGCTTCATGGTGGTGGTCTTGCCCGCGCCGTTGTGCCCGAACAGCCCGAGCACTTCGCCCTGGGCCAGGGTCAGGTCAAGCCCATGCAGCACGGCGACGTCGCCGTAACGCTGGTTGACGCCTTCGATTTCGACGATGTTCAAGACGCGTCCTCCTGGGCAATATTGCGTTGAGGGGGTTGGCTGGGCACCTGCATCAACGGATGGCTGTCCATCACCCCGGGAGATTTCATCACCGGAAACGCCCGCTGCACCCAGCGCAACACTTCCACGCCTGGACTGTTCATCAACAGGCGAACCTGCGGGTACAGCCACAGCAGCCGGTCGACGTTGTCGTTGGGTTCATAAGCCACGTCCCCCAACCCGTCGCCGTTGCGATCCCAGCCCAAGTAGTCGCTCCAGTAATTGCCGCGCCCTTCCTGCGACCATTCCTGCAGGCGCGTGGCGACGTATTTGACTTGGCGCTGGTTGTGGACGAAGGCATTGCCGGCGATGCGGTTGTCCTCCGAGCCTGCGGTGAGGTGGATGCCCACCGCGCTGCGCTCGAAATGATTGCCCTCTATGCGGTTGAACAACGAGTTGTAGATGAACAGCGCCTTGCCCTCGGCGCCGGTGATCATGGTGTCGCCGGTGGACCCGTCGCGCACGTCGGTGACGAAGTTGTCGCGCAGGGTGGAATAAGTGATGTAGTTCATCAGGATCCCGTAGTTCTGGTCCTGCTCGGAGCGGTTGCCGATCACAGTCAAATGGCGGCTCTGCATCAGGGCATAGCCGGTGCGGGTGCGCCGGGTGATGTTGTCCAACAGTTGGTTGTCGTTGGCGAACATGTAATGCACCCCGTAGCGCAGGTCCTCCAGGGTGTTGCCCTGGAGTAGGTTGCCGTTGGAGGTGTCGATGTAGATGCCGTCACGGGTGTCGCGAACGTGGTTGCCGATGACCCGGGCACCGCGCACCGCGTACAGGTGAATGCCATTGCCACGGTCCTGGGAACGCAAACCTGGATCGCCCTGGATGCGGTTGTCGATCAGGCTGACGTCCCGCGTGCCATCAACCCAGATGCCGAAGCCCTGGCCCTGCATGCGGTTCGCCCGCACCACCGCGCCTTGGCCGGCAGGCTGGATGAACACGGCGGCGTTCATGGCCGTCAGGTCATGGCCCCAATCCAGGAACGTGCAGCCCCGGACTTCGACGTTCGGCGCGCGAATGATCAACCCATTGCCCTCGCCCTGCCCCTGGAATACCGCATCGGGCGCACAGATGAGCGTCATGGGTTGATCGATGCTGAAAGAACCCAGGTACTGGCCCGCGGGCAGGCGCCATTGCTGGTCGCCCTCGGCCTGCAACGGCAAGTCGGTGATCGGCTGCGGCGAACCCAGTGCGCCGCCCGACAACAGGCAAAGCACCAGCGCAATGACCGGTCGATCAACCTTCGGGTACTGCGTATTCCCGGTCATTGCGCCTGTCTCCTCATTGAGCCGACTCAGGCCTTTTCAACCAACATGCGCCCGACCATTTCCATGTGCAGGGCATGGCAGAACCAGCTGCAGTAGTACCAATGCAGGCCGGCCTTGTCGGCGATGAAGGTGATCGACGACGTCTGTTGCGGGCTGATCTCCATGCTGACGCCGTGGTTGGTCATGACGAAACCGTGGGACACGTCCTCGATCTGGTCGATGTTGGTGATCGTCACCGTCACCTCGTTGCCTTGCTTGACGGTGAACTCCGTCAGGCCATAGGCCGGTGCCATGGACGTCATGTAGACCCGCACCTGGTTGCCGTCGCGGATGACCTTGTTGTCGGTTTCCAGATTGATGCCATCCTTCTTCGCCAGCTCCACGGTGCCCGCGAAAAACGGATCATTGCGGCTCCAGATTTTCTGAGTCTTGATCTGGTCGCGCCGGGCGAGGATGCAGTCATGGGGTTCGGCGAACGCCGGGCCGTCGTGCACCAGTTTCATTTCTTCGCCGGAGATATCGATCAACTGGTCGTTTTCCGGGTGCAACGGCCCGGTCGGCAGGAAACGGTCCTTGGAGAACTTGCACAGCACCACCAGCCACTTGCCGTCCGCCTCGCTGGTTTCGGTGAGCGAGGCATGGTTGTGCCCGGGTTGATACTGCACGTCGAGTTTCTGCTTGATGTAGTTGACCTTCTCGCCCTTGTAGGCGCGGACGGCCTCTTCCATGTTCCACTTCACCACCTGGCTGTCGATGAACAGCGTGGTGTACGCGTTGCCGCGCCCGTCGAAGGTCGTGTGCAGCGGCCCGAGGCCCAATTCCGGCTCGGCGACGATCACTTCCCGCGGGTCCTTGTAGCGGTCGTTGAACAGGTCATCCAGGCGGTCGATGGCGATCATCGAGACCGTCGGCGAGAGTTTGCCGTTGGCGATGAAATACTTGCCGTCCGAGGAAGTGTTGAGGCCATGGGGGTTCTTCGGCACTGGAATATAACGGGTGAATTCGCTGTCCTTGCCGTTGACCTTGCGCCCGTCCACCACCGGCACTTTGGAACCGTCCAGGGTGATGAACTTGCCGGCCTTGATCGCCGCCTCGATGCGCGGGATGTTGTAGACCACCACCCAGTCGCGCTCATTGCGCATCATGCCGCCCAGGTCGTAGGCCTTCTCGGAGTTGTAGCAGGTACTGGCGGCGTATTTGCCGGTGTAGTCGGCGTCGGTGTTGTCCAGGTTGCCGTCGACGATGACCTGGAAGGCCATCTCCATTTTCTCGGCGTCGATGGCGTTGAACATCGTGAAGCTGTTCTTGTCTTGGAGGTCGAACGTGCTGCCGTCGTTGGGATGAGGGATGACGAATTCGCCATTGGCGAATACGTATTTGGTGTGCGGGACCTTTTGCAGGCGCAGGCCGTGGATAGCCTGGACGTTGGGCACGGTGAGGATCTTGTCGCACTTCATGATATCCAGGCGAATGCGCGCGACCCGGGAGTTGGCCTTGTCATTGATGAACAGGTATTTGCCGTCGTACTTGCCGTCGGTCATGGAGATGTGCGGATGGTGGCAGTCACCGTTCTGGTACTTGGCGCTGTCCCCCAGGATGCGCTTGCTCTCGTTGGTCAGGCCCCACCCCGTGGCCGAGTCGACGTTGAACACCGGGATACGCATCAGCTCGCGCATCGACGGTACGCCCAGCACCCGCACCTCGCCTTGGTGGCCGCCACTCCAAAAGCCGTAGTATTCGTCCAGCTCCCCGGGCCCGACGTGGACCTTGGACTTGGCTTCCTTGGCGGCCGCCGCCCAGGACTCTCGGGTGAATGTCCCCGCCCCCAATGCGGTGGCGCCGGCCAGCACCGCGCCGGTGACCGCGCCGGTGCCGAGAAAACTGCGGCGGCTGACGCCCCTGGGCTCTTGCACTGCGTCAGGCGTTGGGAGTTTTTTATCGCTCATGCTGTGTGTGCTCCGTGAAGAATGAAAGGGTCAGGGCCAGGTCGTCCGCAGCGCTCAGGGCGTCGGATCCACCTGCACCACGGGGATCCGTTGCGGGTCAGTGGCCGTCGCCTTGCTGCGCTTCTTGCGCTTGTTGATCAACGGCGGGCATTTGTTTTCGTTGTGCCAGGTCATCTGGCAGTCGAGGCAGTAATGGCATTCATTGGCGTTGATCCGGCCATCAGGGTGGATCGCCTGGATCTCGCATTCCTTGGCGCACAGCTGGCAAGGGTTGCCGCATTCCTTGCGGCGCTTGAGCCAATCGAACAGTCGCAAACGGGTCGGCATCGCCAGGGCCGCGCCCAGCGGGCAGACGTAGCGGCAATAGACTTTGCGGGTGAACAGGTTGATGACCAGCAGCCCCGCCGCGTACGCGACGAACCACCACTGGCGGTCGAACTTGAGGGTGATGGCGGTCTTGAACGGCTCCACTTCGGCCAGCCGCTCGGCGCCGGACATCGATTCCAGCGAGACGCCGAACAGCACCAGCAAAATGATGTATTTGATCGCCCACAGCCGTTCATGGACGGCGAATGGCAGCTCGTATTGCGGCACCTTGAACTTGCGCGCCAGCTCGTTGATCAGCTCTTGCAGCGCGCCGAACGGGCAGAGCCAACCACAGAACACGCCGCGCCCCCAGAGCAGGATGCTGGCGGCGGTAAACACCCACAGGATGAAAATCAGCGGATCGCTGAGGAACAGCTCCCAACGGAAGTCTTCGAACAGGGCATGGATGAAGGTCAGCACGTTGACCACCGACAACTGCGCCAGCGCAAAGCCGCCCAGGAACACCACGGTGAATGCCAGGTAAGCGCGACGCACCCAGTGCAGCAGCGCCGGCCGCCGGGCCAATGAGTCTTGGAAAAACAGGATCGCTGTCAGCACCAGCAAGGCCGCCCCGAGCGCCGAAATCTCGACGCTTTTCTGATACCAGAGGGTCAGCCACATCGGCCGGCTGGCCTCCTCGGCTGCCGCCAGTTGCTCGGGAGTGGGCAGCGGCCGTTCCAGGTAAGGCTCGGGCAGTTGGTAGCTCAACTCGAAACTGCTGAAGGTGCCGCTGACCGGCCCGGTCTGGCGACGCACCAGCAGCTCCAGGCTCCAAGGCGCGCCGGGGTCGAAACGGTGGGAGGCGCGGATAATGAAAATCGCCATTTCATCGAAGTCCGGCATGTCATCCATCGCCACGTCATTCAGGCGTTGGAAATCCAGGTCGCGAAAGCTGATGGTGTCGCCGGACTGGCGTAACTGCACGCGGTCGAAAATGCCGCCACGCACGTAGCCCGAACCCTTGAAGGAATAGCGACCGCTGCCCATCACCGCGATCGCCTGTTCGCCCGGTTTGAGTTCGGTCATCAACGTGCGGTACTGCGTCTCGCCCAGCAGGTTGCGGCCGATGGTGGGCGCGTTCAGGTGCGTGACGTAGAGGTCGATGAACGTGTCATTGACTTGCTCGCCGCTGGCGGTTTCAACCTGCTCGGCTTCGGTGCCTTTGAATGATGCATCGACCTGGCTACGAGTCAGGTGCAGGCGCCGGATCGCGCCGTTGCCGGTCAAGGTCGTCCAATCGGCAGGCTGGAAAATATCGCTACGCACCCGCGCGGGGGCAAGGGCCAGCCCTGCATCACCCTTGACCAATCCCAGGGACACCGCCACGTCGTGGGCCGCGCGCATGATGACTTCGTTGACCACCATGGCGGTCACGGTAGCGCCAGCGATGGCATCGACTGTCACCGCACTCGGATCGCTGGAATGCCCCACTACGACGCGCCGGTTGACGTTGATGCCGCTGTAGCGCGCGCTGAAGGCGTGGAGTTTTTCTTCAGCTATGCCGATCAGCAGGATCGGTTCATGGTGTTCCAACACGTAGGCGTCGAGAATCACCCCGGCGGGATCGAGGATCACCTGTACGTTGATTGGCTTGCCGGAGTACGCCGGAATGTCCACCACATCCAGGCTCTGGAAGACGTAACCCAGGACCTTGCCGGCGGTGGAGAGCTTGCGAACCTTGAATGGGCCTTCGGGCCCGGAAGTCGAGTCGACCTGACCCAGGACGTGGTGGATGCGCTGTTGCTGGATGTCACCGTAGTCCTTGGCCTGGACGATTCCCGCAAACATCAGCAGTACAACAAACAGCCCGGGGAGCCAGGAGCGGGATGGGTGCAACATCACAAAGGGACGGGTCATGAGCGCCAGGGCTTGAAGACAGGATCTTGGCGATCATTGTGGGGGCCGTCCCTTGCCTGGGCCCTTGATTGAAATCAACTTGCGGCGGTTATCATTGCTCCACCGCATTGCACCGACGCACACAAGGAACGCTCAATGCCCGCTCGCACCAGCCCCGAATCAACCGCTTCATTGCCTGCAAGTACCGGGTTCGTCCGGGTGCGAGGCGCCCGCGAACACAACCTCAAGAATGTCGACGTCGACATCCCTCGCGATGCACTCGTGGTGTTCACCGGCGTGTCGGGTTCCGGCAAGTCGTCACTGGCTTTCTCCACGCTTTATGCCGAAGCCCAGCGGCGCTATTTCGAATCGGTCGCGCCCTACGCGCGGCGCCTGATCGACCAGGTGGGCGTGCCGGACGTGGACAGCATCGAAGGCCTGCCGCCAGCGGTGGCCTTGCAGCAGCAACGCGGCACGCCCAGCGCGCGCTCCTCGGTGGGCAGCGTCACCACCTTGTCGAGCCTGATCCGCATGCTCTATTCCCGCGCCGGCAGCTACCCGGCCGACCAGCCGATGCTGTATGCCGAAGACTTCTCGCCCAACACGCCGCAGGGTGCTTGCGCGCAATGCCACGGCTTGGGACGGGTCTATGAGGTGACCGAAGCGTCCATGGTGCCCGATCCTTCGTTGACCATCCGCGAACGCGCGGTGGCGGCCTGGCCGATGGCGTGGCAAGGCCAGAACCTGCGGGATATCCTGGTGACCCTGGGTTATGACGTCGATATTCCCTGGCGCGACCTGCCAAAGAAACAGCGCGACTGGATCCTGTTCACCGAAGAAACGCCGACCGTCCCGGTGTACGCCGGGCTCACCCCGGCCCAGACCCGCGAAGCGCTCAAGCGCAAGCTCGAACCCAGCTACCAGGGCACCTTCAGCGGCGCCCGGCGCTACCTGCTGCACACCTTCATGCATTCGCAAAGCGCCCAGATGCGCAAGCGCGTGGCCCAATACATGCGCGCCAGCCCCTGCCCGGTGTGCGAGGGCAAACGCCTCAAGCGCCAGGCACTGACGGTGACGTTCGCCGGCCTGGACATCGCCGAACTGTCGCACCTGCCATTGCTGGAATTGGCCGAAGTGCTCAAGGGTGTCGCCGCGCCCGACTACCTGCGTCAGCCTGAAGAACCCAGCGACGTCCTCAGCCACCGCCAGACCCGTGAAGCCCGCGAGCAACGTGCCGCCCGGGGCGAAAATCCCCACGCGGGCGGACCGGACGCGCGCCACACACCCAACCTGTCCCTGGAAAAACGCCTGGCCGCCCAGCGCATCGCCGCCGAGCTGTTGGAGCGGATCACCACGCTGATCGACCTCGGCCTCGGCTACCTGGCCTTGGAGCGCAGCACGCCGACGCTGTCCTCCGGTGAACTGCAGCGCCTGCGCCTGGCCACCCAGCTCAACTCCCAGTTGTTCGGGGTGATCTACGTGCTGGATGAACCCTCCGCCGGCTTGCACCCAGCCGACAGCGAAGCGTTGTTCGGCGCCTTGCAGCGCCTGAAGGCGGCGGGCAATTCGGTGTTCGTGGTCGAGCACGACCTGGACACCATGCGCCGCGCCGACTGGCTCATCGACGTCGGTCCCGATGCGGGTGAGCAAGGCGGAAAAATCCTCTACAGCGGGCCACCTGAAGGCCTTGGCCAAGTGCCTGAGTCCCGGACCCGCGCCTATCTTTTCTCGGACAGCCTTGCCGCCGCGCGCCCCCCGCGTGAACCCAAGGGCTGGTTGCGCCTTGAAGGCATCACCCGCAACAACCTCGAGAACCTGAGCGCGGCCTTTCCCCTCGGCTGTTTCACGGCGGTGACCGGCATTTCGGGCTCAGGTAAATCCAGCCTCGTCAGCCAGGCCTTGCTTGACCTGATAGGCGCTCACCTGGGCCAGGCCGGCCCCACCGCCGAGACCGATGAACAAAGCCTGGAAGACGAACCCGTGCAAACCAGTGGCGGCCATGTCACCGCCGGGCTCGATGCGATCAAGCGACTGGTGCAGGTCGACCAGAAACCCATCGGCCGCACGCCTCGCTCCAACCTCGCCACCTACACCGGACTGTTCGACTACGTGCGCAAACTCTTCGCCGCTACCGAACAGGCAACAGCGCTGGGATTCGATGCCGGACGGTTTTCGTTCAACGTCGCCAAAGGCCGCTGCGAAACCTGTGAAGGCGAAGGTTTCGTCAGCGTGGAATTGTTGTTCATGCCAAGCGTGTACGCCCCCTGCCCTACGTGCCATGGCGCCCGCTACAACCCGCAGACCCTGGAGGTGATCTGGCAGGGCTTGAACATCGCCCAAGTGCTGCAACTGACCGTGGACCAGGCGCTCGAGGTCTTCGCCGGCCAAGCATCGGCGCGGCGCTCGTTGCAAGTGCTGCATGACATTGGCCTGGGCTATCTGCGCCTCGGCCAACCGGCCACCGAACTGTCTGGCGGCGAGGCCCAGCGGATCAAACTGGCAACGGAACTGCAACGCAAGGCCCGGGGCGCGACGCTATATGTGCTGGACGAGCCCACCAACGGCTTGCATCCCCAGGACGTCGATCGCTTGCTGGTGCAATTGAACCGTCTGGTGGACGAAGGCCACAGCGTGGTGGTGGTCGAGCATGACATGCGCGTCGTGGCCCAGAGCGACTGGGTCATCGACATCGGCCCGGGTGCGGGGACGCAAGGTGGCAAAGTCGTGGTCTGCGGCACACCGGAGGCGGTCGCGGCGTGTCGGGAAAGCCGCACGGCACCGTTTCTGGCGAGGGCTTTGCAGCCGAAACACTGAACCGTGGCGAGGGAGCGGCCGCCGCGTCTTCGGCGCTGCGCTGTCGCGCAGGGAACTGGAGCGACGTCTACGAGATGTCGGTTTTTTGATCGTTCCCACGCTCTGCGTGGGAATGCATCCCGTGACGCTCTGCGTCACCCGCCAGAAGCGGAACGCGGAGCGTCCCTGGCGACATTCCCACGCAGGAGCGCGGGAACGATCGGTATGTATTTTTAGCCTTAAAAATCAGTTGGTTGTAATTTGTTCCATGAGAGCTTGCTCCCGCTGGGTCAAACCGTGCGCGAATACTGCACCGTCTGCTCTCCCGCCAGGTACGCATCGAACGCCATGGCCACGTTGCGCATCATCAGTTGCCCCTGGGGCAACAACACCAGCGAGTCCTCATGGATCTCCAATAATCCATCGCCCACCAACTCCTGGAGCCGCTCCAGCGCGTCAGCGAAGTACTCGGCAAAGTGGATGCCATGACCCGCTTCGATCCGACCGAAATCAATCCGTCCGTGGCACATCAATTCGCTGATCACTTCGCGCCGCAAGCGGTCGTCATCGCTCAGGTGGTAGCCCCGTTGCACTGGCAACAAGCCCTGGTCCAGCCACGCGTAGTATTGGGAAAGCTCCTTGACGTTCTGGTTGTAGCTGTCACCGACCTTGCCGATTGAAGACACGCCCAGGCCAATCAGGTCGCAGTCGGCATGGGTGGAATAGCCCTGAAAATTACGCTGCAAGGTCCCCCGGGAACGGGCACGTACCAGCTCGTCGTCCGGCAAGGCGAAGTGATCCATGCCGATGTAGACGTAACCGGCCGCGGTCAGCCGGTTAATGGTCAGTTCCAGCAGCTCCAGCTTACGTTCGGGTGGCGGCATGTCTTCGGGCCGGATCATCCGTTGCGCCCTCACCCGTTGCGGCAGGTGCGCGTAGCTGTACGCGGCGATCCGGTCAGGGCGCAAGGCGATGATTTTGCCCAAGGTGACATCGAAACTGGCCAGGGTTTGCAGCGGCAGGCCGTAGATCAGATCGACGCTGATCGACTTGAATCGAGCCAGCCGGGCCGCCTCTACCAGCTCGGTGACCTGGGCTTCGCTTTGCACCCGATTGACCGCGGCCTGCACTTGCGCATCGAAATCCTGGATGCCGAAGCTCAGGCGGTTGAAGCCAAGGCGACGCAAGCCTTGGATCTGTTCGGCATCTACCGTGCGGGGATCGACCTCGATGGAAAACTCATGGTCGTCACTGTCGTCCATGTCGAATGACTGGTGCAGGCAGTCCATCAGGTCAGCCAGTTGTTCATGGGTCAGGTAAGTCGGCGTGCCTCCGCCCAGGTGCAGTTGGGTCAACTTGCGCGAGCGCTCGAACAAGGCGGCTTGCAAGGCGATCTCGCGCTTGAGGTACGTCAGATACTCGACGGCGCGATGGGTCTTGCGCGTGATGATCTTGTTGCAGGCGCAGTAGTAGCAAAGGCTCTGGCAGAACGGGATATGGATATACACCGAGAGCGGCTTGGGTACCTGCGCCAGGTGGCTGCGCCCGGCCGCCTGGCGGTATTCATCCAGGGCGAACGCTTGGTGAAATTGCGGCGCGGTGGGATAGGACGTATAGCGTGGCCCCGGGCGATCATATTTTTCGACCAGGGCGCGATTGAAACCGGTGGCTGCGTTCATGAAGGGTTCAACTTTTCAAAATAGTGTAGGCCCGCGCCCGCAGCTTCCGGGTCGAACAGGTTGCAGATCGCGTCTACGCTCAGGCGCCCAGCGGGCAGGATGCCGATGAAACGGCTCGACAGCTCGATCAATCCCTGAACGTGCAACTGTTCCAACAAAGGCCAGACGCCTGCGAAATACTCGCGAAACACCAGGCCGAAACGCCTTTCAACCGCTGGGATATCCAGCTCCAGGTCACACGACAACTGCTCGGTGACCGTGGCCCCGATCAAGTCCTGCGCCTCACAACGCCAGCCACGGCACACGGGTAATTGCCCGGCATCGAGTTGCTGGCAGTACTGGAGCAGGTCGTCGGTGTTCTGCACGTACAGGTGCTCGATCTGGGTGATGGCCGACAAGCCGAAACCCACATGATCGCAGCAACCGTGACGGGTGAAACCCTGGCAGTTGCGATGCAGGCGCCCATGTTCCTGGGCGACCGCTAGGTCATCGTCAGCCCGGACAAACTGCCCCAGGCCGATGTAGTGGTAACCGGCCTCGAGCAGCTGTTCGCAGCAGCTGCGACGCATCGCGCCCTTGTCGGTCTCGCTGCAAAAGGCTCCGACCTCTGAGGCGTTCTTGGAACGGTAGCGATAAGGCGCGCGGGCGTAATCGAAGACGTACAGGCGATCCGGTTCCAGCTCGATCAATGTGGCCAGTTTCTGGGCGAAACTTTGGGGAGTCTGCCAGGCATGACCGTAGCCCAAGTCAATGCTGATCGAGCGAAAACCAAAGGTCCGCGCCGCATCGATCAGCGAGTGAATCGGGGCTGGGTTCTGGTAGCAATCGACGGACAACTCGCTGTCGCGCCCGATGTCCGGAACGCCGATGCTGACATGGGTGAAACCCTGGTCGCGGATCAGCCCCATGGTCGACCAGTCGGTATGGTGCAAGTCGACTTCGATGCTGTGGTCACCGCTTTCGCAGAAATCGAAACGCTTGCGCAGGTCGCTCATCAACCTTTGCAGGTGCGTAATCACCGGCGTTCCGCCGGTCAGGCAGAACTGCTCGACCCGCCGCCCCGAGCCCAGGTGACAGGCAACCAGGCCCATCTCATAGGTCAGGCGTTGCAGATAGCCGTCGATTTCCCCACATCGGCACACGCTGGCCAGGGTCGAGCAGGAGGCCAACCTCAAGCGCGACGGCAAATGCACCGTCAGCGACAGGGGCCGGCGCTTTTGCCGACTGGAGCGTAACCCCCTGAGCAGGTCGAGCGAGCCGATGCCAGGGTGGAATTTACGCGCACCGATCGGGCAATCCGCCTGCGCAACCGCTGGCGCAGACTCATCGAGGGTATGAAACAGGTCGAACATGACGATCTCCGAGTGGCTGCGCGACAACAGTGTCAGGCTTATCCCACGCGGCCACCTTGACCTGTATCAAGCGCCCTGCTCGCTCTACCCATTGAGGTAAAACATGCCCTTGGCCAACAGCACGATCGCGACCAGATGCAAGAAGACGCTGGCATGGATGAATCGGACGTAACCGGCCTTCATGCGCCCGCTTCGAAACAGCCACATCGCCCAGAGGAAATGCCCCAGCACACTGGCCGCCAGGAGGATCTTCAACCCAAGCAACACGCCAAACGACGATTGCAATGGCGACGCCAGCACCGCCCGGTAACGCAGCCAGACCATTGCCACGCCCGCGCCGAACAACACCAGCAATACCCAGGGCATCAATTGTCGGGCACGCCGGCTGATGCCCTGCTCAAGCAGAACCATCACTTTGGTGGGCAGTTGTTGGCGGATGCTTTCCAGGAACAGCACCTCGAAGAACACCGTGCCAATGAAGATCAGCGCGGCGAACAGGTGCAAGGTCAGAAACAGCAGATACGTCATGAGGCTCCCCGGCGGCACTTGGGGCGCTGCCTTTATCCAAGGCTAACGCCGGTCGAGCATGGGGAGGTTGATGCCAATCAAGGAAAGCACGGGCTCATCCATTCCACCGTTGATCGTCAAAAAGCGTCAACAAAACGTTACACATCGGCAGGATCGAGACAACCGCCGATCAGATCATCCAGTTTTTTGACACTTCGCCGATGTGCGGTCACAACTTTTTCGCTCCGCTGGGTCTTAACACCGAGGTCGCTGATGGAATATTGGCAGCCAATGAGGTTTTGAGCCTGATACGGAGATAAGTCCATGATTTTCAATGTACAAAATTTTGGCGCCAAAGGAGATGGCGTTACTGACGACACGGCGGCCATTCAAAGTGCGATCGATGCGGCAGCGGCCGCGGGCGGCGGTCAGGTGTACATGCCGACCGGAACCTACATCGTTTCGGGGGGAGAGGAACCTTCCGATGGCTGCCTGATGCTCAAGAGCAACGTCTACCTGTACGGCGACGGCATGGGCGACACCACGGTCAAGCTGGCCGACGGCTCCGACGCCAAGATCACCGGCATTATTCGCTCGGCCTACGGCGAGGAAACCCACGATTTCGGCGTCAGCAACCTCACCATCGACGGTAACCGCGACGCCACCACCGGCAAGGTGGACGGCTGGTTCAACGGTTATATCCCCGGCGAAGAAGGCTACGATTCCAACGTCACCCTCGACAGCGTCGAGATCAAGGACTGCTCCGGGTACGGCTTCGACCCCCACGAGCAGACCGTCAACATGGTCATCAAGAACAGCGTGTCCCACGGCAACGGCCTGGATGGGTTCGTTGCCGACTTCCTCAGCGACAGCACGTTCGAAAATAACGTCGCCTACGACAACGACCGCCACGGCTTCAACGTCGTCACCAGCACCCACGACTTCACCCTCACCAACAACGTCGCCTACAACAACGGCGGCAACGGCATCGTGGTGCAGCGGGGCAGCGAAGACATCCCCTCGCCCAGCAACATCACCATCACCGGCGGCGAGGTGTACGGCAACGGCGCCGAAGGCGTGCTGATCAAACTGTCCAGCGACGTGACCGTCACTGGCGTCGACATCCACGACAACGCCAGCGCCGGGGTCCGTATCTACGGCAGCAATCACGTCGAGGTCCTCGACAACACGCTCAACAACAATGCGTTGGGCAGTGCGGTCCCGGAAATCATCATCCAGTCCTACGACGACACGCTTGGGGTGTCCGGCAAGTACTTCAACGGCAGCGACAACCTGATCCAGGGCAACGTCATCAGCGGCAGCAACCTTTCCACCTACGGCGTCGCCGAGCGCAACGAAGACGGCACCGATCGCAACGCAATCATCGCCAACACCATCAGCCACACCAGCAAGGGCGCCACGCTGGTCTACGGCGACGGCAGCTACGTCAGCGCCACGGTGCCGATGACCACGGTTCAAGGCACGGCGGGCAATGACATCCTGACGGGCACCAGCGCCAGCGAGATCTTCTACGGCGCAGCCGGCAACGACACCATCAACGGCGCGGCTGGCAGCGACATCCTGGTGGGCGGCGCGGGCGTCGACAAACTCACCGGCGGCACAGGCGCGGATGTGTTCCGCTTCGCCAGCCAGTCCGACAGCTACCGCAATGCAACCGCAAGCTTCGATGACACCATCACCGATTTCGACGTCACCCAGGACAAGATCGACCTCGCCGACCTCGGCTTTACCGGCCTGGGCAATGGCCGTGGCGGCACCTTGCAAGTCAGCTACAACGCCAGCAGCGACCGCACCTACATCAAGGATTACGACGCCGACGGCAGCGGCAATCGCTTCGAGCTGATTCTCTCGGGCAACCTGGCAAGCACCCTGACGGCGGACAACTTCATCTTCAACCGGGTGATCACCGGCACCGCCGGCAGCGACTCGTTGCTGGGCACCGATGCGGCCGACACCCTGCTCGGCCTGGCCGGCAATGACAGCCTCAGTGGCGGCGCGGGCGGCGACAAACTCAACGGCGGCGCCGGCATGGATACCCTCACCGGCGGCGCCGGGGCGGATACCTTCGTGTTCGCCAATCGCATGGACAGCTACCGCAACTACAATACCGGTGGCGCCAACCTCGGAGACCTGATCACCGATTTCGACATCGGCGCCGACAAGATCGACCTTTCCGCCATGGGTTTCACCGGCCTGGGCGACGGCAAGAACAACACCGTCTACCTGGTTCTCAACAGTGCCGGCACCAAGACCTATATCAAGTCGCTGGAGGCCGATGCCAATGGCAACCGCTTCGAAGTGGCCCTGGACGGCAATTACCTCAACACCCTGACCAGCGCCAACTTCGTCTTCGCCACCTCGTCGCCGACCAACCAGGCGCCGGTGCTGGCCACGCCCTTGCTAGACCAGAACGCGAATGAAAAAACACCGTTCAGCTACGTGGTGCCTGCCACCAGTTTCACCGACCCGGACAATGACACCCTCAGCTACACCGCCAAGCTGGCCGATGGCAATGCCTTGCCCAATTGGCTGACATTCGATGCCGCCACGCGCACCTTCAGCGGTACGCCACCGGACACGGCGTCGGGCACCTACTCGATCCAAGTCACCGCAACCGACGGCAGCAACGCTACCGTCAGCGACAGCTTCACCCTGGCCGTGCAAGACGTGCCCAGTTCCGTGGTGATCAATGGCACGCCGAACAACGACACGCTGACCGGCACCGTGGCCAACGAGCAGATTTTCGGCGGCGCGGGTAACGACACGATCAATGGCGCAGCCGGCAACGACATTCTGGTGGGCGGCACCGGCGTGGACAAACTCACCGGTGGCACCGGCGCCGATGTGTTCCGCTACACCTCCAAGCTCGACAGCTACCGGACAAGCTCCACCAGCGCCAGTGACCAGATCCTCGATTTCGACGTGGCCGCCGACAAGATCGACGTCTCGGCCCTGGGCTACACCGGGCTGGGCAACGGGCTCAATGGCACGCTGCAGGTCAGTTACAGCGCATCGACCAACCGTACCTACCTCAAGGACCTAACGGTCGATGCCAATGGCAACCGCTTCGAAATATCCATGGCGGGCAACTTCGTCAGCAGCCTGACGGCCAGTCATTTTGTCTTCGCCGACCAGAACACCCCGACCAACGTGGCGCCGGTGGTGGTCATCCCGCTCCTGGACCAGAACACCAGCGAAAGCACGCCATTCAGCTACACCGTGGCGAGCAATAGCTTCACCGACGCCAACCAGGATGTGCTGACCTACACCGCGACCCTCGCCAACGGCAGCGCCCTGCCCTCATGGCTGAGCTTCAATGCCAGCAACCTGACCTTCAGTGGCACGCCCACCAGCACCGCGTCGGGCAACTATGACGTACTGGTCAAGGCCACCGATCCGTCGGGGGCATCGGTCAGCGACAGCTTCGCCCTGGTGGTGGCCGATGCCCCCGCCAACACCATCACCGGCACGGCCAATGCCGAGAGCCTGAACGGCACGGCCGGCGCGGACCTGATCCTGGGCCTGGGTGGTAACGACACCATCAAGGCCGGCACCGGTGCCGACATCGTCGATGGCGGTGCCGGGCGCGACTCGCTGTATGGCGGCGACGGCGGCGACACGTTCCGCTACAACAACCTGTCCGACAGCTACCGCGACTACGACACCGGAGGCGTCACCGCCACGGACACGATCTACGACTTCACCGCGGGCGTCGACAAGATCGACGTGTCCGGGCTGGGTTTCCTCGGCCTGGGCGATGGCAGCAATGGCACGCTCTACATGACCTTGAACGCGGCCGGCGACAAGACTTACGTCAAGTCGAGCCAGGCCGACGCCGATGGCAATCGCTTCGAGATCGCCCTGAACGGCAACTACCTCAACACCCTGACCGCCGATGATTTCGTCTTCGGCGAGCGCGCCCAGCAGGACATTCTTTACCTGCCGACGCTCGGCCAATCCAACGCGCGCCTGCTGCGCATGAGCGAAGACGACGATCAGTCCGGCACCTCGATGCTGGTCAACGACCTGAACAAATACACCACCTACGACGTGCGCAGCCAGTTCAGCGATGCCGACGGCAACGGCATCGACATTGCGGTGGGTGGCAGCACGGTCAACGGCTTGTCGACGCTCGGCGCCGAAGAGTTGAAATTGTGCTGGTGGTTGACCGACACCAACCAACCCGGGCCGGCGCTGTTGCGTGCGGTGACGTTGCTGCGCGACCAGCTCACGGAGCTGAAATCCATCGACAACGTCACGATGGGCATTGTCTGGGGCCAGGGCGAGGAAGCCGCCCAGGAAATCGCCCGCGCCACGGACAAGGAAGCGGCAGCGGCGGCCTACAAGGCGGCGACGCTGAAGGTCTTCGATTACCTGCACGCCCAGTTTGGCAATTTCAATGTGTACATGATGGAGACCGGTCACTACGAGCAGGACGCGGCGCGTGCCCGTGGCTACTCGGAAGAGAAGATCGCCGCCATCGTCGCGGGCGTCGGCTATGTCCGCGCCACCCAGGAAGCCATCGCGGCCGAGCGCGCCGATGTGAAGCTGGCGGTGGATTACACCGATCTGCCGCTGCGCTACGAAGTCGACCCGCTGGTGTATCCCGACGACGTCTGGCATCTGCATGAGGAGTCGGCGGAAATCGTCGGCCAGCGCCTGGCGGACTACATCGCAGGTGACCTCGGTTTCCAGGGCAACCCCAACGACAACAACAGCGTCCAGGATATTTTCGACGGCGCGCAGAATGAAGGCGGAAAGATCTCCGGCACCGATCAGGCGGACACGCTGGTGGGCAGTTCCGGCAACGACATACTGGACGGCGACTTGGGTGCCGACTCGTTGACCGGTGGCGATGGCAACGACATCTACGTCGTCGACAACGCATTCGACAGCGTGGTGGAAACCAACACCTCGACCTCGCAGATCGATACGGTCCAGGCGTCGGTCAGCTGGACGCTCGGCGCCAACCTGGAAAACCTGGTATTGACCGGCGTGTCGGACATCGACGGGACCGGCAACGAGCGTCGCAACTTCATCACCGGCAACGCCGCCAACAACGTGCTCAATGGCGCTGCGGGGGCCGACAGCATGAGCGGTGGCGACGGTAACGACACCTACTATGTCGACAACACCAGCGATACGGTGATCGAGACCAGCAGCAATCCGGTGTCCGGCGGTATCGACAGCGTCCACAGCAGCCTGGCCACCTACACGCTGGGCAACAATGTCGAGAACTTGTACATCGATAATGCGGGCGCTGCCAACGGGATCGGCAATGCGCTGGGCAATACGCTGTTCGCCGGTGCTGGCGACAACATCCTCGACGGGCGCGATGGCAATGACACGGCGTCGTTCGAGCGCGCGTCGGCCGGGGTGACCGTGAACCTGTCGACCTCCGCGCAACAAAACACCGTGGGCTCGGGGCTCGACACGCTGAAGTTCATCGAGAACCTGACGGGCAGCGCCTATGCGGACACCCTGTCGGGCAACAGTGCCGGGAACATCCTCAACGGCGGCGCGGGCAACGACACCTTGGTGGGCGGCTCGGGCGACGACCGCCTGATCGGCGGTGCCGGCACTGACAACCTCACCGGCGGCACGGGCGCGGATACTTATGCGTTTGGTGCGCTGTCGGACATGGGCGTCGGCGCGGCGCGCGATGTGATCAACGGTTTCAAGACGACGGAGCTCGATAAACTGGATTTCACCGGCCTGGACGCCAACCCGCTGACCGCCAATGTCGATGCGTTCAACTTCATCGGCAGCAACGCCTTTGACGCCACCAACGCCACCGGCCAACTGCGCTTCGTCGACGGCATCCTCTACGGCAGCATCGACGCCGACGCCACCGCCGAGTTCGAGTTCGAACTGGTTGGCGTCAAGGAGCTGCACGCCAGTGACTTCACTGCCTGAGTGATGGGGGCTGCTACGCAGCCCAGCGGGGCGGTGTGACGTTTGGCTAAATCCCCTCGCCACGGACTGCCTCTGTGGCGAGGGAGCAACAGCCGTGGGGGCCGGCCTTAGAACAAACTTTGCACCTGTTCCAGCACCGCGCGATTCATCTGGCCGGTGTGGATGTGCAGGCTTACATAGCTTTGCAGCATGTCCAATTTGGTGTCGAGCAGGTCCCGCCGCGCCTGGAATAGCCGCTGCTGGGCATCGAGAATGTCGACCGTCGAACGTACCCCGCCTTGAAACCCCTTCTCCGTCGACGTCAGCGCCCGTTGGTTGGATTCCACTGCCCGTTGCATCGCCTTGCTCTTGGCAAAACCTGCGACCACGCCCAGGTAATCGGTTTCGATGTCTTCGGCCAATTGCTGACGCTGCACGTCGTAATCGGACTGGGCGCCTGCAAGCTGTGCCTCGGCCTTGGCCACCGAGGCGCGCACCGCGCCGCCGCGATACAACGGAATGTCCAACTGCACGCCAACGTAATAAGTGTCCTGGCGCGGGTCCAGCTCCTGGTACTGACGGGTTTCCCGGCGGGTCAACTGAGTGGTGAGCGACAACGTTGGGTAGTGCCCGGCGCGCTGGCTGTCGGCCTGCGCCTCGGCCACTTTCACCGCCGCCAGCCGGGCCGCCAGTTCCGGGCTGGCCTCGCGGGCAATTGCCGTCCAGTAAGGTAAATCCTGCTCCGGCGGGATCGGCGTTCCGGTGGGAAGTTCTTCGCGCATCGGTTGGATGTCATCAATCGGTACATTGGAACGGCCCGACAGCGCCCGCAGCGCAGCCACGCGCCGGGCGTTGGCTTCGGCTTCCTGGGCCTCCACCAGATCGAGCCGAGCCTGGGCCTCGTCGATGTCGGTGATTGCGCCCTGGCCACCCTGGTAAAGCTTTTTGCTCTGGATCACCAACCCATTGATCGCGGTTTTCTGCTGGGCGATCAACTTGAGCTCGTTCTCGGCCCGAGCGACGTCGAAATAGCCCTTGGCAACCCGATCGAACAGCGCCTGGCCGGCCACATCGAACTGTTGGCTACCGAGTGCTCCCCGAGCCTTGCCTTCCTGATACGCCGCCCAACGGCCCTTGTCATACAGCGGCTGCTGCGCAGCCAAGGTCACGTTATTGGCCTGGTAATCGTTGCTGTTGACGTAGCCGCTGTCATCGCCGCCATCGGTACGCCCGCCATACCCATAACGTGATGACAACGACACTTGCGGGTACAGCCCGCCCCGACCGATCGCCTCTTCCTGGCGCGACGCATCAAAGGCATGGGTCGCCGCTTGCAAGGTCGGGTCGTTGAGACGCGAGGCATCGTAAGCGGCGATCAGGCTCAACCCGCCCTCCGCCGCCCACACCGGGCCGATCACCGCCCAACTGGTACACAAACTCAACAGCACACGGACGCCGTAACGGCAACGGTCGGTCATGCTCATTCCTCTTTGAAGGCAGCCAGCAAGCGTTCGCGCAAAGGTTTCATCAGATAGTTCATCAAGGTCCGCTCTCCGGTCACCACGGTGACATCGGCGAGCATGCCCGGGCGCACCAGCAGCCCGGCCTCTTGCAGCGAAGCCACCGTGTCGGCGGGAATCTCGACCTTGGCGGAGAAGTACGGCTGGTGGGTTTGCTGATCGATCAACTGGTCCGCCGACACCGTGGTCACGGTGCCCGTCACCGTTGGCGTATCCACCCGTTGCAGCGCGGTGAAATGCACGTGCACCGGCAACCCCGGGCGCAGCTTGTTGGCCATCAGCGGCTCAAAGCGCGCGGTGATCGCCATCGGCGCGTCCAGCGGCACAACCTGCATCAGGGTTTGCCCGGCCTGGGCGACGCCCCCGACCGTGTGGATCGACATATCCATCACCTGCCCGGCCACCGGTGCCCGGATCGCGCCGTTGTCCACTTCGAATTGTAAGGCGCGGATCTGATCGGCATAGCCCGCCGCCTCGGCGGATACTTCACTGAGCTGGGTTTCGGCATCGCGGCGAAATTCCTGCTGCGCCTGCAAAGCCTTGAGCCGGCTTTCGTTGATGGCCTGGCGCGTCCTGCCGACGTCACCGATGCCGGAAGCAATCTGTCCGGCCAGTTGCGCGGCATTACGCTCGGCCTCGAAGAGCTTGTTGCGCGGCACGTAGCCTTCCCGGGCCAGCTCGCGCAGGCCTTCGAGTTCCTGCTGCTGGAAACGCATTTGCGCGTCGTAGTTGCGCTTGACCCCTTCATACCCCTGCAACTGCTGCTGCAAGGCGCCAATTTCATGCTCGATGATCTGCAGGCGGCTACCCAGCTCGGCACGCCGCGTCAGGAACAATTGACTCTGCAGCGCCATGGCCGCCTTGACGCGCGGCTCTTCGGCCCGCTCCAGCAATTGCGCCGGCCACTGGATTTCAGCGGCGCCCAGGCGTTCGGCAATCAATCGCGCCTCGATACTGCGGTCGTTGAGCAGCTTGCCCAGGGTGACGTCCAACTGCGATTGCGCCTGCACGGTGTTCAGCTGTACCAGCAACTGGCCCTGGCTGACGCGGTCACCGTCGCTGACCAGCAGCTTCTCCACTACGCCGCCCACCAGCGATTGCACCGCCTTGCGCTCGCCCGCCACCACCACCGTGCCACTGCCCACCACGCCCTGGTCGAGTGGCGCCAAAAAAGCCCAGAGCAGGAATCCGCCCAGCGTCAGGGCCAGGAAGATCACGCCGTAGCGCGCCGCGCCACCGGCATCGGTGCTGGCGCTGGGCAAGGTGTTGCTGCTGAGTACGCTCAAGCCGTGCTCGCCGTGGACCGCCGCGGTCGGTTTCAAATCACGCATCTTTGCCTGCCTCCCGCACGGCGGTTGGCCTTGGTCCCGGCATCAACGCCTTGAGCACCCGATCCCGAGGCCCAAACGCTTGTTGAGTCCCGTCCTTCAACACAAGGATGTGATCGACCACCGCCAGCACGTTGGGCCGGTGCGTGATCAGCACCACGGTGCTGCCGGCGGCCTTGAGCACGCCGATGGCCTGCACCAGCGCCAGTTCGCCGGCTTCATCCAGGTTGGAATTGGGCTCGTCGAGCACGATCAGCGATGGGCTGCCATACAGCGCGCGGGCCAGGCCGAGGCGTTGCTTCTGGCCGCCGGACAAACCAAGCCCGCCGGGGCCCAGCGGCGTGTCGTAACCCTTGGGGAATCTCAGGATCATTTCGTGGATGCCCGCATGGCGACCGGCGGCAATAATCTTGTCGGCGTCCTGCTCGCCGAAGCGGGCAATATTGTCGGCCACGCTGCCGTCGAACAGCTCGATGTCCTGCGGCAGATAACCCAGGTACGGGCCCAAGGCGTCGTGGGACCATTGGCTGATCTCGGCATCGTCCAGCCGCACCGAGCCGCCCATGGCCGGCCATACCCCGACCAGCGCCCGGGCCAGCGTCGATTTACCGCTGGCGCTGGGACCGACCACCGCAAGCACCTCGCCTTTGCCGAGGCTGAAATTGATGCCCCGCAGGATCGGCTGCGAAGCGCCGGGCGGCCCGACATACAACTGTTCCAGGCGCACCGCGCCGGTGGGCGCAGGCAATGGCATGCGCAAGCGTTCGCGGGGGTGTTGCGCCAGCAGTTGGCTCAGGCGCTGGTAACTCTGGCGCCCGGCGTTGAACTGCTTCCACGAGCCGATGGCGATTTCCACCGGCGCCAGGGCACGCCCCAACAACAGCGACATGGCGATCATCATGCCCGCCGACAACTGGCCTTCCAGCACCAGCAGCGCGCCCAGCCCCAAGGCCAGGGACTGACCGGAGATACGCACGAAACGCGTCGCCGAGGTGATACGCGCCCCCCGATCACTGGCATGGGCCTGCGCCGCGATAATCCGTTGTTGCAGCAGGCTCCAGCGCTGGCGCAGCGGCCCGAGCATGCCCAAGGCCTGGATGACTTCGGCGTTCTGCAGCGTGCTGTTGACGTAGATCGATGACTGCACGCCCAACCGATTGGCCTCTCCCAGCCGGACGCGGGTTGCCAGCTCGCCCCACAGCGCCAGCCCGACCAACGCCAGGGCGAGCACCAGGGTCAGCACGCCGAACCAGGGGTGGAAGATGAACGCTACCAAGAGGAAGATCGGCAACCACGGCGCATCGAGCAAGGCAATCAGGCCCTGGCCGGTAATCAGCTGTCGCAGAGTGGCCAGGTCGCTCAGGACCTGTGCCGGGTTGGCGTTGTGCTCACGCAGGCTGCGGGCAAAGGCCGCATCGAAAATCCGCTCGCCCAGGGCATCGTCCAGCCCGGCGCTCATGCGAATCATCACCTCGCCGCGCACCCACTCGATCAAGGCACTGAACATGAACAGTCCGAGGGCGATCAGCGTGAGCATGAACAAGGTGGTTTCGTTGCGGCTGGTCAGGACCCGGTCGTAGACCTGCATCATGTAGAGCGACGGCACCAGCACCAGCAGGTTGATCACCCCGCTGAACAGCGCCAGCGACCCGAACACCCGGCGATAACTGAGCAAAGCGGCGTCGATGTCGTGCCGAGGATCGAGGAGCAAACCCATAGATATCAACCCGCAAAAAGAATAAACGGTCCCGGCGCAATCCATCGCGAGTTATTTCGCCCGCAGGCGTCAAAAAAAGAGCGTCAGGTAGCTGACATTGTCGCTATATGAGCCGAACGTCGCCGCTACGGACGCCAAGTACTGACAACGTAACCTAAGGTTAGTGCCAGCATGGGATCGCTGTTTTTTAGCATTGTTAATGCAAAACGGGCGCGTAAAAAAGGGCTGCTGCGCAGCCCAGCGGGAGCAAGCTCCCTCGCCACGATGAGGTGCGGACCCGGAAACGGACCCGCAGGGAGGCTAGCTCAGGGAAACCGCTTCTTCAGGCTGCGCAGGATGTCGCGACGTCACCAGGCCGATAAACGAAACGACCAAGGCCAGGCCAAGGGTCACGCTCACCTCGCTGCGGTGCTCGGGTGTCACCATCATGACCGCCAGGGCGCCACCGATGAACAAGATCACCGCCCAGGTCAGCCACGGGAACAGCCACATGCGAAAGGCCGGCTCGACGCCTTGCTGACGCAGTAACCGGCGCATGCGCAGCTGGGAAACGGCAATGACCAGATAGACCAGCAGAGCGATGGCACCAGAACTGGCGAGCAGGAACTGGAACAAGCCGGCCGGCATGAAGAAGCTGAACAAGGTGATGCCCAATCCCAGAATCGTACTGGCAATCACTGCCGCCCGGGGTACGCCAGCGGACGAAGTCGCTTCCACCGCCCTCGGCGCATCGCCACGACGGCCGAGGGAATACAACATGCGCGAGGCGATGTAGATTGATGAATTCATGCAACTGGCCACGGCGATCAACACCATCACATCCACCATGAATTTGGCGTGGGGAATATTCATCAATTCCAGTGCCCGCTGGTAAGAGCCCACGGAAGCCAGGAGCGGATCGTTCCAGGGCACTACGGAAATGACCACGAAGATCGACAACAGGTAGAACACGCCGATGCGCCAGATCACCGAGCGGGTGGCCTTGGCGATGTTTTGTGCGGGATTACTGGACTCGGCGGCGGCGATCGTCACCGCCTCGGTGCCAATGAAACTGAACATGATGGTGATGAAGGCGCCGACGACGGCTGACAATCCGTTGGGCGCAAATCCGCCGTGCTCTTCCATCAATCGACCCAAGCCACTGGCTTCACGCTCGGGAATCCAACCCATCAACACGGCGAACCCCAGGGAGATGAAACCGACGATCGCCACGACCTTGGCCATCGCGAACCAGAACTCGAACTCGCCGTACTTCGAAACGCTGAACAGATTGGTCACAGCCAGGGCAACGATCGACACCGAAGCGAACAGCCAGGCATCGACGGAGGGAAACCATTGGTTCAGCACATGACCTGCGGCAAGCGCCTCGATGGGGATTACCAGCACCCAGAACCACCAATAGAGCCAGCCGATGGTGAAGCCGGCCCAGCGTCCGATCGCCTGGTCGGCGTAGGTGGAAAATGAACCGGTGTCCGGGCGGGCGACGGCCATCTCGCCGAGCATGCGCATGACGAGCACCACCAGCAGGCCAGAGAAAAGATACGCCAGCATCACGGCAGGTCCTGCGGCAGCGATGGCATGGCCCGATCCGACAAACAGACCGGCGCCGATGATCCCGGCAATTGAAAGCATGGTGACGTGACGAGGCTTGAAGCCCTGTGCAAGGTGGCCGTTCGAATCCTTGAAGCTCGGGCTGGTCATGTTTTTGTTCTCTTATCGACATTGAGGCGTGCCGAGGGATCGTCGGTGCTTTTG
The DNA here is from genome assembly GCF_014268655.2 of Pseudomonas marvdashtae. Classification (NCBI taxonomy): domain Bacteria; kingdom Pseudomonadati; phylum Pseudomonadota; class Gammaproteobacteria; order Pseudomonadales; family Pseudomonadaceae; genus Pseudomonas; species Pseudomonas marvdashtae. The sequence goes on from NZ_JABWQX020000001.1 coordinate 3,035,739, forward strand.
GTTTTCGCTCCCTCCTGAAAGCGGCACACCCTGGATGTCTGATCCGTCCCTCGCGAATTGGGCTTTGCAGTTGAAATGTTGAGCCACGTTACCTGCCTACGCTCCCGGGTCAGTTACCTGTGAGCGCCGCCTTTTTGTCTGATTTCGCCAAACGGCATATCAGGAAATAGTGGCCATAGTCCCTACGCTGCGTTCTCGGGTCGATCATCAACGGTTGTTGCGCAGGATGGAGAAATTCAGCGCAGCAGCCACGCACAGCCATGCCAGGTAAGGGAACAGAATCAACCCGGTGATCACGTCCAGGCGCAACGCCAACACCACCATCGCGGCGACCACAAGCCAGAGCAGCGTGATCACCACCATCCCCGCCAAGACCTGATGCGCGCCAAAAAACACCGGGGTCCATAACGTGTTGAGCGCAATCTGCGCCGCCCACAAAGCCAACACCAACTGGCTTCCCGGTATCAGGCTCAAGCGGTAGCCGGCCCAGGCAAGCAGCAGGTAAATAACCGTCCAAGCCACGGGAAACAGCCAGTTGGGCGGCGTGAAACGGGGTTTGACGAGGGACTCATACCATGGACCCGGTTTGAAAATGACACCGGTGCTCGCCGCAGCGCAGCAGGCGAGGAGAAAAATAAAGAAGGTCATTGTCCGTCCTTAGCTGGGGTCAGCTGTCGTGGTGGGGAGCATGGCAGGCAGGGTTGGGTCGCGAATCGGTTCCTGCGTCCCTTCAAAGACTCGATCGGGTTCACATAAATTCAATGCGCGTTCACAATGCCGGAAAAAAGGAGCGCACATGCCGCTGAAAACCCGCGACTTTATTATTGAAGCGCTTGATGACCTGGGTATCGGCGCCTTTCCTGCCCGCCCCTTTGATTGCGCCTTCGAGTTGCTTGCAGCGCCCCCGACTCGCAAGCGCCTGATCATGGTCGGCTTCAATGGCTCGCTCGCCGACGCCATTCACACCAATGCAGGCGCAATTCATGCCGGGTATGAACAGCCGGCCTTTTCCAACGTCGCCCATGGACTGGAGGGCGGTTGGGGTCCTAAGACCCTGGCCAGGCGCCTGACGCAATTGCCTGCCGACCTGGGTTTCGACTGGCGCGATACGATCTACACCAACGCCTTGCTGCTTTGCTCAGCCGATGCCGCTTCGATTCAGAAAGTGGCACGCCAGTCCTCCGCGGCCAGTCTGGAAGCGCTGACTCGCAAATCGATGGATTTCTTTCAGCGCGTGACCGTAGCGCTCGCCGAGCCCGAATTGATCATCGCTTACAGCAATGGCCTGGGCAGCCCGTCGGCGGCGAGAATTCTCTGGGAAGCATTCGGCAACGGAGAGCTGCTGGACCATATCGATTCGTCGTCCTATCGGGCCACGTATGGATTTACGGCGACAATCAACGACCGTAAGGTTCCGGTAATAGGGGTTCGGCATATGTCCAGGTTCGTGCCGAACATTGAGGCCATTAAACTGGCCTGGGCGCGACAGCGGGCACGCCTCGCGTCCTGATCCGGTCGTTTCGGAGCGAGACATGTTTGCGAAACCTTTTTCCATCGACATCACCGAGCAGGCTCTTCAGGACCTTCGCCATCGCTTGCAAAACACCCGGCTTCCGGTGTCACTGGCCGGGCAAATAACGTCAGGCGCTGGACGCAGATGCCGTGCGGTGGTCATTTTGCGGCGTTGGAGCAGCCGGAGTTGTTGGCGGAGGATATTCGGGCGTTTTTTCGGGACTTTCGATGAGCCAAGGCGGTCCGCAAATCTTGTAGGAAATGACTACCCGTGGCGAGGGAGCTTGCTCTCGCTGGGGTGCGAAGCGGCCTAGGATCGGCGGCTCCGTTTCGTCAGACGTACCGCAGCGCCCGGTTTTGCGGCGGCTGCGCCACCGAGCGGGAGCAAGCTCCCTCGCCACGGGTTCTGCATGCGTCCTACAGGTCGGTTGTGGGGGTTGGGGTCGACTTCTATAGTTGGGCCGTCGCTGGCTTTGGCTGGTGGCTGGGTTTCGCAGCCCGAGTGAACAATCTGGATACCGTCAAATGAATTCAGGCAAACTTGCCCCGTTCATTTTATGGCGGTTGCGCGCGGGAGACTTTCGGGTCTGCCGAGTTTTGGATTGGTTCCTCGGTCTGCGAACCCTCGCGCAACTGCCACCCATTTGGTTCGCAGCAAAAAGGTGGCGATTCCTTCTACCGAATGAGTGCAACCTTATGACAACGAATGAACCGTCCGTCCGCTACACCCCGCTTACCCAGACCGCCACCACCCACCCGGTCCTGCTGATCGACACTCACGCGCCACTGCCCGAACTCCACGCCTGTGTCAGTGAACGACTGCATGCGACGCTCGATTACCTGACGCTGGTGGCCTGCTCCAGCCTGCGCGATTCTTCCTCCAGCGACCTCAACACTTTGACCAATGTCGCCCGGATCCTGGTGCAGGATGCGGCGGATGTGTTCGGCGTCATCGAACGACGGGGTCTCGAAGGCTGACCCTACTGTGGAGGCGAGCTTGCTCGCGGTATAGGCCTGGCACTGAGTACATATCCATTGCTGCGGTGATGGCGGCTAATGGTTTCGCTTTTACAGCGACTCACTTTTATGAAGCGCAAAAGTAAGCAAAACGCTTTTGCCCCACCACTCGGCACCTCGCCTAGGCTCGGTGTGCCTGAGCGAAGGCATTGCTCCGCGGGCCGCCGCGAAGGGTCATCCATGACCCAGCGCGGCTAACCCGGCATCCATGCCGGGTTGCCCACTGCGCAATGCCTGCGTTCGGCCAGCGTGGTTAACGGGGCGCCGAGATCAACGTCCACCTCGAGGCGGCCTGAAAGCCGACCTGGTTTTGGTTGGGATTGCGTTTCTTCTGAGCGAGCCTGCTCGCGATGGCAGTTGGCAATTGGCAGTTGGCGGGATGACGAAAGTACCTTGATCTTCACTCCCACAAGCAAACGCCGCTTTCGAGAGCAAACGATAAACCTGTGTCGAGGGAGTCGCCGACGCTACGCTGTCGCGCAGGGAACTGGAGCGACGTCTACGAGATGTCGGTTTTTTGATCGTTCCCACGCTCTGCGTGGGAATGCATCCCGTGACGCTCTGCGTCACCCGCCAGAAGCGGAACGCGGAGCGTCCCTGGTGGCATTCCCACGCAGGAGCGTGGGAACGATCAGTATGTATTTTCAACCTTAAAAATCAGATGGTTGCAATTTGTTCCATGAGAGCTTGCTCCCGCTGGGCTGCGTAGCAGACCCAAAACCATTCAGCGACGTGTATCTGGATAATCGCAGGGTTGCATTTTACGACTGCTGCGCCATCGAGCGGGAGCAAGCTCCCTAGCCATGGGTTCTGCGTGCGTCCTACAGGTCGGTTGTGGGGGTTGGGATCGACTTCTATAGTTGGGCCGTCGCTGGCTTTCGTCAGTGATCTGATTTCGCAGCCCGATAGATACGGTGGCAACCAAGCACCATAAAAGTAACAATGTGCGCCTTTGGCGTCCGACGTCGTTTTAGCCACGCTCGATTACCTGACGTTGGTGGCCTGCTCCAGCCTGCGTGATTCCTCCCACAGCGACATCAATACCCTGACCAACGTCGCCCGGATCCTGGTGCAGGATGCGGCGGATGTGTTCGGCGTCATCGAACGACGGGGTCTCGAAGACTGACCAAAACTTATGGCGAGGGGATTTAGCGAAACGTCGCACCGCCCCGCTGGGCTGCGTGAAGCAGCCCCAAACCTGACACCGTGTCGCATCAGGTTAAGCGTGCCAGTCCGATATGCGACTGCTGCGCAGTCGAGCGGGGGATAAATCCCCTCGCCACAAAGAGCCCTACCGGGGTTACATCAGCGTTCAACAAACGGAGTTAACCACATGGAAGTCAACAATCAGCTAACCCCCGCGCAATGCACCGGCATGGAAGACATCCGCCGGGAAATCGATGCCCTCGATCAGGCCGTTATCAAGCTGTTGGGCAAGCGTTTTCAATACGTGCTCGCTGCGTCGAAGTTCAAGACATCGGCTTCATCGGTACGTGCGCCGGAGCGTTTCCAGGCCATGCTGGAGATTCGACGGGAATGGGCCGAGGCCGAAGGCCTTAGCCCAGATGCCATCGAGAAGATGTACAGCGACCTGGTCAATCACTTCATCGCTGAGGAAATGAAACAGTGGACGGCTCATCAATCCGAAACCTGAGCCGGCACACAACCCCGTGGCGCCCTACGGGCCGGCTCCCACATGGATTGGAATACGACCGGAGAACCAGGTCGGCTATCAGGCCGCCTCGTGGTGGACGTTGATTTCGGCGCCCCGTTAACCACGATGGCCGAACGCAGGTATTGCGCAGTGGGCATCCCGGCATGGATGCCGGGATAGCCGCGCTGGCCCATGGATGGGCCTTCGCGGCGGGCCCACGGAGCAATGCCGGAGTGCGGGCATGCCGAGCCTTAGCGAGGCACCAAGTGGTGGGGCAAAAGCGTTTTGCTTACTTTTACGCTTCATAAAAGTGAGTCGCTGTAAAAGCGAAACCATTAGCCGCCATCACCGCAGAAACGGATATGTACTCGATCAAAAAGAAGTCAGGTAACCCCCTCCGGCTCCTCCAACGCCGCCAACACCAACGGATGCAACACCGCATCCGGATGTTTTTCCTGCCACGCCCCGAGATCCCGGCGCATCCCCGGCGTCCAGAAATTCTTGATGTGCTGTCGAACCCCACTCACCGCCAACGCCTGATCAGGCTCCGTGGCGAAATACCGAGCGATCTCGTTGACCATCTTGATCAGGTTCTGCGAGCTCATCGGCGCACCTCGGCTTTTTCGGCATGGCGACGTTCCTTCAGCAAGCGGCCTTGTTCATCACTGAACGCCTGGTAACGCTTCTGCCATTCCGAAGGCTGGCTGACCCGCACGATTTCCACCGCCGTGACCTTGTATTCCGGACAATTGGTGGCCCAGTCGGAGTTGTCGGTGGTGATCACGTTGGCCCCGGATTCAGGGAAGTGGAAGGTCGTATAAACCACCCCCGGCGCGACCCGCTCGGTCACCTTCGCGCGCAGCACCGTCTGCCCGGCGCGGCTGCCGATACCGACCCAGTCTTCGTCGACAATCCCGCGGTTCTCGGCATCGGTCGGATGGATTTCCAGGCGATCCTCTTCATGCCAGGCCACGTTCTCGGTGCGCCGGGTCTGGGCGCCGACGTTGTATTGGCTGAGGATCCGGCCGGTGGTCAGCAGCAGCGGATAGCGGCCGTTGACCTTCTCTTCGGTGGGCACGTAGCCGGTGAGCATGAAGCGCCCTTTGCCGCGCACGAACTCGTCGATGTGCATGGTCGGCGTGCCGTCCGGCGCGGCATCGTTGCATGGCCATTGCAGGCTGCCATGGCGTTCCAGTTCGGCGTAGCTGACGCGGCTGAACGTCGGCGTCAGGCGGGCGATCTCGTCCATGATTTCCGAAGGATGGTTGTAGTGCATCTTGTAGCCGAGGGCATCGGCCAGGGCGATGGTGGCTTCCCAGTCGGCCTTGCCGGCCAGCGGATCCATCACTTTGCGGACCCGCGAGATGCGGCGCTCGGCGTTGGTGAAGGTGCCGTCCTTTTCCAGGAACGAGCTGCCCGGCAAAAACACGTGGGCGAACTTCGCTGTTTCGTTGAGGAAGATGTCCTGGACGATCACGCATTCCAGGGCAGTCAAGGCCGCGGTCACATGCTGGGTGTTGGGGTCGCTCTGGGCGATGTCCTCGCCCTGGCAGTAAAGCGCCTTGAAGGTGCCGTCCAGCGCCGCCTCGAACATGTTCGGGATGCGCAGGCCCGGGTCGGGTTGCAGGGTGACGTTCCAGGCTTGTTCGAACTGGGCGCGCACCGCTTCGTTGGAAATGTGTCGGTATCCGGGCAGCTCATGGGGGAACGAGCCCATGTCGCAGGAACCCTGGACGTTGTTCTGCCCACGCAGCGGGTTGACGCCGACGCCCTCGCGACCGATGTTGCCGGTAACCATGGCCAGGTTGGCGATGCCCATCACCGAGGTGCTGCCCTGACTGTGTTCGGTGACGCCGAGGCCGTAGTAGATGGCCGCGTTACCCCCGGTGGCGTAGAGCCGCGCGGCGGCGCGGATCTGGGCAGCAGGCACGCCGCAGACCGGGCCGAGGATCTCGGGCGCGTTCTCTGGCAGGCTGACGAAATCGCGCCAACGGGCAAAATCTGTCGCCTCGCAACGCTCTTTGACGAAAGGCTCGTCAACCAGGCCTTCAGTGACGATCACGTGGGCCAGCGCATTAAGCATCGCCACGTTGGTGCCCGGACGCAGCTGCAAATGCAGTTCGGCACGAGCGTGGGGTGAATCCACCAGGTCGATGCGCCGTGGGTCGATAACGATCAGCCGCGCGCCCTGGCGCAAGCGACGCTTGAGCTGGGAGCCGAACACCGGGTGAGCGTCGGTGGGGTTGGCGCCCATCACCATGATCACGTCGGCTTTCATCACCGAGTCGAAGTTCTGCGTGCCGGCGGATTCGCCCAGCGTTTGCTTGAGGCCGTAACCGGTCGGCGAATGGCAGACCCGGGCGCAGGTGTCGACGTTGTTGTTGCCGAACGCCGTGCGCACCAGTTTCTGCACCAGGTAGGTTTCTTCGTTGGTGCAGCGGCTGGAGGTGATGCCGCCGATGGAATCGCGGCCGTACTTGAGCTGGATCCGCCGCAACTCGCTGGCGGCATAGGTGACCGCCTCTTCCCAGCTCACTTCCTGCCACGGGTCGCTGATGTGCTTGCGGATCATCGGCTTGGTGATGCGGTCCGGGTGAGTCGCGTAGCCCCAGGCAAAGCGGCCCTTGACGCACGAATGGCCGTGGTTGGCCTGGCCGTTCTTGTCCGGGACCATGCGCACCAGTTGTTCGCCTTTCATCTCGGCGCGGAACGAGCAGCCCACGCCGCAATAGGCGCAGGTGGTGACGACGCTGCGTTCCGGCTGGCCGATCTCCACCACGCTCTTGTCGATCAGCGTGGCCGTCGGGCAGGCCTGGACGCAAGCGCCGCAGGAGACGCATTCGGAATCGAGGAAGTTGTCGCCGCCGGCCGCTTCCACCCGGGAATCGAAACCACGCCCGGTGATGGTCAGGGCGAAGGTGCCCTGGATTTCCTCGCAGGCGCGCACGCAGCGACTGCAGACGATGCATTTGCTCGGGTCGTAATCGAAATAAGGGTTGGACACGTCCTTGGCTTCGGCCAAGTGATTGGCGCCTTCGTAGCCATAGCGCACCTCGCGCAGGCCCACCTGCCCCGCCACCGTTTGCAATTCGCAGTTGCCGTTGGCCGGGCACGTCAGGCAGTCCAGCGGGTGATCGGAAATGTACAGCTCCATCACATTGCGGCGCAGCGTGGCGAGCTTGGAGGTCTGGGTGCGCACCACCATGCCCTCGGTCACGGGCGTGGTGCACGAGGCCGGGTAACCGCGCATGCCGTCAATCTCGACCAGGCACATGCGGCAGGAGCCGAAGGCTTCCATGCTGTCGGTAGCGCACAGCTTGGGGATGGTGGTGCCGAGCAAGGCCGCCGCGCGCATCACCGAGGTGCCGGAAGGCACATTGATTTCGCGACCGTCGATGGTCAGGCTGACTTGCACGTCGCTTTCGCGCGCCGGGGTGCCCAGGTCGATGTCGCTGGCTGGGTCGAAGATGGTAATCATTGGTCGGCCTCCGTGGTCGCCAGACCGAAGTCGGCGGGGAAGTACTTGAGGGCGCTGGCGACGGGGTAGGACGTCATCCCACCGAGGGCACAGAGCGAGCCGTATTGCAGGGTGTCGCAAAGGTCTTGCAGCAACGCCGCCTGTTCCTGACGGGCGTTGGCATCGGTGCTGGCAATCAAGCGATCCACCACCTCGACGCCACGGGTTGAACCAATGCGACACGGCGTGCATTTGCCGCAGGATTCCTCGGCGCAGAACTGCAAGGCGAACCGGGCCATCCGGGCCATGTCCAGGCTGTCGTCGGCGACCACCACGCCGCCGTGGCCGAGCATCGCGCCCATGGCCGCGAACGCTTCATAGTCCAGCGGTGTATCGAACTGCGCCGGAGGCACCCAGGCGCCCAGCGGTCCGCCGACTTGCGCGGCCTTCAGCGGACGCCCGCTGGCGGTGCCGCCGCCGTACTCTTCCACCAACTCGCGCAGGCTCAGGCCGAACGCGCGCTCCACCAGGCCGCCGCGACGAACATTGCCGGCCAGCTGGAACGGCATGGTGCCCAGCGAGCGACCCATGCCGAAGTCGCGATAGAACTGCGCGCCCTTCTCCAGGATCACCGGCACCGAGGCCAGGGTCACGACGTTATGGACCAGGGTCGGCAAGCCGAACAGGCCCTGTAACGCTGGCAGCGGCGGCTTGGCGCGGACCATGCCGCGCTTGCCTTCGAGGGATTCCAGCAGCGCCGTTTCCTCGCCGCAGATGTAGGCGCCGGCGCCCACCCGGACGTCAATGTCGAAGGCGCAACCGCTGCCGCCCACGTCCGCGCCCAGGTAACCGGCCTCGCGGGCGATGTGCAGGGCTTGATTCAATGTGCTGATGGCGTCCGGGTATTCGGAGCGTACGTAGATGTAGCCCATCGTCGCGCCGACGGCGATCCCGGCGATGACCATGCCTTCGATCAGCAGGAACGGATCGCCTTCCATCAACATGCGGTCGGCGAAGGTGCCGGAGTCGCCCTCGTCGGCGTTGCACACCACGTATTTCTGCGGGCCTTGGGCGTCGCGCACGGTGCGCCACTTGATGCCCGCCGGGAACGCCGCACCACCGCGACCGCGCAAACCGGAGTCCAGCACATTGGCGACAACCTCGGCGCCGTCCATCTGGATCGACCGAGCCAGGCCGAGGAACCCACCTTGGGCGCGGTAGTCGTCCAGGGACAAGGGTTGGGTGATGCCGGCACGGGCAAACAGCAAGCGTTGCTGGCTTTTCAGGTAGGGAATGTTTTCCACCAGCCCCAACGCTGATGGATGGCTGCCTGGGTCGTGGGCGAGCGCATCGAGCAGGCCCGGCACGTCTTGTGCGGTGAGCGGGCCAAAACCCAAGCGCCCTTCGGGCGTCTCGAGCTCCACCAACGGCTCCAGCCAATAAAGGCCTCGGGAACTGGTACGCCGCACCTGAAGCGGCAATTGACGACGCCCGGCCTCATGGACCAGCGCCTCAGCCACTTTGTCCGCGCCGACGGCACGGGCCACTGAATCACGGGGAATGCAGAGGGTCAGCATGGACCATCCTCCAGGCAGCCATTGACCAGTTGGCGCAGGCGTTCAGGGGTCAGTCGTGCGTGCAACTCGCCGTCCAACTCCAAGGCCGGCGAGCAGACGCAGGCACCCAGGCAGTAGACCGGCCGCAAGCTGATGGCTCCGTCGGCGCTGGTGCCGTGATCATCCAGCGACAGTTGCTCGCGTAATTGGGCAGCCAAGCCCTCGGCCCCCATGCTCTGGCACGACTCGGCCCGGCACAGGCGCAGCGTATGGCGCGCAGGTGGCGTGGTGCGAAAGTCATGGTAGAAGCTGATCACCCCGCGCACTTCAGCCTGGCTGAGGTTCAGGGCATGGGCGATTTCCGGGACGGCGGCGTCGGGCACGTACCCGCAACCTTCCTGGATGGCATGAAGGATGGGCAACAAGGCACCGGGGGTGTCCTTCTCGCGCGCCAGCACGCTGTGGATCAGAGGCAGGTGAAGCGTCTCATCAGGCATAAACGTACCTCGGCATCTCGAACGGCAGCGCCGCGTGGCGGTAGTCGTTCGGAGTCTTGGCTGCGGCGTGCGGCCCACGTCACGGTAGCGTGGCAAATCCGATCGCCATTCTAGCTCTCCGGCCGTGTGTCTTTGGTGCACCAGGTCCGGGGCATCTTTACAGCTTGCCACTCCCGGGGGGTGGCGATTGCACGTGGACGACGAAACGTGTTCTGAAAGCGACCAAGCGTGAGAAGTTGTCCTGCATCCACGAAAGGCAAATGCACAAGTGAGTGTAGGCGATCCACAGCTATCAGTGGCTATCGGCCGTTTTCCTGACTGCCAGCGTGGCGAGTGCTTTGCTGGATCACCACATAAGGTTACAAACACAATATATATCTATCGTTTTACAGCGTTCCATCTCGCCATCATCCAGGAGGACAACAACCTGACACCAGAAGGAACCCTGGAATGCTATGCAAACAGCTTTTTACGTACTCATTACTGCTTTTATCACTTGCAGTAAACCTCCAAGCGTTGGCAGAAGAATACTATTGGACGATTCAACAGTTCCCGGAACATCTTCAAAAACGACAGCCCTCACCCGAATTGGCTTGTAAATGGCTACATGAAGAGTACGAAGAAATCTGGAATTACACACCACCGGTGGCAACGGAGGACGATCACATCTGGCATTGCCACATGATATATGGCAAGGATTCCTTAAACGATTCTTATGGCGCTGTATCCATTCTCCGCAGCGGCAACACATGCAGCGAAAACCAACAATTCAATAAGACCTCAGACCAATGCGAGACTCAAGGCGTCGACAGTGGCTGCCCCATGAGCCTGGCGGGAAACCCGATAAATTTCGCAACAGGTTACAAAATACAAACAGAAAACGATTACTCAACTGCACATGCACACCCAAGCGCAAATCCACTCGATTTTTCAAGATTCTACAGAAGCGTTGATGGGGTATGGCGGCACAGTTATTCATCTTGGCTCAGCCTCGAAGAAAACTTGATCACACTTATTCACCTGAATGGCAGTCGATCGTTTTTTGAAAAAAAGGGAACGTCTTATGAGGCTAGGCCACCCGAAACAGGAACGCTCGTCTATCAGTCGGACCGTTGGAGCTATCACGCCCGCAATAATCGCTCACTTGAATTTGATAGCAACGGAAGGTTAATTGCGCTTATTAAATCAGGTAGCACGCTGAGCATTACCTATTTAGACAATATTGCGACCGTCACTGATGGTTTTGGTAACACCTTAAAATTTACCGAGGACACGTTAAAACAACCTCTTACCGTCACAGCGGACAACGTAAACATTAGCTACACCTATAATGATCACAAACAACTTACTTCCATGACCATAAACCATCCCAACCACACTGAAAACAAACAATACCTCTATCAAGACCCCAACAACAGCAGATTGCTGACCGGCATTATCGATGAACGCGGGGTGCGTTACGCCACATGGACCTATGATGAACAAGGACGCGCCATTTCAAGTGAGCACGCTGCTGGAGCTGAAAAGGTCCTGGTCAGTTACAACAGTGATGGATCGTCCAATGTCACTAACGCGTTGGGCAAGCAGACGCACTATCAATTTGAATTGATTCAAGGCATCAAACGCATCAAATCCATTACAGGTCTTCCATCGGTCAACCGGCCCGATAGCAACTCAACTTTCACCTACGACACCCGCGGTCTGCTGACAACAAAAACAGACAACAATGGCAATATAACCACCTATCTCTACAACGACCGTGGCCTGGAAACCTCTCGCACGGAAGCGAGCGGCACTTCTCAAGCAAGAACGATCACCACCGAATGGCACCCGACGCTGTATTCCCCAGTGCGCATCAACGAACCGGATCGCTCCATTCAATACACCTACGACACTCAAGGGCGCCAGCTCAGTAAAACAATCATTTCACGTTAATTCAGAAGGATCTGAATATGAACATATTGACATGCAAGGTGGCTCTGTTCGCTCTCGCTTTGGGCGGAACCATTACCACCCTTCCTCTTTGCCAAGCTGCCGAACGTGGCTGGTCGTTCACCTACAATACCCAGGGGCTGCTGGAATTGTCAGATGGGCCCCGAACAGATGTAAGTGACATTACCCGCTACGAATACGATCCAAAAGGGCGTCTGGCGCGCATTATCAACGCGCTCGGGCACACCACCACGTTTTCCAACTTTGACACCACCGGCAACCCTGAGACAGTTGTCGACTCCAATGGGGTTATTACAAACCTGACCTATTCACCACAAGGCTGGGTGAGGTCGTTGAGTACCGCTACCGGCAATGTTCGCCTTGAATACAATGCCGTGGGCGACATCACCAAGATCGTTAGCGCAGACAATAGCTGGTCGACTTACACCTGGGACGAGGCAAGGCGGCTCATTCGAGTGACCAATAACGCAGGGGAACAGATCGTATTTGATCTCGATCCGATGGGGAACCGAACTGCGGTACGAATCAAGGACAAGACCGGTCATCTGACCAAACAACATCAATGGGTGTATGACGAACTGGGTCATTTGCTGCGCTCAGTGGGGGCTACCGGCCAGACAAGCCGGACACAGTACGACCTCAACGATAATCCGATCGCGCTGACCACCCCCCGCAATCACAGCCATCAACGGGCCTTTGACCCACTGAACCGATTGGTGACCAATACTGACCCGCTGAATGGCATCACTCAACTTGAGTACGACGCTCAAGACAACCTCACGCAAGTCCGCGACCCACGTGGTGCGACCACTCAATATCAATACGACGGCCTCGGTAATCTGACACGTTTGAACAGCCCTGACAGCGGCAGCAGCACCTATCAGTACGATGCCGCAGGCAACGTAACGCAACAGGTGGACGCGCGTGGTGTGGTCACGACTTTTAGCTACGATGCGCTCAATCGCTTGACCGCCCGCCGCTATCCGACGAACCCGGCACTGGATGTTCAATTCCACTACGATTCAGTTGCCGCAGGTAACAAAGGCATCGGCCGACTGACAGCTTTGGTGGACCTCAACGGTGTACTGAATTACACCTACGACGACCAAGGCAACGTTACAGCCCAGCGGCAAACAGCGCCCGCAAACACAGCGACTCAGCCAGAACAAATCGGCTATGGATACGATGTCGCCAATCGGTTGAGCAGGATCGATTATCCAACAGGTTTCAGCATCGTCTACTCGCGTGACACCACAGGACAAATCAGCCAAGTACAAATTCGGCAGGGCACGGGGCAGCCGACCGCGTTCGCCAGTAACATCACGTATCAACCTTTCGGTCCGCTTAAAAGCCTGACCTGGGCCAACGGGACTACGCTTCAACGCACCTATGATCTGGACTATCAGCTGACCGCTCAAACCGTCGCAGGCCAGAGCGAGACCTATACCTACGACGCCCAGGGAAATATGACTCAATTGCAACGCGACTCAGTCGACGCCCATGGCTACAGCTATGACCCGCTGGATCGCCTGGTAGGAGAATCTACTGCTTTCAACCAGATGACTTACGTTTATGATCCGGCGGGAAACCGCACCCGAAAAGCATTCAGCACCCTGATTGACGGCGAGTTGCGTGTGACCGCTGGCACGTCTTATCAGTATGGGGCGAGCAACAATCAGTTGACGCAGGCAGGCACCCACTCGGTAGACTTCGACGCGGCAGGCAACCTGACCGCAGACCGCGCCAATCGTCAGTTTTCCTACGACGAGCAGAATCGCCTGAGCAAAGTGAAAATCAAGGGTGCTGTCAAGGCTAGGTTCCGCTACAACGCTCTCGGCCAACGAACCAAAAAAATCACCTCTCAAGGCACTACAACATTTATCTACGGGTTGAGTGGCGAACTTCTTGGCGAGCACCTGTTCGATAACCAAGGCAAGAAGCTGAGAAGTCAGTTTTATATCTGGCTCGAAGGGGTGCCCTTGGGCGGGATCAGTGTGAGCTACGGTGCAACGGGCGCGCCAGCAAACAGCACCGCGTTCTACCTCCATAGCGACCACCTCAACACACCGCGAATCGCGACGAACGCTGCGCGAACCAAGGTATGGGAATGGGTTTCCGATGCATTCGGTACAAAGAAAGCCAGCGGGCAACTGGAAATCAATCTGCGTTTTCCCGGCCAGTACTACGATGTCGAGACTGGACTCCACTATAACTATTTTCGTGATTACGACCCGAAAACTGGACGCTACATGCAGAGCGATCCGATTGGGTTGGCGGGTGGGCTAAACACCTATGGATACGTGGAAGGAAATCCGATTAGCTTTTTTGACTCATATGGCCTTGCCAAGCCAGACCTAGGCAGCGGGGTGGAATCGCACAATGGTGGCAAGGAGCATGTGCATTGGGGAGATAAATCCAACCCTCGGGAAAATGCTGTAAACAGGGATGGTTCAATCAGACACGGTAAAGAGCCACCAAAAAAAATAAAAGACAAGATAAATAACAAGTTCAATTGGAATTTAAGAATTCCTTCCATGCTAATCCCGCTCTCCCCTGAAATATTGGATAAAATAAATCCTGAGCGCCTACCTGACCCAATGGAGGGTATACCAAGAGAGTGTTAATACATCCAACTAGAACCAAATCCCCGAAGCGAAACCAGAGGTACCCAAATGATTTACATTGAAGAAAATAGCTTCGAGAGGCAATTAGACTTGATCTCTGCACTGGCAAGCCAGGCACCTTTTGATTTGGTTGCCTGGCTGTATCCGGAGTCGACCATCGACACCATATTAGGCGTCAGTATTTATAAATCAACCACCGTAAATGCGGTACCAGCTACAAATTACGCAAATGACTTTATCGCAAGCTGCACTCCGCGGCTTCGGGCAACCGATGCAGTAATAAATAACATCGCACAAGAAAAAAACCTCATAGTAAACAACTGTGACAGTCTATGTATCTATAGCCCCGAAAATCCTGAATGGCAAGCATGTACAATAGGTCACGAAGGAATGATATTGGTTAGAGATGTGGCTCTACTTGATTATTTAAAATCCCTAGATTTCAATGCATCACTGGATGCCCCACCTTGGTGGTGACTCACCGTCACAAAACATGTAATGCGTAGAGCGCTACGATCCACTCATCCGCACAGGACGTAGCGCTCCACTCTTGAACACGTCGTCGACCGCTGATGGTGGAGTCAAACGCTGGGGCATCTGGCTTGCCTCTCGATTAATATCGCAGAGAAGCAAACTACGCGCGCGTGATTGATCGATAAACCGTGCCAATGGCATAGGACCTATATCGGTATCACATAAATCCAAATAACCGAAGACGTGACGCTGTTTGAGCAAACGCGGCTAGGCAGGCTCGCCGCGTATAGTCGATGGTTATGTCGACCACACCTACAAGAGCCGTATCCATGCCTGAGCTACCTAACGACTGCGCTTACACCAAACGCTTCGACGCCGTACTGGCCTATATCGAGGCCAATCTTGAAGGCGATCTTTCGGTGAAGACGTTGAGTCACGTGGCGAACTTCCCGGCGTTCCACTTCCATCGCCAATTCACGGCATTCGGGGGCGTGCCTGTTTCCCCTATGCCGTGGTGCGCCACGCGGGGTCTCCCGATCACATCGGCGAAACGATCTATCCGATCTACCGCGACTGGCTTCCCGGGAGCGGCGAGGAACTGCGGGACCAGCCATTGGTTTTCCACTACCTGACTGTCTATCCCGAGACACCGCAGGATCAATGGCAGACTGTTGTGTATGTTCCGCTGCTGTAGCGATTCGATCCGTAGGCCCGCGCATCACCCCTCAGAACGAATACGCTCCACCAACCGCGCCTGCAATTGCTCGAGCTCCTGCGGATCAGCTTTCCCCTGCCCATGGGCGCCAGGCGCCTGGCCTTCCCAGCGTGGAATGATGTGCACATGGATGTGGTAGACCGTCTGCCCCGCTGGCGCGCCATTGAACTGGGCGATCTGCACACCGTCCGGCTGCAACTCGTCGACGATGACGCGGGTGAGGCGCTGCACCGCTGACATCAGCTTCCCCAGCACCGCGGGGTCGACCTCCAGGATATTCCGGGCCTGGGCCGCCTTGGGAATGACCAGTACGTGACCGCGCGACTGAGGGAAGAGGTCGAGGAAAGCCAACACATCCGCGTCTTCGTAGATCTTGTAGCAAGGGGCTTCGCCGCGAAGGATAAGCGCAAAAATATTCTGCGGATCGTATTGGCCGTGCAAGCTCATGGTCGCTCCTTGGAAGGTACTTTAACTTTTTAGCGTCAGCGCTATCTTCTGCTGCAATTCGCTTTCTGAGAATGGTTTATGCAAAACCGGGTATTTGGCAAATTCGCCAGGCACACCGCTAGCACCGTATCCGGTACTGAACAGGAAAGGAATATCGCGTTTACGCAGTATTTCTGCAACGGGAAAAACCCGCTCACCGGCCAGGTTGACGTCCAGGATCGCCAAGTCAATCTGCGCCGTGTCTGCCATTTCCCGGGCCACGGCGAGCCGTGGAACGGACGCCACCACGGTGCACCCCAGCTCTTCGAGCATTTCCTCGATCAACATGGCGACTGTGCCTTCGTCTTCGACAAGGAGCACCCTGATACCCGCAAACAGGGTCATGCGTGGTTCTCAGCGACCATAAACGAGAAGCGACAAAGAACGCCCTCAGGAGCAAAGGTGAGCACGAATATCCCGCCAAGGTCACGCTCGATGCAACGCTTCATCAAACGGGAACCGAGCCCCTCGCGCTCCGGCTGGAGCACCAGCGGTCCACCCTGCTCGCGCCAATCCACCGTCAGCAAGGTTCCGTTCGGTTGCGGCTGGACGTTCCAGTTCACCGAAAGCCTGCCGGTCTCGACGGACATCGCGCCGTATTTGAGGGCGTTGATCGCCAGCTCATTGAGGGTCATCGTCAGGCCAAGCGCGATTCGCGTATCGACATCGATGGCATCGCCCGCGATGGTGATCCGACCGGGCTCGGCTCCGAATATCGGGGTGAGCACTTCCTGCGCCAGGGAAGCGAGGGGTGTATGGCCCCAATGCCGCCTCGTCAGCAGGTTGTGGGCTCGGGACAAGGCGAGAAGACGCGCCTCGAACCGGGTGTAGCCGTCCTTGGCGTCCTGGGCGTTGCGCGCCGTTTGGGCTGCCAGGGATTGCACGGTGGCGAGGGTGTTCTTGACCCGGTGATTGAGTTCGTCGATCAGTGTCTTCTGCCGGTCTTCCGCCTGCTTTCGCTCGGTAATATCCACCAGCATGTTGATGGCGCCCACCAAGTTGCCTTCGGCATCGTGCAGCGGCGTGGGATACGGGGTGAACGGTACGCGGGTGCCATCGGGCCGTTCTGCTATCGCCTCGACACCGCGTATCGGTCGGTTTTCCTTCAAGGCGACCGCCATCGGACACTGGTCGTGGGGCAGCAGGTTCCCGTCGGTGGTGAACAGTTTCCAGGTCACGCACCAGAGGTCGCCCAACCGAGGCGTGCGACCTGATAGTTCGACCGCCGCCCGGTTGAAGAAGTTGATACGGCCGTCGGCGTCGGTGGTGTAGACCGCTGCGGGCAATGCTTCGAGCAGATTGCGCATGTGCCGCTCGCTTTCGCGAATCTGGTTCTCCATCCGTCGCGCCAAGGTGACATCCTGGAGCACGCGCACGCCATAGCAAAATACCCCGTCGGCGTCCCTGACCGATGAGCTGTGGATGTCCAGGTACACGGTCTCGCCGTCAGGCTTGAAAGCGCGCTTGCGCAGCACGTAGTTGTCCAGCTCGCCGGCCACTTGGCGCGCATACAAGGCAGCATCCTCGTCGGTGCTGTCGGAGTGGGTGTAATCCAGGAAAGTCATTTGCAACAGTTCTTCGCGCGACCGACCGAGCATATTGCAAAGGGCGTCGTTCACCCGCAGCAGGCGTCCGTCCGCGCTGGCCTCGGCGATGCCGATCGTCGCCGCTTCGTACGTCGCCGACAGCCTGTCGTCGCTCTCCTTGCGTGCGGTTTCGGCCGTGTGGACACAGGTCATGTCCACCGTGAAGCAGCGCGTATTGAAGAGCTTGCCCTGTTCGAAGCGCCCGTTGGAAGTGATCGAGACATGCTTGATCGAGCCGTCCTTGGCCCTCAAGCGCGCCGGATAGTTTTCCAGGCATTCGCCGCTGCTCAACTTGCCCAGAATGTCGCAGATGACGGGCTCGTCGACATGAAACTCGGTGATGTTGCGGCCGATATATTCTTTTGCCGAATAGCCCAGCAGGGTCAGCTCGGCCTTATTGGCGCGTAGAATGATGCCCTCGCCACTGACGATGTGCAGGCCCACCGCGCTGTTCTCGAAAAAATCTTCGAGGTCGGCGTTCTTGTGTCGAAGCTCTTCGGCCACGGCATGGTGGGCCGAGACATCCTGGAAACAGTTGATCGCGCCCTGGATGCCTCCTTGCGAGTCCTTCAGGGCCCGGATGTTCACCAGTGCCACGAACCGCGCTCCGTCCGGACGTTCGATGATCACTTCCTGGTTGCGCGTCGGTAGACCCGTTTCCAGGGACGTCGCCATCGGGCAGTCTTCCAACGCAAGCGGGGTACCGTCGGGCAGGAAAAGGCGATAAGAACCGCAGAAGCGGTCGCCACCCTCCCCCAGCATCGGCACTCGCCCCCACATGGCCGCCGCCTCGCTGTTATACCGGACCAGCCAGCCTGCGCGATCGCAGACGTACACGGCGCCAGGAATGGCATCGAGCGCGTTCGTTCCAATCGCCACGAGACTTTCGTACTCGCTCGGCGGCGTACGCGTCTCTGTGGGAAGCGCTTCAATATTCGACATGGTTCATCCTCAATCCGCCTGGCCTTGCCATCGCTGCGGTCCTGCGACTTCGCAATGGACACTAGACCCCCTGTTCATCCTGCGAGTTCAGGGAAACTCGACACCGCATGAATTCAGGTCAGAACCTGAACAAATGGCGCGGTGTTTCCACCATGAGCGCGTGCATAAGGTGCGCCGAACCCTCCAGTGCTTGCAACTGTTGCATCACCGTATCGAAACCGACGCTGCCTTCATGTTGGGTGTGCGGCCAGTCACTGCCCCACACCAGCCGACGCGGGCCGAAACTCTGCTCCAGCAACGCCATTGCGGACCGGGCGAATTCGAGGTTCTCCCGATCCGTCCCCGCCAGCCGGTAGATGCCGGAGACCTTCATCCACACCTGGCCGCCAGTGCCCAGCTCCAGCAGCTTGGCAAAGCCTGGCTGGTCAAGGCCCAAACGGGCATCCGGGCGACCGAAATGGTCGATCACCACTTGCACGCCAAACGGCATCAGTTGACCAATCAATGCCGGCAACGCATTCACGGGCGCATGCAATTCGACGTGCCAGCCCAATCCAGCGAGATCTCCCAGGAAAGCTTTCCACGCCGTCTCGCGAAAATCAGGCAGGGCCTTGCCCATCAGGTTCAAGCGCACACCGACCACTCCCAGTCGAGCCATGTCATCGAGCACGGCGCGGCTGATACCGGGCTCCACGACCACGACGCCGCGAAGTCGCCCCGGCGCCTGTCGCAGCGCAGCCAGCAAGTAGCCGTTGTCGTTGCCGAGAAAGCTCGGCTGGACCAATACCCCATGGCTCAGGCCATGGGTTTCCAGGTGCTCCAGATAGTGCGCCAGCGTGGCGTCATAGTCAGGCGTGTAGCGCCGAACAGCCGCCAGCTCCAGCTCGCGGCTGAACACATGAGCGTGGCAGTCGACGCCGGTAATCGGCGTAGTACAGGTATCAACCATTGCTTTTCATCTATCGCAAATAAGGAGTGATCAGGCCCGGGCGCTCTCGCTGCCAGCCGAAACGGCGGTTGCCGGGGGCGCGGTCGCTTCGAGGCTGCGGCCGCGGGTTTCCGGCAGGCACAGCGCCGCGAGCACCGCCACGCCGTAGGCAATGCCGGCGTCGATGCCGATGGCCGACCCGAGGGACATGGAATCGCTCATATGGCCGACCAGGAACGGGAAGACCGCCGACAGCACCCGACCAAAGTTGTAGCAGAAACCTACGCCGGCACCGCGCACGTCCGCCGGGTACAACTCGTTGAAAAACGCCCCGAGGCTCGCCGGAATGCCCGCAGCGAAGAAGCCCAGCGGGAAGCCGAGGAACAGCATCTGCGTGTTGCTCAGCGGCAGGAACACGTAGCACTGCACGGTCACCACACAGCACAGCGCGAACAGCAGGATGTTCTTGCGCCGGCCAATGCGATCGATCATCAAGCCACTGACGATACAACCGCACCAGAAGGCAAAGATGATCACCGCCAGGTAGCCGCCGGAATTGAGCACCGACAGATTGCGCTCGGTCTTGAGAAACGTCGGTAACCAGGTCATCACCGCGTGATAACCGCCGTGGGCACCCAACCCCAACAAGCCACCGAACAAGGTCACGCGAATCAATTCAGGACGAAAGATGCCGCCCAGGGATTTGAAGAAACTCTGCGCGATGGCTTGTTCCTTTTGCAGGCGCTGGAAGCTGTCCGGCTCCTCGACGTTGCGACGCACCCAGATGATCAGGAACGATGGCAACAGGCCGACAATGAACATCACTCGCCAGGCCATGTCCTGCGGCACCAGGGAATAGATCAAGGTAAACACCCCGACCGCCAATCCCCAACCCACCGCCCAGGCGCTCTGGACGGTGCCCATGACTTTGCCGCGGTATTTCGGATTGATCGTCTCGGCCATCAGAACCGCGCCGGCAGCCCACTCCCCACCGATTCCGAAGCCCTGCAGGGCCTTTACAATCAGCAACTGGTGGAAGCCGGTGACGAACGCCGACAAGAAGGTGAAGAACGAGAACCACAAAATCATCCATTGCAGCGTGCGCACTCGACCATAACGATCCGATAACGTGCCGCCGACCCAGCCGCCGAGGGCCGACGTGACCAGCGTGACGCCGCTGATCAGCCCCGCATCGCCCTTGGACAAGGCGAACGCGGCGATCAACGCCGGGATCGCCAGGCCGAACATCTGTACTTCCAGGGCGTCGAGCGACCAGCCGCCGAAACACGCCCAAAACGTTTTACGCTCCCGAGAAGTGATTTGGCGATACCAGTTGAACATGATTCTTGTCCTTATGAGTGGAACGAAAGGCAGCCGAGAGCGAACCGCGCCGCTGCAGGGCCAGTCAGGAAAAACACACAGGGCAAGGGCCGCGGAGATCGAGACGCCGCGTGCCCGCCGAACTCAGCGGATTTCGACGCTGTAGCGGAAGTGCTCGGCATGCCCGCGCGAACGGCGCCACTCCAGCGGGTTGCCAGCGTAATCGCGGGCGAGACGCTCGATTACCACCACCGGGCTGTTGACCGGGACTTGCAACAAGCGCGCGTGCACTTCGTTGACCGATTCGGCCGTGAGGGTTTCCTGCGCGTAGGCAACCACCTGCCCGCAGGTTTCCTCGTAGATGGGATAGAGCAACGGCCCTTTCTGGTTCAGGTCGATCTCCAGCAACGGCTGGAATCGGCTGCGTGGCAGCCAGATTTCTTCGGCGAGCACCGGCTCGACTTCCAGCAGACGTACCCGGACGATGCGGATCACCGGCGCATCGACCGGCAGACCCAAGGCCTGCGCGACCGCCGACGGCGCAGGCACGGGTTCGACAGACAGGATGCGACTCTCCGGAACCCGACGTTCGCCCGACGCGCTCTGGAAGCGGAAAAAACGAAACAGTGACGACTGGAATTGCGGACGACGAATAAACGTACCCCGACCCTGCTGCCGCTCCAGCACGCCCTCGCTGACCAGCGCATCGATCGCTTTGCGCACCGTGCCGGTGGACAGCTGGTACTCGGCTGAAAGCGCCGCCTCAGTGGGAATCGCCTCGCCAGGACGCCAGCGATTGTTGGCGATCTGTTCGGCCAACTGGTCGCGCAAACGTTGATAAAGCGGCAGGCGGGCGTCGCTGGACAGGGCGTTCATAGGACTATTTTCACCTTGTTATCTAGTCATCTATATGAATATTGGCGGAGTATTTCCTTCTGTCGACCTGGTTGTCAAGCAGGCCCCCTGCGCTTTACAGACGAGTGGAAGGCTCAATGACGATGCTGCACAGCCGGTCAATGCTGATATCCCACAGACGCCCCTTGCCACAGGTCATCATTATTCCTGTGAAGGGCAGTGCCCTCCCATCGCGCTCTCGTAGTAGAGTCTCCATCCGATGTCAGAACCCATTTCGAAAGACGTGAGCACCGGACATATCGTTCGAACGACTTGCATCACGTCATTCGCCCAGCCGCAGCGATAACAACATGATTGAAATCACCGAAATCTCGATTGCCCAGCTCCGGGCTGCGCTCGAATCCGGCCAGGCCATGGCGGTCGAACTGGTCCAGGCGTACCTTGCCCGGATCGACGCCTACGACGGCCCGGACACCTCCACCGCCCTCAATGCGGTGGTGGTTCGCAACCCCGATGCGCTGGACGAAGCGCGGGCGTCCGATGCCCGTCGGGCCAAGGGCCAGACGTTGGGCCCGCTCGACGGCATTCCCTACACCGCCAAGGACAGTTACCTGGTGAAGGGGCTCACCGCCGCCTCCGGAAGCCCGGCGTTCAAGGATCTGGTTGCCTATCGCGACGCCTTCACCATTGAACGACTGCGCGGCGCCGGGGCCATCTGCCTGGGCAAGACCAACATGCCGCCGATGGCAAACGGCGGGATGCAGCGCGGCGTGTATGGCCGCGCCGAAAGCCCATACAACGGCGATTACCTCACCGCGCCGTTCGCCTCGGGTTCCTCAAACGGCGCGGGCACTGCCACTGCCGCCAGTTTCGCCGCCTTCGGCCTGGCTGAAGAAACCTGGTCGAGCGGACGCGGCCCGGCCTCGAACAATGGCTTGTGTGCCTACACCCCTTCGCGCGGGGTGATATCAGTGCGCGGCAACTGGCCGTTGACGCCAACCATGGACGTCGTCGTGCCTTACGCCAGGACCATGGCCGACCTGCTCGAAGTATTGGACGTGGTAGTGGCGAATGATCCCGATACTCGCGCAGACCTTTGGCGCCTGCAGCCTTGGGTACCGATTCCGCCCGTGGACTCGATTCGTCCCGCCTCGTACCAAAGCCTCGCCGCCCAACCGGATACGCTGGCCGGCATCCGTTTCGGCGTCCCGCGGATGTACATCAACGCCGACCCGGAAGCGGGCACGGCGCAAAAGCCGGGAATCGGTGGCCCGACCGGGCAACGAATCATCACTCGTGCGTCGGTGATTGCCCTTTGGGAAGAGGCCCGCAAGGCGTTGGAGGCCCAAGGCGCGGAAGTGATCGAAGTGGATTTCCCGTTGGTCTCCAACTGCGAGGGCGATCGTCCTGGCGCACCGACCGTCTTCACTCGCGGCCTGGTGTCCAAGGAATTCCTCCACCATGAATTATGGGATCTGTCGGCCTGGGCATTCGATGATTTCCTGCGGGCCAACGGCGATCCGAAACTCAATCGCCTGGCTGACGTCGACGGACCGCTGATTTTTCCTCACGATCCCGGCACCCTGCCCAACCGCGAGGATGACCTGGCCGCCGGCATGGACGAATACGTGAAGATGGCCCAGCGCGGCATCACGCCGTGGGACCAGATTCCCACCTTGCCTGACGGATTGCGTGGACTCGAAGAGACACGCCGGATCGATCTCGAAGACTGGATGCAGCGGCTTGGCCTGGATGCGGTGATCTTCCCCACCGTGGCCGACGTCGGCCCAGCGGACGCGGACGTCAATCCGGCATCTGCCGACATCGCCTGGAGCAACGGGGTTTGGGTCGCCAACGGCAATCTCGCCATCCGCCACCTGGGCGTGCCCACGGTCACCGTGCCGATGGGCGTGATGGCGGACATCGGCATGCCTGTAGGGCTGACATTTGCCGGCCGAGCCTATGACGATTCGAAGCTGTTGCAGCTGGCCTCGGCGTTCGAGGCGATGGGCTCGAAACGAATGATTCCGCCGCGCACGCCGCCGTTGTCGAGTGATAAGCAACAGGCCTGACGGCGACTGAAGCCTATCTGGCGAAAGCAGGCCCACCGCTGCGTTGCGGTGATGCCTGCGCCGCCAATACTCGAACTACCGACTAATCGAAGCAGCCAACCGCCAGCCGGCCTATCTCGGGCCGGGCGTAGAGATACCCCTGCATCAGCTCGATTCCCATTGCCAGCAACGTTGCGCTTTCTTCCCGCGTCTCGACGCCCTCGGCGATGACGATGATGTCCAGGCGACTGGCGACCAGGATAATGCCCTCGACGATGGCGCGCTTGACGGGGTCCTGGTCGATGTCACGGGTCAACGCCATGTCGATTTTCAATACCTGGGGCTGGAACAGCGCCAACAGGTTGAGGCCCGAATAGCCTGAACCGAAATCGTCAATGGCGGTGGTGAACCCCTGGCGTTCGTACTCCAGGAAAATCGATTTCAGATGGTCAGGATCGTCCACCCGCTCGCCTTCGGTCACTTCGAACATGAGCCTGTTCGATGGAAAATCCGATTGGCGCGCGGCCTCCAATGTCGCCCGTATACAGGTCTCGGCCCGGTACACAGCGTTGGGCAGGAAGTTGATGCTGAGCAAGCAATCGGAGATATCGAGAATCCCCAGCCTCGCAGATTCTTCGATCGCCTTCACTCGGCAAGCCTGGTCGAACCGATAGCGGTTGCTGTCATTTACAAGCCCGAGGATATGGGCTGCCGATTCGCCATTCACCCCCCTGACCAACGCTTCATAGGCAAACGCCGTGCGCGTGCGGACGTTGAAGATCGGCTGGAAAGCCATGGTGAAATCAAACCCCAGCACCTCATGGTTGCGACATTCGGCGCAACCAAGGGATTTGAAGGTTGGATGAGAAGAAGATTGGCTCATGATCAGTGTTCCGGTCGCGGAAAACGGGGTCGCTGTTGTTGCACAAACTATAGGCGATACCCTTGAGTCGGCACGGGCCACGCTTTCTGAAGTTCTGTCGGGCCCGTCAATCCGCTAACCGCTGAATGCTGGGCTTTTATTCGATCATTGCACCTTCGCGGTGCGCCAGATGAGCGTATCGACGCCATGATTAACAACGTTTAACTCGCGCGATCGCGCGGCCTCACCAAGAATGGGACGCTCTGTTCAGACCCTTTAAAGCGGGAGGCGGTGCCCTATCGGGCAGTACGCCGGTGCGCTTCCTACTGGCACGGATTTTCGTCATGGCCCACGCATCGCTCATCGCCGTCAGCACGCCCGTCACGCCAACAGCCAAGACCACGGGCGGCCTGTCGCCCTGGCGCGAAAAGCTGGTCAAGAAAATGATTCTCGATGGCCTGAGCGAGACGTTGGAAATCACCCGACTGGCCGAAGCGTGCGCCTTGTCCCGCAGCCATTTCTCCCGAGCCTTCAAGCGCAGCACCGGCCAATCCCCCCAAGCCTGGATCCGTGCCCAGCGCATTGCCAGGGCCAAGCATCTGATGCAGAGCACTGATCTGACCCTGACGCAAATCAGCCTGGAATGCGGCTTCTGCGACCAGGCGCATTTCTGCCACCTCTTCACCCACAGCGCAGGCATCAGTCCGTTTGCCTGGCGATCTCGGGTCCAACGTGCGCAGCCCTATGCCCTCGGCGCCGGGTGATCCCCACGCATTTTTCGCCAAACTATTCACAGGGAATGAAGCATGTCGCCTGCATCAAACAACATTGTCGGTCCCGGACCCATGCCAGCGGCCCTGAAGCCGCTTTGGCTCCTGGCCTTGCTGGCGGGAAGCGCCCCCACAATGGCGGCGCAAACCGCCGATGGTTTTGTAGAAGGCGCATCGCTTGAAATACTGAGCCGCAACTTTTACCTCAACAATGACTACCGCTCCCCTACCCCGGCGGGCAAAAGCTACAAGCAGGAATGGGCCCAGGGTTTCATCGCTTCGTTCGAGTCCGGTTTCAGCACCGGCACCGTTGGTGTCGGCATCGACGCCCATGGTTTCCTGGGGCTGAAACTGGACGGTGGCAAAGGCCACTCCGGAACCGGGTTATTGCCGCTGGATGATGACGGCCGTAGCGAGGATCAATATTCCAGCGCAGGCGGTGCGTTAAAATTCAAGGCGTCTCGAACCACCCTGGCACTGGGCGAAATGACCGTGCAAACCCCGGTGTTCGATACAGCGGACAAACGCCTGCAACCGGAATACGCCAGCGGCGTGTTGCTGACCAGTCGCGAGACCGAGGGGATCGACCTGCAGGCCGGCCATTTCCATGCATTCAAGAACCAGGACGCCTCCACCGCCAGAGGAGATTTTTCCGGATACGGGGCAACCACCCGCCACGGCAGCATCGACTTCGTGGGTGCCGATCTGTTCAGCGGCCGCCCAGTGGGTGGCGCCGTGTACGCCTCCGAGCTGAGCGACACCTGGCGGCAGTACTACACCAACCTGCACGCCACCGTTGGCGATCTGTTCGTCGACGGCAATCTGTATCACACCCGCGACCAAGGCCAGGCCGCCGCAGGCGCCATCGACAACACCGCCTACAGCCTCTTGGGCAAATACCGGCGCGATGCCCAGGCGTTCACCGTGGCCTATCAGAAAATCAACGGCGACACGCCGTTTGACTTCGTCGGTGGCGACTCCATCTACCTACCCAACTCGATCAAATACGCCGACTTCAATGGCCCCGGCGAACACTCCTGGCAAGCACGCTATGACCTCGACCTTGGCGCGCTGGGCATCCCCGGCCTGGGCTTCATGGCCCGCTATGTGACGGGTAGTGGAATAGATGGCAGCCATGCCCCCCAGGGCGGCGCCTACAACACGTTCGACACCGACACCGGGACCTACAGTCCGCAACAAGGAGACGGCGGCCGTCACTGGGAACGCGACCTGGACCTGCACTATGTCGTGCCGTCGGGGCCGGCCAGGGACCTGTCGCTGCAGCTGTCCCATGTCACCCACCGTGCCAACGACGCCCAGGCGGGCGACGACATCGACAGGCTCTACATCGTTATCCAATACCCGCTCAAGCTGGGGCCGTCCTGAAGGAACACATCATCAAAGCTTCACGGCGCCGATGGCATGATGATCGTTATTATCGAGCCCGCTCGTAGCAACGTATCAGCCCAGCGAGGAAGCGCCCATGTCGTCCGCAGGAACACCGATAGATGTCTCCCATCGACCACGCCTGGCGGATCTCAAGCCGCTCGTTCAGCCAGTGCGACCCGTCGCCAATGAGCTGCGCCCGCCGACAGAACCCAAGGTCACCCCGGCAACGCAGTTGGAAAACCGAGAGGGATACCGCAGCGATTTCCTCGGCGATTTCATTGTGCCCTGGCCCGCCCTTGATGCCGAGCAGGCAAAGGACGTCTATTCAACAGGCAACACTGGTGACCGCCTGGATTACACCCATTTCTCCATCACGATGTCGCGGCGTCGACGGTTGGCGCTCATTGCCGGGGTTAACATCGACGGCGCCAGCAGTGTCGAAATCGACCGCAAGCGCGATGCCTGGACCTATGACGGTCGGCTGCCCAGCGACGCACAGATCGGCGAAGCACTCTATGCCGACAACCTGTTGGATCGCGGCCACCTCGTCAGGCGCCAGGATCCGAACTGGGGACAAGAGGCGCACACGGCCAATGGCGACACGTTCCACTTCACCAATTGCTCACCGCAAATGGCGGCCTTCAATCAGAAAACCTGGTTGGAGCTTGAGGACTACATCCTCGACAACACCCGCCGCTGGAAAGGCAGAGCGACGGTGTTCACCGGGCCGCTGTTTCGCGAGGATGATCCCACCTACAGAGACGTACAAATTCCCACCGCATTCTGGAAAGTCGTGGCATTTCTCAGCGACGACGGCAAGCCATCCGCCAGCGCCTACATGATCGATCAGCAGCGGGAGCTCGGGAAACTTCAACTCGTATTCGGCGCGCTTAAAACCTACCGGCACAGCGTCGACCAGATTGAATCACTCACGGGCATTCGCTTCGGCGGCCTGGCTGACTACGATGGTTTTTCCAACGAGGAACGCTTGACGGGAACACGGATTGAAGCGGCGATTCGGGGGCCTGAGGATATTCTGCTTTGAGCGGGCCGACCGGCGCCCCGCATCGTGGGCGGTCGGTCCGGCTCCGCAGGATCAGCCAGCGGTGACGGTCATGCCGCCATCGGCCATGACCACCGAACCGACCATGAAACTGGCGCGGTCCGACGCCAGGAAGGCGACCACCTCGGCGATTTCTTCCGGCTTCGCTGTCGCGCAACGAGGGTCAACGGGCTTTGGTGATGTTGCGGGGACTGTCGGGGTTTTGCGCGAATCTGCAAACCGGCGGGATAGCCCGGGGCGACGGCGCGCCCCGGACCTCATGCGCTATGGCTTGCGCGTGACCCTCCACACTGTGTTCGCCAGGTCATCAGCAATGATCAACGCACCTCGCGGATCGACCGTCACGCCGACGGGGCGCCCACGGGTCTTGCCATCGGAACCGCGGAAGCCCGTGGCGAAGTCCACCGCCTCACCCGCAGGGCGACCGTCGCGGAACGGCACGAAGATCACTTTGTAGCCCACCGGCTGATCACGGTTCCAGCTGCCGTGCTCGCCAACGAACGCGCCTTCGGCGAACTGTTCGCCCATGGCCGGAACCGAGAAATCGACACCGAGCGCGGCGACGTGGGATCCCAGGCTGTAATCGGGTTTGACCGCAGCGGCGACTTTTTGCGGATCCTGTGGCTGCGCGCGCGGGTCGACGTTCTGCCCCCAATAGCTGTAGGGCCAGCCGTAGAACGCACCTTCGCGCACCGAGGTCAGGTAGTCCGGCACCAGGTCGGGGCCCAACTCGTCGCGTTCGTTGACCACCGCCCACAACTGCCCGGAGCCAGGCTCGACCTTCAGCGCCGTCGGGTTGCGCAGGCCGGTCGCAAAGGGTTTGTGGGCGCCCGTCTCGGCGTCGATCTGCCAGACCATGGCCCGGTCGATCTCGACTTCCATGCCGCGCTCGGTGACGTTGCTGTTCGAGCCTATGCCGACGTACAGCGAGCGCCCGTCGGGGCTAGCGGTCAAGGCCTTGGTCCAGTGGTGGTTGATCGCCGACGGCAGGTCGGTGACCTTGACGGGGGGACCGCTGGCCTTGGTCTGGCCGTCTGCGTAATCAAAGCGAACCAGCGCATCCTGGTTGGCCACGTACAGCTTGCCGTTGGCAAACGCCAGGCCATACGGCGCGTTGAGGTTTTCGGCGAAAACCGTCTTGAGCTCGTAAGTGCCGTCGCCATCTGCATCGCGCAACAACGTGAGGCGGTTGCCGCCCTTGACCTGGGTGTTGCCCTTGGCCTTGATGACGCTGGCGATCACGTCCTTGGGCTTGAGCTTCGCGGCGTTTCCGCCACGGCCCTCGGCGACGATAATGTCGCCGTTTGGCAAGACCAGTGTTTGACGCGGGATCTTCAGATCGGTCGCAATGGCAGTGATGTCGTAGCCTTGGGGCACCGTCGGCTTCTGGTCTCCCCACGCCACCGGCTCGGCGATTTTCATGCTGGGCAACAGGCCACGCTGGGGCTCTGGCAATTTAGGGTCGGGACCCAGTGTCTGGGTCGCGTCCCCTTCTCCTCCGCAAGCGCTGAGCAGCAGCGCCATGCTCAAGGCGGTCAATGCGATGCGCGGCTTCATTGCTCACCTCCCGAACTCAGGTTGGTAAGGCCGACCCACGCCGCCACGCAGGCCAGCAGCGTCGCGATGACAGACAGCACGAGGCCCTGGGGCATGATCGCCCAGGCGTCCTTGGCGTGCTCGAAAGCGTTGACCAACCCGAGTACCCAAGTGACCAGCAACAGCAGGAAATACGCTACGGGACGCCCGGCCTTGCGTTCGGCCCTGAGCAGGTTGACCAGGGCGAACACCAGCGCCAGCCCACAAAAAACCAGCCCACCGGCAATTAGCCACGAGGCAAAATTGCTCCACTGGATCTGGTACGTCTTGAAGTAAGCGATGTCGCTAAATAGCGCGCCGAGAAACAGGGGAACGGTGCCCGCCAGCAAGACCGCGTGGAGCGGTCCTGGCGTGCTTCGGTAGAGGGGATGAGCGGTAACGGTCATTGGCAACTCCTTTTCGTTCAGCGGCCCTGATCGTTATCCGGTGAGAAGCCGATCAGGGTTGCGTTGATGACGCTAGGAAAATGATCGCGCTGCCAAAGCGTTAGTTCCGATATTTTCGTTGGCCCAGGATTTTCTGGCTATATCTTCACCATCAGTTCCCCCTGCGCCTCCGCCACGCCATGCAGCAGCTCGATCACCCAATCGATAAACACCCGTACCCGGGGCGACAGTTGTCGATGCGGTGGGTAGACCACTGAAATCGGCCATAACGGCACCGGATGGTCTTTCAACACCTCTAACAGCCGGCCCTCGGCCAACTGCCGTTGAACGTGATAGCGGGGCACCTGGACCAGACCGAACCCGGCTTCGCAGGCCGTCACGTAGGCGTCGGCATTGTTGACGGTCAGCTCGCCCGGCAGGTGCAACTCGCGCACGTGCCCTGCGACTTCGAATTCAAACGGAAAAAAACGTCCGCCGCCGGATGCAAAGCGGATGGCCTGGTGCGCAGTCAAATCCTCCGGTCGCAGCGGCGTTCCGGCGCGAGCCAGGTAACTCGGGCTGGCGCATGTGAGCTGGGACAACCGCACGATTGGCCGCGCCACCAATGCCTGGTCAGTGATGTTGCCGGCGCGGATTGCGCAGTCCACGCCCTCGCGCTGCAAGTGCACCTGGCGGTCATGAAAACCGATGTCCAGTTGCAAATGTGGATAGCGCCGATAAAAATCCGGCAGGTTCGGCACGATCCAGGTGCAGCCGAAAGCGATGGGCATGTCCACCCGCAAGGTGCCGCGAGGCTGGCTGCGTTGCGCAGACAGCGAGGCTTCGAGATCGTCCAGTTCATCCAGCAATTGGCCGCAGCGCTGGTAATAGGCTTCGCCATCGAGCGTGGCTCGCACTTGCCGCGTCGTGCGCTGCAGCAGTTGCACGCCCAGATGACCTTCGAGTTGTTGAATCAACAGGCTGACCGTGGCCCGTGGCAAGCCAAGATCATCGGCCGCCTTGCCAAAACCGCCCAATTCAACGATGCGCCGGAACACCTGCATGGCTTGTAATCGGTCCATAAACGACGCTCACTATTCAGGAATCACGAATAGTTAAGCCAGATTTACCGGGTTTATCCAGAAATTCATGTACGGGACACTGGCCCTGTCATTCATTTCTTTTGGAGTCAACCGCATGATCACTCGCCAACTCGGCCAACAAGGCCCACACGTCAGCGCTATCGGCCTGGGCTGCATGGGAATGTCGGATTTCTACACCACCGGGATCGATCCGCGAGAAGCCATTGCCACGCTCCACCGCGCCGTGGAGCTGGGCGTGACACTGTTCGATACCGCCGACATGTATGGGCCCTACACCAACGAGACACTGCTCGGGCAAGCCTTGCGTGGCAAGCGTGAAGGGATCTACCTGGCGAGCAAGTTCGGCCTGGTGCGCAGCGAAGATCCCCACGCCCGGGGCGTCAACGGGCACCCCGATTACGTCCGGCAGTCCGTCGACGGCAGTCTCGAGCGCCTCGATACCGATTACTTGGACCTCTATTACCAACACCGCATTGACCCGCAGGTGCCGGTCGAAGAAACGGTCGGCGCCATGGCGGAGCTGGTCAAGGCCGGCAAGGTGCGCCACATCGGTCTCTCGGAAGCCAGCGCCGAAACTATCCAGCGGGCGCATGCGGTGCATCCTTTGGCGGCCGTGCAAAGCGAATACTCGCTGTGGTCCAGGGAGCCCGAGCACAACGGCGTGCTGGAAACCTGCCGGCGCCTGGGGATTGCCTTCGTCGCCTATAGCCCATTGGGTCGCGGTTTCCTGACGGGCGAACTGAAGGCCCCGGAGGATTTTGCCGCCGATGACTATCGCCGCTTCAATCCACGCTTCGAGGCCGACAATTTCTATCGCAACCTCGCGCTGGTCGAGCGAGTCAAGGCGTTGGCTGCGCAGAAAGACATCAGCGCCTCGCAATTGGCCCTGGCCTGGGTACTGGCCCAAGGGAGCAACGTGATCCCGATCCCAGGAACGAAACAGCGCAAGTATTTGGAGAGCAACGTAGCCGCGATCGGGGTTTCCCTGAACACCGATGAATTGAATCATCTGGATGAAATTTTCGGCGCCCAAGGAGCCGTGGCGGGCGCGCGATACGACGCTCAGGTGATGACCTTGCTCGACGGCTGAACAGCAACACGGTTGAGGGGGTGAAGGTAACGGCCCGGCCTTTCCTTGCTTAACAAAAAACCTCTGCTATAGCTTAAACCCTTCACTTTCTAATGCGAGGCAAGGGAATGTCAGCCGCCAAGAAAATGAGCGTGGGGCAGCTGACCATGCTGACTGCCGTCAATATGCTAGGGTCCGGCATCGTGCTGCTGCCGACCAAGCTCGCCGAAGTGGGCGGTATTTCGATCCTTTCCTGGCTGATCACAGCCACGGGCTCGCTCGCATTGGCCTACGCCTTTGCCCGCTGCGGCATGCTCAGCCGCAAGACCGGCGGAATGGGCGGATACGCTGAATACACCTTCGGCAAGTCCGGCAACTACATCACCAACTACACCTACGGCCTTTCACTGCTGATTGCCAACGTGGCGATCAGCATCACCGCCGTCGGCTATATCCAGACGCTCTTCAGTGTCCAGCTCGACTCGCTGCAGGTCGGCCTGGCAACCATCGCATTATTGTGGCTGACCACCTTTGCCAATTTCGGCGGGGCACGCATTACCGGCAAGATTGGCGCCGTGACCGTGTGGGGCGTGATAGCCCCGGTGGTGCTGGTTTCGACGGTCGGTTGGTTCTGGTTCGACAGCAGCATCTACGCAGCCGGCTGGAACCCTCACGACATGAGCTGGTACGAAGCGGCCGGCGCTTCCGTGGCGATCACCCTCTGGGCGTTCCTGGGGTTGGAGTCGGCGTGCGCCAACGGCGACGCGGTGGAGAACCCCGAGAAAAACGTGCCGATCGCGGTACTCGGTGGCACGCTGGGCGCTGCGGTGATCTACATCGTTTCAACCAACGTCATTGCCGGCATCGTCGACAACGCCGAGCTGGTCTCCTCCACGGCGCCGTTCGGCCTGGTCTTCGCCAAGATGTTCAACCCCCTGATCGGAAACGTCGTTATGGGCCTGATGGTGATGGCGTGTGTCGGCTCGCTGCTCGGCTGGCAGTTCACCGTCGCACAGGTCTTCAAGAGCTCGGCGGACACCGGTTACTTCCTGCCAATCTTCGCCAAGGCCAACAAGCATGGTGTGCCGATCGTCAGCATGCTGATCCTGCTGGCGATGCAGACAGCGTTGGCATTGCTGACCATCAGCCCTGACCTCGCCAAGCAATTCGATACGCTGGTGAACCTCGCCGTGGTCACCAACCTGGTGCCCTACATCCTCTCCATGGCGACGCTGGTCACCCTGCAAAAAATATCGAATGTCCCGGCCAACAAGGCTTTGCTCACCAACATTGTCGCGGGCATTGCCGCGGCCTACAGCTACCTGGCGCTCTACAGCTCGGGGGAACAGGCGTTGATGCTGGGCGGCGTGGCAGTCATCGTCGGCTATACGCTGTTCGGTTACGTCAATACCCGCCTGATCCGTCTTGAAGCGTTGAACAATAGCGTACCGACCCAGACCGTCGCGGCGCAGCACATCGTTGGCGAGCCCATTCCCGTCAACCACCTGAAGACGGCCAACCTGGAGGCCTTGCCATGACGGAACAGCGAAATCTTTTGGGAATGCTGGCCTTGCTGGTGTCCAACGCGCCAGACAAGCGCAGCGTGTTCGGTCGAGCGCTGATCCAGTTGATCAGCGATGTGGAAGAGCGCGCCGTCAGCGTGCTGACCTCCGAAAACCTGAGCGATGCCAAGTCGATCCTGAGCTCCGACCCGGCGATCCAGTGTGTGCTGCTCAGTTGGGAAATAGACACCAGCGAAGACCACCGCGAATGCATCGACTTGCTCACCGCGCTGCGCGAGCGCAACACCCGGGTGCCGGTGTTCCTGATCAGCGATCGCAGCACCGCATCCAACGTACCGCTGATCGTCATGCAATATGCCGACGACTTCATCTGGCTGCCCGAGGACACCAGCCGCTTCCTGAGCGGGCGGATCCTGGCGGCCATCGAGCGCTATCGCCAGGCGGTACTGCCGCCGATGTTCGGCGCCCTGCTGAAGTTCGCCCGCAGCTACGAGTATTCCTGGCATACGCCGGGGCACGCCGGTGGCACGGCTTTTCTGAAAAGCACGGCGGGCCGGGCGTTCTACGAGTTTTTCGGTGAAAACCTGCTGCGTTCGGACCTGTCGATCTCCGTCGGCGAACTGGGTTCGCTGCTCGACCACAGCGGCCCTATCGGCCAGGGCGAGCGCTACGCCGCCAAGGTGTTCGGCGCGCATCGCACCTACTACGTCACCAATGGCTCGTCGATGTCCAACCGGGTCATCCTCATGGCCAGCGTGACGCGCGACCAGATCGCGCTGTGTGATCGCAACTGCCACAAATCCGCCGAGCACGCGATGACCCTGTCCGGGGCAATTCCGACCTATCTGGTGCCGACCCGAAACCGCTTCGGCATCATTGGCCCGATCCTGCCACAGACCCTCAGCGCCGAAGGCGTGAAGGCGGCCATCGCCAGCAATCCACTGGTCAAGAGCCACATCGACCCGACGCCGGTGCACGCCATCATCACCAACTCCACTTACGATGGCCTGACCTACAACGTCACCCGCGTCGAGGAGCTGCTGGGGCAAAGTGTCGACCGCCTGCATTTCGACGAAGCCTGGTATGGCTATGCGCGGTTCAATCCGTTGTACAAGGACCGCTTTGCGATGCACGGCAGTCCGGACGATCACGACCCGTCGAAACCGACCGTGTTCGCCACCCAGTCCACGCATAAATTGCTCGCGGCGCTGTCCCAGGCCTCGATGATCCACGTGCGCAACGGGCGCAACCCGATTCCTCATGGGCGCTTCAATGAGTCGTACATGATGCATGCCTCCACCTCGCCCAATTACGCGATCATGGCCTCATGCGATGTCAGCTCGGCGATGATGGAGGCGCCCAGCGGGCAGATCCTGACCAGCGAAGCGATCGAGGAAGCCGTCGCCTTCCGCCAGGTCATCTCCCACATGCAAAGCGAGATGTTCAGCCATGACGACTGGTTCTTCTCCTGCTGGCAACCGCCATCGGTGCAGGTGGACGGACAGGCGATTCTATTTCACGAGGTCGATCCGGCCAGGCTCAAGGCTGACCCGAGTTGCTGGGTGCTGCACCCCAATGAGGTCTGGCATGGCTTCGGTGACATTGAAGACGGCTACTGCATGCTCGATCCGATCAAGGTCTCGGTCCTCAGCCCCGGAATGGGCGATGACGGCAACCTGCTGGACTTCGGCATCCCGGCATGCGTGCTCACCGCCTACCTCGGCAGGCAGGGTATCGTGGTGGAAAAAACCACCGACTTCACCATCCTGTTCCTGTTTTCCATCGGCATCACCAAAGGCAAATGGGGCACCTTGGTCAACGCCCTGCTCGACTTCAAGCGCGACTACGATGAGAACCTGGAACTGGAGCTGTGCCTGCCCGACCTGGTGAGTGCCAACCAGCAACGCTACGCGGGCATGGGTCTCAAGGACCTGGCTGAAGAGATCTTCGCCGCCATGAAAAAAACCAAGACCACCGCAGCCATGGCCGAGGCCTTCGGCATGCTGCCCACGGCGCAGTTCAGCCCGGTGGAGGCTTATGAAAAACTGGTGAGGAACGAGATCGAAACGGTGACCTTGGAAGAAGCCGCCGGCCGGATTGCGGCAACGGGCATCGTCCCGTACCCGCCGGGAATTCCCCTGCTGATGCCAGGGGAAAACGCAGGACCTGCGGACGGGCCAATACTGACCTACCTCAAGGCGCTGGAAAACTTTGACCGATCATTCCCCGGCTTCACCCATGACACCCATGGGATTGAAAACGAATCAGGCGTCTATCAGCTGCTGGTACTGAAACAGGACGCAGCGGGCCAGTGACCGATTGGCTGGACAATGGCTCACGCCAACAGCTCGCTGATCCAGCGGACCTGAAGAGCCATATCCTGCACCTTCTCCTCGGCCACGGCCTGCTGCGCCTGGGCAAAACTGACCAAGGTCTTTTGCTTCAGTCGTAGCAGACGCTGCCACTTTGCCAGGAAAACCGGGCTTCGGGCCTGCAACTGCAACGGGCCGAAGTACAACTCCTGGGCGGAGTACGCCACCGGCCCGTCGCGCTCGGCGACGATGATTTCGTAGTAGAAGCGGTTCTCTCGCAGCACTTCCTCGCTCACGATGCGGTAATCATTGTCCATCAACCATTGACGCAGTGGCTGCTCGCCGCCGTTGGGTTGCAGGATCAGACGCTCTTGGCCACTCAAGCGGCCCTTGCCGCCGTCGAGAATGTCGCGAATCGTCTCGCCGCCCATGCCACACAGACTGATCGCCGTGATGCCGTCCCCAGGCTCGATGGCCGCCAGGCCGTTGGCCAGGCGCACGCTGATTTTCGCGTCCAGTGCGCTTTCGCGCACGGTGCGTTCGGCCGAGCGGAACGGCGTCACTGCCACCTCGCCCGCCAGCGCCGCCGCGATCACACCCCGGTTGATCAGCGCCACCGGCAGATAACCATGATCGGAGCCGATATCGGCCAGGCGCGCCCCTGCCGGCACATGCCTCGCCACGCGCTCCAGGCGCATGGACAACGTTTGTTCGTTCAAACTTCCAACCCTTTTCTCGGCGGCACATAGACGTCCGTCCAATTGTGCCACGGACTGTTTCTCTCCAGGCAACTGAGGGACCGTTCGCATAACGGCGCCACAGCCGACGTCAGCCACGTGATTGGGTCTATGCTTGTGTTGGGTTCGCCCAGGAACAGCGGACCACCCCAACAGGAGAACACGTGAAGCATTCGATGCCTGCCGCAGCGCTGCTTTGTCTGATGCTCGGCTCAGCGACCGCCGCCGAGCCCTATCAAGTCGTGACCGAGGAATGGGCTCCCTACAATTACGTGGAGAACAACCAGCTCACCGGCATGACCACGGAAATTGTCCGGGCCATCATGACGCTGACCGGAGACGACTTCGAAATATCGTTGCAACCGAGCATGCGCGCCACGCAGATATTGAAGAACCGGCCCAAGACCATCATGTATTCGCTGTTCCGTACACCGGAGCGCGAACCGTTATACAAGTGGGTCGGGCCAATCGTCGAAGAATCCATCCACGCCTACCAGCTGTCCGATTCGCCGCCGATCAACTCCCTGGAACAGCTACTGCGCGCCCCGCAGGTCACCACGCGGCATGCCGGCCTGGTGCCCCAGATGTTGCAATCGCTGGGCTTCAATAACCTGGACAAAAGCGCAACCGAAAGCAAACTGCTCTACCGCATGCTGCTGGCCGGGCGAACCAACATCATTGTCGGCGACACCGCTGCGGGAGTGGCTTACTACAGCCGGCAATTGAGCATCGCCCCCGGCACCCTGCGCAAAATCCCCATCGAGCTTTACCGCTCCTCGCTGTACATCGCTTTCAGCACTGACAGTGACGACGAACTGATCGCCGCATGGACCCGCGCGTTGGAGAAACTGCGCCAGTCCGGTGAATTGGCACGCATCCAGCGGCGCTACGAACAACCGACCCAACAGTAGAAAACAGGCCTGGCCTCAAGGCTCTTCGCCTATCCGCCTTACCCGGTGACAATCCCAGGGCTCGACCTTCTGGCCGCTCGACGAGCGAACCTCGATCGGCATCAGCGGCTGTCCGGATGCGTTGTCCAACAGCTCCGAACGCGTCTCCTGCGGCGCGAACAGGAACCGCTCGCCCCACTGCCTCAAGCTGACCACGACCGGAAAAATTTCCTGTCCTTTTTCCGTCAGGACATATTCCTTGTAGGCGCTTCCATCCGAGGCAGGTCGCACGTCGAACACGCCGACCTCGACCAAGGCTTTCAGGCGCGACGCCAGAATGTTCTTGGCCACGCCCAGGTTCTTCTGGAACTCGCTGAATCGGCGGATGCCATCGAAGGCATCGCGGATGATCATCAGCGACCAGCGATCGCCAATCACGTCCAAGGTCCGGGAAACCGGGCATTCGCTGTTATGTGATGGAGCGTCTTTCAAGATCATGTTTGGCCTGCACTCGGTCAAAGTGGTTGCTATTTAAAACCTAAACCAGCAAGAATCAAATCAGGTATTCAATTGCAACCAGATTACACCATGGAGGTGCGCATGACCGCATACACCGACGTGAACCGAGGCTTGTCAGCGACGCTCACTTTATTGTTATCAGTAACGTGCGCCCTCGCTGTCGCCAACGTCTACTTCGCGCAACCCTTGCTCGCCTCGATAGCGCAAAGCCTGGATGTTGCCCCCGGGTTGATCGGTATCGTGGTAACGGCGACTCAGATCGGATACGCGCTCGGACTGTTGTTCATCGTGCCGCTGGGGGACAAGGTCAATCCCCGGAAACTGATCTTGACCCTCGTTGCGCTGTCCGTGGTGGCGTTGGCGGCGGTCGGCGCATCACGCCATTGGTCGGTTCTGCTGGGCGCCATGATTGTGACAGGGTTATTGGCAGTGGTCGTCCAGGTGCTGGTCGCCTACGCCGCCACGCTGTCCGCGCCATCGCAACGCGGGCAGGCGGTGGGCACTATTACCAGCGCGATTGTGCTGGGCATTCTCCTGGCACGGTTTACCTCAGGATTGATTGCCGACCTGGCAGGCTGGCGTGCGGTTTATTTCGTCTCCTCGGGGCTGATGCTGCTCATCGCCGCGGTGTTATGGAAAGTGATTCCCGCCACGGCGTCGCCCCGCCACCGACAATCCTACCCTGTGCTGATCGGGTCTCTGTTCAAGCTGTTCTTGACCGAACCGGTCTTGCGAATCAGGGGTCTGTTCGCCATGCTGATCTTCGCTGCCTTTTCCGTGCTGTGGACCGCCATGGTCCTACCGTTGAGCGCCCCGCCGCTGTCACTTTCCCACACCGCCATCGGCCTGTTTGGCCTGGCCGGTGTCGCCGGAGCCCTGGCGGCCAGGGGAGCCGGTCGCTGGGCCGATCGAGGTTTCGGACGACGTGTGACCGGCCTGTCGCTGGGGCTCTTGGTGATGTCCTGGCTGCCGATCGCTTTTGCCGAAAGCTCGCTGGTGGCCTTGGTCTGTGGAGTGATCTTGCTCGACTTCGCCGTACAAGCGGTGCACGTCACCAACCAAAGCCTTATTTTCGCCGCCCGCCCCGACGCACAAAGTCGCATGGTCGGCGCCTACATGTGTTTCTACTCGATCGGCAGCGCGCTCGGGGCTGCCGCCGCCACTCAGGTGTATGCGCTTTGGGGCTGGACGGCGGTCAGTCTGCTGGGTGGGTTGATCAGTGCGCTGGCGTTGGCTTTGTGGGGCATTTCGATTCATATGTCGGGCCGTCCATCGGCGGTGCTACAGTCGCGCACCAACAACGAGGGAACGTCATGCGCATCATCGGAACGGCTCTAATCATCGCACTGCTGACGGGATGCGCGACCGCCAACGAAACCTTTGGCACCGGCGGCCTTTGCGGTGTCAGCCCGTATTGCGGCGTGTATTTCGATTACCAAGTGCTCAAGGAAGCGGTGACGGAAGATAACTCAACGTTCGCCAGTGCATTCGCGCCGTTCGCGGCCATCGACCTGCCCCTGAGTTTCGTCGCCGATACGTTGATCCTGCCCTACACCATTTTTCACATGAGACCGTCCGAGGAATAAGGGTATTGGCGCGACGAACATTCAGCCGCCAAGCGCGCCCTGTGCAAGCAACCACTCACTGAACGCCCGCACCGCCGGCTGCCGCTCTCGCCCGGGCACACACACCAATGTGTAACGCGCGCCCGCGAGGCGAATCTCCGGGCGATAGGCGATCAACTGGCCGCGCGCGACAGCTTCGGCAACCAGCACCTGGCTGGCCAACACCAATCCGTGCCCGACGATGGCTGCCTGCAGGGCATGCTGTTCCTCGTCATAACGCCGCAGACGGGCGCTCTCCAACCAATCGCCAATGCCGGCCTTGGCGCACCAGGCCGGCCAATCGACCGTGACGGCGGAGCTGCTCAACCACGGCACATCAATCAGTTCAACGGGCGCCCCCGTAGCAGGCGGTTGCCAGTCGGGACGACAATACACACCGAAATACTCATCCATCAGCGGCTGCTCGACCAATTGCGGGTCAGGCGTGAACAGGGCACGGATTGCCAGGTCGATGCTCGCGTCACGCCGCAGGTCCACCACCTCGTTGCTGCTGTGCAGCCGGACGCTGATTTCCGGGTGCAAGCGATAAAACCCTCCGAGCCGTGGGATCAGCCAGAGGCTGGCGAAGGCCGGCGTGGTGCTCACCACCAGCGATTGCGCCACGCAGGACGGGGACAGCACTTGCAGGCCCTGCTGGATATCGAGCAGCGCCCGGTGGACGTAGGTGTGCAGACACTCACCATCGGCGCTCAGGCGAACGCTTTGGCTGGAGCGTTCGAACAGGCGCACGCCCAGTAAGGTTTCGAGATTCTTGATCTGATGGGAGATCGCCGCGGCGCTGATGTTCAGCTCCTGGGCGGCAGCCTTGAAACTGCCTAGCCGTGCGGCAGACTCGAAGCCGCGCAAGGCGGTAAGGGGCAATTTGGCAAACATGGGCGCAAGCGTTACTCACGTTGAGCGAGGCTCAATTTAGCTCAATTGTGCGCGCACGCTCAACTCGCGAGGCTGTGCTCCTGCCCCCAAGATCCGGAGACTACCGATGCAAGGCGTACCTCGCAAAATCCTCCAGGCCATACTCTACGAAGCGGGCGGTGTCCTGTTCGTGGCACCGGCGCTGACGCTGATCTACCAGCAAGGCATGGGTTATTCTACCTTGCTGTCCCTGGTGATATCTGGCGTCGCGCTGGGCTGGAACATGCTATTCAACGGCGCGTTCGAATGGTGGGAGCGCCGCCAGCACAACCGTCAGCGCAACTGGCAACGGCGGTTGTTGCACTCCTTGGGATTCGAAGGCGGCTTGACGTTGATCCTCACACCGGTGATTGCCGCGTGGCTAGGCATCAGCCTGTGGCTGGCGCTGGTAACCAATCTGGGACTGTTTGTGTTTTTCTTCTTCTACTCGCTGGTTTTTCAATGGGGATTCGATCGGGTGTTCGATGTCCCACTGTCGGCGCAGTCCGCACAGACCTCGACCTCCAAGGCCAACGCCACGTGATGGCGTCTGCTCTACAGCCGAAAGCGCTGCTGGATGGCCTGGCCAAGCAAGTCGACCGTTTCATCGTCACGGGATGCCTGGGATCGCATGAACACTACGTCGTGATCCGGGATCACCGGCAGCTCATCAAGGATCCGCATGTTATCCGTCACCCGGCCACGGTCGATCAGGCTGATCGCCAACCCGGCCTCCACGCAGGCCTTGACGGCCTGGTTGGAGGGGCTTTCGAGGACGATTCGCACCTTGCGCCCGCTTTGTCGGAGCGCTTGCAGCATGACCTGTCGGTAAGGGCATTGCGCCGCGTGCACGGCCAGCGCCAGCGGCTCGGTCAAATTCGCCGTGGCGTGAAGCGCCGCGACCCAGACCGGTGTCGTGGTGACCAGGAACTCAACCTCAGCGTTGCGCAACTCCTTCGGCTGGGTGAGCACGGCGGCTTGTAGCTTGCCGCGCTGGACCTGCTCACGCAGGGCATAGCTGGGGGCGGTCTTGAGCTCCAGGATGACGTTCGGCCAGGCTGCGGTGAACGTTGGGACGATGTCGCGGATGACATGGTCGGCGTATTCGTCGGGCACACCCAAGGTGATCCGTCCCGCCAGCCGCGTGCCGTGCAAGTCGGCCAATACCCGGTCGTGGGTCGTGAGCAGCTCCGTCGTGGAAACGAGCAGGCGTTTGCCCAACGCGGTCAGGGAGACCGCTTGATTGTCACGGTCCAGCAGCCGGCCACCGGCGACCGCTTCCAGTCGCTGAATGTGCACGCTGACCGCCGCCGGGCTCTTGTGAAGCTCCTGCGCCGCAGCGCTGAATTTGCCTATCCGCGCGACCGCATGAAAGGTTCGTATCAGCTCGATGTCCAGTATGGCTGCCATGATTCACCGTTCGTGAACGACTTCTACAAGATATTTTGATTTATTAGATTAGTCGGCTTTCGTAGCCTGTGACCATGAACTCGCCCAAATCGATCACTTCCCCTGCCACGCCCAGCTTGTATTGGCTGATTCCGTTGCCCTTGCTGGAAGCGGCGCTGGTCCTGGCCTGGAGCTCAGGGTTCGTCGGTGCGCGCTTCTCCATCGATTACGCGCCGCCGTTGCTCGTGGTGTTCTGGCGCTGCGTCCTGGTCACGCTGATCCTGTTTCCCTTCGTCGTCGGCCAACTGCGACGAATCCCCTTCGCCGCACTCTTGAAAAACGCCGGTATCGGTCTGCTAGCGATGGCGGGTTATCTGGCCGGTATCACCCAAGGCATCGCCCTGGGTGTTCCGGCAGGCCTGGCGGCGCTGTTTGCCGACTTGCTGCCGATAGGCCTGGCACTGTTGGCTGCCGGTGTGCTGGGACAGCGCTTGGCGCCGGCAGTCTGGGCGGGCTTGGCCATCGGCCTGACCGGTGTTGCCCTCGGTACCCAAGGCGCGTTGGCCTGGGGCGACGCGCCTTTGTGGGCCTACGGGTTGCCGCTGCTCGGCATGCTCTCGCTCGCTGCTGCGACCCTGTGGCAGAAGCATCTTCCAGCCTCGCAATCGATTGGCCTGCTGCCCAATCTCTGGCTGCAATGTTGTGTCAGCGGCCTGGTGTTTGCGCTTATCGAAGGCGCACAGGGCAGCCTCGCACCGATACCCAGTACTGGCTTTGTGCTGAGCGTCGTATGGACGGCGGGATTGTCGACGATGGGCGGATACGGGCTCTATTGGTTGTGCCTGCGCCGGGCGACAGCCACCCGTGTCGCCAGCGTTCTCTACCTGAGCCCGCCCATTACGATGCTGTGGGCCTGGGCAATGTTCGACGAGCCGTTGTCGTGGCTCATGGCGCTGGGGATGGCGGTGTCTGCCGTCGGCATCTGGATGGTGATGCGTGATGAAGCGCGTGGTCGACTCAGCGCCACCGCCGCGCGTTAAACCTCCAGCACCAAAGGCTCACTGCCCTCGGCCGGTACTGCGCAGCAAATCAGCACTTCGCCGTCCGCGACCGGCTCGGCGGGCTGCGTCAGGTAATGCACCTGGCCTTGGGTCATGCGGGTTTTACAGGTGCCACAGGAACCGCCGCGGCAACTGAATTCCGGGTTCAGGCCCCGGGCCTCGGCCAACTCCAGCAGCGTCCCGCTACCCGGCTCCCAGCGCGCTTCCTTGGCCGAGCTGGCGAACAGGACTTTCACCGTTTCACTCGCCGCGGGCACCTGCTCGGCCACGGGCATTCGAACCTCGATATCGCGCACTAGCGTGGACGGGCCAAAGGTTTCCGCATGGATGCGATCATCGGGAATGCGCAGCTTGCGCAGGCCGTCATACAGCGCCTGGGTAAAGCTGCCCGGCCCGCACAAATAGAAGTCATAGTCGTCCAGCGGCAGCCATTGCTTGAGCAGCCCCACATCGATTCTGCCGGACACGTCGTAACCTTGCCCGGCGCTGCCGTCGGTGGGCGGTTGGCTGACCATGCGCAACACCCGCAGCTTGTCACCGGCACGGGCCGCCAGCTCGTCGATCTCCTTGCGAAAGGCCAGGTCAGCCACGTGACGGGCGCTTTGTACCAGCCAGACCGAACGCATGCGGCTGATGCGTTTCCCTTGGTAGACCACCTCGCGCAACATCGACAACAGCGGCGTGATGCCAACGCCCGCTGCCAACAGCACCAGCGGGCGGCGCTCGATGGGGTCCACGGTGAAGTGGCCTTGGGGCGCCCGCGCCTCAATTTCATGGGCCGCCTGAATTTGTTCATGCAAGTGCGAAGACACCACGCCGTCGCGCTTGACGCTAATGCGCAGGAAATCATCGGACGGCGCGCTGGACACGCTGTAGGTGCGGATCGACGGAGTTTGCTGCCCTTGCAGTAATACTCGCACCGGTAAATGCTGTCCGGCTTCGAACCGTGGCAAACCGGCGCCATCGGTGGTTTGCAGATAAAAGGAACGAATGTCGGGGCTTTCATCCACCGTCCGAGTGACCTGCAACGCACGCCATTGGGTCCTCAGGGCTTCGGCCTGCAAGCGCTCAGCGGTTTGTTCCCAACTGCCGGTCATCAGCGAATTGGGCGAGTCACCTTCGTCCTGGTTTCTCCAGCGCAACGGTATCGCTTCGGGACGGTAGACCAAGCGTTGCGGAGTCACACGCAACAACCGCTCGGCGCCCTGGAACGCAGCAATCTGCGGGTCATCCAGCAACACCTCGGCGCGACCGCTCAACTGCAACAGGTCGCCGGTTTCAAAGTCGACGAACAACAGCCCTGCGCGCGGATTCAGCAGGATATTGCCCAACGTGTTGAAAAACAGATTCCCGGAAAAATCCGGGACGGTCAGCGTCCCGTCCTCGTCCATGTGCACAAAACCGGACTTGCCGCCACGGTGCGAAGCATCGACCTGCCGTTCGCCGTCTCGGATCACGTAGGTGGCGATGTAGAACGAATCGGCCGCCGTGACCAGCCGACGAACCAAAGGGTCGTCCACCTCCAGTTCACGCGAGACGGCAGCTTGCTCATCGACAAAGCTGTATTGGCGCAGGTTGATGTAGCGCGGGCAGTTGCCATACGCCTGGCTCACCGAGATCTCCAGCCCTTGGTCGAGCCGACGGCGCACGACACCGTTCATGCGGTTACGGCGACGGGTATGCAACTCGATGCCCAGCATGCCGATGGCATCGCCCTCGCCCATGCCTTCCTGGGCTGGATCGCTCGGCTGCGGCTCGATATCGATGTGCAGCGTTTCCGGATCCGGTGAACTCATGAAGCCGGGCTGCCCGGTGCGCAGCGTCGCCCAGACATCGCCTTGACGATCCACCGCGCCCAACACCACGAAGGGCAATTGGGCGTAGAACTCACGGTGCT
This sequence comes from Pseudomonas marvdashtae, assembly GCF_014268655.2. Lineage (NCBI taxonomy): Bacteria > Pseudomonadati > Pseudomonadota > Gammaproteobacteria > Pseudomonadales > Pseudomonadaceae > Pseudomonas > Pseudomonas marvdashtae. The sequence goes on from NZ_JABWQX020000001.1 coordinate 3,080,427, forward strand.
GATCCGGCATCCAGGTGCGTGCCAGTTGCCGCTGGCCGACACCGGCCATCATGTCCACCGCGCCGACGGAGCGCTGCAAGGTCAACTCGCCTTCATGCCAGGGCGAAGGTTGTGCTTTCGAGGCTTCGTTCATCAGCTACTCCTCGCGCCCCGGCATTGCTGCTGGGTCAGTGCGCTGTGGTCAGGGATGGTCCGTCACGCCTTTGAACAAGGTGTGCGGCTGGTGGAGCCATCTTCTGCCCAAAGCGGCGGCGCAGGAATACGCATGGATTGAAATCCACTGTTTCAGGAAATGGAATGACCTCGACGCCTGGGTCCTCGCGCGCATCGCTGGTCAATTGAGGAGCGGTCCTGGCTGACGGTCCGCCCCCCCCAGACGTTACAGCATCCTCAGCCGACCCAGCCGATCGCCGTTTTTGGAATGACTTCAGACTCGTCGAGCTTGGACGCGAACATGCTGACCGCCTCCAATGCATCCGTGGTCCCGGCCCTGATCTGCACGATGACCGATCCGGCCTGGTCCGCCAGGGTAACGCCGCGCAGCGCGCCCTCATGGGTCACGCTCATACTGGCGACCGCATCGCGGGTCTCAGAAAGGATCATGCCGATCATCTCGGCGATTTCCGCTGTCGAGCGACTCGTGCGCCCGGCCAGTTGGCGGACTTCGTCGGCCACGACTGCAAAGCCCCGGCCCTGGTCGCCCGCCCGCGCGGCCTCGATGGCAGCGTTGAGCGCCAGCAGGTTGGTCTGGTCGGCAATGCCGCGAATGGTATTGACGATGGCGGTGATCTCTTCCGAGCGCGCGCCCAGTTGCCCGACCAGGCGCGCGGAGGCGCCAATGTTTTCGGCGATCTGGCGCATCTCCTTGGCGGTTTGCTGGATCACTTGGGCGCCCTGCTCGGCGACTCGCTCAGTCTCGGAAGAAATGTGATAAGCACGCGAGGCACCGCGTGAATCCTCTTCGAACTTTTCCACCCGCTCGGTGATGTCGCTGGCAAACTTGACGATCTTGCTCAGTTTGCCTTCGGCGTCGTAGACCGGGTTGTAGCTGGCCTCCAACCACACCACCTTGCCATGCTTGCCCAGTCGCTTGAATTGTCCGCTGAAAAACTCACCGGCGTTCAGACGTCGCCAGAAATCGCCATATTCCGAACTGTTGACCAGGTTCGCTTCGCAGAACAGTCGGTGATGCTTGCCTTTGATTTCAGCGAGCGAGTAATTCATCGTCCGCAGGAAGTTGTCATTTGCAGTGAGGATATTGCCAGTCAAATCAAATTCGATCACCGCCATTGCCCGATCAAGGGCTGCGAGCCTGCCACGCGTTTCTGCGTCACTGGCCACTCGGGCGGTGACATCAAGGGCATACTTGACCACCTTCACGACTTTGCCCTGCTCATCCAGGACTGGGTTATAGCTCGCCTCCAGCCAGACGTTGCGACCTTGTCCGCTGACCCGCTGGAACGTCCCCGAAACGAACTGGCCTGCCCGCAACCGGTCCCAGAACTCGCGGTACTCAGCACTGCCCGCCAGCGCTGGGGTGCAAAAATTGCGGTGGGACAAACCGGCCAACTGATCCTCGCGGTAGCCCATGGTATTGAGGAAGTTTTCGTTGGCGCGAAGCACCTTGCCGTCGGGACTGAACTCGATCACGGCCATCGACCGCTCCAGAGCGCCTACCAATCCCTTGTAAGTTGCTAACTCGGCCTTCCTTGCCGTCAGTTCATTTTTTAGTGTTGTATTAAACATGACGTACCCTCGGCAGAAGCTGGGAATCAACCGCATCTCAAATGGCTATCGGCTAATAACCTAGAGACTGTAAGGATGCTGAGCATTTATTTTCTGGCGTCAAAAAGCCCTTGTCCGGCTTATCTATTACTGAAGGAGATACAGACAATCAACCGCCTTTGTTCGCCTGACAAAACGCCCCTGGATTAGAGTCCGTCTCTCGATGCGAGCCATTGCGCAAATGTGCTATGGCTTCATCCCAGGATCAGTGCATTCAAAACGATAAGGTACGTCTCATGAGCAAAGCGTCTTACGTCCCTCCAAAAATCTGGAAGCACGAGGCCCCCTCGGGCGGCCACTTCGCCAGCATCAACCGCCCCATTGCCGGGCCGACCCACGAAAAAACCTTGCCGGTCGGCGAGCACCCGTTGCAGCTCTATTCACTGGCGACGCCCAACGGCGTCAAAGTCACCATCCTGCTTGAAGAGTTGCTGGCGCTCGGACACACCGGCGCAGAATACGACGCCTGGCTGATTCGCATCGGCGAAGGCGACCAGTTCTCCAGTGGTTTTGTCGAGGTCAATCCAAACTCGAAGATTCCGGCCCTGCTGGATCGCAGCGTCGAGCCAGCAATCCGCGTCTTCGAGTCCGGGTCGATCCTGCTTTACCTGGCAGAAAAATTCGGCGCGCTGCTGCCCACCGACCCGGCCGGCCGCACCGAAACCTTGAACTGGCTGTTCTGGCAGATGGGTTCGGCGCCGTACCTGGGCGGCGGTTTCGGACATTTCTACGCCTATGCGCCGGAAAAACTCGAGTACCCGATCAATCGCTTCACCATGGAAGCCAAGCGCCAACTGGATGTGCTGGACCGTCGCCTGGCTGAAAACAAATACCTGGCGGGCGACCAATACACCATCGCCGACATCGCGGTCTGGCCCTGGTATGGGCAATTGGTGCGCAATAACGTGTATTCAGCGGCGCAGTTCCTCTCGGCCCACGAATACACCCATGTTCAGCGCTGGGCCGAGGAAATCGCCAACCGACCCGCGGTGATGCGCGGCCAGCGGGTCAACCGGACCTGGGGCGATGAAGCGAGCCAGGTGCCGGAGCGGCATCGGGCGCAGGATTTGGGCTAGACGCGCCTACGCGAAACCTGGTGGTGAGGGAGCATGCGCCCTCACCACGTTCGATCGTTCCCACGCTCCTGCGTGGGAAGGCCGCCAGGGACGCTCCGCGTTCCGCTTCTGGGGTGACGCAGAGCGTCACGGGGATGCATTCCCACGCAGAGCGTGGGAACGATCAAATAGCGGTAATCCACAGGCCCATCGTCGCCAGGATGATGGGCCTGTTCGCAAGTCAATCGTAAAACGGTTCGACCAGGGTCCGACTGCCCACGAAGAAGCTGTCCGCGACCAGGCGTAGCGGTTGCAAATCCATGTCGCTGGCCTTGTCCTTGATCAGCTGTTGGAAATGCCGATACACCGCCGCGTATTCGCCCTCCTCCGACACAGCCTGGCGCACGCCGTCGATACTCAGCAACGCGCCGCCATTGTCGAGCCGCAGGACGCCTTCGGCGCAGCGAATCTCGATGCTCCAGAGCTCGTCATGACCATGGTCGAAGTCAAACTCGGCACGGATATCGAGCTGGCGCGCGTCCGCCATCTTGATGCTCGCGGCAATCGGTGACTGGCAGTTGTCGGGTACGCGCAGTTCGGCCGACTCGACGAACAGCGCCAGCGGCAGCAGATGGGTAGCAATCGAGAGGGCGTTTATGCCGGGATCAAAGACGCCCAGGCCACCGGGTTGCCAGATCCATGCCTGGCCCGGGTGCCATTTGCGCACGTCTTCCTTCCAATCGATCCGGACGCTTTGCAGCGTACGGCTGGCCAGCCAGTCGCGAGCCGCTTCGATGCCGGGCGCATAACGCGAATGCCAGGCGTAGAGGCCGCTGGCGCCTTGCTCGCGCGCGAGGTCAACAAGGGCCATCGCTTCGCCCAGCGTGGCGCAGGGCGGCTTTTCCACCAGCACGTGCTTGCCGGCAGCCAGGGCTTGTCGGACCAGCCCGAATCGACCTTGTGGCGGCGTGCAAAATGCGATTGCATCAACGTGCGGGCCGTTTTCCAGCAATTCGCCCAGGGACTGCAAATTCTCCACCCCGGCGCAAGGCTGCCCTTGCGTGGCGACCGCCACCAGTTCGAACGCGGGGTTGGCGCGGATAGCGGGGACGTGTTGATCCTGGGCGATCTTGCCGTAGCCCACCAGACCGAGACGAATCGGTTGCATCGATGACTCCTGACTTTTGTACTTATGATGGGGCAGCAAACTAGACGTAAATCGCCTGGCGGACAATGGGTTCGTATCCCAATGCTCGGCGTCAGCGCTGCGCCGGGGCGGTCACGACCTTGGAAATCCGGCTGAGAAACGGTTCGAGTCGCTCCCGCGGTGCGTCGTGCTCGACCACCAAAGCCGTGACTTCCTCGCAAGACGCCACTTGATAGTGGGCAACGCTGGAAAGTTTCTCATTGGTCACCGCCACCACCAATTGGCCGCTCGCCGCCACCACCGCGCGTTTGAATTCCGCGTCATCCAGGCCAAACGCCGTGACCCCATTGTCCGAGTCAATGGCGCAGGCACCGACAAAGCACAAGTCGAAATTGAACTGGCGCAATTGCTGGACGGCCGCCAGCCCGATGGCACCGCCCGCGACCGGATTCAGGCGACCGCCCAGCAGAATGACTTCGGCGCGGGGCAGCTTCATCAGCTCCACCGCGATCAAGGGTGAGTTGGTGGAGAGGGTCAACCGGAGCTCCGGGTCGATGGCGCGGGCGATGGCCAGGTTGGTCGACCCGGCATCGAGGAACACGTGCTGCCCGGCGATGAGCAGCGAGGCAGCCGTCTGGCCAAGCGTGCCCTTGCGCGCCGAATCCTGATGGATCCGGACATCGATAGGCGCCTCGGCCGCTGGCAGGCGAATCGCGCCGCCATAGACGCGCTTGCACAAGCCCGCCGCTGCCAGCGCGCCCAAATCGCGCCGTATCGAGTGTTCCGAAACATTGAACTCAACCGCCAAGTCAGCCGCAATGACCCGGCCATACAGGGCGAGACGTTCGCTGATCAATCGCTGGCGTTCGCCGGGAAACGCTTCGTTAAAAGAACTCATGACATTGGCAACCTGCATAAACGAGCAATAATAACCACAAACGAGCACACTATGCCGCGTCCCCCCAGGATCGTCAAACCAGGCCGGATTGCCTTTCGTCACTCTCTCGCGCCGGGCCGTGAACAGTTTTTTCCCGAGGCGGGTCAACCCAAGGTCAGTAGCGTCATTTCGTAGACGAGCGACTCACCCGGTCGCCGAGGGTGGAACCATGAACAATACAATCATCGCAGCCCTGGTAAGCGCCGTCGTCCTATCGGGCGCCAATGGTGCCCAGGCCGCAGAAACGAAAAAGGTCGATGTGCTGCTGGTGGGCGGAGGAATCATGAGTTCCACGCTGGGCATCTGGCTCAACGAGCTGGAGCCAGGCTGGTCGATGGAGATGGTCGAGCGCCTGGACGCGGTGGCCGAAGAAAGCTCCAACGGCTGGAACAACGCCGGCACCGGCCATTCAGCGTTGGCAGAACTCAACTACACGCCGATGGACGAGCAAGGCAACGTCAATATTTCCAAAGCCATCGAGATCAACGAAGCCTTCCAGATCACCCGGCAGTTCCTGGCCTGGCAGGTCAAGAACAATGTCCTGAAAAACCCTCGCTCATTCATCAACGCCACCCCGCACATGAGTTTTGTGTGGGGGGACGACAACATCAAGTTCCTCAGGAAACGCTACGAGGCGCTGCAAGCGAGCCCGCTGTTCCGGCCCATGCAATATTCGGAAGATCCGCAGCAGATCAAGAAATGGGTGCCGCTGATGATGGAGGGCCGCGACCCGAACCAGAAGCTTGCGGTGACCTGGACGCCGATCGGCACCGATGTGAATTTTGGCGAAATCACTCGCCAGTACGTCGGATATCTGCAGAGCAAACCCAATTTCAGCCTGAAGCTTTCCAGCGAAGTCCGCGATATCACCCGCAATGACGATGGCTCCTGGCACGTGGAGTACAAGAACCTCAAGGACGGTGAGACGACAGCCACCGACGCCAAGTTCGTCTTCATCGGCGCGGGGGGTGGCGCGCTGCATCTGTTGCAGAAGTCGGGCATCGAGGAAGCGAAGGAGTACGCAGGGTTTCCGGTCGGCGGCTCGTTCCTGGTCGCCGAGAATCCCACCATCGCCGAGCGACATATGGCCAAGGCATACGGGATAGCCTCCACCGGCGCGCCGCCGATGTCCGTGCCGCACTTGGACACCCGGGTACTGGATGGCAAGCGCGTCATCCTGTTCGGCCCCTTCGCGACCTTCTCCACCAAATTCCTCAAGGAAGGCTCGTACTTCGACCTGTTTACCAGCATGACGCCCCACAACATCTGGCCCATGACCAAAGTCGGCGTCGAGCAGTACCCGCTGGTGGAATATCTGGCCGGCCAGCTGATGCTTTCCGACGACGACCGGTTCAAGGCCTTGCAGGAATATTTTCCCCAGGCCAAGCAGGAAGACTGGCGCCTCTGGCAAGCCGGCCAGCGGGTCCAGGTGATCAAGCGCGATGAAGAAAAAGGCGGCGTGCTCAAACTCGGTACCGAGGTGGTCGCGTCGCAGGATGGCAGCATCGCCGGATTGCTCGGGGCATCCCCCGGCGCCTCGACAGCGGCGCCTATCATGCTTGAAGTCATGCAGCGGGTCTTCAAGGACAAGGTCGCCTCCCCTGCCTGGCAGGAAAAGCTGCACCAGATCGTGCCGAGCTATGGAACCCGGCTCAACGATGATCCGGCGCGAGTCTACGAGGAATGGAAATACACCAGCGAGCTGTTGCAACTGGCGCCGCCACCGGATATTCGTGGCAACGCCGAGGCGAACGCCCCCACCAACAGCGATCCGGTGGGCCAGAAACACAGCGATTCCGACCCGGACATTGCTTTGTGAATGGCGTCAGGCTGACGTCTTATAGCTGAGCCTTCAAGCAACGGCTCAGCTACCGGCACAGCCTAGAACCACTCCTTGTGCTCTTCAAACGCCGCGCGGACCATCGCCACCAATCGCACGACTTCCTGCCTGTGCGCCTCATCGCCATGCACGGCCATCCAGACCTGCATCTGCATGTCGCCAGTGAACAATTCGGGCAAAGGCTGCAGGGTTTTGTCGAGCGAGCAAACGTAGTGCGGCAGCAGGCCGATACAGGCACTCCATTGAATCATCTGGCGCATCAACTCATAGGAGTTCACCTGCGTGACGCCTGACCGGCGCTCGCTGACGGCGCGGTTCCACGGGGCCAGCGAAGGCATTTTTGCGTAGCTGTGCAGGCTGACCAGCATGTAGTCCTGAAGCTCGGGAAGGCTGCGTGGGCGACTTGCTTCCCGGGAGTAGCGCTTGGCGATGTGCGGGATGTATTCCAGCTCGGCCAGGCAACTGAGTTCGGCCACCGGGAAAGATAGCTGCGGCGCTGTCGTCCGTGGGTCGGTGAGCCAGACGATGACATCCGCCTCAACCGACTCCTGGCCGGGTGGACCGTCGAGGCGCACCACGTCCAGGCGCACGTTGGCGTGTTGGCGCAAGAAGCCAAGCAGCGCGCGGCTGAGGACGTCGTGCAGCAACGGCTCGGCCACGGCCACCCGCACCAGGGTCTGCTCGGTGTCGAAGGCGTCAGGCAACGCCAGCAAAGCTCGGTGGGCCAGTAATTGGCTGCGCAGGTGACGGCCAGCCTGGCTGAGCATCAGCGCATTCCCTCGGTGCTCGAACAAGGGACGCCCGTAATGACTGGATAACCGCGACAGTTTTTTCCGCAATAACGACGCTTTGACATTCAGGCTGCGCGCGGCCTGCATGAAACAGCTACAGCGTGCCGCCACCAGGAAAAACTCCAGCGCTTGCGGATCCTTGAAGCCCTTCAGTGCCTGATCATCGGTTGCCACCGAAGCACCCAGCCGCACGTAATCTCGAACCTTGCCAATCTCCTCCAACGCCATACGCCCTCCTCCCTAAGGTAGCTTCACGGCTGCCGCGCCGCTTAACGAACAGACTCCAATGCCTCGTTCAGTTGCGCGCCATCGATGCTCAACGTCGCCTTGCTGACCAATCCTTCCAGATACGCCCTGGCCACCTGTTCCTGGCGCTGGTTGCGCAGCGCCTCGCGCAACTGTCCACGCACCTCATCCAGACTCGCGGGACGTGCCGGTTGCATGTCGGTGAGCTTGAGAACGTGAAAACCCGCCTCGCTGCGCAAAGCGTCGGAAACACTGCCAACTCGCTGCCGCGCCAGCACTTGGCGCATTTGCGGCACGTATTGCTGCAACGGTTGCAGGCCGCTGTCGCCACCCCGCTGCGCCGTGGCCTGGTCATCGGAAAACTCCCGGGCCAACGCGGCGAAATCAGCATTGGGAGCCTGGGCGCGGCGAGCCAGTTCGGTGGCTTTCTTGCGCACTGACTCTTCGTTGGCACCCGGCTCCAGCGCGATGAAAATCTGACTGACGCGATACAACGCCGGGCTTTGCAGCTGGCCCTTCGCTGCGTCATAGGCTTGTTGCAGCGCCTGCTCATCCGGGTACTCGGCAGGCACTTGGCTGATGGATTGCAGATAGGTGCGCAACAGGATCTGTTCGGTGGCGGCTCGGGTCATCTGTTGAATTTCCGGGCGTTCCTGCCAACCTTGCGCGTCGGCCTGCTGCAACAAGGCTTTCTCCGCCAGGCGCGTTCGAATCCAGCTTTCCAGGGCGCCACGATTGGCCCGCAGTTGCTCGCGCACCGGCGGTGCCAACGAGCCCAGCACACCGTTGAGTTCGGCGCTGCTCAATTGCAGTTCACCCAGACTGGCGACGGCCGGCGCGGTCTCGCCTTGGCCTCGGGCAGCTACCGGTTGTGTCGCCGGTACCGAGGCATGGGGGGAATCGCCAGGGTCGAGGGCCACTGCCACGGCGATGCCTCCCGCCACCAGAATGACAAGACTGGCGCCCACCCGTTTGCTGAACCTGCTCATCTCCATCAAGCCTCTTCAACCACGACTTCTGGCACTGGCGCAGCGTCCACCGCCTGTTGCTGGCGGGCCTGCTGGCTGTATTCGCGCAGGTACACCACGAACTCTTGCAGCAAGCGGTCCCAGAGCTCCAGCACGCCGCGCAAGTGATCCTCACTGACGCCTGCGGCGACGATGGCGTCCATCTCCATCACCAGGAATTCGCCCTGAAGGCTGAGGCGGGCAAAGCGGCGGCTGGCGTTCCAGACTTCCACCAGGCCTTCAGGCAACTTGCCCTCGATGCGCAACGCGCAGCTGAACGTAAAGTCGAGGAAGCTACCCTCGGCGGCGGCCGGGTTGCCGAAGCGCACGGCAAAACCAATGCCCTGGCTGGCGCTCAACAACTGCACGACCTCGCCCTGCTCGGTGCGATTGACGCGATAGCCAGCGGCTTGCAGTAACTCGCCGAGTTGCTCGGGGGTGATGCTCTGGATCAGTGCTTGTGTGGTCATCGCGAAATTTCCTGTTGGGTAAAAAGTGGACGGTGATTATTTGCCCGCGGTGGTCTTGGTGGCGTCGAACTGGGTCTGGTACAGCGCATCGCCATAACGCTGCGCCAATTCCTCGAACTTCACCCGCGCGCCGCTGGCAAAGGGCTGGCGAATCTTCAGCACATCACTGACCTCGATGTTTTCGTAGGCGCCGAGGATCTCTTTGGCGATGCCGTACATCTGCTGGTTCTTCGCCACACATTGCTGTACTTCACTCTCGCGACTGGTCAGGCTGGCTTGCAGGGTGGCGCGTGCCGCTTCGATACCGCGGGCGCGGCCCAGCAGTTCTTCGTAGGCTTGCTTGAATTTGCCGACCTGCTCGCTGCTGGCCGCCACCTGCGCCTGGGCGCTGCTGCGGACGGCATCCTGCTGGGCGCCCAGTTGTTCGTTCTGGCTGCGGGCCTTGGTCAGTTCGGCGGTCAGTTGCTTGATTTGCCCTTGCGCGGCGCTCAGTTGGCTCTCCGCTGCCTGGCGGGCAGCGGTGCCTTGCGCCTGTTCGCTCTGCAAGGCTTGCAACTGCGCAGTGGTGCTGCGCAATTGGGCACGCAGGCGCTCCTCCAAGGTTTGCGCCGAAGCGCCCAAGGCTGCGCCGAGGCCAAGCAACAACACCACAGCGTGGATGATGGGATGAAATGGCCTGATCATAGTGTCCCTCCCGGCGCTAGAAGCGCGTATTGAGCTCGAGTTGCAGAACGTCGATAGCGAACGGCGCGCCATACACTTCTTCGCTGCTCAGCCAGCGCGCGGTCGCCAATACGTTGTCTTCGATTCCATAGTTGCCGCCGAGGAAATAACCCTTGGCGTTGGTGCCCCCGAGGTGAAACGACGAATCGTTGAAGCCATCCGGCAAGGCATCCGGCTCGATGTACTTGTAGCCGGCGAACAGGTTCCAGTCGCCGCGCTTTTTCAGGTCCAGGGCACTGCCCAGGGTGAACTGCAGCATCCAGGCACTGTCACCGCTTTCGATGTCGCCGTTCTCATCCAGGTTGTTGGCCAGCGCACCGGCCGAGCGCTTGCGCATCTTGCCTTCGTCGTAGCCGAGGTTGACCAGGTAGTTGCCCTGGCTGCGCAGCTTCAGGTCGTCGAACAGCAAGGTGTCCCACACCAGGTTGAGATCGAGCACGTTGAACTCCGAGGCCAGGCCTACGAACTGCGGCTGCGGCGAGGTGGTCGGCGCGGAAGGGTCCGGCACCAGGTCGCGCAGCTCCATCAACGTGTTGCCCTTTTGCATGAAGGCCGGGCGCGTTTCGTCGCTGTCACAGGCGGGGGCGCCGTCATAGATGGCACAAGGATTGGAGCGTCGCCCTTCGATGTCATCGAACTGGTAATAAGCCAACGCGCCCTTGATGTTGTTGTCCGGGGCAAACGCCCAGCTCGCGCCAAGCTGGGCGCCGTAGAGCCACTTGTTCTCGCTGTCTTCCTTGTTGAAACCATCGCTCGACGCGCTGTCGGAGCTGTACTCCACCGGGAACGCACCGAGGGTGCCGAACATCGCCAGGTCGCGGCTCAACGGGTGATTGAACGAGCCGGCCAAACCGTCGAAATTGAGGTCGTTGGAATACAGCAGATCGGTGGACATGAACGGGTTGGGCATGCGCCCGCCGGTAAAGCTCAGTTCCTTGGTCGGGCGATAGTTGAGGTAGCCTTGGTCGAGCCACAGATCTTTTTTGTCAAAGCCGCCGCCCAGGGTCTGGGTGGTGGAGACTGGACTGCTGTCCGAGCCCGTGCCCAGGCGGATAGCCGCTGTCCATTGCGGGGAAAGCGCGGCCCGCATGCCCATGCGAGCCCGCAGGCGCAGCATGTTCTCGCGGTCTTCGCGGGTATTGAGCAACGGTGGAAGTTGCGAGCCGCTGTTGGGGTTGACGTCATAAGGCCCGCTGTTATTGAGCTCGGCAAAGTCGACGATCTCGTTACTGTTGCTGCCCGAGTAGAAGCGCGACTCGTTGCGCAAGCGCACGTCGCCTTCAAAGGTGATGCGTGAGACCCAGTCGGGGAAGGTGTTGGGCTGGGCCCAGTTTTCCTGTTTGGCTTGGGCGATCACTTCGGCTTTCACCTGGTCGCGAATCTGTTCCCGAACGATGGCCGGCACATACTGCACCCGAACCTCGCCCGGCGCGCCTGGCGCTGGCACCGGTGCGGTGTTGGCGGCCGTCTGCCGGGCTTGCGTGGCCTCGGCTTCGGCCTGGTCGATCAGCGCTTGGGCCTGGTCCTGCTTGAGCACGCCTTGTTGCACCAACAGGCGAATCAGATTGACCGTCGCGTTCTGCGAGGGTGTCTGCGCCAACGCGCTGCCCGCCAGGCTGGCGATCACCAGGCCGACGCCCAGCGCCAATCGATTAACTTTGCAGATCATGAACACAACTCCTAATGGTCTCTTGGCGACCCGGCTTAGCCCGGCCGGCGTCCTTGTAGGCGGATACGCACCGGCACCTGCAGCGAGGCGGGTGGACGTTCCAGATTGGGTGAGGCGCGCAAGGTGGCCAGCACCTTGGCGTCAAGTTCGGCATCGCCGCTGGTGCGCCCCAGTTCCACCCGGATCACCCGGCCGGCCTGGTCCAGCCAGACGTCGGCCTCCAGGCGGAAAGCCAGGTTGCGCAGCTCGGGCGACTCGCGCAGCAAGCGCTGGAAGCTGTAAGCCAGGAACTGGCTGTAGGTGCCGTTGCCGAGGCGTCCGCCACCGGCGCCAGCCATCCCGCCGCCCTTGCCCGCGCCGATATTGAAAGCGTCGGAGCCAGCCTGGGCGTCGCTGTCCATTTGCATCGGGTCAGCCAGGTCTTCGGCGGGCGAAGGCGGTGCTTCTTCCTCCGGCTTGACTTCTTCTGGTTCGGGCGTGGGTTCGGGCTCGACGATTTTTTCTTCCACCGGTTTTTCCGGCTCCGGCGGTTTTTCCGGGGGCGGCGGCGGTGGCGGCAACGGAATGATCGCGGGAATCTTCGGCGCCTCGCGACGGATGCCGCTCATATCGTTAGCCCATGTCCACAGCAGCCAGGCCAGGCCCGCGCCCACCAGCAAACCGGCAGTCCATTGCAATACGCGGCGCACCCTGCCAGTGCCGTCCCGCTGTCGTTCCAGGTGTCCGTTTTGCGGCTGTTCAGGAAAAGACGTCATGACTCAGCCCTGGCTCGGTTTGCCGGTGACCAGGCCCACCTGGGACAACTCCAGGCGGCGCAACAGGTCCAGCACTTCAATGACTTTCTGGTACTGCACGGCCGAGTCACCGCGCACGATCACCGGAAAATCCGGGCTCTGGGCTTTCTCGATGCGCAAGCGATCTTCAAGTTCGTTGAGGGTGACCGGGTAGGCATCGAGGAACACCTGGCCGCCATCATTGATGGAAATCGCCTTGGTCTTGGGCTGCGAAAGCGAGATGGTCGAGCTGGCCTTCGGCAGGTTGATCTGGATCCCGGAGACCTGGGCGGTGGCGGTGAGAATAAACATCACCAGCACCACCATGAGCACGTCCACCAACGGCGTGATGTTGATGGTGTCGACGGCGGCATCTTCGTCGTCGTCCGAGGCGCTATTGAGGTTGGCCATGGTCGCTCCCCTACACCGTCAACGATGGGCTTGCGACGTGGTTGCCCCGTCGATGCGCCGCTTCACTGGACTGGCTTTCGCCGTGGACTTCGGCCAGGCGGGTGATGAACTCGTCGACGAATACCCGCATGTCGGCGCTGACTTCCTTGTTGCGCGTGGTCAGGCGGTTGTAGCCAAACAGCGCCGGGATCGCGACGAACAACCCCATGGCCGTGGCCAGCAACGCGGCTGCCATGCCGGGGGCGATGGCGTTGATGTTTACATCACCGGCCATGGCGGTGCCGAGGAACACCACCATGATCCCCAATACAGTCCCCAGCAGGCCGATGTAAGGGCCGCCGGCGATGGCGTTGGACAAGGTCGACAACTTGGAACTGAGCTGTTGGTTTTCCCGGGTCCGTACACCGTCCATGGAACAGCGGATGGCTTCGATGGTGGCTGCGGAGATCGACGAGGTGTCGGCGCCCTGGTCGCGGCGGGTGCGGATTTCGGCAACCGCCACGCCATACAGACGCCACAGCGACGAATCGCTTAGGCGCTGCGCCAGGTCGCGGTCATCGGCGAGCAGTTCCAGCCGCGTCCCAACCTTGGCGAAATGACTGCGGAAGACTTCGTTGGCACGGCTGACTCGGCTGACATTGCGGCTCTTGCGCACCATGATCACCCACGACTGCAGCATCATCAGCACCAGGACGGCAATGATCACCCAGGCGTCCAGCGGCACCGCGTTGAGCAGGAAACCCAGGCTGCCGAAACCGAAGCCGGACTGTTCTTCGTCCACCCCATAGACCACCAGGCGCGACTCGGCGCCCTGGGCGGTGGCATCGGCCAGGATCTGCTCGGGCGAACGGGCGACGCGGGACAAGCGCAGTTCATCGAGAGCGCCGGTGAAGGCTTGATACGTAGCGGTCGGTGCCACCGCGCCGGCATCGACGGCAGGCGGTAAGTCGGCGCCGATGGCAATCGCCCCCTGCAAGGCTGGCAACGGTTGCGCCAGGTTCGCCGCCGGCTTTCCATTCACATACAAACGCAAGCCGCTGGCGTCAGCTGTCAACGCCAGGTGCTGCCATTGCCCCAGTGCCACGGCCTGGTTGGCCACGGCGCGCTGGCCGTTTACTTCCACAAAGGGCACGCCTTGGTTCACGCCCACCAGCAGCGCATTGCCGGCATCACGACGGGCCAGCAGCAGTTGCTCGCCTGCGCCCTGCTCCATTCGCAACCAGGTGCTGAAGGTCAACGCACCACCCGCGCTCACGCCCAGGGATGGACTGGCCGGCAGCAACAGCGGCTGGCCGTTGAGCTGTGCCGAGCGCCCGATGACACCGTCGATGATGTTTGCCGGGGCGTTCTGCGCGTGGTTGGCAAAGGCACTGGCGTCCCGTGGCGGTGCGCCAACGGCACCGTCAAAGTGATAGACCAGGCTGTAGTCGGCATCGAAGGCTGACTGAGCGTTGCTTGTCGCCGGCGCTTTCGGGTTGCCGTAGTACATCCAGACATCCTGGCGCTTACCGCCCTCCACCAGAGGCACGTCCACCCAGATCAGCGCCATGCCCATCAACGGGTCGAAACTCTCGATCTGGTGGTTGAGCACGGTGTGATCATCGGTGGCGACAAAACGGATGTCCGAACCGTTTTCGTTAACGCCATCGAAGGTGAAATTGCCAGTGTGCAAACGCACCAGCAGCGAGGTGCGCCCCACCGCCTGGCTGATCGCCGCGCCCTGGGGCGTGGTGTCGATGCTGATCTGTTTGCGGTAGTGCCAATCGTCCTGCCACCAGGCGCTGGCCGTTGCCGGCAGCACAAGGCCCAGGCAAGCGAGAAGAATGAAAATCAAGCGATGCATAACGGGGTGCTCCAAGGTCTGTGCCTACCGGTCAAAAGGTCGCCTGCACATTGAAGTGCACGCGTGAATCGTGTTTACGGGTGTTCGGGCCGTCCTTGAGCGGCAGGCCCCAGTCGAGGCTGCCCGACAGCCATTCGCGCAACGTGGCGCGGGTGCCGAAGCCGATACTCGCCAGGCTGTAGTCGGCCTCCTGGTCGGGCAGCGCGTCTTGCAGGGCCATCTGCGCGCCTTCGGCAAAGACGTATAAACGCCAGTTGTCGACGTAGCTGCCGAGGCCTTTACCCAGGTGCTTGCTCAACGACGGTGTGCGCAGTTCCTGGGAAAACAGCACGCCGTCATCGCCCGTGCGTTCCGCTGCGAGATAACCGCGCACACTGGTGGCGCCACCGGCGGAAAACTGTTCGTTGGAAACCAGCGGCCCGGAGGCCAATTGGAAGCTCAGCTTGCTTGCCGCTTGCCAGTCGCCGGAAAAATTCCGGGTGAAGGTGCTGTCGCCCTTGAACACCGCGAAGCTGGGATTGGCCTCGTAGCGCTTGGCCCGAAATTCATCGGCGTCGCTGCCATAGCCGAAGAAGCTGCGGGTGCCGGCAACGATGCTCAGGCCCAGGCCGAACTGTGAGGTTTCGGTGTAGCGAAAGCCGTTGTAGGCCAAGGTGATCGGCGCGTACTTGATCGGCACCTCGTCATTGGAGCCGCCAAACTGCAGGGCTTCCTCGAAATCCTTGAAGTCCACGCCCACCGACAGCGAGTTGGCCCAAACGCCCTGGGACGGCACGTTGTAGATCAGCGACGCGCCATAGGAATGCCCCTTGCCCAACACGTTGCTGCCGCCGATGGTCGCGACGTTGCTGTCGGACTGGTAGCCAGACAACTGCACGTTCCAACGCTCGCTCAGGGGCGCGTTATAGGAGCCCGACCAGACTTGCGCGTTGTCCCGGTCTTCGGGGGCGGTGAAATAAGTCAGCGAGGCCGAGTGGCCGCGTTGCCAGAGGTTGTTGTGGCCCAGCGTGACCACCGAACGCAGTTTCTCGGTGTCGGCGCTGTAGTCATTGTTCAGCCCGACACTGGCTTGCCAGGGGTTCTTGTCTTCGACTTGCAGGTCGACATCCATGGTTCCCGGACGTTGCCCTTCGCGCACCACCGGCACTACCTGGCGCCCAGGGTTGCGGTTGGCCACGGCCAACTGGCTTTGCACTGCGCTGAAATCGGCCACTTTGCCTTCTTCCAGCGCCGGCACTTCTTCGCGGACATTGACCGGTGAATAGTGCTCGGTGCCAACCACGCGCACCCGGCCGATCTTGGTTTCGCTGACTTGCAGGTACACCACGCCGCCTTCCACCTGCTGCTCCGGCAGTTCGACGAACACCGACTGGTAACCCTTGGCCTGGTAGCGCTGTTGCAGGGCGTCGCGGGCGCCTTCGATGTCGGTGAGCTTGCGTTGCGGCCCCAGGAACGCATACACCGCCTCTTCGATTTCCCGGGCATCGAGCACGGTATTGCCGCGCACTACATACTCATTCACGTCCACCAGGCGCGCAGGCGTTCCAGCCTCGGCCGCCACCGGCGTATCGGCTTCCTCGGCCCACAACGCTGGCGCCTCGGCGACGAGCATCAGCGCGAGCGCCATGGGCAGGTATGGCCTGCACCTGCCGATGTTGAAGTCCCAATGATCCACACATCCCCCTCGATTCAATTGCGCCACGCGCGCAGCGCCTGCTGCAAAGCCGCGCGCCGCATGACGCGCTGCCTTGGCATCGTGTTGTTGCCTGACGGTTTATTTGCGTTTGGAATGGCCTGCGTGCCTGGAAAGCCAGGTGTGCAACAAAGCGAAGTTCAGCGAAAACTCCGGCATGTGCATCAGGTCGCCGCAGAACACTTCGCTGACGATGCGCTCGAGCAATTTCGCCGCGTGCGGGCTGTCCAGCAGCTCGCCGATGTCCCGCACGAAGACCGAGAAAGCCCAGACACGCTGGTTCAACTCAAGACCCACAAACCAGCGGAACAACAGGTTGTAATTGAGCTGCTCGTACAGCTGTTTTTCACTGGGCAGCGAGTACAGCAGTTGCAACAGCAAAGCGAGCATCAAGGCCGATACCGGCACCTGGATCTGGTGTTCCCGCGCCCATTGCTGCAAAGGCTCGGACGCGACCTCCAGCAGTTCCTCGATCTGTGGGCGCAACATCACCAGGGAATGACCTGGCGGCACGTAGCTGGACAGTTCCTTCAAGGCACTCTGCCAATCGTCCTGGGACACGATCCACACCCAGGGCGCGCCGTAGCGGTACACCGAGACCGGTTTTTTGCGCGCGGCTTCAACAATTTTCGACAGGCGCTGGTCCAGCTCCTGCATGCCCACTTTCGAGTAACTTTCCATAGACCCCAACGCCCCTGTCACACCTGGCATCCAGCGCGAATAGCGCCAGAAAAAGTTGTCCGGCTTCCCTGCAAAAGGCCTTTTCGTCCACAGCGATCCTGCGCCGTTGCCGTTTCACACAACCTTGACCCCGGCCACCTGCCACTACCGAACTTTTGTCATCGAATCTTCATGAACGGTTACCGACAGCGACCGAGCACCCATGAAAAAGGGCGACAGTTGCCTGTCGCCCTCGGGCTTTGTTGACGGTTGTTAGAGCGTCAGGTTGCGTTGTTCCTCCGGGGTCAACTGATTACGCGCCTGGTCGTCCAACCGTCCGGCGCCCAACACCCGCACGCTGTTGTTCGGTTCATGATCCGGTGCCCGGCTGGCACCTTCCTGCGACGGTGCCAGGCGCTCGTTGCCAAAGCCCAGGACCTGCACGCTGAACACCGACGGCATGCGGTTGCGCGAGGCGGCCTGTTGCTCGCGAGCCACGCCTTCCGCCGCATCGCTGGCCGACGCCGCGGCGGAACTGGCGTTGGTCAGCGCGCCAGTGTTGACCACGGCGCTGACCGGCACGCCGTTGGACTTGCCTTGCACCTGAATGTTGGCCGCGTTCACCACATGCAAGGCGGCGATGTTGATATTGCCCGAGACCCGGATACCCGCCTCTCCCGCATCGATGGTGCCGAGCGGCGCGAGCAGGTCGATATCGCCCGGTGCGACCTCCGCAATAGGGTTGAGCGTGGCGATACCGGCGCCAGTGCTCGGCACCGACGGCGACAGGGTGACGTTGCCCCAATTGTCGTAGACACGCTTGGGCGGTGTGTACACCAGGGTGGTTTTCGAACCGCGACCGGCGTTGATATCCCCTGTCGCGGACCAGGCGAGGATGTCGCCGCCAAAGGTGGTCATGATCCGGCTTTGTCCCAGCAACACACTGCCGTTGCTGAACAACTGGATGTCGCCGACCCCTTGGGTGATGACCCCGGCACTGGACGGCGGCGCTTCGCCTTCGATACCAAAAACCTGCTGCCCGCCAGGCGTCAGCATCTGGATATCGCCGCCAAAGTTGGTGTGCACCCCCGCTCCGCCGAACATCGTGATATCGCCCTGGTAGGCCAGGGGATTGCCCGCCACGTCGTGGGTCGGGAATAGCGCGGCGATGGCGTTGCGACCGCGCAGGTAGCTACCGGAACGAGGACTGCTGGCGTTGTTGTACTCGCGACCACCGGCACGCAGTTCGGCGAAGTACACCTCGCGGGCAAACACCCGCTGCTGCTCGGCCGGCAACGCGGCGAAATAAGCCTGCGCCTGATCGGCCTCACCGCTGAAGCCATACCGCGACGCCAGCCAGGCCGCCAACTCGACCTCATAGGTTTTCGCCACCTTGCCCGGCTGTTGGGCCAGGCCGACAGCCGCGTCCGCCAGGTTGGCCGGATCCAGGTATTGACGCACGAAGCCCAGGTAATCCGGCCCCGCCGCACCCACGCCGGCCTGCATCACAATGCTTGCGCCGGGGCGATTGTCACCGGCTTTCACCGGACCGAGGCTGGTCACCGCGGCCTTATCTTCCATCAGGATATTGCGTCCGGCGCTGATCTCCAGCGTACCGGGGCCGGCGACATTGAAGGTGCTGTAGAGAATGTCCCGGCCGGCGGAGACAACGGAGATGTCGGTGGGGTCGTCGTGGACGAACAGGTTGCCGGTGCTTTTCGCATCGCCAGGGAGCTGGGGCACGGAATTGTTGGTGAGCTGTCCGCTGTTGACTATGTCGCGCCCCGCCATGATCCAGGCCGGCCGAGCAGCTTCGTACCAGATATCACCCTCGTAGGGTTGAACGGAAAAGGACAGAATCTCCCCCGTGCGCAACCCCACGATATCGCCGTTCACCGCGTAGAAGCGTGTCGGCTGGTCCGCGCCCCGGTAACTGCCTTCGGTGCCGGAGCCGCCGAAAGCGAACAGAGTACCCGTGCCATTCGTGTCGGTTCTCAGGCCGGTACTGTCCATGTAGCTGAACCCCGGACGAGCCACCGTGGCCAGGCTCGCCTGAGGAGCGTTGGTGGGGGAAATGGTAAAACCTCCCGCGTAAATCGAGTCGGACGCGAGAAACTCCAGTTGCGCCTGCGCGCCCGGCGCCAGCACTAGCGAGTAAGGCAGATTGGGCATCGCCGTGCCCCCCGTCCAAGTCCCGGAAGGTCCGTAGTAAAGGCTTCCGTTGGCGGCGGTGGCTCGAAGGATGGACGGATAGACAAAACGACCGTCGGTGGGTGCCGAGTCGCCCGGCGCCGGGGCGCTACCGCCTATGGCCACCTCGCCGACTCGCGTGAACGGCGTCAGGTTGCCCCCCGCCGTCAACAGGTCAATGGCGGTGTGATCGGTCCACAGGCTGAACCACGAGGAGCCGGTGCCCTTTCCTGCGGCCCCCAAGTTGACGAGCTGTGTACCTTGCGAGAGCAGACGCCCGGCATCGGCGGCGCCGCCCAGCACCAGATCGCCTCGGGCATCCAGGGCCACGGTGGCGTCCCCCGGCACCACGATCATGCCTCCGGTGGCACTTGCCGAAGTGGCTTGGAACGGATCGTAGGCCCGGGATTCACGCGGGTCCTGCCACAGCGCATGCGGGCCGCTGACCAGTTCGATGCCGCCAAAAGAACCGGCATGGGCCCTGACGCTCCCGCGCAAATTGATCAGACTGCCGTTCAATGCATGACGCTGGGCGACCGGACCTTTGCTGTTGGCGCTTTCCAGCGCCCGCGCGCTCAGCGATGGGTTGAGCCCACCACCGACGCGCAGGCTCAAGTCACCGCCGCCGGTCATCTGCAACTGACCATTGACCATGCGCCCCGTCGAGCCCACGGCCAGTACCAAGCCCTGGCTGCGCGTAGCGTATTGCTCGCCGGTGTCGCCACGTGGCGCCAACATGCCGGCATCACCCGCCACATCCACGGCCAGGTTGCCGCCGCCCAAGGTGCCGAGGCCGGTAAAGCCGACCAGTGCCATGTTTTGCCCTTCGGCCGCGAAGGTGCCGAAGTTGATCCACCAGGCCGTGGGGGTGGTGCCGTCGACGCCGCCGCCCTGGCGCCACAGCCAGTTGCCAACGCTTGAGCTCGCGTTCAGCCCGGTCCGGCTGATGACATCGCCGGTCAAGTCTGCGCCAACGGTCAACGACAGGTTGCCGCCCTGATCGGGATACCAGGCGCGGTAGAGGCTGCTCGGGCCGCCGTCTACCAAGGATTCATAGACACCGGCGCCCCAAGGAAGCACTTGGTCCGTCACCTGGTCGACTGAAGCATCTTTCCAGACCCCTCGGGCAAGGTTATAGCCTGCCGATTGCGCCTGGGTCAGGGTCGAAGTACCCGCCGTGTAGATGCCGAACAGCGAGTGCAGGCTCAGGTCGCCCGCACTGACCAGGTCGAGGTCGCCAGTACCGGTGCGCAGGACACTGAAACTGCTCGCCTCGGGTTTGTAGGCGTATTGGTACTCCGCCTCGGACAACTTCGCCAGGCAGGCATCGGAAGACACACAAAGCATGTCCACGGTCTGGCCCAATTCAGCCGCCAGTTCGCTCGCCGAACGTCCTTCATAAGCCGGATTGCCCAAGGCACCGGCACCGCCAACGGTAACGAACAGAGTGCTATTCGTACACACTGGGCCCATGGCACAGAAATCTTCCAGTGTCATGCCGAAACTCAATGCCATCGCTGCCGCCGGTAAACCCACAGCGCTAAAATCACCAGCGATCATCATCGAGAAATCCACCGTCGTCACCAACGGATCGCTCGCGGTGCCCGGCACCGGCGCGCTTCCCCCGGTCTGAACGCGGGTACCCTGCATTGCATAATGGGTGTCCGCCACGGTCAGCTTGCCGTTCTTCGCATAGGGGTCCGCCAGACGCGTGTCGGCGGCCTGAAGATCGGCGCCCGCCACGGTCCGCACCGACCACGATTGCGAGCCTTCGGCAAGCATCGGTGCAATTGCCCAGTTACGGCCCTTGCCATCCCCGCCACGCAAGTTGATCTTCTCCACGCCGTCGGCGAGCTTCACGTCGGTGCCCGCCGGAATCAGCGCGCCCAATGCGAGCTGCAGCGCGCCCGCTTGCATCATGACATTCGGGTTGGCCATATCGACCATGTTCAACGGACGGCTGGGCAACGCCACGCCCTTGGGCCATACCAGCCCGGTCAGCGCCATATCGCCCGCCAGCACCGAGCCGGCATCGAGAATCATCCCTGGGTCCAGGGTCAGGTCAGCACTCAGCCGGGTTCCGGCGGCGTGGGCCAGCGAGCCATCGGCGTTGCGGATATTCGCCGCCAGTACCGTGCCGGCCGGCAGGTTCACGGCTTCTGCCACTTCGCCAGGCACCGGCAAGCGAGTACCCGCAGCCAGGGTGACCGTTTGCAATGGCAGGTCGTAGTTGAGGATGACACCGGACAAGAACGTAGTGCCTTCCTGCAACTCGATGCCCGCGCGCGGCACGATCACATCACCGTTGAACAATTGCTTGCCGGGCGTCAGCACCCAGCCATCGTCGTCCGGGGTTGCCGGCGGCGGCGCGAAACCGTCGTTGATGCTGCCATATACGCTGAGGTCGCCCCCGGCGCGCAGCACCAGGCTGCCGACTTCGCCGGAACCGTACACGGCAGTTTTTGGCGTCAGCGGGTTGAGGCTGGCATAGCGGTAACCGGAGAGGTCCAGGTCGCCTTGCACCACCAGGTCACCGTCGGCGGTGGCACTGACGATTTCGACACCGGGGCGCAGGTGGAAAGCGTTGCGATAGGCGGCATTGTTGAGGCCTGCCAGCTTGCCGTAGCGTAAGGCATTGTTGTTCAAAGCGTTGTCGATAAAGTCCCGGTTGTCGTCATGGATACCGTCGAGGTAATCCTGATTGATGATTTGATACGGCCGGCCACTGGCCGCCGGGTCGGTGCCGTAGGCGGCATCGTCGTAGCGTTGCACGCCATTGAGCGCGATTAGCTTGGCGCCCTGGATGTTCAGGTTGCCGCTGGCGTCGATGGCGATGTCGCCGGCCGTGGCGCCGCCCAGGCGTGGCGCATTCAGCTCCAGGGTGCCACGGGCCTTGCCGTCGTGGCCGACCGTGGTGGCGGTGCCATGGCGCAGATCGATGCGCGCGCCACCGGCCAGCGTCAGCAGGCCATCTCCGGAACTGAGTTCAACCATGGCGCGGTTCGGCGAATCGATGATCTGGCCGTAGCTGTCGACCCGCAGCACGCGGCCGTGGGCATCGAGCACGGCGTTGCCGCCCAGGGTCAAGCCTTGCTTGCCGGCCAGGCGGATGGAACCCACGCGCTCGCCGCTGGCGTCCACGGTGCCATTGACGGTGAGTTTGCCGCCGTCCACCGACACGCTGACCACACCGGCCTTGAGGCCATCGCCGATCACCAGGTCACCCTGCTTGAGCTGGAAGCTGCGCCCGCCGAATACCTGGCCCTGGTTCAGGCGCTGGTTGAGGGCGGCAAAGTCATCGCTCAGGCTGCCATCGCCCAGGCGTTGGGCGCGGATGTCCACGCTGCCGGCCTTGTAGGGCACGGCGGTGCCGCCCGCATCGTAGTAGCCGCTGCTGCTGCCCAGCACGCTGCCCGCCAGGTCGACCTTGCCGGCGGCCGCCGCCAGTGCGGTGGCCTTGAGAGTGCCGGCCTGGTTGTTCACGGCGGACAGATCGATCACCGAGCCGGCGGCCTGGCGGATATTGCCGTTGCGGCTTTCGAGGATCAGGTCACCGCCCCAGCTGTACTTGCTGACATCATTGAAGGTGATTTTGCGTCCGGCCAGGTCGAGGCGCGCGGCATCGGTGAGGGTCAATTCATCCTCGGCGCTGAGGGTCAGCTTGCCGCTGGGCAGCACCACGTTGCCTTCGACCCGCACGTTCTTGCCGTTCAACGCCAGCTCGGCGCCCAAGCTATCGGCGCTGGCCACCGGCAGGCGAGTGCCCGCCGGAGCGCTGACGCGGATGTTGCCGCCCGCGGTGATCCGGTTGACCGACCCGGCCTCGCCGGTCATCAACGGCGTCAGGATGTTCAAGTTGCCGCCGCTGTACTGGAAGCCCTTGCCCGTGATGTATTCACCCTGACGCTGGTAAACCAGCAGGCCACCCTTATGGTTTGCGGTGATGCGTTCGTTGGCGTTGAGATTGACGTTGGCAAATCCCAATGCCAAGCGGTCATAGGCCTTGACCACCTTGGGCTCGGTGGTCGGGGCATAACCAAAACCGATGCGTTCAGCGTCGATTTGCAGGTTGCCCGCGCCCGTGCCGGCACTGTCGCGCACGATGCTGGCGGCCTCGTTTTGCGCACCGTTCCAGATCAGGTCGCGGGTGCGGATTCGTGCGGTTTCACCCGCCTCGCCCTTGCCGTAGATGGCGGGCGTGGTGAGCACCAACTCCTTGAGCCGTGATTTGCCGGTCGCCGCGTCAAAGGTATCGAGGCTGGCGTTGCCATAAAAATTCAGCGAATCGCGAGCGCCCAGCACCAGGGTTTCGAGCGCCGGCGCGCCGGCGCTGGTATCGCCGAGCAACAGGCGGTCAAGCACCTGCTGGTTGAGCGTCAGGCCATTGGGCAACAGATTGCGCGACGCCAGGTCAGCCAGGGTGTCGGCATTGCCGACGTTGATGCCGCCGACCGCCAGGGTCAGGTTGCGGGTGCCGAAGCGCACGGCATCCGTCAGCTCGAAACGATTGTCCGTGGCCGAAGCGATGGTGCCCTCGGAATACAGGCGGGTGGTGCCGGTGCAGACACCATCGCATACACCGATGCGGATACTGCCGGGGGCACTATCTGGCTCCTGCGGGTTAGGCGCTGAAGGCGCCAGCATGTTCAGGTAGCCATTGGACACGGCCAGCACGCTGTTGCGACCGGGGCTGTAGATATAGCCATCGTGCGAGTCACGGGCCACGGCGCCCATGCCCAGGGTATTGATCGACGCGCCTTGCTCCACGGTGATCCCGCCCTTCGGACTCGACGTCACCAAGAATACTTCAGGCGCCCGCAAGGTCGCGCCGCTGCGCAAGGTGATATTTTGGGTCCGGGCGACGGAGCCATTGCCATTTCCGAACTCAAGGAAGTTACCGCCCTGGCCATAGCGGGCCAAGGCGTAACCGCCGATGAACAGGCTGCTGGCGCCGATGGCATTCACCGCATCGTCAGTCAGGGTTACAACGTCCGATCCAGAACTGGCCGCCTCTCCTGCCTTGATGATTTCCAGGTTCCCGGCCCTGACCAACGTGAGTGTGGTGGTGCTGCCGCGACCCTCTTTGGCTGCTTTGCTCAGCAGTTTTCCGGCAAAACTGAAACTCGGTTGGTCACTCTGGTTGCGCTCGAACGTGACGTTGAACGCCTTGGCATCCCGGGGCAGCAGCACAGCGGGAACCCCCAGGCGCGCGGCATCCGCCAGGGCGAACTGACTGAAGCTGGTCTCGTTGTACTGCGAATAGCGGCGCAGCGTATCTGCCGCGGTGACGATCACCTGGCTCGCCAGGCTGTCGCGTACGCCCGTGCCGGCAATGCCGAGGGTGCCGGCCGTTGCCCAGGAGCCGTTACGCATGGCCTGGGTCGGCACCACCCCGCCCTGCCCGGCCAGGCCGTTGACCTCGATGCGAAACGCACCCGGCAGCAGCGCGTAGGTCGAGGGCAGCAAGGTATAGGTGCCGGCCGGCAAGCCGGGTACGCCGGCACCGAGGGTAATCTGCTGGCCGACCAAGGGGGCGACGGCGCCCGCTTCGCCACCCACCGGCGCATAGCCGGTTTGTACGCCGGGTACGATGGCGTAGACCGGGTTGCTGCTCAGTGCCGGTAACAGGAAACCGTCCGGGCCGAACTGCACCAAGGGATTGAAGCGCGCGTCAGTGGAACCGCCACGACCCGAGATGAAACCGGCGCCGGTCAATTCACCGCCGCCGGACACATCCACCACCCCCCCCGCCGCAACGTCGATGGTCTCGCCCACCAGATCGATCTTGCCTGGCACGCCATTGAGGGCTGGCTGCAGCAGGCTCTTGTCGAGCGTCACGCCATCGAACACGTAGGATTTGCCATCCGCTGTTCCGCCATAGGGCATGACGAGCCCCGCGCCGCTGACGGAGGTCAGGCTGCCTGGCAGAAGGTTCACGTCACTGCCGGGACGCGACGCCGTTTCCAGCGCCGTCTGGCCGATGATCAGGTTGCCCAAGGGCGCCCGCAGAATGCCGCCCTGATTGATGACATCCGCTTCGAGTCGCAACTCGCCGAACGCGGAGTAAGGCACCGAAGGGATCGCCGAGCCATTGCGGCCTATGTCTATTCGCTTGGCAGTCAGGGTCCCTTGCACACCGGTGCCGGGGTAGATCTGCGCGGCGGTGAGGCCCAGCACATCCGGTGTAAGAATCAACATCTTGTGATCGGTCTGGCTGCTCGCCATCCGAATGTCACCTTGGCTGTTGAGCTGCAGATCCGCAAAACCGCGACGGTCAACCTGCCGGACTTCTCCGTCGGCCATCGTCAGCGTTCCGCTGCCGCCGACCCTCACCGCGTCGCGGACCTCAAGGAGCCCGGTCGCTGTCAGCAGCAATTTCCCCGCGGCAGGTCGTGCCGACGGCGTCAGTCCTATGCCGGTGCTGCTGTTGTCAGCCCCGGCGGCCGTTTTATCCACCGCGCCAGCCAAGCGCACGTAACTGCCGCGCAAATTGACCACCGAGTCCGCGGCGGCTGTCTCTGCCATGCCGTACGCCCCCGCATAGAGTTGCAGCGCGTTGGCCATCGACAGGTTCACATTGCCGTCGAAGGTCAACAAGCCAGTGCTGAACAGCGACAACGTATCAAAGCCGCCGGCCTCGACCTGATCCACCGCTAGCCGTGCATAACCATGTTCCAACAGGGCGGCGCCCTGTTCGGGAGCGCTACCGGCGGCGATCCCGGTCGCGGAATGGTGTTGCTCGATAATCAGTTCGCGGGTCTTGCGCTGGTCGTCCGGCAAATCGGAATTGTTCGAATAAACGGTGGCCCCCAGCCCTACCGACAGACTCCCGCCCGCCGCGCCGGTACCACCGGCGGCAGCCTTGAATTGACCGTCAAGGTAGAGGCCATTGGTCGAGCCAAAACTGATGCTGCCGCCGTGGCTGGCAACCAAGCGGTTTTGCCCCGCGTCATCCAGAACGGCGCTCGCACCCGAAGCGTCGAGCAACGCGCCTTCGCGCACCACGATGAATTTGACGATACCGCCGCCGTCGCCCGTCGCATGGTCGATTTCACCACCAATGACGATACTTCCGCCGTTACGCACGAAACCGTATTGGTTCCCCCTGGCATCCGTGGCGGTGGCGGCGCGAGCGGCTACGTCCAGGACCGCGTTCTCGCCGATCCAGATCGACTTGAATTGGTCACTGTGCGGTATGGCCGCCGCTTGCGGACCAAGTGCGGAGCCGACAGTGATCGAACCGCCCCAGGCATTTAATGTGCCGTCCACGGTGATTTGGCCGATCCCACTCAAGCGGATCGCCTGCCCGGGATCGACGTTCAGCACGGCCGACTTGCCCACCAGCAGGTCCGCGGAGGCAACGTTCCCTGGGCGGGTGTTCTGGCTGCCGGCTTGCAGCGCCAGGCTGGCACCCTGGCGTTGGGTCAGCACGCCCTTGCCGGCGTCTTCGAGGTACAGCGGCGGCGTCCAGGTTTCCAGCGCGCTGCCAGGCGCGCCACCGGTGGCGAGCCCAGCGGCGGCCGGGCCTTGGCGATACACCGGCAACGTGACGTCGACTCGGGTGCCCTCGGCAACCTCCAGGCCATCGCTGCCAATGATGTCGTAGGCGGAAAAGCCTTTTTTGAAGAAACCGCCATCGAGCAACAAAGTACCCGCCGCCGCCGATGTCGCGGTGTCGCTGATCAGCACTTTACCGGCATGCAGTTGCAAGGTGCCGCCGCCCTTCACACCCTGGCCACGCAACTCACCGCCCAAGCTCAATTCCCCAGTGACGGTGCTCAGGCTGACATCGCCGCCCTTGCCGCCCTGCAACTTGCCCGAATTGAGCAAGGCCGCGCCGGAAGAGACATCCAGCACGCTGCCGGCGCCCAGCACGAGGGCGCCGCCGGTCTTCAGGGCAATGCTGCCACCGTTCTGGTAGGGCAAGGCGCTGATGTCGGCAGGGTCCAGTTGCAGATTGCTCCACAGCCCACTGGCGTCCAGGCGCACCCCTTTGCCCACGGTGATCGAGGAAGCGCCGGCGACCGGCATCGAGCCATCGACCTGAACGAAATCCCTGCCCACCTGAATGACGCCGCCGTGGGCGGTGATGTCAGCATTCACGGCCACTTTCGGGCCAAACAAACTGATGGTGCCGGCAGGGGCTACCTGCAACGCCCCCTCGACATTAATGCCTTCGCTGGCGGCTACTTTGATCGCACCCAGCTTGAAGCCGCTGAGCTGGTTGCTGTCCAGGTACAACGTACCCTGGCGATCCGTCGGCAAGGCGCTGCCGAGGTCGATGCCATTGGCAACGCCTGCGGCGCCTTTGCCGATGACGACGTTTTTTAGCGTATCGGCCGTGGCGCCAAGGGCATATTCCACGGTGCCGCTTTCCTTCACGTAGAACGGCACGTACGCGCCGACCACCAGTTGCCCACCCCGGGCTACGGCTTTTTGCGACTGCTGGTAGCCATCCAGGCCGGCCTGGGCGGCGCGGGTCTGGCGGTCACCTTGGAAGGTGTCGCTGGCGAGTGTGCCTTCGAGCACCGCATTACGCGTACCAATCACCAGGGTGCCGGCATCGCGGCCAACGGTGTAGCCCGCCTCTTGGCGCGAGCGCGGGGCGATCAGGGGATTGTAGTAATAGTTCGTTTGCCCCCAGCGCTGGGTATGGTCTTCGTAGCCTTTGTAGAGGCCGGTGTAGAGCCTGTCGCCGGGCGCGCGGTTGAGTTCATACAAGCGGCCATCGGCGCCTCTGAGCCAGGTTTGCTTGATCGTGCCGCTTTGCACGTCCAGCGTGCCGCCGGACATATTGATCTGCGAGCCAGCCTGAGTGACCAAGTCATTACCGGTAAAACTCACGGTACCGCCCTGGGCCATCCATTCGGCGGCGCTATGGCCCTGGGTGCCGAGGTAGCCGCTGACTTCCAGCAAGCCACCGGCGGTGTACCAGCGATCGGTGGCGTAGCCGTTGGTGCCGGCCGGCACGAACACCAGCTCGCGGGTATCCACCCACACATCGTTGTTATTCAACGCGCCTTCATCCCGGTTGCCGGCGGCATCACGCTGCTCGTTGCCCTGGATGTTGACCTTGATGCTGTTCGCTTCCATCGCCACCTTGACCCCGGTGGCGCCGGACACATCGATCACCGCGCCGTCGCGCACCAGGCTGCGGGTACCGGCATTCACTGCGACCTGGCCGCCGGTGGCGAGGGTGATCGAGCCTTTCTGGAAGTCGACGCTGCCGGCACTGTCGATCCGCACCAGAGACAGGTCACGGCGATAGGTGTCGGCGGGGATCACCTTGCCGTCCTGGCTGACGACCGGTTTCAACAAGCTGTCGCGCTGACTGTCCAGGGCCGTGGCGCTGGCATCCAACAGGATCGCCGTGGTGCTGCCTTCGCCCAGGGTCACGTTGGCCTCGCTACCGCGCGCGGTCAGATGCAGCGTGCCACGGGTGTCCGCCGAGGTGCTGGCGACGGCCACGCCGTTTTGCCGCACCTGGTTGCCGGTCAGGGTCACGTCGCCGCTGGCCGCCATCAACAGCCCTGTGTTGCTCACCTGCCCGGCGCCCGTGCCGCCTACTTGATGGGCGATGACCTCATTGCCGCGGGTGGTTGAAGTCGAGTTACCGTCGCTGGCGAAGCCCTTTTTGATCGTGAAGCTGTCACCGGCCGCCAGCACGGTTTGGCCGCGCTGGGTACTGATGGTGCCGGCGTTGTCGACGGTCTTGCCCAGCAACAACACATAGCCGCCACCGGCGGTCGATTTGCTTGGGGCGGCCGTGGAAATCTGCGCGCCCGTCTCCACCCGAATCGCGCCTTGGGCGTTGGTGAAACTTGCGGCGCTGGCGTTGTAGAGGCCACCGGTCTTGAATTGCTCGTCGCTGAAATCCGTGGCGGCCGCCACCAGGTTACGCACGTTGACCTGGCTGCTGCCGCTGAACACTACACCGTTGCTGTTGAGGATCATCACCGTGCCGTCGGCTTTGATCTGGCCTTGGATCTGGCTCGGCGCGGTGCTGTTGTTGACCTTGTTCAACGCCGCCCAACTGGCGTCCTGTTGAAACGCCAGGGTGGTGTCACGGCCGATATTGAACGTGTCCCAGTTGAGGATTGCCTTGTCGGCGGTCTGCTTGACGGTCACCACGACCTTGCCATTGGCATCGCTCTGTACCGGGCCATTGGCGTTGACGAACAGCGGCTTGCCGTCCGGACCAATCACCGCGTTCAGGCCATTGCCACCCAAACCGTTATGGATGGTTTGCGGTGCGCCAAAGGTGGCCGCACGCCCAGCCGCCTGGGCAGCCTGGCTGGCCGCAATCGCCGCCACCGTGCTGTTCATGTTCGCCAGCGAACGGCCCAACTGCTGCTGCACCCGTTGTTGCTGCGCCAGCGGTGGAGGCGTCCCAGGGCGCGGCGCGCTGGGGCTGGCCGGGCCCGCCGCCGGAGCCGCGCCCTTGGCCGCGAACCAGGCCGAACTGAAACTGGTCGCTGCGTACGCGGGGTTGGCCAGCAGCAGCAAGGCAATGGCCTGGGCCAAAGGCTTGAGGCGCAGCACAGCGGTGGATTCAGCATTACGGCGAGTGGCTTTCTGTGGGCGGCGACGCATCACTACGGATCCTTTTTACGCAGGGCGAATTCGGTAGCGCCCGCTGGACGAGGCGCGCAAATGACTAATCCCAAGGCAGGTTGACGCCATCGCGACCGAACTTTTGTCATGCAATGTTCATCTGCCGGGCGGTTGCCTGAAACGAAAAACCGGCAACAGCGCGAGGCTGTTGCCGGTTCATGCAGCGACCCCGGTGTTCAGGGTTTAGAGCGGACGACCAATGCCGTTGCAGGCGGTGGTGTTGCCCACCGACAGCGAGTTGGTGGCGGTGAAGAAGGTTTCGCGGACCGCGGTTTTCCAGGTGTCGGTGATCGGGATCAGCTTGGCGGCGATGATTTCGTCGTCGTTGTTGGCCAGGTCGGTCAGGGTGTAGTGACGGTTGATGAAGCTGCGAACAGCGGAAGTATCGGTGCTGTCCTTGTAGCACTGGTTGAATACCAGGAAGGTGTAGCCAACGATGCTGTAGCCCGTCGCCGGGTTAGGCAGGACCTTGGCCCAGTTTTCCGGCAGGCCACGATCAGCGGCGGCTGGCGGAGCGATGGTGCTCAGGGCGGTCGTCACGTTGCCGATGGTGGGCAGGTTGCCGTTGACGCGAGCGACCACGGCGTTGCTGCTGGCGTTGACGTCTTCCGGACCGACGTAGCCGATGGCGCCTTCGGTGGAAAGCACGGTGCTGGCCATCGCGGTGCTGCCGGTCACGGCAGTGGCGTTTGCCGGAACGGTGCCGACGGCCGTGGTGAAGGTGCCGTTGGTGGTGAACTTGGTCGGGCACTGGCTGTTCAAGTGACGGGTGAAGATCTCGCTGGTGCCGCTGCTGCCGGCGCGGTAGTAGACCTTGATCGGGGTGGTTGGATAGGTGCTGTTGACCTGGTTCCAAGTGGTGACAGTACCCGAGAAAATGTTGCACAGCTGGGCGCTGGTCAGGTTCAGGTTGTTGACGGCGGTGCCGTTGGCCAACGTGAGTTTGTATGGGACGGTGACCGAAGTGGCTTCGGCAGGGATCTGGATGATCGGACCCCAGTTGGCGGCGTTGCCGGTCGGCACGGCGGGCGACTGGTGAGCGGCGCGATAGGTGGTCAGTTCAGCGCTGGACAGGATCGAGTCGCTACCGGCGTAGTCAACGGTCACGGCCGGAACGTAGACCTTTTCCGGGGGGGTGGTCGAGTCGCCGTCGAAGGTCCAGACCAGCAGGTCGGAGTTGTTGGTCAGGAAAGCGGACTTGCCGCCGCCGCTGCCCACACCCACGTAGTTGGCGAAGGCCGGTTGTGGCGCAGGGCCGTTGAGGATGCCGACGGGAGCAGCGGCGCCATCGGTTGGAGGCACGCCGTACAGGTTCTGCGGCAGAGTGGCACCGCCACCGACGACAGCGGCCATGGCCTGGGCGGAGCAAAGGCCGGCGACGGCCATGGAAACAGCAAGAACGTTGCGCTTGAACATGAAGAATCTCCTTTCATCGTGTCTGGACGTTGGTAGTTCGCTTGTGCTTCTCATCGCGACCGCTGCCCCGAGCAGATTTCCAGCGCTCTTTTAAAGGGGTGGCCACGGCGTAGAAGCTCTCAACATCCGGTGACAGAGAAAGGAAAAAATCTCGGGTGTTCGGCGCTGTTTTTCCTAAATATTCTCGAGAGTTACCGACATCTTCCTGACATTTCGCCCAGCTTTCGCAGCATGAGCGAAACGCCATGGCGTGCCCTCCCCCGTGGGCCGTAGCCTGGCGCGCGGTACATGTCGAACGGATGAACCCGAGTGGCGCTCTGGTGTGGGATTACGCAGGGTTTCATTGCACCAGCTGATTGATCTCGATGATCGGCAGCAGCACAGCCATGACGATGGTCAGCACGACGCCACCCATGATCACGATCATCAGCGGCTCCAGGAGTGCCGTCATGCCCATGGCCCTACGTTCGATATCACGAGACAGGGTTTGCGCGGCGCGCTCGAGCATGGGCGGCAAGTTACCGGTTTTTTCGCCGCTGGCGATCAGGTGGATCAGGATCGGCGGGAACACCTTGCCGACTCGCAGCGCGTTGGCAAGGCCCACGCCTTCGCGTACCCGCAGCGTCGCATCGGCCACGCAATGGCCCAGGCGGTCGTTGGCCAGCGTCTGCCCGGCGGCGTCCAGGGCACGCAACAGTGGCACGCCGGCGCTGCCGAGAATCGCCAGGGTCGAGGCGAAACGCGCCGTGTTCACCCCGAGCACGAAGCGGCCGATCAGCGGAAGCCGCAACACCCGGCTATGCCAGGCCAGGCGTGCCTCGGCGTTACGCAAATAGCGGCGCCACCCCCACCAGCAGCCGGCGAGTCCGGCGAAACAGGCCCAGCCCCACGCGCGCAGGAAGTCGCTGGCCTGCAGCATTACCCGGGTCAGGGTTGGCAGGTCCTGGCGCGCCTGGGAAAAGGCGCTGACCACCTGCGGCACCACGAAGCCCAGCAGGAAAATCACGATGACGATGGAGACCACGCCCACCACCGCCGGGTAGATAAACGCCGTGAGGATCTTGCCCCTCAGGTTGTTGCGTTCTTCGATGTAGTCGGCCAGGCGCTCCATCACCTGGGCAAGGTCGCCGGACTCTTCGCCAGCGGCAATCATCGCCCGGTAGATCTCGGGAAAATCCCGTGGCCGTGCGGCGAGCGCATCGGCCAGGCGCATGCCATTGCGCACGTCGCCACGCACGGCGCCCAGGGTCTCGGCGATGTGGCGTTTCTCGGCCTGGTCCACGGTGGCCGACAGGGCCGCTTCCAACGGCAAGCTGGCGCCCAGCAGGCTCGCCAGTTGGCGGGTGGCCCAGGCCAGATCGCCGTCGGACAGCTTGGGGCTGAATATACCGGGCGCACTGGCGCTGTTGACGGGTTGCTGTTCATCGATGCGCAACGGCGTTAACCCACGGCCACGCAGTTCACCCATCGCACTGCGCTGGCTGTCGGCTTCCAGCACGCCTTGTTGGATTTTCCCGGAGGCATCGGCGGCCTCGAAACGGTAGCGGTTCATCAGGCGTCCCGGGTCACGCGCAGGATTTCTTCGCGGGCGGTGGAGCCAGTGGCGACCCACCGCTCGCCGTCCTCGCGCATGCTCAACATACCGGCCTGCCGCGCACAAATGCGCAGCGCCTGTTCGCCTTCGCCCTGGTGGATCAGTCGGCGCACCTCGTCGTCCACCACGAACAATTCGTGAATGCCGGTACGACCGCTGTAGCCGGTGTGGTTGCAGCGCGGGCAGCCGTGGGGGCGCCACTGCCCCGGCACCGCTTCGTCAGGCTGCTTGCATTCCGGACACAGGCGCCGCACCAGGCGTTGCGCGAGGACGCCGAGCAGTGACGACGCCAACAAAAAGGGCTCCACGCCGATATCGGTCAGCCGCGTCACCGCCGACACGGCGTCGTTGGTGTGCAGGGTCGCCAGGACCAGGTGCCCGGTCAATGAGGCCTGGACTGCAATCTGGGCGGTTTCCTGGTCGCGGATTTCGCCGATCATGATCACGTCCGGATCCTGGCGCAGGATGGCCCGCAGGGCCAGGCCGAAGCTCATGTCGATCCGGCTGTTGACCTGAATCTGGCTGATACCCGGCAAATCGTATTCCACCGGGTCTTCGACGGTGAGGATGTTGCTGGTACTGGCATCCAGGCGGGCCAGGGCGGCATAGAGCGTGGTGGTCTTGCCGCTGCCGGTGGGACCGGTGACGAGCACGATGCCGTGGGGTTGGCGGATCAGTTGGTCGAGTTGAGTGAGCACGGCGGGCGCCATGCCCAAGGTTTCCAGCTGTAACCGCCCGGCCTGTTTGTCCAGCAGGCGCATCACCACCCGCTCGCCGTGGCCGGTGGGCACGGTGGACACCCGCACGTCAATCGGCCGCCCGGCAACACGCAGGGCTATGCGGCCGTCTTGGGGCAAGCGTTTCTCGGCGATATCCAACTGCGCCATGATCTTGATCCGCGACACCAGCGCCGCATGCAGGGCCTTGCGCGGCGCGACCACATCGCGCAGGGCGCCATCGACGCGGTAGCGCACCACGGAATGAGTTTCGAACGGCTCGATATGAATATCGCTGGCTTCATCCCGCGCCGCCTGGGTCAGCAAAGCGTTGATCATGCGGATGACCGGGGCGCCACCTTCGCTGTCCAGCAGGTCGGCGACTTCCGGGATGTCCTGCATCAGCCGGTCCAGGTCGACTTCATTTTCCGCCGCGCCGACGATCGCGGCGGCGCTGCCGGTATCGGCGTAGGCGCTGGTCAGCAGCGCTTCCAACTCATCGTCGCGTATGCGTTGCAAGGCGGTGATGCCATAACGGCGACGGACTTCATTGATGGCCCAGCCGGGCGTTGCGGCGCTGACCAACAGCACATCGCCTTCCTCGCCAGCCTTGAGCAACAGCCGTTGGGCCTTGGCCCAGGCGTAGGGCAAGGCGCCCTGGCGGGTTGGTTGCCCAGGGTTCATGGCTGCTTGCCCGTTTCCAGCGGCACGGCGCGGATGGCTGCGCGGGGCACTTGATTGAGCGGCGCTGGATTGCGTGACGGCACGTTGAGCGGCATCGCCTGCTCGGCTGGCGGCAACTGCGGCGCCTGCATGTCGGTGAGCGGCCATCGGTGGATAGGCTGCAAATTGCCTTGGGCGCGACGGATAAAGTCATAGCGATTGAGGGTAATACTGCGTCCGACATTGTTGTCGCGGATGATGTACGGGCGCAGGAATACCATCAGGTTGGTCTTGGTCCTCGAGCGGCTGTCGCTGCGAAACAGCGCGCCGATACCGGGGATGCTGCCCAGCCCCGGAATGGCATCGGAGCTCTCGGTAAAACCATCCTGGAGCAAGCCGCCCAGAACCATGATCTGTCCATCGTCGAGCAGGATGCTGGTGTCGATGGCGCGCTTGTTGGTCACCGTGCCGGCGTCGCTGGACGCGCGCGGGTCCACGCTGCTGACTTCCTGGTAGATGTCCAGCTTGACCGTGCCGCCTTCGGAGATCTGCGGACGCACGTTCAGGCGCAGCCCTACTTCCTCGCGCTCGATGGTCTGGAACGGGTTGTTGCTGTTGCCCCCGCCATTGGTCACATAGTTGCCCGTGACGAACGGGATGGTCTGACCGACGAAAATGCTCGCCGCTTCGTTGTCCAGCGTCAGCAGATTGGGGGTGGACAGCACGTTGGTGCCGCCCTTGCTTTTCAGCGCGCGGGCCAGCACTTTCAGATCCAACACCTGGCCGATGCCCGGAATATTCACGGTGCCCGAGACCTTGCCGATGCTCAGGCCACCGGGCAGCGCATCAATACTGTTCTTAGCTGATGTATTGATGCCGGCGCCGCCCAGGTTGGCGCCGCCGATCCAGCCATTGCCGGCAAGGTCGCCGGCCTGCCATTGGATGCCGAATGCGCTGGCATCGTCTTCACTGACTTCGACGATCAGGCTTTCGATCACCACCTGGGCTCGGCGCTGGTCGAGCAGGTCGATGACCTCCCGCAGGTTGCGATACAACGGGTCGGGGGCGGAAATCAGCAAGGTGTTGGTGGTGGTATCGGCCTGCACGGTCACGCCATTGGCGGAAAACGCCACCGCGCTTTCGCCGGACTGATGGCCGCTTTGACCACTCGGCATTTGCAGGCCGGCGCCCTGGCCGTTGCTGTTTTGCGAGCTGGCGCCGCTACTTGAGGAACTGCTGCCATTGCCGGTGGTGCTGTTGCCCGATTGGCCACCCAGGCCGCCGCCACTCAACAGGGCTCGCGCGCCGTCGGTGGACGCACCGGCCATTTCCCCTTCACCGGTGAGCAGGCCGCGCAGGGCCTGCGCCAGTTTGTTGGCCTGGGCGTTGCGCAGGTACACCACGTGAAGATTGCTCGGGTTGTTCTGGGCATTGTCGAGCTTGTAGATCAGTTGGCGGGCCAATTCGGTACGCTCGGGGCTGCCGGTGCGCAGGATGATGCTGTTGGACCGTGGGTCACCAATCACCGAGACCTTTTGCGTGGCATCGGCGCCCTGCACGTCCAGCAGCTCGGAGACCATCGTCGCGATGTCGACCGCGATCCCGTTCTGCACCGGCACCACATCGGTGTCGATGGCCCCGGGAATGTCGATGTTGGCGATGATCTGCGCCACGCGCCTGAGGTTTTCCGCGTAGTCGGTGACCACCACCGTGTTGTTGCCAGGATAGGCATTGATGGGGTTGTTAGCCGACACGATAGGCCGCAGCACCGGAATCAGGTTGACCGCGTTTTCGTACTGCAGGCGGTAGGTCCGCGTGATCATGCCATTGCCTGCCGGACGGTCGGCGTCCCCCACCGGGCCGCCCAGCAACTTGGCATCGGCTTCCGGCACCACCTGGCTGACGCCCTCCACTTCGACCACGGCAAAGCCTTGCATGCGCAGGGCCGCCAGCAACATGTCGTAGGCGGTATGAGCCGGAACTTCGCCTTCAGACACCAGGGTCAGTTGGCCTTTGATGCGCGGATCGACCAGGAACTGGCGACCGGTTGCCCGGGATAAAGCGCGCACCACGGCGGGAATGTCGGCCTCGACAAAATTCAACTGCACCGGCTGCTTGCCCAAGCCGTTGCCGGCCACCGTCGCAGCATCGGCGGGAGAACGCGGGCTCGAGCGCGACGGTGCCTTGTTGACCTGCCGCTGTCGCTGCTCTTGCACCTGCGCCTGGGCTCGCTGGCGCTCCACCAGCGCATCGCCGCTGCCGGTCTGCGCCAGCGGCTGGCCGAGTTCGCTTTGCGCGGCGATGGGCTGTGGTTGCTCGCCGCCCCATTGGCTACAGGCACTCAGCAGCAGCGCCAAGGGAAATGTTGACGCGTACGTACCAAACCGCTTCATGAAGAGTCCTTAGCGCCTGGCGCCTGTTCCATGCCGACGACCCCGGAAATCCGCGCGGCCGTCTCAGTACTTTGCGTTGTTGTCCGTTGCAAATGAGCGTCGCGCACCCGCAGGCCGAGCCTGGGTGCGTCGTCCAGTAACCAGTTCAACACGGCGTCGGCCGGGGCGTTATCGAGTGTCAGCCGCCACGTCATGGCATCACCCTCGGCGCTGTTCTCCAGGCGGTAGGCGCCCGCGAGGCCGATGCCATCCAAACGCTCATGCAAAACTTGCGGGGTGATCGCGCCGGGCGGCACGCTGGCGCCTTGCACCTCGCCCAGCACCGATTCCAGCGCTACCGCCTGGGAACGCAGGCGCGGCAGCTCGGCCTGCCAATGATCGATGCGTTGCAGCGGCGGTTGGATCAAGCCGTACCACAGCACCATCACCGGCAACACCACGGCGGCGACGCGCAAGATGCGTTTATCCCGGGCGCTGCTGCGTTGCCAGAACTGCAGTGCGCTGGCGCGCTGGGCCTGCCAGCGGGCGCGATAGCGGGCAAGGCTATTCATCCGCGGCCTCCGCGACGGACGTCGTCTTGGCGTCCGCTGGCAAACGCTTAAGGGTCCACTGCCCGTTGGCCAGATCTGCTTGTATGCCGCCTTGCGCCAGGCTGGCTTGCCAGCTGCTCTCGGCAGGGGGTTTGCGGGCCGGCGCGCGCGGGGTCAGGTGCAATTCCGTGCCATCGAAGTCGAGCTTGTCGACGGCGCCCGCCATGAACGGCAAATGCCCAACCGCCTGCCGCACCAGGACCGCGAAGCTGACCGGTCCTTCGGCCTGCGCCCCGTCGCGTCGCGCATCGCGTTGCTGACGCGCCTGTTGCAAGGGATTGAGGACCACCGGCAACTCGGGGAAAACCTGCTGCACCCGACTGACCATCTGTCTCTTGATTGCTTGGCCCTCATCGGCCAGCCGCATGGCATACAGATTGAGGCCCAAGGTCCAGATCAACGCCGCCACCGCGCAACAGGCGGCGGCGCGGCCCCAGCGCTGATTGCCCCGTGGGTTCTGCTCGATGCCGCTGAGCAGACTCCATGACGGCACCGGGCCGATCCAGCGCTGTTCGCCCGGCAATGGATCGACGCCGGCCAAGCTTTCTGGCCGCGCACCGACCCAACGCACCGTCCTCTCGCGCAATTGCTCGAGCCCTTCTTCCATCAAGGGATGAACCCAGGCGCGCTGAAGGTCCTCGCGTACCAGCAAATGATCCTCCACCCAAGTTGCCGTGCACGCGCCGGCCTCGGCCAACGATAAAAAGCACGGCGCCGCGTACAGGCCGCGCGGCTGCAACTTGAGCGTTTGCAACAACTGCGAGAGACGCTGCAGCGCCGCCCGGTCAAACCAAGCCAATTGCACCTGGCCGCCAATGTCGCGAGGCCCGTGTACCAGGTGAACGGTATCGTCGCTGCCCAGCAGCAGGTTGTCTGCCGCGCAACGCACGGCATCGCCCAGGCGCGCAGCTGGCAGCGGGGGCAATTCGACGCAGGCCAGCAAGCTGTCCTGGGGATGCAAACAGAGCTCCAACGCTTGGGCTTGGGCCGCGCTGCTCAGCTCGCGCAAAGACTGTCGACCCTGCTTGACCAACGCGCCCTTACGGTCGAGCCAGGCACACTCCAACAGGCTGTCGGCGTTCAACTGCGCCAACGGCGCCAGGGCCATCCGCAGCAAAACGCTCATGCGCCCACCCGCGACCAGATCACTCGGGGCCGGTTCAGCTCACCGCGATAAAACAGCGCCTGGACGCTGAACTGGCGCTGCTCGACGGTGGATTGCCCGCGCAACAGAAACCACTCGCTGGTGATGCCCAGGCGCAGTTGTTCAGTGCTCATCTGCGGTACACGCAAGCGGTTGAGGTAATCCCCGCTGTTGATGAACCACTGGCCACGGTCGCGCTCGGCGATCAGCGCTTGCGCCTGGGCCACGCTCATGCCGGGCACCCGCGCGGCCAGGACTTGGGCAGTGGTGGTGTTGCCGTTCACCCAGGTGCTCGCTGGCAGCACCGTGACAAAGGGGCGCAAGCGCTCAAGAGTGGCGGGGTCGATACCCGGCAAGCTGGCCAAGTCATCGAAGTGGCGCAACATCGGCCGGGTGGCGGGCAGCGGGCGGCTGTCGGCGTCGGGTGACGTCAGGCGGCCGCTGTCCAATCCCGTTCCCGCGCTCGTGCTTTGCGACGCAGGCTGCAAGCGCCTGGGGTACGCCTCGATCACGCGCTGGACGATGCGATTGGCCTGGGCAAGCGGTACGCCCAGTTCGGCGCAAAGGCGTTCGAACACAGCGGATTCCAGCGTGTCGAGCTGTCCGTCCAGGACCAGGTTGCGCAGGTTGAATTTGCTCTGCTCATCGCTGATGCGACCGTCGAATACGCCGCTCTCAGAGCCCAGGCGTACGCCGCGCATGGGCTGCGCCCAGTCCTGGTCCAAACGCGTCATGGGTTCGCGCAGCCGTTGCTGCCACAGCGCCTGTCGGGTCCACTCCAGCACCCCATTGGACAGCCAGGCGCCCCGCACCCGCTGGCTTTCGCTTTCCACGCCACGGGTCACCTGCGTCTGCCGGGCGATCATGCCGGCGGCAATCACCGCCACCACGGTCGCCACCAGTAAGGCGCTGATCACCGCCATGCCGCGCTGCGCTGAATGCCCCACGGCTAGAGCTGCCAGGAGCCAATATCGGCGTTGACGCCTTCACCATCGGGCTGGCCATCGGCGCCGAGGGAAAACACATCAACCTCGCCGTTGGTGCCTGGGTTGAGGTAATTGTAGGCACGACCCCAAGGGTCCTTGGGCAATCGCTCCAGATAAGCCCGCCAATTGGCGCTGGTGGCATTGGCGGGCTTTTGCGCCAAGGCTGCGAGGCCTTCGTTCATGGTCGGGTAGCGCCCTTGATCAAGGCGGAACAGCTTGAGCGCCTGCATCAGACCGGCGACGTCCTGGCGAGCCGCCGTGGCCCTGGCCTGGTCCGGCCGGTCGAGAACTTTGGGCACGACCATGGCGGCGAGAATCCCGAGGATGACCACCACGACCATGATTTCGATCAGGGTAAAACCTCGCTGCCGGCGAGGGCCTTGTGTGGGACGGTTAGACGACACGACACCCATCTCGACACTCCTTGGCTGGCGCCTGGTTCGGCGCGGATTGAGGTTTCCATTCGCTGCGGATTGTTCCAGTCGCATATGTCACTGGTATAAAAAATCCTCAGGAGCTTTGGTCAGCAATCCGTCAAGTGCGGGCATTAGGCTGAAGTCCATTTCCCCCGACGACGCTCATCACCATGACCAGACAGGTGCCCCGGCAACGCGGTTTTACCCTGATCGAAGTGTTGGTGGCGCTACTGATCGTGGCGGTGGCGATGTCGGCGGCGGTACGCGCCAGTGGGCAAATGAGCCAGAGCAACGCGCTTCTGCGCGAGCGCTCGGTGGCACTGTTGGCGGCGCAGAACAGCCTGGCCGAACTGCGTCTGCGCGGAGTGAAAAACAAGGACAGCGCCATGCAGCGCTGTGATCAAGGACGCTTGAAACTCAGTTGTGAACAGCGGGTAACCCGCAGCGGCGATCTGCTGAGGGTGCAGGTCCTGGTGCATGATCGCGAACAACACGGGCCACCGCTGGCGCGCCTGGAAACGTTGTTCAGCCGTCCCATCGCCAAACCATGAATCAACGCAGCGACGGCAGCGCCACCGGCGCCGGCAGGCGGGCTATCGGCAAACGCGATTCAGTGCCGGCGCGGTCGATGACCACGGCGTCGCCTTCGATACCGCGCAAGCGCACGCCCTCGCCCAACTGCTCCCCCGCCAGGAAGGCCCGGGGCGGCCCGTCATCGATACTGAGGACCGCTACCGCGCCATTCGGGCCGGCTAGCAGGCCGCTGAGCTTGATCTCCAGGGTATGCGCCGAACTGGCAAACCACTGGGCCGCCTCCTGGCCGGTGGCGGCCAGCGGTGGCAAGGCTTCGCTGCTGGCCTGGGCTTGCACGGGCGCCGAATCGTTGAGCAAAAAACCCCATATGACGAGCCCCGCCACGCTGGCAAGCACGGCGGCAGCCTGTACCAGGGTGGCCGGGTTCAACCGATGGAAATGGCGCATGAGCGGATCCTCCGTGAATTCCAGTGAATCAGGCTACCCGTGCTTTCTCACGTTTTTATTGCAAATCCACCCCAGATACAGGCGCAGCGCCATGAATAATTGGCGACACCGGCAACAAGGCTTCACGCTGATCGAACTGATGGTGGTGTTGGTGATCATCGGCATTGCCAGCGCCGCCATCAGCTTGAACATCCACGCCGACCCTGCGCGCGGCCTGCGTGAAGACGCCAAGCGCTTGGCGTTGCTGCTGGAGACCGCCCAGGCCGAAGCGCGCAGCGACGGCCGGCCCATCACTTGGGTCGCCGACAACCAGGGCTACCGTTTCGTGCGGCGGGATGTCGTCGACGCGCGGGATCGGGAGTTCATCAACGACCCGCAACTACGGCCCAGACGCTGGGATTCGGCGCCAGTGGAGGTGCGGATACGCCAGGGCAAAACGCTGGTGCTCGATGCCGAATGGATTGGCGCCCCCCTGCAAGTCACCCTGTCCAGCAACCAGGCCAGCGTATCGGTGACGCGCACCGCGACTGGCCGCATCGAGGTGCATTGATGGACCGGCAAAGAGGCTTCACGCTGATTGAGGTGATGGTAGCCATTATGCTGATGACGATCGTCAGCCTGATCGCCTGGCGCGGGCTCGACGGCGTGACTCGCGCCGACGCTCACTTGCAGGACAGCGTCGAGCAACACGCGCAACTGATGCGTGCGCTCAACCAGTTGCAGCGAGACTTTGCCCTGCGCGCCACCACTGAGTTGGCCGAGCCAAAAGCCCCTGACGACCCGTCTGTCGCCAGCCTCCCGGCGCCTGCGGCGATCAGCATCCGCAGCAGCGACAGCAACCCGTTGCAATTGGAACTGATACGCGCCACGGCGGCGCAGGACGGCAGCGTGCAGCGCGTGAAATGGTGGATCGACAACGGCACGTTGTTTCGCGCCGCAGGTGCCGGCCGGTCGCGCTACCCATTACCTGCGCCCAAGGAAGGCGTGGCGGTGCTCAGTGAACTGGAGCGCGTCGATGTGCGGGTCTGGCGCGCGGATCGTGGCTGGAGCCATCTGACCGGCAGCAAGGAGGAAAACCCGGCTGGCCTGGAGTTCAGCTTCAGCCGTCGCACGGCGCAAGGCACCGAGCAGTACCGCCAGGTGTTGGCGCCGCTTGAATGATATCGCATGGGCGGTTTTAGCTGACCAGCACGATGCCGCCCGGTAGCTCGGTGATCGAGGCGCCATAGGCATCGCGAATCAGCACGGCGACATTTTCCAATTGCGCCAAGCTGAAGCGCGCCTGCACCTTGCGCTGCCCCAGTTGCGCGTTCATCAGCACAA
This sequence comes from Pseudomonas marvdashtae, assembly GCF_014268655.2. Classification (NCBI taxonomy): domain Bacteria; kingdom Pseudomonadati; phylum Pseudomonadota; class Gammaproteobacteria; order Pseudomonadales; family Pseudomonadaceae; genus Pseudomonas; species Pseudomonas marvdashtae. Next base: position 3,122,503 of record NZ_JABWQX020000001.1, read on the forward strand.
TCATCCCAGGGCGGTAGCGGTTGATTTCATCAATCACGCTCGCCAGCGGTGCGTCGTTGAACACCAGCATCTGCTCACGCCAGGCCATCACTTGCTGTGTGTCGAAGGCGCTGGGTTGGCCTTGTCGCTGCGCGGTATAGGTCAATTGCAGGCCTTGCACCAGGCTTACGCGACGTCCTTGATGCTGGACTTGCACGCTGCCTTCCAGGCACGTTACGCACACGCTGCCATCGATGGCCCGTACATTGAACCGCGCGCCATCGGCCAGCAGCTCGGCATTGCCGGCCAATACGCGCAAAGGCGTACGGGCCTGGACCTCCACTTCGCCGCTCAGCACT